>DAIQBG010000003.1:17112-138893 GCA_036781265.1 Anaerolineales bacterium | reverse complement strand
GCCCGGCAGCGCGCGGGCGTGATTGCCATTTTCACTGCGCATGATCTTGGCGATTACTGGAAGCCGGGTCCATTACTCGTTTCCCCTCCACCTGTTAAGGACATTACCTTTAATGAGAAGACACAGGTCCCGCTGGCGAAAGATAAAGTCAAGTTTGCAGGGGAGCCTGTCGTCATGGTGCTGGCGGAGAGCCGTTACATTGCCGAAGACGCGCTGGCCGACATCCAGGTCGATTACGAGCCTCTGGAAGCCGTCGTGGACATGCAGAAGGCACTTGCATCAGATAGTCCGATCATCCACGAAGAGATCGGGTCCAACATCGCCGCGCATGTGGCGCAGACAAAGGGCAACTACGAGCTGGCGAAGAAAGATGCCGCGCTGGTCATCAAGCGCCGTTTCAGCTACGAGCATGGCTGTGCAGCCGCCATCGAAAACCGCGGCATCGTCGCGGAGTGGGATCGACGCTCAGGGCGATTGACCGTCTGGGATACCACGCAGGCGCCGGTCGTGATCCGCAATGGTCTGGCGAACATGCTGGGGCTTTCGGAGCGGAATGTGCGCGTCATTGCGCCGTTCATTGGTGGTGGGTTTGGTCCCAAGATCATGATGTTCTACCAGGAGGAAGTGCTCGTTCCCTGGGCAGCGATGCGTCTGAACCGGCCCATCAAGTGGATCGAGGATCGCGCCGAGAATTTCGTCGCCACCACCCACGAGCGTGGACAGCTCCACAATGCCGAAGTCGCATTCGACCGAGACGGTCGAATCCTGGGCGTCCACGATGTCTTCCTGCATGACACAGGCGCCTATGCCCCTTACGGTTTGACCGTGCCACTCAACGCGCAGGCCAACGTGCTTGGACTGTACGATATCCAGAACTACTACAGCGAGTTCACCGCGGTGTTTACCAACAAGACGATCGTCACTCCTTATCGCGGGGCGGGACGGCAGCATGGCGTGTTCGTTATCGAGCGCATGCTGGACTTCGCCGCAAAAGAGCTTGGTATCGACCGCGCTGAGATCCGCCGGCGTAACTTTATCCCTCCGGATAAATTTCCCTACAACAATGAAATCATCTACCAGGATTTTGTCCCGCTCGTATACGACAGCGGCGACTACGAGCCGCTGCTCGACCACGCGCTCGAGCGAATCGGCTATCACGAGTTCATCCAGGAGATCCAGCCAAAATTGCGAGCCGAAGGGAAGCATGTTGGCATCGGAATTGTGGCATATGTCGAGGGAACGGGCATCGGACCCTACGAAGGCGCAAAGGTGCAGGTGATGGGCAGCGGGCGTGTCTCGGTGGTCACGGGTGTGGGCACGCAAGGCCAGGGTCATTACACAAGCTACGCCCAGATCGTGGCGGAGCAGCTAGGCGTGAGCGTGGATCAGATCGACGTCGTCACCGGCGATACCGACCAGTTCTACTGGGGGGCGGGCACGTTCGCCAGCCGCGGCGCAGTCGTGGCAGGCAATGCGATCAACGAAGCCGCGAAAGTGGTGCGCACGAAAATTCTGCGCCTGGCATCTGAATTTTTCGAGGCTGCCGAAGAAGACCTTGAGCTCGTGGACGGTCAGGTGCGTGTCAAAGGTGTGCCCCAAAAGACCATATCGCTAGGGGAGCTGGCGGGCAAAGCCAACCCGACGCGGGGCGCAGTCAAGCCTGGCACCGAGCCGGGACTGGAGGCGACCAACTATTTTGGTCCCGAACGCGGCGCCACAGCGGCTGGCATCCATGCTATGATCGTCGAGGTCGATCGTGAGACGTTACAAATCCATATTCAGAAATACCTCGTCGCGCATGACTGCGGTAAGGTGATCAACCCATTAATCCTCGATGGCCAGATCCACGGCGGCGTGGCGCAAGGCATCGGCAATGCCTTTTACGAGCGCCTTGTCTACGACGAAAATGGGCAACTGCTGAATGGCACCTTCATGGATTACCACCTGCCCACCAGCCTGGATGTGCCGCGCATCGAGACGGAGCACGCCGAAACTCCTTCGCCTCTCAACCCGATGGGTGTGAAAGGCGCGGGAGAGGCGGGCGCTATCCCGGTGGGACCGTTGTTTGCACAGGCGTTGGAAGACGCCCTACACGATGTCGATTTTGAGATCCTGGAAATTCCTCTGAATTCGAACCGGTTGTGGGAGTTGGTGAATAAGAAATAATGGAATCGAGAGTCACCGCTCCGAAGCTGAGGCAGCAAGTACAGGCTTTATGTCGACGATAGGTGTGCCATCTATAGCTTCCAGTGGTGCAACACGTAACTTTCCCTCGACAACCTCCAGTACGAACACGCGATGCAGTCCAATGGGATTCGGGCGGTCCGGTGACCTTGTGGCGAAAACGCCTGTTAGGGGTCGGTTGAGATCTCCGCGCGGATGCACTTGCAATACATCACGGTCAGCCAGATGAAGCCACGTGAGCACGATGAGTTCATCCCCAGCCCTGATTCCCATCAGTGCGGGTGCTGTTCGTGCCGTGAGCTCGAGCCAGGCATCCGGAGCTCCTTCGTCTCCCTGCATAGGCGCATCCTCCAACTGCCTCAGTGTGGAGCGAACATATCCAACCGGTTTAATGATGTAAGGTGTTGACTGCATATCGCCTTGCTAATTAAATTCAGCTTCGGTTGATATTCTTCCCGGAACGTTGGCCGCGTTCACGTTGATATCGGGATCAGTGCATTCGTCGATAGACCATAGTCCCATCCATCAATATCCGGAGGTGTCACTCCCAAAGTGGAGAGCATGCTTTTGATCTGCTCGCGGTGTTCGGTCGCATGGTTAATGATCTGAAGCACCACAACCCAAGGCTCTACGTAGTGGCCGTTCCTTGTGCGGAGGCGATCGGTCGGGAAATTGAGTTGTCCGCGCAGCAATGCCAGTAATCCGTCTCCGCTCGTGCGCGCAGACTCCTCCAGTTCCTCCAGGACGAGAGGAGTTGTGGGTCTTGCTTCAACCGGAAGTGTGAGGAGCGCCAGGTATCCGCGCTGCGATGTCACAAGATGTTCCAGGGTGCTCCGAATGCTCCCCTGCGTGGGGGATTGCGGCTCCGCATCGAGCTGTTCGTCACTCAGGGCGGCGCAAGCCTGAATAATCTGCAAGTTCGCCCAATTGTTGTGCTCAAATAGTTTTATAAGAATGTTTTCACCCATCAAGAGGCTCCTTTCCAGGAATATTTTCATTGACCTGCGCCAATTTTGTATAATTGATTATATACAAGATTATGATTCTCACTACAGGCGCCGGCGGCAAAACAGGTCGAGCTCTCATCAAGGTACTCTCGAAGACCGAGACCGTTTGCGCGCTGGTCCGTCGTGAAGAATATGTTCCATTGGCGAAATCCCTGGGTGCAGAGAAAATTATTGTTGGCGATATGCGCGAGGAAGCTGCTGTCCGCTCAGCCATGGCGGGTGTGAGGGCGGTCTATCATCTATGTCCTAACATGAGTCCAGACGAAGCTGCAATTGGTAATTTGGTCGTCGCGGAAGCCTGCAAGGCAGGCGTAGAGCATTTCGTTTATCACTCCGTCCTCCATCCGCAGACGGAGAAGATGCATCATCACTGGCAAAAGCTGCGCGTGGAAGAGATGATCTTCGAGTCGCATCTACCTTTCACCATCCTGCAACCGGCCCCGTACATGCAGAATTTGCTCGCGGGCTGGAAGACCATTGTCAAAGAAGGTGTTTTACGCGTTCCATATTCGGTCCGTGCAAAATTCAGCTTCGTAGACCTAGAGGACATCGCCGAGGCTGCGAGAATTGTCTTCACAGAGCCAGATCACATCAACGCCATCTATGAGCTTTCCGGCACCCTTCCCACGACACATGTGCAGGTTGCGGAGGTTTTGAGCCGTGTGCTGGATCGCGAGGTACATGCAGAGCAAGAAGATCTTCTCAACTGGGCACGGCGAGGGATAGGTCTGAGTGAGTACGTGCGGGAAAATCTGGTGAGGATGTTTGAGTATTATGATCACTGGGGGTTGTCGGGAAATCCCAACATGCTGCGCTGGCTACTGAAACGCGAGCCGGGATCTCTGGAAGACTTTACCTGCCGGACAGTGAGGGAGCAGCATGCGATCCATTAACGCGATATCATGTGCTCCGGCTGTAAAGGAGTGGCTAACGAGTTCCCATCAGCCGCGCATCTTGCACATCTTCGATCATGTCTGTAACTTGATCAATGAGCGCAGGGATGTTCTATCCATCGTGACGCCCCAGATTGGGAACGGGCCGTTTAATCTCGTCCTCGCGGATGAGGTTTGTTTCTGTAACGCTATCGATACTGAAACGCCGATTGTTACTTTTTCCGATCAATTGGCTCTGGGCATTCTCAACATCAACATGGCAAACACGAGATCCTGGGACCCGCGTCCCAAGTGGGAAAGATTACATTCTGAAAGGGATCATCTCTTCAAACGAGTAAGCCAATTACGAGCTACCGATCACCAGGTTGAATCTTTCATTACGAGCTTGGCAAAAAGTACTGATCTCCAGTCTCTACTTTCTGCTTTCTCCGCTGCTCTCGCTCAGGCGGATCTTCCTTCCGCACGAAAATTCGCCGCACAGCTTGCCGGCTTAGGATTTGGCCTTACACCGGCTGGCGATGATGTTCTGATGGGGGCCATGTATGCAACGTGGATCACTCATCCGGCGGAAGTTGCTGGTGTCCTCCTCCAGGAGACCGCCAGCAGTGCTGCGCCATTGACCACGTCCCTGTCGGCGGCATGGTTGAGATCCGCAGGAAGGGGAGAAGCAGGGAACCTGTGGCATAGGTTTTTCGACGCGCTGCTATCTTCTGATGCGGAATCCACCCAGAGTGCAGCGGACAAAATCCTTGCTGTGGGACATACCTCCGGGGCGGATGCTCTGGCAGGGTTCCTGAGCACGATGGCTGCTTCCATCGATTTGACATAATTACATCCACACATTTTGATCAAATTAGGAAAAAGGTACTATAATTTTGGCTTGACATATTCCTATATAGGAATATAATGGAATTATGGCACGCACACCGACCACTTACGACCCTTTCAACGCTGTTGCGGAACCCAAGCGGCGGCAGGTTCTGGAAGTGCTTGGAACACAGGAGCTGTCTGTCAATGAGCTTGTCGAACGCCTCGGATGGAACCAGCCGATGGTGTCGAAGCATCTTGGGGTGTTGAAGGAAGTGGGATTAGTGAGCGAGAGGCGGGCTGGTCGCCAGCGCCTATATCGGGTGAACGCTGAGCGGCTCAAGCCGATTTACGACTGGGTCGCACCGTTCGAGCGTTACTGGAATGAGCGCTATGAGCGGCTGGACGAAGCTTTAGAGACTTTAAAGTCAAAGGAGAAACGCGATGAATGAACAACCTAAACCCAATCCAGACCTCCAAAGCCTGGACAGACTGATTGGCAAGTGGAAACAATCCGGAGAGGTAGAGGGAGAAATTACCTATGAGTGGGCTGAGGACGGCTTCTTCCTCATCCAACACGTCGATATGATGCAGTATGGAAACCCTATTAGAGGCATTGAGATCATTGGACACGAATTCACATTTGGAGCGGAACCCAGCACAGAGATCAAATCCCGCTTCTATAGCTTCCTGGATGGCATGACGCTTGATTATGTCTACGAGATCGAAGGAGATACACTCATGATTTGGGGTGGAGAAAAAGGATCTCCTGCGTATTACAAAGGAACGTTCAGCGAAGACGGAAATACGTTGACCGGCGGCTGGGTATACCCCGGTGGCGGTGGGTATCAAGCGGTCTCAGTAAAAGTTAACTGAAAGGAGAAAACAATGGCGAAGAATAAGACAACCATCACCGCAGAGCCGGGAAAGCAGGAGCTCTTCGTGACGCGAGAGTTTGATGCGCCGCGTGCGCTTGTTTTCAAGGCACATACGGATCCAACTATTTTTGTGCAATGGCTCGGGCCGCGCGGCCTTACGACAACCCTCGAGCAGTTTGAACCTGTTAGCGGGGGAGGTTGGCGATTTGTTCAAAAAGATAAAGATGGTAACGAATATGGGTTCCATGGCGTGTTCCATGAAGTTTCACCGGGACGAATCATCCAGACGTTCGAGTTTGAGGGACTTCCCGACAATGGACATGTCGTGCTTGAGACGCTCATGTTTGAAGACCTTCCCAATGACAGGACAAGACTAACAGCCCAATCCGTTTACCGGTCGGTAGCGGACCGCGATGGAATGGTCCAGGCGGGTATGGAAACCGGAGTTGTAGAAGGGTATGAGCGACTCGATGAGATCCTCGGAAATATGTAGGATAGGAGAATAGATGTGAGAAAAGTCACCTCGAAAGATGGAACCATAATTGCCTTCGAGCAATCCGGCTCGGGCCCTGCGGTCATCCTGGTGGACGGTGCTCTGCAATATCGGGCATTTGACCAGGGCATGCTACAACTCGCAGAGCTGCTGGCACCGCACTTCAGTGTGATCCACTACGATCGCCGTGGGCGTGGCGACAGCACTGATACTCTGCCCTATGCGCTCGAGCGTGAGATCGAAGACATCGAATCTCTCATCGACGCAGCAGGCGGCTCTGCAGCCCTGTACGGGATTTCTTCCGGCGCAGCGCTTGCTCTGGAAGCCGCCCTGGCGCTGCCGGGCAAGGTGAACAAGC
This sequence comes from Anaerolineales bacterium, assembly GCA_036781265.1. GTDB lineage: Bacteria > Chloroflexota > Anaerolineae > Anaerolineales > Villigracilaceae > Defluviilinea. The sequence continues at coordinate 132,273 of DAIQBG010000003.1, read as the reverse complement.
TTGCCATGTATGAGGCGCCTTATAACGACGATGCGTCTGCCCGGAAGGCGTGGAAGGAATATGTAGATCAATTGAGAGATTTATTGGCAGAAGGTCGCAAAGGCGATGCCGTCGGGCTCTTCATGAGGCTGGTCGGAGCATCTCCTGAGGATGTGGAAGGAATAAAACAGAGTCCCATGTGGTCCCTGTGGGAAGCGGTCGGGCATACCCTCGCCTACGACCATATTGCCTCCCTTGGGGAGGATGCCTCGGTGCCCGCTGCACGGGCGGCGCGCCTGACTGTACCTGCGCTTGTCATGAACGGCAGTGAAAGTTTTCCGTTTATGCACACGACCGCCGTCTCGCTTGCAAAAGCAATCCCGCACGCTGAACACCGCACATTGGAAGGGCAGACCCACGAGGTCATGGCTGAAGCGCTTATGCCCATACTGGCAGAGTTTTTCAAACCTGATTAAGCAGCACTCTTGACGAAACAGAACATATGTTCTACAATACGGAGAACTGTAACCTAATGGTTACACAATTCGAATGAGAAGAGATGTTTTCCAGGCAATTGCCGACCCCAACCGAAGAGCCATCATAGGTTTGCTCGCCCATCAAAAGATGAGCCTCAACCGCGTTGCTGAGCATTTTGACATCAGCCGCCCAGCTGTCTCCCGGCATATCAAAATTCTGGCTGAATGCGGATTAGTCATCGTCCGCCAGCATGGCCGCGAGCGATATTGTGAGGTCCGGTTGGAAAAACTCGATGAAGTTACCGATTGGGTGGAACAATATCGTCAGATATGGGAAGCTCGTTTCGATCGCTTAGACAGGTATTTGAAAGAGCTGAAGGCCAAGGAGAAAGAATGATCGGTGAAATGGAATCGGCGCAAAAGCCTCAAGGCGGCAGGATAGTTATCACGCGGCTCTTCGATGCGCCCCGTGAGCTTGTCTGGAAGGCGTGGACAGATCCCGAGCATTTCAAGCGCTGGTGGGGACCAAAAGATTACACCAGTCCTCACTGCGAGATGGATCTGCGCGTGGGCGGCACATATCTCAATTGCATGCGCTCATCGGAGGGGCAGGAGTACTGGGGGACCGGCGTTTTCCTTGAAATCGTTCCTCTGGAGCGCCTTGTGTTCACCGATTGTTTTGCCGACGAGAAGGGGAATGTCGTGCCTGCCAGCTATTATGGCATGAGCCCGGATTTCCCACTCGAAATGCTGGTGACCGTGACCTTTGAAGACCTGGGCGGCAGGACCAGGATGACGCTCGAACATAGTGGGTTGCCTGCAGGCGCTGTACGCGACGGCGCTCAGATGGGCTGGGCTGAGTCCTTTGACAAACTCGCTGAAAGTCTGAAGTGAGCCGCTGTGGACGCACTGGAATTTATTTGGCAGCTAGAAAGCCACCGCTCTGGGCGAGCGAGTGAAAAGCGTAGCCCGCTGGCAGCTGACGGAGAAGATGTTGTCTGGGGCGTCCGTATGGGACAGGTCTTTGCCCTTGCCAAGCGGTTCGTACATATGCCGCTGGAGGAGATAGAGAAACTGCTTGAAAGTCCGATCCATGAAGCCCGGGTCGGCGCGGTCAGCATTATGGACTTCCAGGCGCGCAGCAAGAAGACAACCCCGGGGCGTCGCAAGGAGCTCTTCGATCTCTATATCCGGCGACATGACCGAATCAATAGCTGGGATCTGGTGGATCGCAGCGCGCCTTATGTGGTTGGCGGATATCTGTTCGAGAAGTCTCGCAAGATTCTGTACAAGCTGGCACGCTCTAAAAATATGCCCGAGCGCCGCACGGCGATTGTAAGCACAGGTTTCTTCATCCGGCAGAGAGAGGTGGAGGATACTTTCAAAATCGCCGAGGTATTGATCGAGGACCCGGAAGACCTGATCCATAAGGCGACCGGCTGGATGCTGCGCGCCGCCGGAGACGTGGATCCCCCAAAACTCCTTGGCTTCCTGGACAGGCATGCAGCCACAATGCCGCGTACGACCCTCCGTTATGCCACAGAGCACCTGGATACGAAACAGCGTGATTATTATCTGGGTCTCAAGAAGAAAAACAGCTCACACTGAGCGGGGCAGCTGCCTGTAAACTGCCAATAGTTTGTTATTTGATCATCAAGGAGAATCTACATGAAAAAAATTACCCCATTCCTGTGGTTCGACAATCATGCTGAGCAGGCGATGAATTTCTACGTCTCGGTTTTCAAAAATTCCAGAGTGCTGGGCGTGACTCCGGGACCCAACGGCGTCGCCCAGTCTGTGACCTTCGAGCTTGAAGGTCAGGAGTTCATGGCGCTGAACGCCGGTCCGCAGTTCAAGTTCAATGAAGCTATATCCTTCTTCGTCGACTGCAAAACCCAGGAAGAGGTGGATGAGCTCTGGGCAAAGCTGACCGCCGATGGCGGTGAGGAGAGCATGTGCGGCTGGCTGAAGGACAAATATGGACTGTCATGGCAGATCATCCCCTCGGTCTTAGGCGAACTGCTGAATGATCCCGATCCTGCCAGGGCGCAGCGGGTGATGCAAGCCATGCTCCAGATGCAAAAGATCGATATCGCGGGCTTACGCCAGGCGTACGAGGGATAGAATGCCAAAGACAAAGCTCCCCACAGGGGGCACGGATCAAGTCAACGACTTTATGGCAAGGCTTGACCACCCCTTGAAAGCCGAAGTGGAACTGGTGCGAGGCATCATCAAGAACGTGAACCGGGAGATCGCCGAGCAGATCAAATGGAATGCACCCTCCTTTAGTTATAAAGGTGAGTCGCTGGTTACGTTTAACCTCTGGGAGAAGAGGCGTATTCACCTGGTGTTTCATAACTCCCAGATCTCAAAAGTCAGGAACAAATTATTGGATGGGGATTATGACCATCGGAGAATGGCTTATTTTGCGGACGAAAGTGAGATACATGCGAAGCGGAAAGACCTGGAGAAAGCCCTAATAGATTTGATCAAGCTACAGACCAGCCCCAAGGAGACAATATGAAAAAGCCAGACTCACCAGATCGCGCAGCCGTATCCCGCCAGATTGACAGCTATATCCAGGAACTGGGTGACTGGCGCGGCGAGAAAATCTCGCAATTGCGCAGGTGGATCCTGGAAGCAGCCCCCGAGCTTAACGAAGAGTGGAAGTGGGACACGCCGGTGTGGTCATATAAAGGGAATGTCGTCGCCGCTGGAGTCTTCAAGGATCATGTCAAGCTTAACTTTTTCAGGGGCGCTTCGCTCGAGGATCCCAGAGGTCTGTTCAATGCAGGGTTGGATGCCAAGGCTACTCGCGCCATCGATATCGCCGAAGGCGAGGAGATCAGCGAGGCGGCTCTGAAAGACCTGGTCCGTGCGGCTGTTGCTTTTAACGCGTCTGGCCGTAAGAAGAAATAGTCAGTGAGGATTACCATGCGAAAAATCGTTGTTTCTGAATTTGTTTCGCTCGATGGGGTGGTGCAAGCGCCCGGGGGTGTTGAGGAGGACAAAGAAGGTGGATTTAAACATGGCGGCTGGACATGGCCGTACTGGCATGACGATATCGGCACGCACTTTTCAGAGGAGATCCGCGAATGCGACGCCTTTCTCTTAGGCCGCAAAACGTGGCAAATCCACGCGCACGCATTTGAGCCGATGCCACCCGGCGACCCGTTTGGCGATGTGATGAATCACATGCGCAAATACGTCGTCTCAACCACACTGAAATCGGCTGACGCCTGGCGGAACTCCACCTTGATCAGCCACAATGTGGTCGAGGAGATAGAAAAGCTCAAGGCACAACCTGGAAAAAATATCTACGTGGATGGCAGCAGTGTGCTGGTCCATACGCTGGCGGAGGCGGGTCTGATCGATGAATACACCCTGCTCGTTTTTCCCATCGTGCTTGGAAGCGGAAAGCGGGTCTTCCCGGACGGCTTTACATTCCCTCTAAAACTGATTGAGACTAAATCCTTTCCCTCGGGGGTCATTTTATTGCGCTACCAACCTGAGAGGAAATAACCCGGTGAGCCACAGGGTTTTGAACAGCGATGACCTGCTCTACGACGGGAACACCTTCGAATTTGAAGGCATCCGGCACAGGGAGACCAATGTCTCATTGCTCCGGGTTGACATGCCGCCTGGCGGGACGATACTATTGCGCAGGCACCCTACGCAGAGAGTATTATCATACAGGAAGGCATGGCGACCTTCACGGTTGGCTCTACCACACTGGAAGCGCGCGACGGGCAGATTGTCATTGTCCCTGTCGGGGTAGCGCATAGCTTCATGAGTTCCAGCGACAGACCATTGAAATAGACCAACATCCACGTCAGCAAGCAATTGATAACACACAGGCTGGAGGACTGAACACACCTCAACGTAAGAGTAAGCAAACCCACAGTAAAGAGGAGAGCATTTAATGGTAAGTAGAACCAATTCCCCCAGGGCAATTTCGATTTCACAACTTCGCAGCGACTTTCCGGAGCGTGTCATCGCGCCGGGTGATCCCGATTACGACAGGGCGCGGACTGTCTTCTACGGCGGTGTAGACCGCCATCCGGCAGTCATTATCCGGGTGGCAAATGCGAGCGATGTCGTCCGAGTGGTCAATCAGGCACGTGAGAGCGGTCTCGATCTTGCCATTCGCAGCGGCGGTCATAGCAGCGTCGGCCACAGCGTCTGTGAGGACGGCATCGTGCTGGATCTCTCGAACATGAAGGGCTTACAGATCGATGTGGGCTCTCGTACCGCCTGGGCTGAGGCTGGCCTGACAGCCGGCGAATTCACAACGGCAACCGCCGCGCACGGGCTCGCCGTCGGGTTTGGGGATACGGGATCCGTGGGGATCGGCGGTATCACCCTCGGAGGAGGCGTCGGGTACCTCGTTCGTAAGTACGGTCTGACCGTTGATAGCCTGCTGGCTGCAGAAGTGGTGACCGCCGATGGGCAGATCCTGCACGTGGACGAGCAGGCTTACCCGGATCTGTTCTGGGCGATCCGCGGTGGTGGAGGCAATTTCGGCGTTGTCACCCGTTTCAAGTTCCAGCTGCACGAAGTACCGATCGTAGTAGGAGGTATGCTGATCCTGCCTGCGACTCCAGAAACAATTGCCGGATTCATCGCCGAATCCAAGGCTGCGCCGGAAGAACTATCGGGGATAGGCAACGTCATGTTCGCGCCGCCCATGCCATTCCTTCCTGAAGAAGTGCATGGCCAGCTGATCATTATGGCGTTCCTTATCTACGCGGGCGAAGCGGAAGCAGGGGAGCGTGCCCTCGCGCCTTTCCGGGCGCTTGCTACCCCTCTTGCCGATATGCTTAAACCGATGAGTTACCATGAAATTTATCCGCCGGAGGAGAGCGCGGAGGAGTACCACCCGGTAGCAGCGTCGTATACCATGTTCGTTGACCGTATCGATCGCTCGGTTGCGGAAACCATCGTGCAAAAGCTGCAGAGCTCGACAGCCGCCATGTCTGTTGCCCAGCTGCGCGTGTTGGGTGGCGCGATGGCGCGCGTGCCAGCCGGTGCCACCGCGTTCGCCCACCGCGGCTCGAAGATCATGGTGAACATCGCCGCTCTTTACGAAAAGCCGGAGGAAAAAGCGACGCATGGAGCCTGGGTAGCGGACGTTGCTTCGGCATTGCAACAGAGTGATAACGGTGCGTACGTCAACTTTCTTGGCGATGAAGGCCCGGAGCGAATCCGTGCTGCGTATCCGGGATCTACGTGGGACCGTTTGGTAGAAGTCAAGATGCGTTACGACCCGACCAACCTCTTCCGGCTTAACCAGAATATTCCCGTACGGAATGCTTAATAGAGGTGACTATGACTGTAAGAAGGCCGTTCAAGACTATTGAAGAATATATCGCTGTGTTTCCGGAGGATGTGCAGAACATCTTGAACCAGCTCAGGCAGACCATCCGGGAGGCGGCGCCTGAGGCTGACGAAACGATCAATTATCAAATACCGACGTTCACTTTGAATGGTAACCTGGTGCACTTTGCCGCCTTTGCAAACCACATCGGCTTTTATCCCACCCCGGGCGGCATGGAAGCCTTCAAGGAGGAGCTCTCCGGGTATAAGAGGGCAAAAGGCTCGGTGCAGTTTCCGATCGATGAACCGCTCCCGCTGCCATTGATCCGCAGGATCGTGGAGTACCGTGTGAAGGAAAATCTGCAGCGCAAACCACATAAGAAAAGCAGTCTTAAGAAAGGTCCAAAAGGAGAATCAGCATGATCAAGAGATTTGCAGGAGCATCGATCTGGAGCGAAGACCTGAATAACCTGCTACCTTTTTACCGGGATACTCTGGGTCTTGAAGTTGTTCATGAGTCGGAGGGCTTCGTCGTCCTGGGAGAGGCTGAGACCAATTGGCCGACGTTGGGGCTCGGAACGCACAGTGAAGTGCACGGACGCAATTCCGATCCGGCGCGGCATATGGTCGGTTTCGAAAGTGATGACCTGATCGCCGACTGGCAGCGTTTGCAGGAAGCTGGTGTGGAATTCATCGAGCAACCCACCGAATACGGCGGCGATATGTCCATCGCCACGCTAAAAGATCCGGAGGGCAATCTCGTACAGCTCTGGCAATCCCGTGATGGGATCTGATATCCACCAGTGACTGACGTTTTGCTGCGGTCTTGGTCCGAAGGCGATCTGCCTCTACTCCAGAAGCTGTTAGGCGATCCCCGTATGATGGAGCACCTTGGCGGCCCGGAGAGTCAGGAACAGATTCTCCGGCGCCACCAGCGTTATCTCCGTTTGCACGAGTCTGATACTGACCGTATGTTCAAGATCGTCCTGAGCCCGAATGGCCAGGGTGCGGGCAGTGTCGGCTACTGGAGGAAGACCTGGAGAGAGCAAGCCGTCTATGAAATGGGTTGGCTGGTGCTGCCTGCCCATCAGGGACGGGGTATCGCGACTCGCGCCGCTGCAGTCGCGATCGAACATGCCCGCCAGGCGCCCAAATTCCAGTTTATGCATGCTTTTCCCTCGGTGGAGAATATCGCCTCGAATGCGATCTGCCGTAAGCTCGGTTTTACGCTTATGGAAGAACGCCGGGTCGAGTACCCACCCGGACGCTCGATGACGGTCAATGACTGGCGGCTTGACTTGTTTGGAACGTAATCGCTCTTACCGCTAAACAAATGGAGAGACCTTAGATCATGAAAACGTTTCATGCTGTTCTGGTAAACACTCTGGTTGCCTCTGTTGTCAACACCTTTGTCTGGTTTGCTGTGACGTTCTGGGTGTATCTGGAAACCAGGTCTGTCATCGCGACCTCGATCATGGCAGGCGTGTTCACCCTGACGGTCGCATTCTCAGGTTTCCTCCTGGGGTCGATAGTCGACCGCTTTCCGAAGAAAAGAGTCATGCTCCTGTCGAGCATCGTTTCTCTTGTACTGTATGCCATTGCCGGCTTTATTTTCATCAACACACCTTATGAAGAATTCGCAGATGCCTCTAGCGGTAGACTGTGGATGTTCATCATTCTGGCACTCCTGGGCGCGATGGGCGGCAACCTGCGCGGCATTGCGCTCTCGACCCTGGTAACGATTCTGATTCCTGAAGACGAAAGAGATAAAGCCAATGGCCTGGTCGGGACTGCCAATGGTGTGGCATTCCTGGGCGCTTCGATATTCAGCGGATTGGCAGTTGGCTATCTCGGCATGTTCTGGGTGATCGCAATCGCAGTCCTGGCGAGCGTGCTGGTCATGATTCATCTGGCGATGCTGGCGATCCCCGATCTGCCGAAGAAGATTCGGCACTCACACGACGGAGAGCCTGAGCACGAGCACGATTACGCGCACGAAGGCGTGGATATTCGCGGAACGATCCGTGCCGTCCGGCTTGTCCCCGGTCTTTTCGGACTGATCTTTTTTCATACCTTCAATAATTTTCTGGGCGGCATCTTCATGTCTCTTATGGATGCTTATGGACTGCTGCTCGTGTCGGTTCAGGCCTGGGGTATTCTGTGGGGCGTCCTCAGTCTCGGCTTCATCGTTGGCGGGATGATCGTCGCAAAAAAAGGATTGGGGAAGAGCCCCCTGCGCACGCTCTTTCTGGCAAATATCGTCATGTGGAGCATCTGCTCGGTCTTTACGCTTCAGGCATCCATTGTCCTTCTAGCAGTGGGCATGTTTGTGTGGCTTTGCTTGATCCCGGCAGTCGAAGCCGCGGAGCAGACGATTCTGCAGAAAGTGGTCGAGCCGGAACGCCAGGGACGGGTGTTTGGCTTTGCACAAAGCGTCGAGCAGGCTGCCTCGCCCATCACGGCTTTCCTGATCGGGCCGATAGCGCAGCTGATCTTCATTCCTTATATGACCACCGGCGCAGGCGTGGACTTGCTTGGTTCCTGGTTCGGAACAGGCACAGACCGCGGGCTGGCGCTGCTGTTCACGGTCGCCGGGTTGATCGGGTTGGCTGTCACCCTGCTGGCGATGCGCTCCCATGCCTACCGGGCGTTGTCCAGGAGATACCAGGAGGATGAGCAGGGGGTAGAACCTGTCGAAGCAGCGATCCCTCAGGTTGAACACGACCTGATCAGGTAGGGGAAAGAGCATTGTGGACAAAGGCGCATTTTGTCCCTATACTTAGCTTAACCCGTAGAATATAGTGAGATACTTTGGACATTAAGGACAAAAAGTCGGTAGATGTAGGGAATGTGTGGTGGTTCTGGTTCACCACGAATGCCTTCGCAGTAGATAAGCGTCTGCGTCATTTCCAGCGCGCCCTGCCCCGTGATCCGCGCTGCAAGTTCTGTAACGCACCTTTCCAGGGCATAGGGGGCGCACTGATGCGCGTATTGTTTCGTAAGCAGCGCTCCGCATTGAATCCCCGTTACTGCAACTTATGTGACATCGCGGCGCGCGAATTTCCTGGCGGAGCCGAAGTGCCAATGTCCATGCTGTTTATCGACGTGCGCGGCTCGACGGCCCTTTCGGAGAAAATGAGTCCTACAGAATTCAGCCAGCTAATCAGTCGATTTTACAGGGAAGCTACCAGGATCATCGTGGATGAAGATGGGCTGGTGGAAAAGCTGGCAGGCGATTCCGTTGCAGCGTTCTGGGGCGCCGGGTTTGCAGGACCCGATTACGTGCGGCGGACGGTCGATGTCGCGCAAAAGCTATTGCGTGCCATGAAACAGCAGAAGATACCGGTCGGCATTGGCGTCCACTCGGGGATCGCCTATTTCGGTGCGGTGGGCGCGGCGGAGGGATTGACCGAGATCTCTGCCATTGGGGAGGAGGTGAACCTGGCGGCGCGGCTGGCTTCGCAGGCGGCGATCGGAGAGATCGTCGTCAGCGAGCAGGCTCTCCGAGCGGCCGGCATGGATGTCAGTACTCTCGAACCTCGCACCCTGGAATTGAAAGGGATCAGTGAAGCGGTAGATGTCCGCGTGATCCGTGCCCTCCCGCTCAATGACTAGAGCAAACCTCAACAGGATGTGTTTATGGGAAAAGTGATCTTAGGTATGACCCTTTCTCCGGATGGATACATTAACCATCGCGAGGACAGCGTGCAGGCGCTGTATTCCGAGCTGACTGATTGGCGAGAGACCGGCCTCCGGAAGGAATCTATAGAGAATACAGGTGCAGTCGTCATGGGGTGCAATTCCGATGCTATGTCGGAAAATCCGGACTGGTTCGCAGGCAACTACGCATATCAGGTCCCCATCTTCGTTCTTACGCACGAATCTCCACAAACACATCCCAGGGAAACTGACGACCTGACTTTTACCTTTGTAACAGACGGTATCGAAAGCGCGGTCCGCCAGGCAGAGGCTGCGGCGGACCATAGTAACGTGAATGTCATCGATGCAGCCAGCACGGCGCAGCAATGCTTCAAAGCAAGACTGGTTGATGAATTGCACGTGGATATCGTGCCCGTGTTCATCGGGGGTGGGCTCCGCCGATCCGACGGCCCAGGCGATGAGCTGCCTATACTGGAGAGATTCCAGGTGATGGAACTTCCAGCGGCCGAACTCACTTGAAATTTCGGATTCTAAAGTAGGACGGAGTATCACTCCTCTTATCCTATTTGATTCACAGCCAGATTGGAGAACCCATGTCATTTCAAGCGTATCTGGACAATATCGAAGAAAAAACAGGCAAAACCCCGGAGCAGTTCATCGCCGAGGCAAAAAAGAAAAAACTCGCCACATATAAGGACATCATTGCCTGGCTCAAGGAAGACTATGGCTTGGGTTTGGGACACGCCCGGGCCCTGGCGTATGTCATTCAGCATGGACCGGAGTTCCGGGTGCGGCAAACAACCGGTCCTCACCGCGATGCTTCTGGCACTCTCAAACTCGATGGTAAGAAGCGTACAGGCGACCTACCGGAGAAAATGGGAGCGCCGGCAGAGCGCGCGCTTGCTAACGCGGGGATTAAGAATCTAAAGCACTTAACTAGATTCAGTGAGGCACAGATCAAGCAGCTACATGGCGTGGGCCCCCATGCAATTGGGAAACTCCGCCAGGCGCTGGCGGAACGAGGTCTTTCGTTCAAAGATGCGACGCAAAAGTCAACCAGTATAAGGAAATCTTCATGAGCAATCCGCAACCGAAATCAGGTTACGTCCCTGTAAACGGACTGGATATGTACTACGAGATCCACGGGCAGGGGCAGGGGCTGGTGCTCCTACACGGCGCGTTCTCGGCGATCGGCAGCTCGTTTGGGCACATGATTCCTGGACTCGCGCAACACCGCCAGGTTATCGGGTTCGACTTGCAAGGCCACGGGCGCACCGCAGATATCGATCGACCGTTGACCGTCGAAGGCATGGCAGATGATGTTGCCGCCGCCCTTCCAGAACTCGGTATCGAACAGGCGGATATCCTTGGCTACAGCAACGGAGGCAGCGTGGCACTGCATTTCGCCACCCGGCATCCTCACATGGTGCGCAAACTGGTCCTGATGTCGATTGGCTATAAACTGAGTGGTATCCACCCGGGGCTGATGGAGGGGTTGGGCGAAATGAAACCGGAAATGATGCATGGTTCGCCGTGGCATGAAGAGTATGTGCGCATCGCGCCTCGTCCGGAGGATTTCAACAGGCTCTTCCAGAAAAAGACAGAGATGGACCGTCAGATCAAGGATTTTTCCGAGGAGCAGATCCGCGCGATCAAGGCACCTACACTGCTGATGATCGGAGACTCCGATCTCATCCGTCCAGAGCACGCGGTCGAAATGTTCCGTCTGCTTGGCGGAGGAGTCTTTGGCGACATGCCACCCGGACTCCCGAATTCACAGCTCGCCATATTACCCGGCACATCTCACGTGGGGATGGTCGATCGTGCGGACTGGCTCGTTCCGATGATCCACGAATTTCTCGATGCAGAGGTCAAGGGACAATAAATGAACATCCATTTGATTGATGGCACCTACGAGTTATTTCGCAACCATTTCGGCGCGCCTCCCAAAAAGGCACCCGATGGACGCGAGGTGGGCGCGACGCTTGGACTGTTACGAAGCTTGCTCATGCTTCTGACCAGTCCCGGCGTCACGCACGTCGGTGTAGCGTTCGATCATGTGATCGAGTCGTTTCGCAATGACCTGTATACGGGGTACAAAACAAGCGAGGGCGTGGATCCAGATCTTCTTGCCCAATTTCCTCTGGCAGAAGAGGCAGTTTCTGCGCTGGGTGCTGTGGTCTGGCCGATGGTGGAGTTCGAAGCGGATGACGCGCTCGGCACGGCTGCAAAACGTTTCAAGAAAAACAAGGCTGTGGAGCGGGTCCTCATCTGCTCGCCAGATAAGGACCTGGCGCAGCTGGTAGATGGGACCCGCGTCGTGTGCTGGGATCGCCGGCGCGATATTGTCATTGACGAGGCGGGAGTCATCGAGAAATTCGGTGTGCCTCCGCAAACTATCCCCGATTGGCTGGCGCTCGTGGGAGATTCTGCAGACGGCTATCCGGGAATCCCCGGCTGGGGTGCTAAATCTGCTTCAACGGTGCTGGCCCATTACGTTCACATAGAGTCGATCCCGGATGATCCGTCAAAGTGGCAGGTGAGCTCCCTCAGCGCCGGACGCGCCGCAAGCCTGGCGAAAAGCCTGTCGGAGCAGCGGGATGAAGCGATGCTTTTCAAAAAAATCGCGACAGTTCGAGAGGACGTCCCTCTCACAGAGAAGCTTAGCGATCTGAAATGGCAGGGTGCTTATAAACGGTTTAGAGAATTTTGCCATATGCTGGGAGATGACCGAATCCCGGAACGAATCCCCATCTGGCGATAAATCTATTTCTAATTTCAGTGTTGATTCTAGACTGCTTTTTTTTCACGTAACGAAGTCATTTCCGCCTGTGAATAACCCAATAGGCTCGTCAGCACCTCCTCGGTGTGCTCGCCCAGCATCGGCGGTGGTCTGAGGATATCTGCCGGCGTCCCTGAAAATTTATAGGGGAAACCCGGAAATTGCACAGGTCCGGCCGTAGGGTGCTCTGATTCCAGGGTCATTTCACGCGCCTGCGCCTGGGGATGGGAAAAGACTTCCGGGATGGAATTAATGCGCCCACAGGGCAATCCCGCCCTGGTCAGCTCTGCCAGCCAATCGTTCGTATCCCGCTGGGAAAAGATCTGGTTAAGCTCAGCACTGAGCTCATCCCTGTTCGTCACGCGGTCGCGGTTGGCGGCAAAACGGCTGTCTGTTTTGAGGTCGGGACGAGCCAGAACATCGCACAACAGGCTCCATTGCTTTTCATTGGCGACGCCGACAATGAACCAGCCATCCCGAGCGGTAAATGCATCATAAGGAACCAGGTTAGGATGCGCATTCCCCAGGCGCCGGGGTGGATTTCCTCCTACCAGGTAATTGGATGCCACATTGGTCAGGAGCGCTACATGTGAATCGAACAGGGATATATCTACGAGCTGTCCCTCGCCCGTGATATCACGGGCGCGTAAGGCTGCCAGGATCGCCGTGGCGGCAAACATGCCGGAGGTAATGTCGATAATGGGGATGCCTGCGCGCGAAGGGGCACCCTCCACGGGTCCGGTGATGCTCATCATCCCGCCTTCCGCCTGGAGGATGGCATCATATCCGGGGCGATCTGCATAGGGACCCGTGCGGCCATACCCGCTGATCGAGCAATAGATCAATTTCGGGTAGAGCCGATGCATATCAGCATAGCCGAGCCCAAGCTTATCCAGATCGCCGGTACGATAATTTTCAACCAAGACATCCGAGATCCCTGCCAGGCGGCGCACGATTTCCTGTCCTTCTGCTAGTTGAATATTGACCGTTATGCTGCGTTTATTCCGATTGGCAGCGATGAAATAAGCGGATTCGCCGGGGTAGGGACCGTATGGCTTGCCCACAAATGGAGGTCCCCAGCCGCGCGTTTCATCTCCGATGCCGGGGCGCTCCGCTTTGATGATGTCGGCGCCCAGATCTCCCAGCATCATCGTGCAATAAGGGCCTGCCAGAGCCCGGGTAATATCCAGGATTCGAATGTTATGGAGGGGTTGCATGATTTCTTTTTTGTTGTGTCTGGTTTCGGGAACAGGAGGCTCCTGTCAGCGTCAGAGGGAGTATAAACCGTTCTCTTACAAAAAACAATCAAAGCAGCCAAAACCCCCAAGAAGCGGGGATGGAGCATTGATTAATAGGGTACACTTTTACAACAAGCTGAATTGTGCTCAAGAAGGAGAGTTATGCCTGCACCTAAAACTTCTCCATCGCCTTCACCAGATCCCGACGAGCCGGTCTGGACTTACCGCGGTTACCGCTTAAAGACCAGCGAGTTCGTGACCGCTATGGTCCATTTCTTCCGCGCCGAGATCCAGCGCGCTAACGTCTGGCGGCAGCGGCTGGACACAACGACGAACTGGGCGGTGGTTGTTACCGGCGCAACCCTATCCATTGCTTTTAGCCAGCCCGATATCCATCATGCGATCATCATCCTGAATACATTGCTGGTGCTGTGGTTCCTGTTCATCGAAACTCGACGTTATCGTTACTATGAGCTTTGGAGTTACCGTGTCCGTTTAATGGAAACAGATTTTTATGCCGCAATGCTTGTACCGCCCTTCCATCCATCACCAGAATGGGCGGAAAGCCTTGCGGAGAATTTACTTTCGCCCAGCTTTCCTATCTCGATCTGGGAAGCGTTTGGGAGGCGGCTGCGCCGGAATTACATCTGGATCTTTCTGATCCTGTACGCAGCATGGGTTGCAAAAATCTGGCAGTTTCCGCGACCGGCAGTGGACCTGGCTGAATTCGTCGAGCGCAGTGCCGTGGGACCGGTCTCTGGGGAAATCATGATCGGGCTTGGCTTCGGATTTTATGCCTCGCTGGCTGCGATTGCACTCGCTACCATCAGCATGCATCGAGCGACCGGCGAGGTGTTGCCGCGCTTCGGGGAAGAAGCAGTCGCCGGGTTCTCCGAAGAGGGGAAACGGAAGGGTTGGCTCGCCTTCCTGGCGCCGCCCCATCGCCGCAGACAGCTCATGGCCCTGATTATTACCAATAAGGCTGAAGCTGTGGCGAGTCGTATTCTAAAAGATCTGGGACGTGGCGTGACAGCATTAAGCGGCAAAGGAATGTACACGGGTCAGGAACGCTCCGTGCTGATCTGTGCCCTGACGGTCACCGAAGTACATAACCTCAAATCTGCAGTCAATAAAGAGGACCCAACAGCCTTTGTTGTGGTTTCGGCAGCGCAGGAGATCTTGGGGCGAGGTTTCAACCCGTTGACCGAGGATTGAATTGGTTTTTCTTTTGTTTAGGGGAGCGGCTGGTTAGTATAAAAATCGAGGCATTCCTCAAGAATGCCTCGATTTCATGCTGTAATTAATCTTAATTGTCGACCTTTGGTTAGCTTAGGTCAGGATGCTAACACCCAGAAGAGCAAGCACCAGAAAAACTGCGGCGACGACGAGGAAGAGCCCAAACAGCACCCGCCCAACGGATGCTGCACCCTGCGCCACACCGGTGAAGCCAAACAGACCAGCGATGATCGCCACGACAAACGCAATTAATGCCCATTGTAAAAGATCCATTTTCAACTCCTTTCATCTGTAAGAGCAATCAATTACTCTGCTATTTTCTTATGCACAATGTACTGCTAACGGACAGACTATACAATGGGGGATGTGCCCAGTGTATCTAGGGGTTTCATGAGTGTTTCCTGAGTCCTCCTTGATAGAACCTTAAGAGCCCCACTCGTTTTCCGCGCGGGTAAAGGAATCCCCCATTTTTTCTTTTTGGATATCCCCCATTGCTTATCAGCCAGTTTTGAATATCCTTAACGAGTAGATAGCCACCCGGCTATCAGAGCTCGTCTCAAAGCGTGTCATTCTGAACAGAGCGCAAAGTCTCAATTGAGAAGGTTCGAGACCTACCCTGCTCCCTCAGAGTGACTTTTTTTTTGAGAGAGTTTAGAAATTTCACTGTGAGTAAAGGAGTATGAAAAGATATGAGAAGAATGAGTTTCCTGTTGTCTATGCTAATCATGTCTGCGATAGTGCTCGTCGCCTGCGGAGGAGGAGCAACCAGTACAAATGTGGCTGGCTCACCGCCGCCCGTGACCATGGATGCCACAGAGGCTATGAATGGCACGGCAACCGAGAGCCCGGCAGAGGGGACGGCGACAGAAGCAGGTACAACCACAGAGACCCCCGGTGTGCCTGTTACGGGTGATGTCAATCCCGCAAGAATCTCCAACCAGCTGGACTTCACCGTGTGGAGCCAGGATGGGGAACAGATCGGTGACGTCAACGACATGGTTTTGAACCTGGACGATCCCCGCGTAGCCTACGTGATCGTGGGCACAGGCGGTTTCCTGGGCCTCGGTGAACGAAATATTTTGGTGCCGTGGAATTCCCTTGCTCTACAGACGGGCAACGGTGAGAACACCGGCGGGCAGCAAAATGCCTTCATCCTGCAAGGAGATGTTGAAGTCTTTAGCAATGCGCCCGATTTCGACCTGGGCAACCTCCCCGAAATGGGACAGGCTGCCGCGGACTGGGATGTTGATATCCGCACATACTGGGAGAGTGGCGGCACTGTCGGCGGCGCAACAGATACCCCTGCTGCCGATCAAACAGCCACTGAGCCCGCGGCTACTGACCAGGGTCTAGGCACTCCCACCGCGGATGCAGGCGCCGGTGAGGGTCAGGCACAGGATTTACAGGGCGTTGTCTTAGCGAGCGAAGTGCTTGGGTCTACCGTCAACTGGGGAGCCCAGGGTGGTACCGGCACGGATTTGGGTACCGCTACACCAGACCCAGGTGCCGGAGCGGGCCAGAGCACCGCAACCCCGGGTGGAACCGCTGAGACACCCACCGCCGATCCGGGCTTAGTCGCCGGTGCAGAGAACATGACCGGTACGATCGAGGATATGATTACCGACACCGACACCGGCGATATCCTGTACGTGGTCATCACCGCCGTACTGGCTGAGGCAGAGCGCTGGATTCCGGTTCCCTTTGGGCAGTTCGAGTGGGATGCTGCGACTGGCGAATTCATCCTTAATGCGGACGCAAGCGTGCTTCAAAACGCACCGTTCTTCGCTGACGGGCAGTTCCCCGATGCGACAGTAGATGGCTGGAATGCGGATATTGACACATTCTGGCAAAGCAATGGAACCGGGGGGTAAACTGGCACGGTAGCCGACTTAGTGCTTTCAGTACCGGATAAACAAAAACTGCGTAGAGACAACTTCTGCGCAGTTTTTGTTTGTGAAATCCAGGGCAACCGGCTTGCTCAGCTTTTCCATGCCGTAACAAAAAGGTCATTGCATTTTCGGGGATTGTGGTATAAATTTGGGCTATTAAAAGCTGTTTTAATGTTATTATTACGGAGCGTAGGGGAGGTCCGGCGCAGTCCATCGATTATTCATTCCTCCACGACCACTGTTCTCGAATAAACCGGGCAGTTATACTACTTGTTCGTCAATACTTGAAAAGAAGGAAATGTGGATGGAAGAGAAATCGATTATGACCAAAGCTGGCAAATCGAATCAAAGAAAACGGAGTTCAAATACAGATAAAGCCCTGTTGCATGATGCAGCGCAGCAAACATTGCCTTCCGAGAAGGTGTTCGATGCGATTCCCATCGCAATTATTTCGGTCAACTGGGCAGGGCAGATCCAGTCCATGAACCGGACTGCGGCTGCGATGCTCGGCGTGCCAGACCGGGATCTAAAACCGGAGGAGTGGCCTCAGGCGTTCGGATTTTATCTGGATGACGGCGTTATCCCCTACCCACCAGAAAAGCTGCCAATTGTTCGTGCGCTGCGAGGGGAGGCGGCTATCGATTCAGAAGAGATGATTCTGCGTAAGGATCAGAGTCAAAAGGGCAGCTGGCTATCTTTTTCTGCTGAAATCCTGCGCGACGAAAACGATAATGTAGACGGCGCTATTGCCCTGATACGGGACATTGATTATCGTAAGCAGATCGAACTTTCCAGGGAGAAGCACGTCCGGCGCACGGAAGCTTTGTATAGCTTTTCGCACTCGGTTGCCGAGGCTGGCAATGATCTCAACACAATCCTGCACCAGGTGGCGCGATTCACCGCCGAAGTGATTGGCGACCTCAGCCTGATCACGCTGCTGAACGCTGCTGGCGACAGGCTGCGCGTGAGCGCCTTTCATGATACCAATCCTACGGCGCTCGCATTGCTGCGCAAATTGTTCATTCCCGAGTTTGAATATGAGCACGGTCGGACTCTCGGAGGCAGCGTGATCCGATCCGGTGAACCGCTCCTGATCCCATCGATCCCCCAGGAGCACTTGCAGGCAGTGACATTGCCGGACTTAAAGGAATTCGTCGATGCGATTGGCATCGAAAGTGTTTTGATCGTGCCGCTGATCGGCCGAAGCGGGGTCGTCGGGACAATCAGTCTCTCTCGCCACCGCGGCAACCGATCCTACAACGTGGAAGATCAAACTTTCCTGACCGATATAGCCTATCGTGCGGCATTGGCGATTGAAAATTGCCGACTATTTGAATCGCTGCATGCAGAAATTACCGAGCGCTTGTCTGCAAAGCGGGCGCTGGCAATGAGTGAGGAGCGCTTCAGCTCCATTTTTGAGTCGGTCACGGTCGGGATCAAGGTGCTGGATCTCGAAGGCAGGATCATTCAAACCAATCGCGCCTTTCAGTCCATGATCGGTTATACGGATGACGAGCTTGCAGGGAACTACTTCCATGAGTTCCTGTATCCTGAAGATATCGGCAAGGCAGTCAGATTGTTCAAGGACGTAAAGAATAAAGGCACCTCCTCTTTCCGTTTCGAGCACCGCACTCTGCACAAAGACCAGTCCGTGATCTGGGTAAAGACAATCTTTACCGTCATCAAGAGAGGCACCGACGATCAAAACCCCGCGCTTGTCGTCGGTATTGTCGAGAACATTACCGAGCAAAAGCGCATTGAGATGGAAGTGGCAGAGCTGAACAACCGTCTGCAAGCCAGTATGGAGCTGGAGCGCTTACGGCTGGCTCAGGAGCTGCATGACAGTCCTATGCAGTCCCTATACAGCGCTATCTATCGCATTGAAGAGTTGCGTAGCAATGCCGATCCGGCTCTCAAGGAAGCCCTGGGCGACGTAAAACAGCATATCCAGAATGTCTTACAGGACTTGCGCGCGACCGCAAAAGAACTGAGACCGCCCACAATCTTCAACTTCGGTTTGGAGAATGCCATTCGCTCGCATGCCAATGACGTTGTGGAGAAGCATCCTAACCTGAGCATCAATCTTTCGCTGGCGCACGACCGGCAGATTCTGCCGGAGAAGGTCCGCCTGGCACTGTTCCGTATTTTCCAGCAGTCACTCGCCAACGTGATCCGACACGCCAGGGCGACCGAAGTACATGTCCGTTTCTCGTTCGATGCCGAGGAAGCGAATCTGGAGATTACCGACAACGGGAGAGGTTTTAACGTGCCTTCCAATTGGATTGACTTTGTAAGACAGGGCCATTATGGCCTGGCAGGTGCAGCAGAACGCGCAAATGCCCTGGGCGGCTCATTTAGGGTGCAGTCTGAGCCCGGGCATTCAACGACGATACGCGTAACCATTCCCTGGAAAGACTCAGTTGAGTAAAATAGAGAGAAGAAACGAAAGAGTTGAGCCATGGCAGATATTCGTGTTTTGATTGTGGACGATCATCCCATCATTTGTAAGGGAATTCGTGACCTGTTGGCGCCGGCTGTAGGTATCACCGTAGCCGGTGAAGCCCACACAGGCGAAGACGCATTGAAAAAGATCGAAGAGCTAAAACCGGACGTAGTCCTTCTGGATATGAAGCTGCCCGATATGAGCGGCGTTGAGATCATTAAGAGGGCTTATAAGATCGGCAGCAACGCGCGTATCCTCGGCTTGAGTTCCTATAACGATCGAGAATTCATTTCCCAGTTGCTGACATACGGTGCTTCTGGATATCTTCTCAAGGACGAAGTACCCGAAGAGATCATTGAAGCTGTCCGCGGGGTGGCGCATGGTGAGGTGGGCTGGGTCAGTCGCAAGGTCGCAGCTCTGTTAAGCCAGATCCTGCTCAAGGAACAGGAGGGCAGTACTGACCTGACGTCTCGGGAACTGGATGTGCTGAACCTGGTAGTAGAAGGTAAGACCAATAACCAGATCGGGATTGCACTGGGCATCAGTGTGAAGACTGTTGAGAAGCACCTGCATGCCATTTTCCGGAAGATGGGTGTGGTCTCCCGGGTGGAAGCCGCGATCCTGGCTGTTCAGGAAAGTCTGGTTAAGAGAGACCTTAATGTGGGGGCGGAAGACCGACCTTAAAAAATTAGGGTAAATCCCCATTGATGCCCATTCTGCTCATCCAGTAAACTTGGATACAATTATGGAACTCATGACTTCACCAGAAACGAGTTTCAGGGATGAAACTGGCAGAAGAAGCATAATGGTTGACCAGCGAATCAGGGTCTTGATCGTCGATGACCATTCCGGGGTGCGGACAGGTATCAAGAATCTGTTGCAGACAGCGCACGACATGGTCGTTGTGGGCGAGGGGGCAAATGGTGCAGAAGCCATTCAACTGGTAGCTTCCAGACAGCCTGATATCCTTTTGCTCGATATTGAATTGCCAGACCAGCGCGGTGATAAGGTCATGCGCCATATCCATGAAACGCAGCCTGAGATCAAAGTGCTGGCAGTCAGTTCGTATAGCGATCGGGATTATATCCTGGGGATGTTGGAAAATGGGGCTTCGGGCTATATTACGAAAGACGAAGCGCCCATGATGCTGCTGGAGGCCATCCGCAGCATTATGCATAATAGATCGAGCTGGTTTAGCCCACGCGCCCTGCGACAGAGTGGGATCCCCTCGGTGGAAGAACAAACGCTGACCAAGCGGGAAGTAGAAATTTTGGAGCAGCTTGTCCTTGATCGCAGTCCTGGAGATATTGCTTTGATGCTCAACATGAGCCCGGAGCAGGTGGATAGGTATCTGATGCTGCTGATGAAAAAGTTCGAGACCGAATCGAGGATCACTCTCAAACACATCGCGCAACGAATTCTTTCGCGCCGAGGTGGATAGCCAAGTAAACCTTAACGAATCAATCAGAACCGGGTTGTGACGCACCATCGTCGCAGCCCGGCTTTTTAATCTCCTACTTAGGGAACCACCTGAATCAGTAGGTACATCCCCCATTGATAGAAGAATTCCTAACTTTTATAGTAAGACCAGACGATCTTGCTTGGTAGCTTTGCGCGTAGGGTATATTGGTCTGGCGCAGTTTCGGAGCGAGATCATCGAACGGAGGTTGAAATGACTTTGACAGGAATTTTGATCCTACTCTTGATTGCTGGCATTGTGGGGGGCCTGGGTCAGGCGATCTCTGGTTATTCGTTTGGCGGCTGTCTGATGTCCATTGTTGTTGGTTTCATTGGCGCCTATGTGGGTATCTGGCTTGCCGGTCAACTTGGACTACCAGAGATTTTTACCATCAATATCGAAGGTGAGTCGTTCCCGGTTGTCTGGGGTGTGATTGGGTCAGCCATTTTGTCTTTGCTTTTAGGTCTGTTGACCAGACGCCGGGTTTATTAAGTCGCTCTCTACACGGAGGTGTCAAATGAGCATAGATAGAGATCAAATCGGACAACAGAAACATGTTGTCGTCCAGCAGGGCACGGATCATGTCCATGAGGAGCATGTCGTCCACAACGCTAACCTGGAATACCGCGAGGCGCTCTACAAAGTATCCCAGTTCATCTGGCTGCTGTTCGGCGCTCTCGAGGCCCTGATCGGTATCCGAGTGATTTTGTTGTTGATCGGTGCCAATCCTGCGAGCTGGTTCACTGCGTTTGTCTACCAGCTAAGTGAATTGTTCCTGTGGCCGTTCCGGAACATTGTTGCCAACCCGGCCTTTGGAAACTCGGTGCTCGAAATCACATCCTTGATTGCGATGGTTGTTTACCCGCTGATTGGCTGGGCGATCGTCCGCTTGATCTGGGTTCTCTTTTACCGGGCGCCTACCAGTCAGGTCACAACCTATGACCGGGAGACGCATTTGCATTAGTACACGAGTAATGCCCTCGAAGTGAAGTGAAAGCAAAGGGCAATAAGACTAACCGTTAGAAAAGGAGACACAATGAACGAGAACATTTTGGAAGGCAAATGGATGCAGTTGAAAGGCTCGATCCGCGAGAAGTGGGGTGATCTCACCGATGACGAGATCGAGCAGATCTCCGGAAAGCGCGATAAGCTTGCCGGGAAGCTTCAGGAGCGCTACGGTTATACCGAGCTAGAAGCCGAGCGCGAGATCGACGACTTCCTCAGCCACTGGGATGAGGATGTGAATCGTCGGATGTAATTGACGAGTAGTTGCCCCTCAAGAACGAATGCCAGAGGGGAGTAACTCTCCCCTCTGGCATGTTAAAATAACTAAATAGATAAAAGGAGAAAGCAAATGAGTACCATTCTTATCATCATTCTGGTTCTGTTGCTGCTGGGCGCTCTGCCGGTTTGGCCCTATAGCCGGAGCTGGGGGTACGGTGGCAGCGGGATCGTCGGTTTCCTGTTACTTCTGGTTATCCTCGGACTCCTGTTTGGCTGGTTCTAAGCATGATTAAATCATGGATTGTGGCACTGCTGGGCGCTACCCTGATTCTTGGCGCCTGCAGTGCCAACCAACCAGATGCGGCAGCGACCCAGGTAGACCCTGCCATGGAAGATGTCTTGCCCCCTGACGTTGCTCTGAACGTACAAAACCAGATCAGTGAAACCCTGGCGGTGCCGCCCGAGAGCATCCAAATCCAGGATGTAGAAAGGATGGATTGGCCGAACAGTTGCTTAGGTCTGCCGGAAGGCGATGAAGTGTGCGCAGAAGTGATTACTCCCGGTTGGTTACTGACCTTCAACATAGATAACCAGGAATATCGTTATCGTGTAGATGCAACCGGGACGATGATTCGCCTGGAGCCATGAAATCCTCTCCCTCGGAAGGGGTGGCAACGTGGACCACAAGTCAAGTTGTACTTGCAACTGTCTTTGTGGTCTGCGTCTTTTTAACGTTCTGGCTGTTATATAGCCTGCGCGTCGTCCTTTTTCTGTTTTTTATCGCGGTCCTGATCGGAACCGCCATCCGTCCGGGGGTGGAATGGCTGCATCGCCGTGGAATCCCTCGGTCGTTGGGGATCATCTTTATTTACGTCCTGATTGCCGGACTCCTGGTCGGATTCCTGGCGATGATCCTTCCGCTTCTTGCCGAACAAGCCACGGAGATCTCGCGTACTTTACCGGAGTATTACACTGAATTGCGGAGCCGATTGATCAATTCGAGTAACCGCCTGTTACAAAACATTGGCTGGCGCTTTCCATCACAGTTATCTCTGCTCGGAACCACCTTTGCCAGCACAGAAGAAGACGACGAGGTGATTACGCAGGTTACCCAGGCTATCTTTTATACCAACATCGTCATGAGGGGGCTCTTAAGTATCCTTGCGGTTTTTCTGCTTGCTTACTATTGGACACAGGAAGGCAATCTTATTATGCGAGCCATGTTGCGCGTCTTCCCTCAACAGCGCCGGAAGCGAATACGGGAATTCGTCCAGCTGGCTGAGTCCAAGATCGGGGGGTATGTGCGAGGACAGGGGCTTCTTTGCGTCGCCGTCGGGCTGGCAGCTTTTATTGCTTATGCTCTGATTGGTCTCCCTTACACGCTGGTGCTGGCGGTCTTCGCAGGGGTGATGGAGCTGGTGCCGATATTTGGTCCTGCGCTGGGAGCGATTCCCGCATTTCTGGTCGCTCTTTCTGTGGATCCCGGGAAAGCCGTCTGGGTAGTAGTGGCAACCATTGTCATCCAGCTGCTCGAGAATGCCGTCCTGGTGCCGCGCATTATGAAAAGCTCGATGGGAGTGAATCCAATCGTTGTGCTTCTGTCGCTGATCGCCTTCAGTTCCGTCTTTGGCTTCGCAGGCGCGCTACTGGCATTGCCGCTCGCCGCCATTATCCAGCTCATAGTAAGTCGGGCGGTTTTGACGGCAGCCGAGTCCGCCAAACAGGTGCAGAACCGGGAAGTCCAGATCCAAACGCTGATCGATGAGAGCCAGGAATTGATGCAGACGATCTATGAAACCTCCAACAAAAACCCTGCCTTTCGCGACCTGCCGGAGCAAGACCGGCTGGAAATCTACAATCTGGCAGAGGAGCTAAACCAGGTATTGAGCCAGATGAAAAAAGAGGGTGAGACCATATGATACGGATCGCCCGGTATACCATCGTAGTCGTCGTTACTCTGATTGTCTTGCTCCTGCTCTGGCAGTTCAGTATTGCGATCCTGTTATTTTTCCTGTCATTGGCGGTGGCGGCTTCGCTTCGTCCGCTGATCAGTACCATTACCGGGCGAAACGTCCCTAAACGCCTGGCCCTGGGAATTGTTTATTTTTTGCTGGTGGCGGCGATAGCCAGCTCCATCTGGATGGTCGGCCCGCCTTTGCTCGACGAGCTGCAACGAGCCACGGATGACTTCGTGTTGGGGTATGATCGACTCAAGGCAGACTGGCCCCAGAGCGGGAGTCTTTTCCAGCAAACCCTGGCGGAACAGTTGCCGCCCTCCGCCGACTTCTATCAGGCACTGACGAGCGACAGCGGGGTGCCAGTCCTAACCGGCATTGCAAGCATGGCGCAGAATTTCTTCTCGATCCTCGGTCAGATCGCGATTGTGCTGGTCCTCAGCCTGTACTGGAGCGCGGACCAGTTCCGGTTCGAACGTCTGGCGCTCTCTCTCCTGCCTCAGGAGCACCATCCGCGCGCGTTGCACGTTTGGAGATCTGTGGAAACGGGTGTGGGTGAGTACTTGCGCAGCGAGCTTGTTCAGAGCGTCCTGGCGGGATTGCTGCTCTGGTTAGGCTATTCTGTGCTCGGCATCCGGTATCCGATTTTGCTGGCATTGTGGGGTGCAATTGTCCGCCTAATCCCGTGGTTCGGGGCCCTGATCGCAGTGTTCCCTGCTCTGATCATAGGCACCGGAATTTCCTCGACCGTGGGCCTGGTTGCAATGATCTACACCGTGGGCGTTTTGCTGATCATGTCGTTGATCATCGAGCCTCGATTCTTTCCCCGTTATAAATACAGCTCGCTCTTGATCGTCTTGTTTGTGATCGCCCTGGCAGAGGCGTTTGGGTTTATCGGCGTGGTGCTGGCGCCGCCCCTCGCAGTAGCCGTACAGATCACGTTCCAGCACCTGTACTCTTTTGCCACACCAGCATTTTCCACAGAAGCATCTGAGCAGGTAGGAGAGATACGAAAACGCCTTTTCGAGTTGAAAAGGCGTCTGCAAAGGTCGCGCCAGCGGGAAAGCATCCGGCTGGCAGACAGGCTCAATTCATTGGTAAGCCGCACATCCGAATATTTTCAGGAATATTGACCTTCCATCCGGCGTCGCAAAATTAGCCAGTCCAGGATGAAGAGACCGATCCCGATCAGCGCCAGTCCATACAGGATCACCGTGGAGGCCGAGGCTCCGCGCAGCATGATATCCTGCAGCATGCGGATCCCATAGGTGGCCGGCAAGGACCAGGCAACCGCTTTCATTGGATCCCAGATCAGTCGCAAGTCCAGGAAAAAACCGCTGAAGAAGATGCTCCCCAGGAGCAATAACATCGAATATTGGACAGCCTGCGTGTCCGTCTCGGAGATCAGGGAGATCAGGAAACCGACACCCAGCGAGGTGAAAAGCAAGACAATTACTGCGATAGCATAGCTGATCCAGTCTCCGAACATAGGCACCCTCAGGAGCCAGACCGCCAGCACCGTAATCACCCCGGCGAGCAGGATCTCGAGTGTCAGATAGCTCAAGTATTTCCCGATCAGGGTTTCGAATGCACTGATGGGCGACACCCGGAACAGCTCGACGATCCCGGAGCGGCGCTCGCGCACGATGGATAGCGAGGCAAACGTGATGGATAAATGCTGTAAAAGCAGGACGATCACTGCCGGCGCAAAGAACTCCGTGGGCGTAAAGATGATATCGGAGAGGGATGTGGTTTCCGCTGAAAAGGGATTGACAAGCACAGGCGCGCTCACTGAGCGGAAGGTGG
This sequence comes from Anaerolineales bacterium, assembly GCA_036781265.1. Lineage (GTDB taxonomy): Bacteria > Chloroflexota > Anaerolineae > Anaerolineales > Villigracilaceae > Defluviilinea. Next base: position 106,810 of record DAIQBG010000003.1, on the reverse strand, counting down.
TCAATTGGTCGTTCGCGGTCGTGAGATCGGACTCCAGCTCATTGATTTCAGCCGCGTTTGGATCTCCCGGGGGAAGGACGCTCTTGATTGCCTGAGTCCTGGCAAGAGCATTTTGCAAGCTGGCCTGTACATCACCGGCATCTGCCTGCCCTTGTTCCGCCATAGACTGCAGGAGACTGCGGTTGACCTCATCCACATAAATCCTGGCAGCCGATTGGATATAGCCAATCTGGAACGGGTCCACTTCGTTATGATAAATCGTGAACTGCGCCTGCTGATTGCCTTGAACCGTTTCGAGTGGGGTCTCGGGGATGACAATCACGAGATCTGTCTGATTGAGAGCCAGTTTTGCCAGCGCCAGCTCTCGATCATTTTCCACACCCAGGTTGTTGATCACCGGGCTTGCCGTATCGGTGAATAATTGCATGTTTCCTTCGAGAGAGCCCGGATCCTCGGCTACGAAGGTGGTTCTCAAGGTACGGTTTTGCTCGGGATAGGCGAGTCCAAACAGGAACATGATCAAAAAGGGACCGAACACCAGCGTCAGCACCAGCCTTGGCTGGCGCAGGATCTCTGTCAATTCCTTGCTGACGAAGGACGAGATGCGGATCAGGAACTTAAACAGTCTGGACATCGGCGGTCTCCATTTCAATCAAGCGCACAAACACATCGTCGTACGGCGGAATGATCTCTTCCATCGTCTCGACATTGATCCGGGCCGCCTTCGTAGCTTCCATTAAGGCAGGCATGGCTGTGCTAGCTTCGTCCACAATGACCTCGATCTCTGAGTCACTGATGACTTTGATCTTGCCCTGTACGAAAGGCAGGTTTTCCAGCTTTTTCCGGTCCTCATATCGGATCCACTCCGACGTTTTAATGCTGACGATCTCGCCCCCGAAGGCTTTTTTGCGCAAATTCTCTGGAGTTTCCACCATGAGCAGGTTGCCTTCATACATTACGCCCACCAGGTCACAGTATGCCGCTTCGCCTACATACTGTGTAGTGACGAACAGAGTATGGCCTTCCTTCTGCAGCTCTTTGAAGTAATCCCAGAATTTGCGCCGCAGGATGGGATCAATACCTGCAGTAGGCTCGTCCAGGAATAGCAGTTCGGGGTTATGCACCATGGTGGCTGCCAGACTCAGACGCCTCTTCATTCCACCTGAAAGCGCGCTGGCACGCTTGTTCTTATCCTCGGTGAGCTCAACAAATTCGAGCAGATGATTAAGCCGGCGGGATCTCCCGATGAGGGGGACACCATAAAAGGACCCGGCAAAATTCAAGTTTTCCCAGACCGTCAGCTCCGGATACAGAACAAAGTTCTGAATGAGATAGCCGATCCGCTCCCGATCTGATTTCGTAAAGTGCACGGGATCCTTGCCAAGCACCCGTACCTGGCCAGAGGTCGGAGCGTGGACGCCTGTGAGCAGGCGCACCGTGGTGGTTTTCCCGCACCCGCTGGGACCAATAAAACCAAAAATCGTTCCGTAGGGAACGCTCATGCTGAGGTTGTTAACCGCGACCTCGCTTCCAAACGTTTTCGTCAGCTCCTGTGCCTCGACGACGTACCGTGACCCTTGTTTATCTTGTGGTGTATTCATTTTTCCTATCCTTGTAGAGATTTCCCTGGCGGCGAAAACAGGGGTAAGCTGAACCGCCGTCGCGCCGTCGCTTCATAGGCAGTTGTGGCGTGCAAGCATTTCCCGCATAGTAAATATATCATTCCCTTTGCTTGCCTATAACAGGGAACAATCTACAGGGGCATAGGGATTTCCCTTATTGCATTTTAACGATTCGAATTTCCCTTAGTTATGAAAGACGGATCTTTATTCTTATCCGTTCGACCAGGAAGTCTGATCCATAAAAGGCAGCACCTGATTGATCCCTCTCATTGAGACCCACCTGCACAGAGAAAAAGCATCATCGGAGATGATGCTTTGTTAAGTTGATCACACCATGATGAGAAGAGGTGGGTCGCAGTCCTTATCTCAGATGAGCAGGGTGTTCCACAGAAGCCCTGGTTTCGTTTTCATTCGGGCTAACCCATATATTCAGATCCCATTTCTCAGAGGCAGGACCGACTTCCACCGCCTGATGTTCTTGAAGGATTTGTAGCGCTTTGCTTTCTGTTTGCGAGTCAGCTGCATGGACCGTGACCAGCACACCGCGCTTTTCAATTTCCCGGGTCATGACTTCGGCCTTTTCGTTGGATCGCAACAGCCGGAACGCCACACTCAGAATGGCTCCGGTCAATCCGCCTGTAATCAATCCCCAGATCACCGACATTAAGACGAAGAGCGGCTCACGTGGCGCCGATCCAGGTTCCAGGTATGGTAATGAAATCGTTCCTGAGCCGACCAACCAACCCACAAAAGCACCTATGATGCCGCCGACCAGAGCGCCCAGAAAGGCATTCTTTGCGATATTCTGGATAGGGACATCCATGGATTTAACGACACTCCGGCGCGGCTTGTGAAGCAGCATATGGATGTCTTCTGTTGCAAAGCCAGCTTTCTGCAACGCCTCATACGCTAGGTTGGCACTTTCCTGGGTTCGGAACAAACCACCAATATGGTTATTCATGAGTCTCGCTCCGTCCTTTGTTACAGGGTTCTGGCATTCGGTCGAAGGAGGTTAGCGCGCGAGGTATCCGCCGTCCACGGCGTAATATGCCCCGTTGACAAAAGAAGCCTTGTCTGAGCTTAGCCAGACGACAAGCTCCGCTACTTCCTCTGGTTCTCCCAGGCGCCCCATTGGGTGAAGGGAAATGAGGTAGTCCCGGATCTGCTGATCTTCTTCCAGATTGGAGATCAGCGGTGTGCTGATGAAGCCGGGTCCAACAGCGTTGACGCGAATGCCCTGGTTGCTATATTCCACAGCGGCTGTCTTCGTCAATCCCACCACTCCATGCTTGGCTGCTACGTACGCGGGTGACTGCGCGAAGGCAGCCTGCCCAAGCACGGAAGCCATATTGACAATGGCTCCGCTCCCGGCTTGCAGCATGGACGGGATTTCATACTTCATACAGTAAAACACTCCGGAAAGATTAATGTCGATCACCTTCTGCCAGCCGTCCACACTGTAGTCGGCAGTCAAGTTCGCCTCGCCGCCGATGCCGGCATTATTGAAGGCAACGTCCAACCGGCCGTATGCTTCCAGCGCAGCGTGAACCATCGCCTGACAGTCACCGGGACTCGAAACATCCGCTCGTACGAATACCGCCTCGCCTCCTCCCTTTTGAATTGCCTGCACAACAGCTTCGCCTGCGCTTTGGTCGATATCAGAGACAACGACCCTTGCCCCTTCATTCGCATATAAGTGACAGGCAGCCTGCCCGATTCCCGAGCCGCCGCCTGTCACGAGCGCAACTTTGCCATCAAATAAAGGCATGCTGCGTACTATTGCGCCTCCATATTCACGTGGCTCTCTGCGATCTGAGTCAATTTTTCATTCGCCATGGATTCCTCATCCAGGGTTTCCTGCAACAGTCGAGCTGCTTTGTTGTATCCCAGGCGCTCCGCCCAGCTGCGGGCTGTGCCATAGCTGGCAATCTCGTAATGCTCTACTTTCTGGGCAGCTGCAATCAGTCCGGCATCCAGGACCTGTGGCTCGGCATCCTCTTTCATGATCTCATTACCCTCTTCGATCAACCCCTCCATGCCAACACATTTCTTGCCACGCGGCGAGCCACCCATCTCGTTAAAGATACGCTCGATCCGCTCAACCTGTCGTTCGGTCTGCTTGAGATGTTCCTGAAAGGCTTTCTGAAGATCTGCGGAGCCGGAGTTTTTTGCCATTTTGGGCAACGCCTTGACCAGCTGCTTTTCTGCACTATACAGGTCCTTCAGCAAGTCGGTATATAAATCTTCCAGTGTCTGCATTTTCGAAGCCATGTCTTACCTCCAGTTGTTAAGTTTGTATTCGGTTTATTCCACACTTGTCTAAAATCATTCTAAATTTGGGGCGGTGAATGAACAATGGGGGATGGTGCTGTCACATGAGTAGGGCTTTCCCTAGCGTAGCAACTTGCGGTCCTTTTTATGGACGGGTTTGCTGTTCCGATTCTTAATCACGCTGACCTGGCCGCTCGGCTCGAGCCAGGCCTGCTTGATTTCACTGAGGTGTTCCTCCCCGGCAATGCGCAGGTCTGCTTGGAGATCCTCCGGACGCATCCGCTCTTTCTGGAGACTTTTCTGCATCAGCTTTCCGTCCTCGATCAGCAGCCTCGCGGGAGATGTCGCCAGGCGGTAAAAACTTATGCTGCGCGAGGTCATGAACGTGACAAGCATGTGGGCAAAGACCACGACCGCAAACGCCACCATCCCCTTCGCGATGGGAACGGTTGCCCAGAAGATATCGTCGAACATGTCACCAAGGATCAGTGTGACTACAAAATCCATGCCGGTCAACTGCCCGATTGCCTGTTTGCCGGCAATCCGCACAAGCACCAGGGCATACAGGTACATGATCGATACGCGCAGGGCTATCCCGGTAAGGTTGAGCTCTTCCATTAAGCTATGACTTCTTTCGGCTGGTCTTCGGTTTCACGTCGAGGACGTCCTGGCGCTGCACGGGTTTTGCCCATTCTTCCTGGAGGACGCTGATCTTGCCGTTTGGCTCCAGGGTGGCTTGTTTCACTTCTTTGACGTCCTCCACACCCATCATGCGCAGCTCGGAGAAAAGCTCGTTTTCATTGAGTCTCTCCTTCGCAAGACTGCTGCGTTGGATCTGGCCATTTTTGACAACCACCGTGGGGGGTGCACCCGTCAGCTTGTCGATAAAGTCGCTCTTGAAGCTTGCCCATGAATTCACGAGATGCCAGATTGCGACCACAACGATGGCAACCACTCCTTGCAAGACCGTGACATCCCCGTAAATAATTTCGTCCACCACTTCGCCTAATATCAACGCCACTACCAGGTCGAATGCACTTGTCGATCCGATCTCGCGTTTGCCAAGCAGGCGCACAACCACCAGCAGAAAGAGATACACAAACGTGGCGCGCAGGGCAGTCCAGAGTAACTCATTTAGATCGATTTCCATTTTTGCTCACTTTCTACTTTTTCCAGCGTCTCCTGGTGTGGAATACCTTGCTGGGCACGCTCCTGCTCCGTAATTCTAACCATCCCGGGATCCGGTACGATCTTGGACCCATAGCGGTTCGCATAGACCTGGGTAAATTCGGCTCCGAAGAAAAGGATTTGAGCAGAGTAATAGATCCAGATCAAGAGAATGGCGAGTGATCCGGCTGCCCCAAATGTGTTGCCCACCTCGCTGCGACCCAGGTAAAGTCCGATCAGAAACTTCCCGAGACTGAAGAGCAGGGACGTGACTGCAGCGCCGAGCCAGACGTCCCGCCAGGCGATCTTGATCTCTGGAAGGAATTTGAAAATCATCGCAAAGAGAAAGGTGATGATGAGAAACGACACAACGAAATTGATGAGGCTCAACCAGAAATCTGCCAGCGGCCAGCGCGTCCCGATATACTCGCCCAGCGCGGCGACGGCTGCACTGATCACGAGCGAAGCCAACAATACGAACCCGATCCCCAGCACCATTGTGAAGGACATCATCCGGTTGATGACAAAACGTTTTATGCCGTCCCAGAAACTGGTTGCCGGTTTAGGCTTGACCTCCCAAATGGTATTGAGAGAATTCTGCAGCTCACCAAAGACACCCAGCGCGCCGAACAGGAGGGTGACGGCGCCGATCAGAGTCGCTGTCCAACCTGTCTGTGGACGGCTCGCAGTTTCAATCATCTCCTGCACAAACTCACGCCCCTCCGCTCCCAGCAGGTCCTCGACCTGTGCCATGGTCTGAGTCTGGGCGGCATCGCGACCGCCTATCAGACCAGCGATGGCAATAATCAAGACCAGGATGGGGGCTAGCGAAAAGGTTGTATAGTATGCCAGGGCAGCTGCCAGGCGGGGCACCCCATCCTCCCGCCATTCACGGAAGGTGTCTGTGAGCAAACCGAACATCGTTACAGGGTCTCTCCGACTAGCTCCTCCTTTTCCAGCAGTGGTAGAAGCTCACCCTTGAAGAATTTTAGAAAGCCTTCCTGGTCCGGACCGATCTGATGCAGATATACATGATCGAAGCCGTTTTCTGCCATCATCTGGATGGCTTTCAGATATGCATTGGGGTTGGGACCCAGGACGGTGTCAGCGGGGATAATCGGCTCTTCGCCCATGGCTTCGACCACGTCTTCGAAGTGACGGGGCGTCGGCAGATCGGCATGCAGAGAGCCGGAGACCGCCGAGGTCGGCCACCAGTGCTTCACCGTTTCCCGGGCTTCTTCGGCGGAATACGCCCAGCACACCTTAACCATGCCCAGGCGGGGTTTATCTCCGCCGCCCGCTTTCTGGAAGGCGTTGACGATCTTGTCATCGGGCGTGGTGCTGATCAAGCCATCCGAGATCTCTCCAGCCAGTTCCGCCGATTCCGGACCGGAGGCGGCGATATAAATGGGAGGCAGCTTTTCGGGAAGGGTGTAGATGCGCGCGTCCCGGATCGTATAGTAGGTTCCGTGATAGGAGTATTCCTCGCCCTTCCAGAGCTCCTTAATAATGTGGACTGCTTCCGCCAGCATTTCCTGCCGCGCTTCGATCCGCGGCCAGACGTCGCCATAGATATGCTCGTTGAGGTACTCGCCGGTACCCAGACCCAGGAAAAAACGACCGGGCATCATATCCGCGACCGTCGCGGCAGCGTGCGCGGTCAGCGCAGGATGGAAGCGCATGATAGGGCAGGTCACTCCAGTGCCTACACTCACGCGCTGCGTCGCCTGCGCGATCCCGCCCAGTACGCTCCATACGAACGAACTGTTGCCCTGCCGTGAGACCCAGGGATGAAAATGATCGGAGATCAACAGGAACTTGAATCCGGAGCTCTCTGCCATCTGTGCATGAGCGATCAGCTTGTTCGGTTTGTGTTCTTCACTCGATAAGGCGTATCCCAGTGTAATCAAGGCTTGTTTCCCTTTCTGAATTTGAATCATCGAGGATTTTGATATCCCCGTAAGGCACCGTGACGATTAATGCGGTTCGAGTGGCGCTGTTCTGGGCGTGACATCTTACGTCGAAACCCGGCGCCACTCGAACATTAACTGGTCCTTACTGACTCGCCGTTCAAAAGAGACGACATCAAATGGACCAGGAATACCCTGAAGAGAAGTTATACGATTCGTTAAGAAAAATAAAGTGCGGCATATCCGTTTGTGATTGTTGCTAGCATTAATATATTCCGCCTGTGGCCGGGCATCAATTCAGGATGTACCTAAAAAGCAGTAGGAATATAGAAAGTGGGGATAGGGCATTCCCTAAAATCCTTTAGGACTTTTCCCCATAATAAGTTTTATTTTTCCCTTTTATAGTAGTTAAGGAAAGCCGGTTACGTGTGGTGGGGCGAAGCGGGTCTAAGCCGTTCGTCGAGAGCCCGGAGAACGCGTCTCTTGATGCCGGTGCACGTGCCGGCTCTGACTGGAAGGAGAATATCGCATGAAGAAGTTTGGACTTCGCAATCGCAAAACGAGTGCAGGTAAGATCATTACTGCCGCGTTGGTGGGCAGTGCGGTCGGAGCGACGGTGGGTCTGCTCATGGCACCCACATCCGGACAGGACTTGCGCCAGCGGATCAAACAAAGCGGTGAGAACCAAGCGCGCAGGCTGGCGGACCAGGTCAAAGAAATGAGGGGGGCTGTTTCACATCGTGAAGACGCCAACAGTACGATCCCCGAAGTAGCAGGCTAAAAAAGGAATCCGGTTACGAACGAAGCATGCCATTTACCCACGTCCACAACGAAGATACTCGCCACGTCATGGCGTGCGCTGAGAAAACGATCTGGATCTTTCTATTCGGAATAAGGCAAGTATGCATCTGATTAAAGTTCTCCTCGTAATTGAGGTCCCACTAATCGCCAATATCTTTGCCTCTGTGCTGGAGGATGAGTCAGATTTACGCGTGGTGGGTTGCGTTACGTCGCTGCCGGGGGCGCAGGAGTTTCTGCAGCGGCAAGAGGTGGATATAGCGGTTGTCAGTGTTGGCTTGCCGGACCAAGAGGCGCTGACACTGATTCGCACAATCACCGCTCAGGCACCTGCCACAAGGGTTCTGGCGCTCGGTTTATCGGAGGACGACAAAAAGGAGGTCCTGCGCTATATCGAGGCGGGCGCTATGGGTTACATCCTCAAGGACAGCTCCCTGGAAGACTTCCTGGCTGTCATCCGTATGGCACAGAAGGGGGAAGCGCGGGTGTCCACCCAGATCGCCGGCATCATGATAGAGCGCCTCTCCAGCCTTGCCAGGTTGTTCGCCGCCGCCGAGCGCAAACTAGACGAGGACGTGCGTCTGACATCCCGGGAACTGGAGGTTCTGCAATGTATCGGGCAGGGGCTGACCAACCAGGAAATAGCTGCCCGCCTCGTTGTAGAGGTAGGGACGGTCAAGAATCACGTCCATAACATCCTCGAGAAGCTTAATGTCAGCAGCCGGGACGAAGCCGCTTCTTATCTGGGGTTTCTGAAACAATAGAGCATTTGAAAAAAACACTCACATATGCTTAGGACTGCCTCTCCAACAGCCGGCAGTCCTTTTTTTTGAAAGTGGATTGGCAGGGCGAACTGACAATCCCGTATATGACAAGGGGTCCCTCTCCCCTGGAGAGTAGGCATATTCCCCATTGTGACAAACTCGGTCCGCTTATATAGTTGGCACATCCACGGAGACGCTGTATGAATGTACACCCTCGAGTTTTATCCGCCAGTTCGATCATCGGTAGTAAGGTTATCAATCCCGAGGGCGAACAACTCGGAAGCATCAAAGATATGGTTGTAGATCTGGACGATGCACAGATTGCCTATGCAGTGCTTTCTTTCGGCGGCTTGATGGGCCTGGGCGACAAACTCTTCGCGATTCCCCTGGAAGCCCTGATGTTCGACACCCAGAGCAACCATGCCATCCTGGCTGTGGACCGGGAGGTTCTCAAGAACGCACCGGGGTTTGACAAAGAGAAGTGGCCCGACGCCGCTCCGTACGAGGCTGGCTGGCTGCGAGATATTTATGAGTATTACGGTTATTCACCCTACTGGAGTCCTGGCGAGTAGGCGGGAAAGTCAGGAGGAAGGCGCACGTATGGGGTAAAAGGGACGTAATGGCGAAAGGATACGCTCCGACACACGTGTCGGAGCGTATCCTTCTTATTAGCAGAATGTCCCCTTTTTTGGTCCGGGTTTTGTGGGCTCAGGCTGGGATTGACCGCTTAACCAGCACCTCATGCGTACCCCCATCGTCGGTGAGGGGGATGAGGCTGTCTGCCAGGCGCTCGCCGTCCAGGATGATTTCGCCACCGGTATGATCTGGCTGTTGAACGCGGATGTGATAGTTTGTTTTCCCAAAGCGATAATTGATCTGATACTCCTGCCAGTCTTTTGGAACGTGCGGCTCGATCCTGAGTGAGTTTCCAACTCGCCGCAACCCCAGCAGCATCTCCGTACCGAGGCGGTACATCCAGCTCCCCGAGCCGGTGTACCACGTCCAGCCGCCGCGGCCCACATACGGGTCTATGCTGTAGACGTCCGCGGCGATGACATAAGGTTCCACCTGGTAGCGGTCGGCTTCCTCGCGGGTCTGGGCGTGACAGATGGGATTGATCAGGCGGAATAGCTCAAAGGCGCGCTCGTCCTGTCCCAGTTGAGCAAACGCCCAGATGACCCACAGCGCGGCATGGGTGTATTGCCCGCCGTTCTCACGGATACCACGCGGGTAGCCTTTGATGTAGCCGGGATCGTGCGGGGTGCGATGGAAGGGCGGTGTGAACAGCAGGAGCAGTTCATCCTCCGGGCGGACGAGATGCTTATATACCGACTCCATCCCCCGCAGCGCACGTTCGGAAGATCCTTCACCTGCAATAACCGCCCAGGACTGTCCAAGTGAGTCGATCTTGCACTCGCTGTTGAGGAACGAGCCGAGCGGCGAGCCGTCGTCGTAAAAGGCGCGCAAGTACCATTCGCCATCCCAGCCGTGTCTTTCCACTGCCTTACTAATCTCGGCAATCGCGGTGCGGAATTCCGAGGCGCGCGTTTGATCCCCGCGCGCCTCACAGAGCATGACAAAATCAGCCAGTGTTCTGCACAGGAACCAGCCCAGCCAGATGCTCTCGCCCTTGCCCTGAACCCCGACGCGGTTCATGCCATCGTTCCAGTCGTGGTCGCCCATCAGGGGGATGCCGTGGGGTCCGGCGGTGATGCCCTTGGTCAGGGCGCGGCAGCAATGCTCGTAGAGCGAAGCGGCTTCTCCCTGCGGAAACTGCCCGTAACGCTCGTGCTCATCCGGTTTGAGTGGCTCCGCGCTCAGGAAGGGGACCAATTCATCCAGGATGGCGGTATCTCCGGTGGCGCTCACGTAGTGGGCAGTGACGTACGGCAGCCAGATCAGGTTATCAGAACAGCGGGTGCGGATGCCGCGCCCGGAGGGCGGATGCCACCAGTGCAGCACATCACCCTGCTCAAACTGGTGGGCTGCGGCATCGAGGATATGGGCGCGCGTCAGGTCCGGCCGCGCGTTGACGAATCCCATCACGTCCTGTAGCTGGTCGCGGAAGCCAAACGCGCCGCTGGATTGGTAGAACGCGGTCCGCCCCCAGAACCGGCAGGACATCGCCTGATACAGAAGCCAGCGGTTCAGGAGGATGTCCATAGCGGGCTCGGGTGTCTGCACCTGGGTCTGTCCCAGGATCCCGTCCCAGAACTCCGTGACCGCCTGGCGCGCAGCCTGAACGTTTTGAATGTTCCGGTAATGACCGATCAGCCGCTCGGCATCTGCGCGGTCCGCTCCCTGTCCGATAAGAAATGTGATTTCCTTGGTTTCACCGGGCTGGAGCCAGAGCAGGCACTGCAATACACCACACGGGTCGGCGCCCGCCTCTACGCGCGCCGTTAATCCCACCCGCTCCAGCGCCGCCGGACGTATGTAGCTGCCGAGCTCGCCGAGGAACTCTCTACGGTCAGTGGTGACGCCGGTTGGCTCGCGTGTGGATGCCAGGAAGGCGACACGTTGCCCGAACTCCGCGTTATAGGGGTTGCGCGCCAGGAGCGCGAAGTGTTGCGAAGCAAATTCCGGAGCGATATACGCTGCGGTCCCCTCTCGTGAGACACCCAGCACCCATTCTGCATAATAGGTTACGTTGACGCGTCGCATGCGCCCGGTGGCGTTGCGCAGGCTCAGCTGCACGACTTTGACAGGCTCATCCGGGACGACAAAGACCGACATGTTCTGTTCCAGGCCGTGGCTGTTGTGCGAGTATGTGCTGTAGCCCGCCCCGTGACGGACTACATAAGGTGCATCGGCGCGTGCCGGCAGGGGCGTGGGAGACCAGATTTGCCCCGTGTCCTCGTCGCGCAGGTAAATGGCTTCAGACGGCGGATCGCTGACCGGGTCATTGCGCCATGGCGTCAGGCGATTCTCGCCGCTATTTTTGCACCAGGTGGTCGCCATGCCGGCTTCTGTGACCAGGCAGCCGAACTCGGGGTTGGCGATTACGTTGCTCCACGGGGCAGGCGTCCACTCGCCATGTGAGAGATGGATTACGTATTCGCGGCCATCCGGGGTGAAGCCGCCGTAGCCGTTATCGAATCGCAGATCCGTGGGAGGCTCGAGGGGAAGGTGGACATCCAGGGGTGGAACCAGCGGCTCCATCGGAACGAAGCGCGGCAGTCGGACCGGCTGCTCGTCCAGCTTTGCCAGCTGCTGCTCGAGAGAGCCTGCCTCCCCATCCAGGATGACGCGGGCGACCGTCCGCAACAGGATGCGCTCTGCTTCACTCATCTGGTCTTCCTGAAGAAGGAAGATGCCGCCGCGTTTGCCCAGCCAGGTCTCGCTGCCCGTGCGCTCGAGCAGGCGATGGATGCTGCTCTTGAAGCCCTGGTCGTAACTGCTCGCCCTTTGATTGAAGATGACCAGATCGATCATTAGACCACGCTTGCGCCAGTAGGTATGCGCCTGGACGATCTCTCCTAAGAGCTCGAGATCCTCTTCACGGTGCATGAGCACAAGCAGGATGGGATAATCCCCCGAAATGCCAAACGCCCAGAGCCCGGATTGTCCCAGTGTGTTGCTGTTCAATACATCGGGTCTCGCTCTCAATGCGCTCGATAGATAGATCAGCGGGGAGAGCAGTTTCTGAATGCGCTCTACGTGGCGGGAGGTGAGGTTGAGCTGGGCGAGTTCGTGTTCCGCCTGGACACGGTTTTCCTGGAAGGCGCGCCCGATCTGTGACCAGCGGCGATAACGGCGCGCCAGGTCCATCGCTTCACTGCGCGAGTGTGCCGCCAGGGTCAGGAAGGCGACCTGCGCAGTTTGATAGGGCAGAACGATGACTTCGGCCTGAAGGGAACAGATGGGATCGAGCGTGGAGCCTGTGGTGCCTGAAAGCACCGAGGTCTGGTTGGGCGTAGCAAAGACAGCCGGTCGCCAGGGCGTGCCACCCCGACCCAGGAACTTGAGCCGGTCGGTTTCGTAGCCGGTCAGGCTGATCTGATCATGGCTGCTGGTGAAAAAATGAGCCAGGTAAACAGGTTTTTCACTGGCGGTGCGCGGCCGGCGACGAAAGAGCAGCAGCTGCTCTTGCTCGATAAACTCGCTTTCGATAAAAAGCTTGTTGAAGGCAGGGTGACGCTGGTCCGCGGATTGCTGGTTGAGAATAATCTCGGCATAGCTGGTGAGCGCCAGGACGCGTGAGTGCCCGCCATGATTTGTAATGCTCACGCGGCGGATCTCCACATCCTGATCGGCTGCGACAGCCACCAGTGTGCGCACGACGATGTCGCCATCACGCCGCTCGAACTCGACCCGGTGGGGGTAAAAATTTACATCCCGATGGTCAGGCGTCACGAGCGTCGGCTGGCGCGTGGCGGACCAGAGCTGCCCGTTGAGGCGGTCCTCCACGTAGACCCAGCTGCCGCGGTCGTTCAGGGTGGGATCATCGCGCCAGCGCGTCAGCTCAATATCCTCCCACCGGCTGAATCCGCTGCCCGTCGCGCTGATCAACAGACTGTAGCTTCCGTTTGAAAGAGAATGCACCTGGGTATAGGGGACGTCTGGTGAGACCTGCCAGGGATCCAGAGGGATAGTCGTGCCGGGCCGGACGGTCTCCACCTGTTGGTGGCGAGGACGCTCGGTGGGCGCCTGCGTAGGCGTCTGTTCCTGAAGGAGCATCTCCACGCTCTCGATACGGGGGTCGGCGTGGAAGCGACGGATCATCCGTTTGTCGAACAGCGTGTTGCACAGCGAAAGCAGTACCATGCCCTGGTGATGTGCCATGAACGAGCGGATGATGGCATATTCCTCGCCAGTCTTCAGACGCTCCGCCGTGAAATCGATCGACTCGTAAAATCCGTAAAGTCCCCACATCTCGAGCTCTTCGAGACGCCTCAGGTTCTGGATCACCTCTTGCGGTGCGAAGGGTAGAGCCAGCACGGAGGCATACGGCGCTACCACCAGATCGTTCGACAGGCCGCGCTTGTATCCAAGACTGGGCACGCCAAATGCCTGGTACTGATAAACCTGGGCGGCATCAAAGTTGTAGTAGCTCGCCTCCGAGGTACCCCACGGGATGTTGTTTTCCGCGCCGTACTTCCTATGCTGCTCGATCGCGGCCCGGCAACTCTGGTCAATCAACGTATTGGGATAGCTCTCCATGAACAGGTGGGGCATGAGGTATTCGAACATGGTGCCGCTCCAGGAGAGCAGGCAGCGCGTCCCATCGAACTCTGTCAGCGGGCGAGCGAGATGCAGCCAGTGGTTTTGAGGCACATCACCGCGCGCGATCGCCACCAGGCTGGCAATCCGCGCCTCGGACGCCATCAGGTCATAATAGTTAGTGTCGAGGCGCCCGGATTCCACGGTATATCCGATATGAAAGACGTGGCGCTGCGGATTGTATAGAAAATCGAAGCGCATCGCCTGAATGAAGGCTTCGCAACGGTCCGCCAGCCGGGCATAGTTGTCTACCAGAGAGGAGCCGTTCTTGCGTGCGGCACCCAGGTCATATGTCAGCGCATCGCACCATTCGTAGACAGCCAGATCGTCCTTCTCGAGCAGGCTGGTGATCTCCTCGAGCAGGTTCTCGGCGCGGTGAGTGATGGCGGGAATATCGCCAAGCCGGGGATGCATGTCCAGGTTATCGTCCAGTGCCTGCCAGGCTTTAGCCAGCTCGGGTCGTTCCTCCAGTCGGGTAAGCCGCGGTTTTTCCGCCAGAGAGAGCAGCCAGGGGGCCAGCACCTGGATGTCGATGCGCGTGCGCCGCATCTGCTGCCGTACCCGGTCAATCCAGATCGAAAGCTTCCGCGTCACCTCTGGCGCGTGTTCCTCACTGGAATTCTGAATCGCCTCCCAGAGCATGGTTTCAAACTGGACTTGATCCTCACCCAATATCTCTTTCAAGAGGGCAGGCGAAAACGTCTCAGGCTTGTTGAGATTCCTGACCTGATCTTCGAGGGAAGTGACAGCCGCCTGTAATGGTTGTGCGACCGCCCCGAGTCTTGCCTGTTCGAGCGACATCGACAGCATACCGAGTGTGTCCAGCAGGCCGTCCCAGTTCAAGAGGTGTGCATTGCCAATCTCATTACAGCCCTGGCGCAAAGCGATCAAACTGGCAGCCAGATTGCCGGAATCCACAGTGGAAATATAGCGCGGCGGGAGGGGAGCGAAGCTGCGGGTATCGTACCAGTTCAAGAAATGTCCGCGCACCCGTTCGAGCGTATCCATACTGTCGAGCGAATCGCGCAGGCGCAGGGATAGCTCCAGCGGACCTATGTAGCCCATATCATGGGCGGAGAGGGTTGAGAGCAGCATCAAGCCGATGTTGGTGGGCGAGGTACGGTGCGCGACCTGCCCGCGCGGGGATTCCTGGTAATGGTCGGGTGGGAGCCAGCGGTCCTCGGGCCCGACAAAGTGCTCGAAGTACAGCCAGGTGGAACGCGCCACCAGCCGCAATTTGCGCTCCTGCTCGGGCAGCAGGCGGGTTACCGGTTTCTGGAAGGGCCGGCTAATACGCGTGGCAATATAAGGTGAAAACATCCAGCCCACCAGAAATGGTGCCGCAACGGGCAGGGTGGCAGGAAACCGAAGGACAAGGATCAGAAAGAATAGCAATGCTAGCAGCGGGGCGACGATCATCGCCTGCCAGGCGGATTTCAAATGCAGTCGCTTGCCGAACAACTGTACGGTGTGCGCAGCACTGACCCATTGCAGCAGGTGCCGACGGGTAATAAACACGCGTGCCAGGGTGGTGGTTACAGCGTCAAAGATGACGTAGGCCTCATGGGGCAGGAAGATGATCTCGAACAACGAGCGCAGCACCGAAAGGCGCAGCGGGCGCGTGACCCGGGTAGAGTGCTGCTTCGAAAAGCTGTGCCGGACTTCTCCGATGAAATTCATCAGCACCGGCGCCAGGTAGGGCGAGAGGGCAATGAGGGTCCAGGCCAGGCTGGAGGGCGGCAGGAGCAGCCAGCCGATGATCAAAAGCGACAGCACTCCTATCGGCAGCAGGCTGCGACGCAAATTGTCAAACAGTTTCCAGCGATCGATGGTGGACAGTGTGTTGGGCGCACTGCCTTTCGTGCGATGAGGCACCCGGTTCCACAGCCAGGGTAGTAATTGCCAGTCGCCTCGCAGCCAGCGGTGCATACGGTCAGTATAGACAATATAGTGCGGCGGGTAGTCCTCGAACAGCACCACATCCGTAACCAGACCGACACGCCCGTGCATGCCTTCGAACAGGTCATGGCTCAACAGCCGGTTCTCAGGGATCTTGCCATCCAGACTACGCTGAAAGGCTTGGACATCGTAAATGCCCTTGCCAACATAATTCCCCTCATCGAAGAGGTCCTGGTAGACATCGGAAACCGCGCGTGTATAAAGATCGATGACCGAGTCGCCGGAATAGACTCGCGTGAAGAGAGACTGGTTCGCCGAAGAGGGTCGTACCTGCACGCGCGGCTGTAGAATGGTATGGCCGGCAATCACCTCCCCGGTCTGCGGGTCGAACTCGGCCTGGTTCAGAGGATGTGCGAGTGTGCCGATAAGCTGGTGGGCGGCTTCGCGTGGTAATCCCGTATCTGCATCCAGCGTAATTACATAGCGAATAGAGGGTAGGACACTTAAGTCCCCCACTTGGGTAGTGAAGGTCGTTTCCTCGTCCCCACGGAGAAGTCTGTTGAATTCTTCCAACTTGCCGCGCTTGCGTTCCCAGCCCATCCATTTCTCTTCACTCGCATTCCACACTCGAGAGCGGTGAAAGAAGTAAAAGGGCTGGTAAGTGGCAGAGCCATATTTCTTATTCAGTTCCTCGATTGCGGCGCTTGTCTGCGACACAGGTTCGTCATCGCCCGGCATGTCCTTTTCGGGTGCATCCGCAAAGTCGGTTAGCAGCACGAAAAAAATATTCGGGTCGCTGTTGCCAATGAAGTGATGTTCGATCTGCCTTAGCAGGAAGGGAGCATCCTTTTCTATTGCCAGCAAGCCAGGGATGACCACCATCGTGCGATATTCCGGTGGGACGCCGCTCTCTCCCTCGGGATTGCTACGCTGGAAGTCAAGCTTGGGAAGCGTGCGTGGCGGGACGAAGGCAACAGCCAGCCAGTGCACGATCTCCATTGCCACAGAGGAAGCTGGCAGGAGCGTGAGAATTCCCGCGATCAGAACCTGGAGAAGGCTCCCTCCTGCGCGCAGCGCATACCAGACCGCCAGGACAGTCAGGAGCAGTGTTAAGATCGCGAGGCTCCCCAGATAGACAGCCGTTGCGTTCTCCTGAATAAAGCGCGCCAGCGCGCCCGAAAACGTGGGCTGGAACTTAATGCGTTCTTCGAGCAATTTTCTGCCAGGGAACATCAGGTAATAGCCGACGTGTCGTTCACGTACGGACGCGTTTGCGCCAGCCTGTGCCAGCTCGAGCACCTGCCTTGCAATTCCCTTTTCTCCGATAGGGGAGCCGTTTGCCAGCTCCTCGACGATATTGCGATAGCGGTTGCGCGTATCGAAGTCCATCCGGGAGTACAAGCCCGCCGGGTCGCTGCGCAGGAGTTTTTCCAGCACACTTACGTCTTCGAAGAATACCTTCCAGTCCTGGGTGGCCAGCCGACGCAGGTTCATTACCGAGTCGGCAATGATGCCGTCGGCTGTAGGTCTGGGAGGATCGGGATCCTCACCGAGCGTGGGCGGCGTTATCGCTTCCCACGGAAGCCCGGTGACTTCTGACAGAGCCTCCGCGAGCGACTCGAGGACGGCCAGTCGCAGCATCAATGGCAGCGCCCAGACCTCGCCGGTGCTGAGCGGCGTTACCTCCTGAAATGTTTCGAGAAAACCCTTTATCGCTTCGATGTCAAGGCGTGTATCTGATCCACGGGTGTTGGCGAGCGCAATCAATTGAACGCGGGCCCACCCATCCGCGGTCTTGGGCAAACGAGCGTAATAGTCCGCCGGCAGGTCCTGTTCGATCTGACGGACAGCTTGCTCGATCACATACAGGTTATCCAGCAGCCATTCAGCTGTTTGCGAGGTAGCCAGCTCCAGACTGGCAACCCCGTTGAAAAATTCATAGCAACTTTGAAAGAATTCCGTAAATTCCTTCAACCGCGAAGGAATGGGGAAATCCGTCCGGCGTGTACTGGCGTCACTTAACGTGCGCGCCAGGGCTACGACCGGGTCTTCCGTCGGGTCGGGAACAGGGGTATTCGGTTTTGGACGAGGGGTTTCACTTGCAATAGGTACCGTGTCGCGCATCGATTAATGTTCCATGCTGTCGCGCGCGGCAATCTCTGCGCGGGTCGGATGGATTTCGGTTTCAGGCAGGTCCTGTAGGATGAGTAGTGAGCTGTTGCCATAGGCAATAAAGCTGGTGGTGAGGCTCCCATAAGGCCAGCGCTTCCCTCCGGAGTGACCATGCGCCGCAAGCAGCACGAGATCTGCATTCGATTCCTCAGCCATATCATGCAACACGGCGATGGCGTTATCGCCGATTGAGACATGGGTCTCTAGCTTAATGTCTTTAAGAGAGAACTGTGCCAGGAGCTGCTCGAGGTAGCGCGAAGCAGCCTGGAAGTTCTTTTGGACGAATTTATCGATCCAATCTTCATCTTCTTTCGAGAGCGGAAAGCGGTCGACCGTCCGCGGCTTTTCGATGACCGTCTCGAGGATAAGCTGAGACTGATGGAACTGCGCTAGCCCAATCGCGAACGGCAAGACAAATTCCGAACGCGGCGACCCATCCATGCCCACGAACAGGCGCTTGTAGCGCACTTTGGTCATGTCTGCGGAGGCGGGGATGTAAGCGCGCACCAGCAGGATTGACCTGTAGGCGCGCAAGAGAATTTTCTGAACCACACTGCTGACGTTCCAACCGCTCAAGCCGCTCTGCCCATGGGTGCTGAGTATGATTAGATCCACATGATTCGCCCGGGCGTACTCAATGACTGTATTCGCCGGGTTGCCCTCCAGGATGACCGGCTCCACGCCCAGCACGCCGGATTGGTTCAACTTCATCACGACCTGATCGAGATATTTTTCCGAATTCTGTTTTTGCAGGTGCCACTCTATGGGGTCCACGGCCGGCGTGCTCTGCCCGTGCTGAGGCTGCTGCATGACGTGTAGAAGGGTGACTTTCGCATTGCTCATCGGCGCGAGGGCGATGACATGCGGCAGGACACACTCGGCTAACGCCGAGCCATCCAGCGGGACGAGAATATGATTGTGCATAACAGCCTCCATATGTTAGTAATGATGTCAGCAATGTATTCGTTGATGAAGTGCGAGCTAATATCCCCACTGCTTGAATCTGGTTGAATTATAGTACAGAATATCGCAGTTCCTGGCCGGATGACGCTACTGCGCCTCCTCTGAACGCAGCTTCTTTGCATCTGAAAAAACGAAATCCAGAAGAACGACCCCCGTGTTAGAACCCTGCCAACTGCGCGAACCACAAGGGCGAATTCTTTTTGCCGTAAAGCATTGTGGACTCCATCATGACAGCTCGGTTCCATAGGTGTCTGGAGCATGCGGGCAGGAAATAGCTGCGTGGAAGCCAGTCTAGCCTAACATGACATCGATTTCCCAACCGAACAAGGGATTTCTCTTGTATTCAGTCCTCAACAGCCTGCTCCCGGTTGCCATTTCGTACATCGTGATGAACCGTTTTTCAGGCACGGGCATAATCGTCTGCACCGAGCCCTGGGCGGAACGGCTCGTGCTCGCGCTGGTTGCAGCCCGGGTTTGTCCCCGCTCGGCTATTCCAACGGGTCGCGCCCGAACCTGTGCAGTTTCCTGATTATTCGGGCGAACAGGAGCTCCCTGGTTGGAAGTGCAGAAGTGATTTCGCTCAAGCGCGGCTCGGCCGTGGGTATCAATCTTCAGCTTGTAGATCCGACATCCGATTGCGCCTGGATTTCGACGGCCGGCGCCGCACTGGACGGCCCGTTCAGCTGTGACACCGTCTATAGCCCGCCGAACGCGGAATACGACGTGCTACGTCTACGGGTTCGCTCGAGCTGCGGATTGCCGGATGCGACCGGGCGGATCAATGTGAGCATCCTTCCCTAGCATCGTGCCGGGGTAATAAATGGGTTATGCAGACCTCGGATGGCCAGGGGGTTGTTTCCGAGAATGAGAATATGTTTACCTTGCATGTTCGAACCGCGAAAGGGGCAACACCCTTGCTATAGCAGTTGTCCGCGTTAAGCTCTGAAGAGCCACATTGCATGGCATGATCGCCGATGCTTTTCTTCAAGCTCTGTTGGCCGAAGTTTGGGCGGAGCACTGGCGCAACGATTTCTGCCAGGAATCAGATCCAGTCTCGGACTCTTCGTAGCAGAACCGGAAGGGAGAATCACCCGATGCTCCAGGAACATTGACGGCGTCTTAAGCGCCAAAAGCGACTGTACTGGAAACCTCGGAAAAAGCCAGGCTTCTTAATTGCATGCTATTTGTTGTAACAATATTTTACCCTGCTCGTCAAGTATTCAATCCGTCGCTCCAGCTTGCTTGGATGAACGCGATGGTTGGAATGGACGAGACCTTAGCTCATTTGATGAGGACAAGGATATCAATCAATGCAGCAAAATCATTATGAAGAGTTTATAAAAGGGACAGAGTATGAAGCAAGATTCAAGTCGATGGAGGAGGGGGAGCGACTCTTGAGCAATCTCGCGGCCCTGCGGCGGACCTTATGGGAGATGCGCGCGCAACTTTCTCAGCTGGAGGATGTGCTCGATGAGAGTCGAAGCATCAAAGCAGATGTAGACTGTTTGCGGGCACAGCTGGAGTCCACGGCGGAAAGACTGGATCTGCAGTTGAATAATTACCGGGCGAGTGAACCCTCGTAAAGAACCCGGGACCCCGCCGATTTTATAATGATGACGTACACGGAATCAATTAAAGACTGAAGTAGAACGTGGCGCCCTTGTCCTTGGCGCTCTCGGCCCAGACCCGGCCGCCATGCTTGTGCAGGACTCGCTGCACAGTCGCGAGCCCGATGCCCGTACCGGGAAACTCGCTCTCGGAATGCAATCTCTGGAAAGCGCCGAATAATTTCCCTGCGTGATCCATGTCGAAGCCGACCCCATTGTCACGTACGAAGAACACCATTTTTCCGTTTTGTTGCTGAGCGCCTAATTGGATCTGGGCTTCCTCTTCTTTCGATGTGAACTTCCAGGCATTGTTCAGCAGGTTGGCAAGCGCGATCCGCAACAGGCGAGCATCACCGCGTACAACGAGCCCGGGTGTAATGGAAAAGTGGGCCCGACGTTCAGGTTGCTCTCGCTGCAGATCCCCGGCAATGGTCTGTGCGATGGCGCTGAGGTCGACCGGTGCATGATCCACCGAGGCGCGCGTGACGCGCGAGAGACTTAATAGATCATCGATCAACTGCGCCATATGGATCGTAGAAACGTGAATGCGGTCTAGATAGGGAATGCTCTCAGATGGCAGCTGGCTACCAAAATCCTCGAGCAGTGCCCTGCAATATCCGTCGATACTTCGTAGAGGAGTGCGCAGGTCATGCGAGACCGAATAGGCAAATGCCTCAAGTTCTTGATTAGACGCTTCCAGCTGAGCGGTCCGCTCCATGACGCGTCTCTCCAGCTCTGCGTTCAGACGGCGGATTTCCTCTTCTGCGCGTTTGCGCTCAATAGCATAGCGAATAGTCCGGTTTAGTAAATTCCCATCGATCTGGTCCTTCACCAGGTAATCCTGCG
Organism: Anaerolineales bacterium; assembly: GCA_036781265.1. Lineage (GTDB taxonomy): Bacteria > Chloroflexota > Anaerolineae > Anaerolineales > Villigracilaceae > Defluviilinea. The sequence goes on along the minus strand of DAIQBG010000003.1, from coordinate 85,568 downwards.
CGCCTTTCTGCAGGGCCTGTACCGTCAGTACCTCATCGGCAAGCCCGGTGAGCACGATGATTGGCACTGTGGGCGCTTTCTCAACCATCCAGACTACAGTATCCAGTCCGTGGCTATCCGGAAGGTTCACATCCAGCAAGATCGCGTCTGCCCCCCGCTCGGTCATGGATTCGAAAGCCTGTGCGAGTCGTTCCACCCGGACGAGGTCCAGGTTGATCGTCTCTTCTACATCAGTCAGAGCCAGCTGAATTAAACGAGCATCCGCCGGGTCATCTTCCACCAGCAGAATCCTGACATTATTCTTCATTCTTCTCCGGGTGGCAACTTCACGATCTGCAGCCAGAAACCTTCGATGGTCCGTACGACGTTGATAAAGTGATCGAGATCCACTGGTTTTACAATGTAGCAGTTGGCATGCTGGTTATAACTTTCCGAAATATCCTGGTCGGCTTGTGATGTCGTCAGAATCACTACGGGAATGCACCGGAGCTTGGGGTCTGCTTTGATTTCAGCGAGCACTTCTTTGCCGCCTTTGCGCGGAAGGTTGAGGTCGAGCAGGATGACATCCGGACGTGGAGCGCCCGCAAACCGACCCTGACGGCGCAGATAAGCCAGCGCCTCCTCCCCGTTCCAGGCAACGTTCAACTGGTTACGGACCTTACCCTCCTTAAAGACCTCCTGTGTTAAGCGTACATCGCCGGGATTATCTTCTACCAGTAAGATCTCGATCGGGCGCTGCTGATTCAAACCCATCATAAATACTCCTTCTGCAAGATGCGCATAAGCCTCTAAGCGGGCTCTTCGGCGATCGAGTTGATACCCAGCCGGCGCCGGAGCCAGGGCACGGGATCGTACGCCAGCAGGATCGTCAGAGAGGCCGCCAATCCGATCAGTCGGCTAGCGATCTGCCACCAGTCCTGCCCTGCAAGCCCCGAAATATTAGCCAGAAATGAACTGAGGAACCAGATAATGATGCTCCACGAGACCAGCAGGATGCGGTATTTCTGGGTAACCGTCCTGACTCGAAAGTAAAGCGCGAAATATGCCAGGCTGCCGATCACCTGGGGGAAAATTAGCAGTAACAATACGATCAGGTAGAGTGGTTGGATGGGATCCCTTTGGAATTCAATTCCGGCACTCCAGCGTCCCACCGTTACCCCGATGGGTACTCTTGCCTGGACAAAATAAATCAGTAACATGTAATACACGATATAGAAAATAGCTAAAGGCCACAGCAGGCGGCGGCTGCCGGTAAAGAGGTAAATCAGATAATACATAAGCCCGAAGAGGGCAACGCAGACCGCCAGTAGATTTACGTGGTTGAACGTTACAAACAGTGCTACCCCGGCAAGGTTGAATGCCCCCAGCAGACTGATCACAGCGCCCACAAGTGTGCTTGTGGCCAGCGCATACCACCAGGTTACGAAGAGCGTCCAGGCCAGGCGCGCATCCGGCGAGGCGACCCGCCGTCGGCTGAGCACGCGTCCGACATAGAAGTATATGACTGCACTGAGGATAGCCAGGGCCGCTCCGAACAACAATGTTGGCTGGATCATTCGTTCTCCTTGTTAGATCAAATCCGTGGCACGGTCGGCAATGGTATCCCTTGTCCGCGGGGTGGTAGTCTCCGGCTGAGCCATATCGGGCGACAGGCGTTCCGCCGGCTGGAGCGTGAAATAGAACGTCGCCCCCTCCCCGACACTCGATTCGACCCAGATCTGCCCGCCATGCCGCTCCACAATCTTGCGGCAGATAGCCAGGCCGATACCCGTGCCCGGGTATTCGTTCCGGTTATGCAAGCGTTGAAAAATGACAAAGATGCGCTCACTGTATTGCGGGTCGATGCCGATGCCGTTATCGCGCACGAAGAACAGCCAGCGCTCTTCCTGGCGCCGCACGCCGAGATGCACGCGGGGCGCCCGGGAGCCGCGAAATTTGATCGCATTGCCGAGCAAATTCTGGAGCAACTGGGTCATCTGCAAATCATCTGCGAGCACGGCTGGCAGCGGATCCCGGGTCAGGGTTGCGGCGCTCTCCTGCAGGGCGAGCTTCAAGTTGCGGGATACCCGCTCGAAGACTGTCTCCATCTCTACCGGGGCCAGCTCTTTGCCGCGTGTTCCCACCCGTGAGTAGGCGAGCAGATCGTTGATAAGTGTCTTCATCCGGTTTGCTCCCTCGACGGCGTAGTTGATAAACTCGTCTGCATCTTGGTCCAGTTTGCCTCTGTAGCGCCGCGCCAGGAGCTGGACGTAGCTGGACACAATCCGCAGCGGTTCTTGCAAGTCATGGGAAGCGACGTAAGCAAATTGCTCCAGCTCCCGATTGGAGCGTTCCAGTTCGTCCGCCTGCTGACGTAACTGCTCTTCAGCCAAGCGTCGCTCGGTAACGTCGCGTGCCGCTCCGTACAGCAATTCATCCTGGGGCGAGAGGACCACTGCCCAGGCAAGCCAGTGATAGCTGCCATCCCGGTGCCGGAAACGCGCCTCGAACCGAATGTTGGCGAGATCGTGGGTCACACGCCACAGCGCTGACTTTGTCGAAGTGATGTCATCGGGGTGAACCAGCTCGATCAGAGCACGTTCCTTAAGAAGTTGCCGGTCATAGCCCAGTGTTTGTTCCCAGGCCGGGTTAAGGTCTAGTAGATGACCGTCCAGGCTGACGGTGCAGAGAAGGTCGAGAGTTATGTTGAAGAACTGTTCCGCCCGGCGGCGAAGGTGAGTTTGCTGTTCTGCGAGGGCCTCCGCCATCTTGTTGAACTCGCGTGCCAGATCTCCTAGCTCATCCTCAGAAGTTTCCGGTAGCCGCGTATCTAAGTTGCCCTGTCCGAAGCGCGCAGCCCCGGCCCGCAGGGCGAGGATAGGTTCGCTCACCGCCCTGGATAAGCCAAGTGCCAGCATGGCAGCTGCCAACAATGCCACAGTGCTCGTCAGGGCGATGGTCCCTCCAAAGGCGCGCGCCGGAGCGTAAGCCTCGGTCTGATCCAGCTTCATAACCAGGCATAGATCTCGGTCCGGAAGCCAGCGATAGACAGCAATGACCGGAACGTCGCGATAGTCGCGCGTTTCGACTGTGCCGCTTTGTCGCTGCAGGCAGAGTCTGACATCCTCAGTATGCACGCCGCGCCGGAGCACAGCCGAATTCAGGATAAAGCGCGGCTGGGTCACAAAAAGACTCGATGTGTTTACGAGATATGAATCATCGGTCTGGTGCAGCCCGGTACGTCTTTTAAAAATGTCGTTCATCTCTTCAAGATTAAGATGCGCAGCAAGCACGCCTAGCAGTCGTCCATCGGTTGCTCGCAGAGGGGCTGAAGCTGTCATGGCGATGGATTGAATCGAAAGCGAGAAGTAGAGATCCTGAATAAAGGGTCCCGTTTGTCCATTCAGAAAATAGGGTCGGTTCTCTCGAAATTTGCCTTCTTCGGCAGGGGTAGTGGATGCCAGCACCTCGCCTGACTCAGGGTGGAGCATGTTCACGACTAGAAATTCACCGTTGTCCACACGCGGCCGAACATTCGCCACCAGCGTCTCGCGAGCAGCCCTGCTCTCTGGTGAGTCCGGCGGCGTTGTGAGGAGCGTGGCTGCTGCATTCACAGTGGTGGGATTAGTCGCCAGCGCTGCGATATCGACCCGTTTATCTTCCACCCACCGGGACAGGGCTGCCTCTTTTTCCAGGGCGGTCGCCTGTAATTCGGAGATCGTGGCTGCGCGAAGCGAATCGCGTCCACTATTGTATGCCAGAACTCCCACACCCAGTAGCAGGAGGACGGCATAGACGATAAAGACGAGGACAAGCCGGGAGGTCAGTTTCACTGCTCGTTGTTCTCCCGGAGAAACTGCATTGTGTATAAATCGTTCAGATTGAGGGGGCTGTTAAGCAAGCCCTGTTCCCGCAAGGTTTGCTCCATATGAGCCCAGACCTCAGGTTTCATCCAGCCAATATAGTCCTCGCCGGTGTTGACCAGCGGGATACTGGCTATCATTCGCTCATTCTCAAGTTCGGGATTTGCGTTTGGATTGTATCTCTGTACGAAATCCCCGGTAGTTCCCGGGTTTTCTACAACATGAGTCCACCCCCTTAAGGTAGCTCGCGTGAATCGATGCACAAGGTCAGGGTTTTGCTGGATCAAACCGTCGGTCGTGATCAGTATATTCCCATAAAAGTGAATGCCATAATCATCGGGATAGATCAGATTGATCTCATGACCCGCACGCTGAACCTCGAGCACGAAGATATTCAGCAATCCGCCCCACACCGGGACATCACCCGATGCAAAGCTGGCAACATCAGAAGGCAGGTAGACGACTTCATACCGGTCAGGCTCTATCTCGAGCCAGGACATCATAGCCCGTAAGGTCCGGTCGAGGGTTGTGGTGCTGCGGATTTTCTTGCCGATAAAATCCTGAGGTTCCGTTATTCCCGAATTACTTAAGCTGAAGAATACGATCGGACTACGACGGTAAATCACCGCGATGGTGCGCACGGGCATGCCGGCCGCGCGTGCGAGAATCAAATCAGCAGGCTGAGCCACGCCAAATTGAGCCGCGCCGTTCACGACTGGTGTAATAAAATCCACTTCTGGTCCGCCCTCCAGGAATGAGACCTGCAGACCTTCCTCAGCATAGTAACCCTGGTGCTCGGCCGCGTAAAATCCTGCGAATTCCGCTTGATGGGTAAAGGAAAGCTGCACGATTACCGGTGTGAGCTTTGTCTCAGAGCTAGCCTGAAGCCCGCAGGCAGCCAGGCCCAGACCCAGAAGAAGAAGTACGATGCCCGGGCGCTTATAGCGTGATTTTGCCATGCACGCTCTCGATCGCTATGTTAAGAAAAAACTGTTAACTACCGGAATCATGCGATACCGCATAAGGAGCTTTTTCCATATGATACCTTTCGCCCGGACCCTGTGAATCTGCAACATGAGTAGAGTTTAGATAAGGAATATTTCGACGGAAATATACAATTTTTCGTGTGAAAACGCAAGGAGTTTGGCAATTCGATAGGTCCGGCAAGCTAGGTTGCGGATGGCGCTTTGTGAAAGACGCCAAAAAACAACTCTACTACCTTGGGATCGAAGTGCTTGCCGGATTGCTCACGGATGTATGCCAGGGTTTCGGCTTCGGACCATGCCGGGCGATAGGGGCGGTCGGACGTTAGCGCATCCCAGACGTCTACAATCGCGAACAGGCGGGCAGCCATGGGGATCTCCTCTCCTCTCAGGCCGCGCGGATATCCAGTCCCATCCCATTTTTCATGGTGACAGTAGGGGATATCGAGAGCGGGTCGCAAATATTCCACGCGATACAGCATGTCATAGGCCAGCTGCGGGTGACGACGCATCGTTGCCCACTCTTCTTCCGTCAATTTACTGGGCTTATGAAGGATGGTATCGGGAATACCGATCTTGCCCATATCATGCAGGAGCGCGCCGCGACGCAAGTGCATGATATTTTCCTCGCTCATACCATGATTTTGAGCCAGCTGGACCGTGAGCTCGGCAACTCGTCGACTGTGTCCTTCCGTCTCTCGATCGCGCAGATCCATGGCATACGACCAGCCTTCGATCGTTGCCTCGTATGCCTCGAGGAGATGGGTGTTTGCCTCCTGCAGCTTGGCGCGTTCCTGAAGGAGTTTCTGATAACGGTTGAGCCGCGTAATGCCAAGCAGACGAGCGCGCAGCTCATACCGGTCGAATGGCTTCGAGATGAAGTCGTCGGCGCCAGCTTTGAGCGCCGTAAGCAGAGATTCGCGATCGTCCAGAGCCGTCAGCACAATAATAGGGATTTCCGCGATCTGCGGGTCATTGCGGATGCGCTCACAGACTTCGAAGCCGGTCATCCCCGGCATCATGATGTCCAATAGAATCACATCGGGCAGCAACTTTTTCGCCTTTTCGATAGCTTGCAATCCATTCTCTGCCATTTCGAGCTCATATCCTTCCCCTTCGAGAACCGATTGGAGGGTTTCGCGCCCCGCGTACTCATCATCAACAATCAAAATCAGGCTGCTCATATTGTTCTCCTTGTAAAAATCAGATAAATTCATCATGTTAGCCTCCAGCTATGTCACGGTACGAATCTTCTGGCAGCAATCGCCGCCAGTTGGCGCCTTCAAGCTTCCCCGGGCTCATTCCTCATCTATCTTTATCCACGAGATGGTATTTCACCGCCAGGCGCACGAGTCCAGCCAGATTGCGCACATTCAGCTTTTCCATTAGCTTGGCGCGATGTTTTTCGACCGTTTTCTCGCTGATGAACAGCATCTTGCCGATCTCAGCACTCGTATATTCCTCCGCGATCAGCTGCAGGATTTCCTTTTCGCGCGGCGACAGGTTCGAGAGCGGATCGCCATCCGGCAGGCTGAAATGCGGGTTGATAGCACTTTCCACCACGATCTCTGAGATGGGGCTGCTGAGATAGGTTTTGCCGCTCGCAACCGCCCGCACGGCCCAGAGTAGCTCTTCGCTGACCGATGATTTCAGCACGTAGCCTTTGACGCCGCACTGCAAAGCCTGATGCACAAAGCCCTCGTCAGAGTACATCGAGAGCAGCAGCAGGTGAGTCGGGAGCCGGAGCTCGCGGATATTCTCCGCAGCCTGGATGCCGTTCATGCGCGGCATCATGATGTCCATGATGAGCACATCCGGCTTGAGCTGCTCGGTCATCTCGATGGCTTCCTGGCCGTTGGAAGCCTCGCCCATGACATGAATGTCACCGGCCTTTTCGAGCAGGGCGCGGATGCCGGCACGCACCATCAGATGATCCTCCGCAATAAGTACTCGTATCATGTCGCCTCGTATCAGATAGACTTAACGGTTTGTTTTCCTCGAATTACTAACTTAACTGGCATAAGATGATAATGGCTTAAAGAGCCAAGCCTTTAGGTCGGTTCTCCAACGGAAACTGCGCTGATAGGATGGTGCCGCGCTTCGGCGCGGAGCTGATATTCAGCGTGCCACCTACGACGGTGATGCGCTCCCGCAAGCCTGCCAGCCCGATCCCGTTCGATGTGGATGTTTCTTCGTCCATTCCAATTCCATTATCCTGAACGGTCAGGTTGACGGTCTCATCCTCCCGGCTCAGTTCCACCCAGACCTGGCTCGCCTGCGCATGTTTGACCACGTTCGTCAGCGCCTCCTGTAACGTCCGGTAGAGAGCAATGTTATAAGCGTCCGGAAGCTCCGGAAGCGATGCTTCCGCCTCGAAGATGACCGGTAGGTGCGTGCGGCGGGTAAATTCTGTGCAGTAGGTCTGCATAGCTACCTTCAAGCCGAGTGCGTCGAGCACGGGCGGGCGCAGATCGCGAGCCAGTCTGCGGATCTTAACAAGCACTTCGTAGGATTGATTGTACAGGGCCTGGAGCTGTGCGAACATTTCCTCAACCGGGATGGACAGGTCCTCCTGAAGGTTGCGGAGAGATAACAGGTGAGTGGTCAATGCCTGACCTAGGTCATCGTGCAACTCACGCGAAATGCGCTGGCGTTCTTCCTCCTGCGCGGCAACAACCCGTTCCGCCATTTGACGGATGTTCTCGCGTTGTTCCATCAGTGTGCGGTAGCGGTTCAGGCGAGTGATCGTGCGGACCCGTGCAATCAGCTCGCGGCGGTCCAGGGGCTTGCTCAAGAAGTCGTCGGCCCCGGATTCGAGAGCTCTCAGCAGCGAATCGCGGTCATCGAGGGCCGTAAGCATGAGGATCGGCGCCTCAGCCAGCGCGGGTGTAGCACGAATGCGGCGGCAAACCTCGAAGCCATCCATTCCGGGCAGCATGATATCGAGCAGGATGACATCCGGCTGAAGTTGCTTTAGCAGGTGAAGGGCCTCCACCCCATCCTTCGCCAGCTGGAGATCATAGCCTTCCCCCTCCAGAATGGAGACAACCGTCTCACGAGCCGTGGGTTCGTCATCCACGATCAGGACTGTGCTCATGAAGGGCTCGGCTCTCGGGCGCTGAACAAACAGGCTTGAATGAGCTTGACCAGTGCTCGCAGATTAACCGGTTTGCTGATGTATTCATCCATGCCAGCGGCCAGACAACGCTCGCGGTCGTTGGGCATGGCTAGGGCAGTCAGCGCAATGATAGGTGTATATTTGAACTCGGGTTCACTTCTTAATTTCTGAGTTGCTTCCATGCCGTCCATGCGCGGCATTTGCACATCCATTAAGATCAGGTCGGGGTGAACGAGCTTTGCCTGAACAATGGCATCAACCCCATCTTGAGCAGTGAACACCTTGTATCCCGCCAGTTCCAGATAATCCTGGACCATCATGATCACTTCTTTCGTGTCTTCAACCAGCAGGATGGTTGGCTTGCTGCCTTCATCAGGATTGATGGCGCGGAATTTTCCAGTGACCTTCAGTCGGGTGGCGGCGTCGATAGCCAGAGCTGGCTCCCAGGGCAGCACGACCGAGAAGCGGCTCCCCACACCCGGCTCACTGAACGCAGTCACGCTGCCCCCATGTAGACGCGCCATTTGTGCAACCAGCGCCAGACCAAGGCCCGTCCCCGTAGTTTCGCGCGCCAGTCCAGAATCTAGCTGCACAAAGGGCTGGAAGAGACGCTCGAGATCCTCTGACTTGATGCCGATGCCGGTATCCCAGACGGTTATGGTAACTTTGTTTGCGTCCTCATCCCCATGAACCTCCAGACCGAGCTTTCCGCTTTCGGGGGTGAATTTGACGGCATTGCCCAGCAGGTTGACCATCATTTGTTTAAGGCGGCGTTCGTCTGCCCACATCAGGCCCAGACCCTCCTGGATTGTCAGGGTGACTTCCTGATTCTTTTTCTGCGCCAGCTGCTTAATCATGCGCAGACTAGACTGGCAGACCGAGTGGATATCGACCTTGTTGATGTCCAGGATGATCTGGCCGGCTTCGATCTTGGCAAGGTCCAGAATATCGTTGATTAAAGCCAGGAGGTGATGGCCGCTCTCGCCAATCGTGGTGATGTATTTTTGTTGTTTTTCATTCAGCGGTCCGGCAATTTGCTCTGCCAGACTCTCCGACAGACCCAGGATGGCATTAAGCGGCGTGCGCAATTCGTGGCTCATATTTGCGAGGAATTCGTCCTTAACCCGCAGAGCACGCGCCAGATTGGAGTTTGCCCGGCTTAGATCGGCTGTACGTTCTTCCACGCGCTGAACCAGCTGGTTACGTTCTGTTTCCAGCGCGATTTCCATCTGTTTGCGTTCGGTGATATCCCAGGCGTAGTCTGCCAGGCGGGCGGCTACTTCCAGATCATGCTGAGCGTAATCGTGGGGTTTGTTTGCGATGCCCAGCACAGCCACCAGTTTTTCGTTGCGAATGATCGGAATGACCAGTTCGCGCACAATCGGCTCATGTCCCGGCGGCAAGCCTGTGATCTTCCCCAAGGAGATGTAATCATTCTGGATCAAGGGCCGTCTCTGGCGGACAGCCTCAGCCCACAATCCGGCCTGATCAAGCGGTCGATGAGCGCCCTCGCTGAGGGCGACGTTGAATTTTCGCAGGGCATTTGTGGACCAGAACTGCATTCCAAGGCGTTTCTGATCAGCCTCCACAAAGTGCAAGAAGCCGATGGTGCTACCGGTCAGCTCGCTGACCTCATCCACGGTACGCTGGATCAATTCGTTGAGGGTATGGTGAGCCGAGTACTCCATCAATTCGAAACGCTTCTGCATGATGATTTCCGCCCGCTTGCGATCGGTGACATCCTTGGCAACGACCGATACGCCGCGGCGCGACGGATAAGCATTGACCTCAAAGGAGCGGACTGTCTTGTTTTCCATCAGGGTTGTCTCAAACGTCTTGGGCTGACGATCCTTCAGGACGCTCGCATAAATTTTTCCGATTCTCGTCTGCTCATCCGACTCTCCGAAGATGTCCCGCATCGATTTACCGATGACGTCACTGGCTGGCGCCCCGAGTAGCATCTCTGAGGCCTTGTTCCAGTGGGTGTACCGCATCTCGTGGTCCATCTCAAACAGAATATCGGTGATGCTATCTGCCAGTTCTCGGTAATGCGCTTCACTGGAGCGCAGCGCCTCCTCTGCCCGCGTACGCTCGACAAGTTCCTTCTGGATGGCTTCATAGAGGCGCGCGTTCTCAAAGGCGATAGCCGCCTGACTTGCCAGAGTCGCCAGCAGGCGCTCATCCTGTGCCGTAAACGCATCGGGCTCCTCACTCTCCACGCTGATCACGCCGATCACGCGCTCGCCGGCCTTGAGCGGCATATACAACCCCGACTGGATGCCGCTATGCATATTGACGTACTGCGGATGAGCATGAACATTGCCTGTGCGCAGGGCTTTTCCGGTTTGAATGGCCCAGCCGCTCAGACCCTGCCCGATCTTGTTAATGAGCGTTATGAAGTGTTTCTCGGCGTGAGCCCGTTCCTCCTCGCTCAGCTCCGGGAGATTGAACGCCACCAGTTCCAGATCGTCACTCGCCTCCCGTTGCAATCGAATGGTAACGTGATGCCAGCGCAGGTAGCGCGCGAAGGTTTCGATGATGCGCTCGCCGATCTGGCGCGGCTCCAACAGGCGGCCGACCGCCAGGCCGTTTTCATACAGGGCTTCCAGTTCAGCCAGACGGTGCTGTGTCTCTTCGAACAAGCGAGCATTGGAAACTGCCGAAGCAGCCATTGCGGCCAGCGCCTCAAGCAGCTCAAGATCCGCAGGCTCGAAATGACGTTCCTGCCCCACCCGGCGGATGCTCAGAACGCCGATTGTGCGATCCCGCTCCTTAAGCGGAGCAAACATGATCGCTTCCTCTTCATTAGGGGTACCGGCCACCTGCACCGCGCGCGGGTCGTTTTGCATTTGATTCACGATCTCTGCCCGGCCGCTCAATGCTACCGCACCGGTAACACCCTCCCCGAGCTTGATTCTCAGATCTGAAAACGCTGATAGGTCTTCCTGCAGTGCGAGTACGCAACGCAGCATTTGACCGTCCGGCTCCATGAGAAAGACCCGGCAGCCATCGGCTGCAAACAGCTCTTTGGCGGAGTTGCTGATCGTTCGCAGGATCGCATTCAGATCCAGGTCGGTGAGTGCCAACGATGTTTCGAGAAGGGCAGCCGTTTCCTCGGCCCGGCGGCGCACCTCCTCCTCAACCTGTTTTCTTTCCGTGATATCGGTGATCGAGACAAGGACCTTCGACCAGTCTTCTTCGTACCCGTGAGGGATAGAACCGGTGGCAATGACCTCCATGTTCCGGCCATCGAGCGGACGATCCGTTCCCTCCCATACGAATCGGCGGGACGGGCTGCTCAGTCCCTGAAGTTCTTCTCGGAAATGGCTGAGAGCCGATTTGCTGACGATCTCGGAAAGGCTTTTGAGTAAGACATCCTTTTCCTCCACCCGGTAAATTTCGATGGCCGCCTGATTTACATCTGTGATCTTTACTTTAGATGCCAGGTCGAGAAGCTCATCCGGGCGGCTGGAGAAATATTCATCAAGGTCGGTGACACCGCTTGCTCGCAGCAGATCGATCTTACGCTTGACCTCTGAAAAATCCTCCTCCCAGAGGGATATAGGCGAACTGTCGAAGAGCTCGCGGTAACGACTCTGACTCTTCACCAGCGCCATCTCAGACTCCCGGCGCTCTGTGACATCGGCGGAGATGCCGGCGACCCTTATGACGTTGCCTTGCTCGTCGAAGATCGGGAAGGCTCGATCCCACACCCAGCGCAACGATCCATCCGGCCGGACGATGCGATATTCGATCTCCACACGCTCACCGCGCTTTTCCCTTTCAATCGCCTCCAGAAGTGCAGGCTTGTCCTCGGGAAAAACGCTACTGATCAATGCATTCGACTCGTACAGCGTAGACTCCGCCGGCCGGTTCCATATTCTCTCCATGGCGGGGCTCGCATAAATCTCTGCGCCGGTTTTTGCATCGGTGATCCAGAAGGCTTCCTGGATGTTATCCGCCAACTGCCTGAAACGTTCCTCAGAGGCGCGCAACTCCGATTCTGCCTGTTTTCGTTCGGCGATTTCCATCTGTGCCTGTTGCAATAGCCGGGCGTTATGAATGGCAAGAGCTGCCTGGTTGGCAAAGGCTTGCAGACGCTCACCGTGGATAGGAGTGAAGAACTCTGGCGACTCCGCATCCAGGCAAATAAAGCCGATTACTTTACCGTAAATGGAAATAGGAGCCCCAACGCTCGAGCGCAGCCACTCAGTCGATTCCAGCCGCTTCCAGCCCGGGTACGCATGAGTATCATGTACCACCACTGGCTGTCTCATCTCAACCATCTGGCGTAGGTTGGCTGTCTCTGCCACGGGTAGTCGAGTCCGACTCACCTCGTCATGCAGACCGTGCTCATCGTATCCATGTAGACGGACCACCTGAGCCATGCCTTCTTCCAAAAGCATGATGGTAGCGGCGTCATGCGGGACGACCCGTTCGACAGCCGCCAGAATATGATCTAGGACTTCACCATACTCCAGAGTGCTGCCGAGCCATTCGGCCGTATCACGCAGCGCCTCTGCCAGGGCACGTTGTTCACGTTCGGCGATTTCAGCCTGTTTGCGCTCGGTGATCTCCTCATGCGCCAGTACAACCCAAAGATGATCGCCATCCTCGAACTTGGTCATGTGCAGGGTAAACCAGTGATTTTGTTCGGAGCTATGACACGCATACTCAATACGATCTTCCGTTTTTTGTCCGGCAATGATCGCTCGTATGGCCTGGGCCACCCGCGGCGCCTCTTCTGCGTGCGAGCCGGTAGCTGAGTCGCAGATGTGAAGATAGTTCAACCCAACACCATTGTTTGGGTGTGAAAAACCGTTGCGTTTCCCAAAGTGGCACCAGGCTGCGTTCACTTGAACAATCGTTCCGAGCTCATCCAGGATCGCAATGCTTGCTGAAAGTGCATTTTGAATACTTTGCAGGAACTCCTCTGATCGACGAAGTTTCTCATTGGCCCGCTGGCGCTGAATAGCTGCGGTCAACTGTCCTCCCAGGTTCTCCAGGCGTTTCATATCATTGGGTGTGAGCAAGTGGGAACTGGAAACATCTAGAAAACCGATGGTTTCATTCTCAGAGATCAAGGGCACAGCGATTGCGGACTTAATACTCAGTATTTTGTAGACCTGCGGGATAAGTCTGCGTATCAGCGGCCTTGCCAGTGGATGAAGATATTTGGTCTCAATAAATTCGGTGAGCCAGGCTTTGATCCCTTCAGGATCACTGGTCATTGAAGCGCGTTTGGTGCTCATTGCTTTATGAAAATGACCACCCTCCCTAATTGGGATCTCGATCATGGGAATGCTAAAACCCAGAAGCCTTTCAACGTTCGCTAGAATCTGAGGAGAGAAGAAATACTTCTGCATCACGAGAGTCTGTTGATCAGGATTTAGGATATAAACCGTACTGTAGACACTGGTTCCCTGCTCTGAAAAATTACGAGCTAACCCCGTTGCCAGTAACTCGATGATCGAATCCAGGTTTTCGCCACGAACAACCGCCTCATTGATCGCGTTCAGCAGACGCAAATCCTCATTTTTTTGTTGGAGTTCGATCTCTGCCTGCTTGCGCTGCGTGATGTCGCGCACCAGTATTAGCTCGACAGCCTCGCCGTTGATGATGAGAACCCGACCGCTGATTTCGATAGGGAAGAGTTCCCCGTCGACGCGCCGATTGATCGTTTCGACGGGTTCTGCAGAAAGGCCGGGGGCCATTCCTTCCACAGTCAGGATCGCGTGCCCGGGAGGAACAAGGTCGAAAACAGTCTTGCTTAGGAATTCTTCCTGGCTGTACCCGTACATTTCACAGGCCTGTTCGTTAACCATGAGAATTCGTCCATCCGTAGATTCAACCAGAATGGCATCTTGCACACCCTCGAATATGGCCCGATATTGCTCTTCACGCTCGCGCAGTCTTTCCTCCGCCTGTTTGCGTTGGATCACCAGCGCCACCTGTGCAGCAATTGATGCCAGGAAGTCCCTGTCGCGCTCTGAGTATCGTTGCTCACGTTCGTAGTCCTGGACGGCCATCACTCCAATGGTCTTGCCGGAAGTCATCAACGGCACCCCCAGCCAGGATTTGGAGTTGGTTCCGATCAGTTGTACTTCTCCCTGCGCCACCAGTTCCACAAATCGAGCCTGTGTCAACAGGAGTGGCTCACCCGAGCGGAAGACATAGGAAGTTATACTTTTCTCAAGCCTGGAAGGTGGTTCTGGAAGATCGTACTGGTCTACCGAGTAAATCTCTTCGAACAGCCCGGTATGCGGTTGCTGCAGCACCACGAAGAAATTCCGGGCACAGATAACTTTAGCAATCGATTGGTGAATGAGCCCTAACAGTTCAGCCAGATCCATGGGGTGGGCAAGCCCCTGCATAATCTCCAGGAGCGCCTGGCGCTCGACCTCAGCTTGCTTGCGATCCGTGATATCGGCCATCGCCCCGATCATACGCAATGCTCGGCCTTCAGGATCCCGTTCGACGTATCCGCGGTCGCTAATATATGCGTAAGAGCCATCCTTGCGCATAAAACGGTATTCATCCATCCAGATCGACTCTGCCCCTGCTACCAGTTCGCTGAGCTTCTTCATCACGCGATTACCGTCATCGGGATGGATGCGCTCGTCCCACCATGTAGCGTACGGGGCGATTTCCTCTGGCTCGTATCCAAAGACAATCGGTGCATTCTGGCTCCAGGACAATTGATTGCTCACCGGGTTCCACTCCCAGATGACATCATTGGTGGCTCTGGTCGCCAGGCGATAGCGACTTTCGCTTTGCCGCAATCTTTCCTCCGCCAGCTTCCGATCGGTGATATCCGTAATGGTCAGCAGGAGGTGGTCTTCATTTTTTGAGTGAAAAGTAACACAGTGGACCGTTACCCATACGTCTTTGCCAAATGTACTCTGGTGATGGAGATCCGTGGTTACAGGAAGAAGTGAACCAATCGCGCTCGTGACCAGATTGTATAAACCAGACTTCTTCCACGATTCAATTGTATGAAAGTTTTGTGCCTGAAGTTGCTCGACGGAAGCCCCCATGATTAAAGCAGCATTTAAGTTGGCAAAAACGCATTCCCCTGTAACTCTATAGGTGAGGATGCCAAGCGGCGAATGCTTGAGGATCTTCTCGTTGAACTCCAGAAGTTCATTGATGCGGGCGTCCGTCCGCTTGCGCTCGTTGACATCCCGTCCGATGCCCATCAGCCCGATTACCTGTCCGTCCTCGTCCCGCAGGGGGATCTTCGTTGTGGGCGTCGAAACGGAGTTGCCTTCGGCGTCCAGCCCTGGTTCTTCATGGTTGATGAGCGGCTCTTGTTTGCGCTCCGTAATGTCCAACATCAATCCCTGCTTGAAGATCGGTTGCCCGCTCTGATCTCGGCAATAGACCGACCGGTCATCTATCCACCTGACTTTTCCATTAGGTAAAACCAGTCGATACTCTATCCGAAATTCCTCTCCTCCCGCTTGAAACTGCCCCAGGGCGGATGCGACACGTTCTTGATCTTCCGGATGGATATGCCTGAACCACAGCTCTGGATCGGCAAGCCATTGATTTAAGTCAAAACCGAGGGTCTCGATTTGTGGGCTGATATACGAGACGCCCATATACTGATCCAGCTGGGAGATATATGTGATAGCGGGGAGCTGTTCGACTAATGTGCGGAACTTTGTCTCGTCCTCTCGGGTCCGCTCCTCCATGTGCTTACGAGCAGTGATTTCTTGCACAAGACCTTCCAGATACAGAAGATTGCCCTCGGCATCATGGACAGACCTGATGGTGGTGGCGGTCCAGATGATGCGGCCATCTTTACAGCGGTTTTTCTGTTCGTAGTTCTCGACCCTACCGTGCTTCGCCAGCACTTCAAGCAAGCGGGCGCATTCGCTGGGATCGATATAGATCTGCTTGGCGATATCAATCACAGACGCAAGCATATCCTGTGGCGAGTCATATCCATATATCTTGGCCATTGCCGGGTTGACGTTCAGATACCGCCCTTCCGGGGATGATTGAAAGATGCCTTCGGGAGAATTTTCAAAGATAAAGTGGTAGCGTTGCGCCAGTTCGGCATCAGCTGGTATGTGTTCCGCAATTAGATTTCGGGTTGGTTTCGTCATAACGTACTTTCCTCTTCGGCGATGTTCCGGCAAGATGGATGGGTGAGAGGCCCACAGTGTGTTTGCTTACTTCAAGGGACGATTGAGCATCAGCCAGTAAACTCCCAACTTGCTCATAGCTTCCATAAATTGATCGAATTGCACGGGCTTGACCACATAGCTGTTGACACCCAGCTTGTATGCCGCTTCCATATCCAGGTCCTCTGCCGAGGATGTAACGATAACCACCGGAATGCTGCGCAAGCGCTGATCCTCTTTCATCTCCCGCAGCACTTCCAGGCCATTGACTTTTGGCAGCTTCAGGTCCAGGAGGACCACTCGGGGGGAGGTGTCGGTTGAGCGCCCTTCATAAGAGCCACGCCCAAACAGAAAATCCAGGGCTTCTGCCCCGTCCTTCACATGGACGAGTCGGTTGGCGAGGTTGTGCTGTTTCAAAGCGCGAACGGTGAGCTCTGCATCTCGCGGGTTGTCTTCGACCAGGAGAACCTCGGCTATATCGTGATCATTCATAAGGATTCTCTTTCCTGGGAAGGGCAAAATAAAAGGTTGCGCCCTTTTCCACATCCCCCTTCGCCCAGATCCGCCCCCCGTGGCGGTGGATGATGCGTTGTACAATTGCCAGCCCTACCCCGGTTCCCTCGAATTCGCTTTCGCTGTGCAATCTCTGGAATACGCCAAACAACTTGCTTGCGTATTCCATGTCAAAACCGGCGCCGTTATCGCGCACATAATAGATATTCTCATCTTTGTTTTGTTTGCATCCCACCTGAATGACGGCACGAGGTTTCTTCGCTGTGAATTTGATAGCATTGGCAAGCAGGTTCACCCACACTTGCTGGAAGAGGGCAAGGTCTCCCCGGGCGGAGGGCAGTTTTCCAAGTTGGAAGTCGATGCGACCGCGGTCCTGCTCTTTGAGAAGCTCATCGAATACAGACTCGACCAGCGCCTTCATATCGATCCGGGATCGGAACATCTCCTTGCGGCTCAGGCGTGAAAAAGCAAGCAGGTCATCGATTAGCTGGCCCATGCGGCGCGCCTCCTTGCTAATTACGTTGCAAAGGCGCTTACCTTCCGTGTCCAGGATCGTTCCGTAATCCTCGACCAGGATGCGGGTGTACCCATCGATGGCACGTAATGGGGCGCGCAGATCGTGAGATACGGAGTAGGAAAAGGCCTCGAGTTCCTTGTTGGCAACCTGTAACTGCTCGGTACGTTCTACCACGCGTCGTTCGAGTTCTTCATTCAGGCGGTGGATTTCGTGCTCTGCCTGTTTACGCTCTGTGATATCCTGAAAGATACCCTGAACCTTAATCACTTTGTCATCCTGGGTAAGAGGCAGTCCCATCGTCCTCACCCATTTCCGATTGCCTTTTGCCGTGACCATTTCCAGCTCGAGGTCATAGGGTCTGGCAAGCTCGATTGCCTCCTTGACCGCCCGTTCTACCCGTTCACGGGATTCGCCTGAGTAAAAGCTAAGACCGATCTGTAGATTGGTTTGCTCTTCGGGATCAAGGTCGTGAATCCGGGCGACTTCCTCGGTCCATGTCCCTTCTCCGGTCTCGGGGTCAAATTCCCAGCCACCTACTTTTGCCATCTTGCTTGTCAACTGTAAAAGCTGGTCTTTCAGATGGAAGTCAGCTTCAGCCTGTTTTCGCTCGGTAATATCACGTATGATGCTGATCAGGGTCCGCGTGTCCCGGATGGTTGCACCTTGTGAACTGACCTCGACGGGAAAGGTCGAACCATCTTTGCGTCGGTGCACAGTTTCAAAGAGAATGCCCCCCGCATCTGCCTGAGCCATTTGCTCTAGAGTCAGATCCCGGGTCGCATCGGCGCGCAGGTCGGTGATGGAAAGGGTCAATAATTCATCCCGCCGGTAACCATAGGCTCGTATGGCAGCCGCATTGGCTTCCATGATGCGCCCATCTGAACGGTTGATAAACAGAATAACATCGCGGCTGTTCTCTGAAAGGAGTTGGAACCGGCGCAGATTCTCCTCTGCTCGCTTGCCCTCCGTGATATCCCGGCCGTAGATGTTGATATCGTTGGCATTGGGAGCGTAGACCATCATCATTGAATAGATCGTCTCACCCAGCTGAATATCGATGGTTTTCCCCGAGCCAGTCTGGATTAGTTCGCGGATAAGAGGAAGCCAGTCCGGCGGAAGATACTCTCCGACCCGCGTATGCCAGTCTCTCAGTAAATGGCGGCTGGCAGCATTTGCATAAATGATCTTGCCTTCCAGAGTAGCGCGCAGCACCGGGTTGGGGTTCTCCTCGGGGAAGCGCGCCAGGCTTATCTTTTCCTGCTCTGCTCGCTTCCGGTTGGTGATATCGCGGTTGACGCTCACATAGCCGGATAGGTGTCCGTGTTCATCACGCAACGCTACGGTGCGAGTCTCGATCTGAGCCCTGGAACCGTCTTCCCGGGACTGGATGACTTCCCCTGAGAATTCACCGCGTTCCGTTAACTCACGTATCATTTCAGCACGAGGTTTTCCGGGCAGCTCCGTGCGCAGGATTTCATCTCCTCGCCTGCCGATCACTTCCTCCGCCTTCCAGCCATATATGCGCTCGGCGGCGGGATTCCAAGAGGTCAGTACGAAGCTCTCATCCGAAGAAATGATGGCATCATCGACCTGGGCCAGCAAACGCGCTTGGTGCACGATCTGTTCCTGGGCGCGTTTGGATTCGGTAATGTCCTGAACCGCGCCATACAGGCTTGTGACCCGCCCCTGCGCTTCATCCCACATTGGGTTAGCAAAATCGCGAAGCCAGCGGATTTCTCCGGTCTTCGTAAGCACGCGCATTTCTTCGAAATCAGCCTGGTCCGAGAGGACATTTTGTATATGTCGCATGAGTATGGGCAAATCGTCTGGATGGATAAGCTTTTGCCAGAAATCAGGCGATTTTGCTTCTGCGAGAGTGTAACCAGTTATCCTTGTGAATGAATCTGTGATCCACTCGGGGATGATGCTTCCATCTGCCTCCACCCGGTCGCTATAGGCATAGTCGCTGGTCAATTCGGAGACAATCCGGTAACGGGCTTCGGATTCCTGCAATACTTTCTCAGCTGCCAGCCGCTCTGAGATATCCTGGGCAGTTGCTACACGGTAAAGCAGTTCCCCGTCTTCACCGAGCACGCTGACCAGATCCATCTGGACAGGAAACGTAGAACCGTCCTGACGTATCATCTGTGTCTCAAACCTGGAATGTCCGATCTGGTCTGCTTTCTGGATGCTCCGCCGTAGCTGCTCATGATCTGCACGGGCATACAGGCTCAGGATCGGTGAACCGACGATGTCTTCGACCTGGCACTTGTGCAGGCTGGCAAACGCGGGATTGCAGACGACAATCCGGTTGGAGTACGGATCGTCTATGGCGATGCCATGCGCACAGCCCTCGAATGCGTCCGCCCATAACCTGCGCTCTTCTTCAGCAAGTTTTTGATCGGTCCGGTCCAGCGCCAAGACGAAAAAGCCCTTGACCCGCCCATCTGATTGAAGATCGGGAATGTAGCGAACATAGAGAAAATGGTCACGGTCGCGAATGGGCAGTTCCGCTTCAAAGCTCACAGTCTCACCCGCCAGCACTTTGTCTACATAGCTGGAAACAATTCCATAGCCGGCATTGCCCAGGACGGCTTCAATGTCCTTTCCCTCTAGCTTCTCACCAAACCATTTCTCATATGTCTGGTTCGTGAACTGGTAACGCCGGCTGGCGTCGACATAAGAAATGAAGACCGGCATGGCATCCAGGACGCGGTGTAAATGCTTTTCGCTGGACTGCAGTACAAGCGTATGACGCCATACCAGCCAGTACAGGATGAAAGCAGTAATAATCACGTAGCCCCAGCCTTTAAACAGGCTGATTGTCGCCAGCATAGGCTCGTTCAAGGCAATCCGGGAGGCGACCCAGTCTGTAAAGAGAATCCACATCCCTCCGATGAGGAGATAAAAGCCGGCAATCTGAAGGGCGCCCCAGTGGAATTTATTCAGGGGAGGAGAGAACGGATGATCGTTCATGCTTGGAGATGCCTCAATGTCGAGTCTCGGGAGAAATCTACCATATAAACTGGATCAGGGAATGTACAGAAAAGAAAAGTCAGACGAGCTCATAAAATCATTTTCATTTCCCCAAAATGATATGCACATGGGGGGATTCCCTACCCTTACAATACTGGAATTTATTTGGATTTAAGCGGGATTTTCGGGCTTGCACACATAGAAAGCTCGTGCTCGGGCTGATATAAAATCGGCCAATTTCGATAATTGTGTTGTCCATACCCTTGTCAAAAAAAGAATTCTGTGTAAAATAAGGGTGCTCCGCTCAGGGTGCCCCCCTCACTCTGACGGAGCATTTTTTTGTCTCCACCCATCGTTCGCTTTTATGTTTAAATTAAAAAGCCCCCTTCTGCCGAAGACGACTGTTTTTCAAGTCGATTAGAAGTAGCCCTGATGATACAATCCAATGAACAGCCAGACGGGGATACAGGAAAGCAGGAGCAACCCTGCCATTAAGCCGCCGGCTACGAAGCTGTTCCAGGTAAGATAGGCAAGAACGATAACGACGGAGCCCCTCCAAAACATCTCGAATGTTTTCATACAGACAATTTACATTTAAATGCCCAAAGCTTGAATGGGGATTCTCCCTAGATTGGGCCATAGGGAAAACAGGGGCATTCATCGGGCGCGGAACTGTTGGCACACGTATACGCTGCCAGGGCTTAAAAGTCCGTTGAAGGTGAATAGGTTGCTATCCGGAAGGACAGGTCGATACTCTCCCAATGATGGGGGAGGTTTTCTTTTTAAGAGCATACACTTCTGGTGGAGTGAAAGGAAATTCGGTCACATCCTGCCAAACTGTCTTCTTCCCTTGAATAGCGCACGTCTGATCCCTGTTGTTTAAACGGTTTCCTTAACATTCATCTTCGGTGTGATCGTGACGGGCGCTTATACTCGAAATCCATGATCGAGACGTCAAAAAGGAAAAACAACATGACACTTGCAATTGAAGTCGAAGGGTTGCAAAAATCCTTTGGCGATTTTCTCGCCGTGCAGGGGGCGACCTTCCAGGCCGGGCCTGGAGAGGTATTAGGCTTGCTCGGTCCAAACGGGGCCGGGAAAAGCACCACGATCTCCATGCTTTCGGGCCTGCTCGTACCAACCAGCGGGGAAGCCTGTGTCATGGGCTACTCCGTGACCCGCGAACCGGCGCTTGCCAAAGCTCGTCTCGGCGTGGTGCCCCAGGATATCGCGCTGTACTCTGATCTTTCGGCGCGCGAGAACCTTGTTTTTTGGGGCAAGATGTACGGCTTACGCGGCGCAGAACTGAGACGGCGCGTGGATGAGGTGCTGGAAGTCATCGGGCTGGCAGATCGACAAAAGGACCAGGTGGGTAAGTTTTCAGGGGGAATGAAGCGGCGGGTGAATATCGGTGCAGCACTCATGCACAAACCTGCAGTCATTATTATGGACGAGCCGACGGTCGGCATCGATCCACAATCGCGTCGGCACATCCTAGACAACGTTAAGGAACTCAACCGACAGGGGATGACGGTGCTCTACACCACTCACTATATGGAGGAAGCCGCCGAACTCTCGCATCACATTGCCATCATGGATAAGGGCCGGGTGATTGCCTATGGGACTCATCCCGAGCTGATCCAGATGGTCGGTGAGCAGACACGGATAGACCTGACTCTCAATGTCGAAGCGGCGAGAGTGCTGGCTGCATGGGCAGCAATTGACGGGGTCACGAAGATCGATGCTACCAATGGCAAAGTCACTGCGCTTGTTGATGACTCCAACCGCGTTCTGCCACGCCTTTTCGAGGCGGCTTCGCTGGCAGGGGCGCGCATCACCTCCGTCGACATCCAGGAGCCTAACCTGGAAACTGTGTTCCTGCACCTGACGGGGCGTGCGTTGAGGGATTAATGAAAGAGACCGCAGGGAGACTCTCATGAAAATCTTCGACATCGCGCTTAAAGATCTGTTGCGCTCCCTACGCAGCGCTTTTGCCATCGGGATGATGGTGGTAGCGCCGCTGCTTCTTACAGGATTGATCTACTTTGCCTTCGGGGGCATGTCCGGTGGAGATGTGAGCATGACGCCGATTACGGTAGGGGTCGTCAATGCAGATCGACTGCCTGCCGATGCGATGCTCGACACGCCGATCGGCGACAATATCCGTTCCATGTTCTTTGACCAAAGCGTGGAATCGTGGATTACAGCCTCGGATTATCCCGATGAGATCGCCGCGCGAGCGGCTGTGGACAGACAGGAAATCGGTATCGCGGTCGTCGTTCCTCCCAACTTTACGGAGCGCTATTTGAGCGGCGCCAGGGATGTTCAGGTGCTGATCGTCAGCGACCCGACGCTGTCCGTCGGGCCGGCAGTGGTAGAGGATATGGTCACCATGATGATAGATGCGGTGGCCGGGGGTGGGATTGCACTTCAAACCTTCATGGAGCGACAGCAGATCCATGGGCTCCGGACGGATGTGGCTAACATCCCTGCCTGGATCGAGCGCTATGGAGAGTGGTATCGGGAATTTCAGCAGGCCCTGTTCCATGAGCCTGAGAACGCTGCGCTGGTCATGCTCGCGCCCTCTGTGGGAGATACCGCAACGGTCGATCCCGTTCAGAAAATGATGGGACTTACGATGGCGGGACAGATGATCTTCTTTGCCTTTTTTACGGGTGCCTACTCCATGATGTCCATATTACGAGAAGATGAGGAAGGGACGCTGGCGCGCCTGTTTACGACACCGACCAGGCGGACATCCATTCTGACGGGTAAGTTCGTGGCAGTATTTATCACCGTCCTCGTCCAGGGGGTCGTGTTGATGGTCGCCGGTCACTATGCCTTTGGGATCCGTTGGGGCGACCCGTCCAGCGTCAGCCTGGCGCTGACGGGACAGGTGGTTGCCGCCACGGGCCTGGGCGTGCTGTTGATCTCTTTTGTGAAAAGCACGCGCCAGGCGGGACCGGTGCTGGGTGGGGCCCTCACCGGGCTGGGCATGCTTGGCGGACTGTTCACCGCAAATATCCCGACCGGGATGCCAGCGGCAATGGATGTGATCACAAATTTCACGCCGCAGGGCTGGGTGCTCAAGACCTGGCGCGCGGTTATGGATGGACAAGCCATTGGCGATGTTCTGATCCCATTTCTGGTTCTGGTGGGGATGGGAATTATCATGTTCATGATCGGTGCGCTCATGTTCAAGCGACGATTTGCTTAAGGTAACCGGCGTGCTTCTTCCTCGTTCGCTCGGCAAATCAGGACCAAGTGACCAGCCGGTAAGAAGAACAGCAGACCCGGAGATTATTTATGAGAATTTTAGAACTTGCTCTCAAAGACCTTTCCCAGATGCTTCGCGACAAGCGGTCGCTGCTATTCCTGGTTGTCATGCCGATCTTGTTCACGTTCTTCATGGGGTTTGCTTTGGGTCGCGGTGGCGATGACGAGAGTGCGGACCAGCGCATTCCGCTGGCGGTGGTTGATCCAGAGCCGGACGCGATCCTGAATAAGATGCTCGTGGGCCGGCTGGATCTTTCCAGCGACATCCGCATGGAGCTGCTGGAGGAACCTGCTGCCATGGAGTCGTTTCACCAGGGTAACGTGGCTGGGGTGCTGGTCATTCCGCAAGGGTTCAGCGAGCATGTTTCCAAGGGTAATACAGCGGACGCCCAGCTCACGTTGATTTCGGAATCCGCATCTGCCGAAGGACAGTCACTTTATCAGCTGTTAAGAGTCCCGGTCTCCCAGCTCATGAGCGCCGTGGAGATCGCCCGTATCTCAGCCGAGCTGCAAAAAGACCCATCCGAGTATACGCCTGCCTTCGAGCTGGCCTGGGGTAAATGGAATGCGAACTCGCGCGTGTCAATGGTAAGAGTGGAGCAAGCGGTCGCCGCTGCGCCTGAATCAGAAGATTGGACCGGCGGCAACCCGTACAACCAGTCCTCACCCGGTATCCTGGTGCAGTTTGCCATCTTCGGGATGGTGACCTCGGCCCAGATCCTGGTGCAGGAACGCAAGAGCCGCACCCTGCAGAGACTGATTACAACAGCCATGAAAACCTGGGAGATTATCGCCGGCCATATGCTGGCGATGTTCATGATCGTCTTTTTGCAGACGGCAATGCTTGTGCTCTTTGGGCAGTGGGTGCTCCAAGTGGACTATTTGCGTGAGCCGTTGGCTGTATTGTTCCTGGCGATTACGCTGAGCCTTTGGGTAGCTTCCATGGGACTGTTGATTGGCGTCATCGCGAAGGCGGAGGAGCAGGTCATCCTGTATTCCATGATCGCCATGTTCGTGTTCTCAGCGTTGGGCGGCACCTGGTTCCCGTTAGAAGTAGCCGGTGGCGCCTTTGCAGCGATCGGAAAGCTCATGCCCTCTGCATGGGCGATGAACGGTTTTCAGAATATCCTCATCCGTGGACTGGATCTAGCCTCGATCGTTATGCCGACCATTATTCTGTTGACGTACGCGGGGTTTTTCTTTGCTCTCGCAATCTGGAGATTCCGTAAAATAGAGATGTAAGGGCGGTGAGATGGTAGCGGCAAGGAAGCCGCTGTCCACCTGGACAGGAAAAGACCCCTCTCCCGGACGAGGCAGTTACGCCCTGGCTGCGTATACTAGGTATAGAAATCAAAGGAGGATTTCCCATGAAAATCAATCGCTCGGGTCTCTTCTGGGGACTTCTGTTAATTGCTGCAGGCGGGGTAGCGCTTGCCCAGCAAATGGGGTACATCGACCAAATCTCAGACCCGCAATTCTGGCTCTGGGCCTTCGCCGTCGTCAGTATGCTGGCGCTTCTTGAGTTTGCCATGAGCGGCTGGAGGCAATGGGGCTGGCTCTTCCCCGCGGGAGTATTTGGCGGCCTCGCCGTAACCATTACACTGGCAACTAATCATATTGACAGTGCAGCGGTCGCAACGCCTCTCTTCATCGGCCTCCTGATCCCGTTCGCGGCTGCTTATCTCAGGGATCGCAGCCAAAACTGGTGGGCGCTGATTCCCGGCGGCGTGATGCTGTTCCTTGCACTGGTTACCTTGCTGGTGGACTCGACCGGCGGTGAATGGGTCGGCGCGTTGTTCCTGTTCATGATCGCAGGCAGCTTCCTTCTGGTGTACCTTAACAACCGCACTCGCACATGGGCATTGTTGGTCGCCTATATCACCGGGATATTGGGAATCGCTCCTCTTATGTCCACTGGGGGGCGCGAGGCAGCGTACTTCGGCCCCATCTTCCTGTTCGCGGTTGCTCTGCCTTTCTTCGTCTTGTACCTTCGTAGTGCGGAGAACTGGTGGGCGATCATCCCGGCTGGCTCCCTCGCCGTGATTGCCTTCATCGCAGTGCTGGCAATCGCCGGCTGGATCCGGAACGAGGATGAAGGCGGTTATGCCAATGCGCTGCTCATGGGCGGGTTGGCTGCCACGTTTGCTGTAGTCTGGCTGCGACATGCCAGACCCTGGGCAAGGATCGTGACCATTGTGCTAGCCGCGCTTGCGGTCGCTTCCGTGTTCTTTGTCAACAGCTCACAGCTTTTCTGGCCGGTGGCGATCATCCTGGTAGGTGTGTACCTGTTCTATACGGCCCTGCGTCCGAGAACCGCTTGATCCGATCAGGAAATGATTAAAATACTCCCCAGCAACGGGGAGTATTGATTCCTTCATTGTGATCGTATTCGGAGGTGGAAGCGCAATGAAATCAACGATGCGAAACTATCAAACGGAAGAAGATTACTGGTGTATTCGACAGTTTCTACGGGATGTCTCGCTGCTGAACGACCGGCATGATTTTGCCTGGTCGCTTCTACGCTGGGACTACTGGCGCTGGCACGTCAACGAGAATATCTTCCAGTTCGATCTGCAGGATGTGATCACGCTGTGGGAGCTGGATGGGAAGATCGTAGCTATGCTGAATCCCGATAGCCCGGGTGAATCGTTTTTCCAGATCCATCCCACATTTCGTGAGCAGGTCTCGGTAGCGGAGATGCTCGATGTTGCCGAGCACAAGTTGTCCAGGACCAAAACCGATGGCGAGCAGGAATTGATCGTGTGGGTCAATGAAAATGATCGTTCAGCGAAGGAACTCTTTATGCAACGCGGGTACACACGCTCCGGATTCTCCGCTGAGCATATGCGGCATCGCCTCCTCGCTTTGCCTATTCCCGACGCCGAGCCTCAAGATGGGTATACCGTCCGCGCGCTGGGCGAGGAGAGCGAACATCCTGCTCGCAGCTGGCTCTCCTGGAAGGTCTTCCACCCCGGTGAGCCGGACGAGAAATACCGGGGTTTTGAGTGGTATAAGAATGTCCAGCGGATCCCCCTCTACCGGCGCGACCTGGATCTGGTCGCCGTTGCTCCAGATGAGCAGCTGGCTGCGTTTTGTACGGTCTGGCTCGATGATGTTACCCGCTCGGCCGTCTTCGAGCCCGTGGGCACCCATCCGGATCATCAAAAGCGGGGACTCGGCAAAGCGGTCATGAGCGAAGGCTTGCGCCGTGCCGGGCGGCTGGGAGCAACGCTTGCCACGGTTAGCTCGTATTCCACCGGCGCGCATGCGTTGTATCACTCGATGGGTTTTAAGGAGTTTGACTTGCTCGAGCCGTGGATCAGGACGTGGTAGTTACTAGGCGCGTGTAAAGTAATGACAAAGAGAAGTAGATATATGCCTGAGAGTGGGATACTGGAAACCGAGCGCCTGATCCTGCGCCCGATGCTGGCGTCGGATCTTGATGCGCTCTATTTGATCTTCGGCGATAGGAAAGTGATGGCCGCATTCGATCATGATCCCTTTACTCACGAGCAGATGGAGCGCTGGCTGCAGCGAAATCTCGACCACCAGGAGCGTTTCGGCTATGGTCTGTTTTCTGTTCTCCCCAAGGACACAGGCGAGCTCATTGGCGATTGCGGCCTGGAGCAGATGGAAGTGCAGGGTATGAAGTTTGCCGAGTTAGGCTATGACTTCCGCAGCGACTTCTGGAACAAGGGTTATGCGACGGAAGCAGCCGTCGCCGTGCGGGATTACGCCCTGGACTTCTTACACTTGCCGCAGCTGATCAGTTTGATCCGGGTGGGCAACCAGGCTTCCCGACGTGTGGCTGAAAAAATCGGAATGAAGCTTGTCGAAGAATTCACGAGTGACGGCACTCGGTACTGGAAGTATTCATTGAGAACACCACTGCCTGAAATCGTCGATCGACAGTAGTACTACTGGCCAGGCAACTCCAAAATCAAGGATACCAAAGATCTCTCCTGATGCAGAGATCAGGAGAGCTAATATTCATCCACCCGGATAGTAAAAAACTCCTCTTATGACAGGGGAGTTTTTCATTCAAATCGTATATTGTTAGAAGTATCGATTGAAATATGGAGCAAACATCAAGATCTACATCGTGTGCGACCTGGAAGGCACAGCGGGCGTGGTCGATCAAATCCATCAATGCAGTTTCACCCATGACAGCTACGAAAGGGAGTATATCCCCGGTAAGTATGGTCCGTTCTATCTTCAGGCTCGCAAACTGGCGACCCTGGAATTGAATGCTCTGGTCGAAGGTTCCCTGGAGGCGGGCGCGACCGAGATCTGGGCATGGGACGGTCACTGCGGTTTTCCAGGCGGGCTGGATGTGGAGCTCCTGCACCCGGATTGCAAGCTCGTGATGGGCGCTGGAGATGGTGGTCCTGCCGGATTGGATGCCTCTTTCGAAGCGCTGATGATGGTTGGATTGCACGCGAAGAAAGGCACCCCGGCTGCCCCGCAGGCTCATATGCTCTTCCCGGGTCTGGTCTGGAATGGCGAGGAAATCGGCGAGATCGGCATGACGGCTGCCACAGCTGCTACCCTTGGCGTTCCTCTGATCTTCATCAGCGGCGACCGGGCAGCGGTCCGGGAAGCGCAGGCGTTCGTCCCGACCATCGAGGCGGTGGTCACCAAGGAGCCTTTGTTCCAACATGCGGCTGCAGTGTTCGACAGGGTGCCGGTGCTTTCGCTTTCCCCACAGAAATCTCGTGAGCTGATCCGTACCAGGGCACGCTGTGCTATCGAGCGCGTCGCAGAAATCCCTTTGCCGCCAAAACCGCCTTTCAATCCCTTAGAAGTATGACGGGCCCATCCACTTGATCAAACTGTCCAGTCGGATAGTGAAGACTCCCCCCGCGGTGGGGGAGTCTTTTGTTTTCAGAAACTATTATGGAAACAGGAAAATCTCGATCCAGGAGATCAGAATGAAAAGATTTCTCAAGACCGTTGGTTTGTTAGTCATGCTCGGTCTTTTCGCGCTGATTGCAATGTTTGCCCTGCTG
Organism: Anaerolineales bacterium; assembly: GCA_036781265.1. Classification (GTDB taxonomy): domain Bacteria; phylum Chloroflexota; class Anaerolineae; order Anaerolineales; family Villigracilaceae; genus Defluviilinea. The sequence continues at coordinate 57,202 of DAIQBG010000003.1, read as the reverse complement.
CCGTGGATGGACAGGTGGGGAGCCAGCCAGAGTGAAATCGCTGCGTCTCTTCCTGGCGATGAGCTGGTCCCATCGCCGCGCATCTCGTACACGCGGGCGATTTCAATCCAGGCCGCGCCGGAGGAGATCTATCCGTGGCTGGTGCAAATTGGTGCCGAACGCGGCGGATGGTACAGCTACGAGTGGTTCGAAACGAACGTCTTGCGCTGTGAAATAATCAATGCAGACCGCATTTACGCCGAGTGGCAGAAGCTGAAAGTAGGCGACGCGATCAGAATGTGCCCGGGCACATCCGGCCCGCCGCCTTATGAGGTCGCGATCCTGGAGTCGGAGCAGGCCTTGATCATGGGACATAAAGAAAACGATCAGTGGATAGAAGCCTGGCAATTTGTGCTCCTCCCGCGGGCGGACGGTTCCACTCGCCTGGTTGTGCGCTCGCGCAATGCAACGCAAAGCTGGTTGTGGGATGTGATCCGCCCCGGTGAATTCATTATGGCACGCGGCATGCTGCTTGGCATCAAGTCGCGAGCCGAAGGAATAGCGTCACAATAAAAAGGGAAATCTTTTCCCTTGTGAAAAGGAAGTCCTATGTCTCGAAGATTATTTCCTCCAGATCCTCTTCGGATGGGGCTGTATCTGGCCATCGTTTTTAGCCTGATTGGCTGTACATTTCTGGTGACCCAAGCACCATGGGTCAGCGAGGCGGCCACACCTACACCCGAGATCTTCCTCCCGCTCAATCCTTCGCCCACGCCTTCGGGCAGCCTGCTCCCGTTGACCTGCCAGGTGACGGATTTAGCTGTGTACGTCAGCGAAGAGTGGGGCTACTGTTTCGCCTATCCAAACAACTTCACGCAGGATGAAAGCGCTGCAACAGAAGGCGTCGTCCGCTTTTATGGCCCTGCTGTCGAGGAAACGGCTGGTCCGGTACGTGTCTCGTTTGAAGTGACCGCGCAGCCCGTGCCAGAAAACAGCACGCTTACTCCGCTGGTCAACGCTTTTGTCGCTACATATCAAAATGTGGAACTATCGGTCCCGGTCCTCTGGGAATCGGTCAGGCTGGGGAGCGAACCGGCCGAAAAACTGGAGCCTGTACCGGGCATGTTGAGCTCACGTGTGCTGATGGCCCTGCATGGAAATGTCTTGTTTACTCTGCGCTTCCATCCCTTGGATCTACAGGTCGCAAGACCGGACTTGGATGCTCTCACCCAGACAGTGACCAGTTCCTTTGCATACCTGCCTCAAAAGACGCACCCCCCCTTACAACTGAAAGCGGTGCGCTGGTTCGAATTTGGGCAGCAAATTTCCTTGACCTACGACGCGGTGCTGGCGCCCTGGGTCGAAGCCGTAACGGTTCCGGCTGTGCCGGTCAGCGATCAAATTCTCTTTTCCGAGTCGCATCCGAGCTTTGCGCAGTTCCGCTTCCAAGGGTTTCAAGGCGGGATGGCCTATGACTTGCCGCTGCTACCTCAGGAGAATCGACTTGCCCAAGTGACGGTGTTCAGAACCTCAGAGTTTTCCGGGTTTGGCGATGACCATCCGCTGGGTTTTATCAACCAACGGCAGGCGTTGATCCATTTGCTCGAAACAGGCGTGGACCCTGCCTTTTGCGGGCAGCCCCTGACGGGCGAGGCTTCCCTGCCCTTCCTGCCGTGGGTGAATTCGAAGCAATCGTTGTGCGCCCAACCGGAGATGATCGAATTCGCCAACGGTCAGGGGATTCGTTACATCGCCTATTACGCACAGGGCCTGAGCCCGATCATGGAGGGACAGGTTTTTTATACCTTCCAGGGTCTAACCGACGATGGGCAGTTCTATATCTCCGCGCTGTTCCCGGTGGAGACCGGGATCTTTCCCATGGAGCCGCCTCCATGTACCAGGTGCGGCGAACCGAACTACAATCCGTTCGAGGACTGGGTAACACAAGCGGCTGGGCAACTCGACCAACTGAATGCTCTTCCCGAGGAGCAGTTCGTTCCCTCGCTAACCGTTCTGGATCGCCTGATTGAATCCATTCGAATTGGACAGTGAAAACAGCCTTCTATGAAGAAGGGAGGGGGCGGTTTCGTTGCTCTCTGGTGGCCGGCTGCTTCCTTTCTTAGGAGATTTGCCCATGTTTAGAGTCTATAGGCTACTCATAACGCTATGGCTCGTTTTCAGCTTGCTTGCTAACGTCCGGTCTGCTCACTCCGGTCAGGCCTTAGATGCGAGGATCGACTCGGAAGCCATGGATGCATTCATCACCGGGCAAATGTCAAAGCATGGGATTCAGGGGATTTCGCTTGCGGTGACATCTGGTACAGAGATCATATACCTCAAAGGGTATGGCACAGCCGGTCAGGGTCGCCCGATGACGCCGCAAACCCCGATGTACATCGGCTCACAAAGCAAATCATTTACGGGCCTGGCAATCGGGCAACTGATTGCGCAGGGAAAAATTAAACCGGACGAGCCCGTCCAGGCATACATTCCCTGGTTCCAGGTGGCAGACAAAGAAGCCTCGCATAGAATTCAGGTAGATCATCTGCTCCATCACACCAGCGGTCTCTCGGATGCCGGGTTTACAGCGATCCTGCCCGAAGATGCCTCGAACGAGGATGCCGTGCGAGCACTCGCCTCCGCACGGCTGACCGCGCCGGTCGGTGTGAAACACCAGTATTTCAACGTGGGCTATGATGTACTGGCGGTCATCATTCAGAATGTCACCGGGCTGTCATACGAGCAATACATCCAGCAAAACATCTTCGATCCTCTGGGGATGACCCGCACGTATACCGATCCCGCGCTCGCGCGCCTCAACGGGCTCTCGCAGGGCTACAGCCGTTTTTTTGGTTTCACGGTCCCCCAGCGCCAGCCGCACCGCGCCTATGAGGTGAGCGCAGGATTTATTATGTCCACTGCGGAAGATATGGCCCATTATGTCATTGCCATGGACAATGGTGGAGCCTATCAAGGCGATCGGGTGTTATCGCCTGGTGGAATGAATATGCTCTTCATGCCGGTGCAGGGGTACGGCATGGGATGGATGGTAGAGTCCGGGCATGTCTGGCATGGCGGCGCGAACGAGACTTTCAAAACCTTCGTGGATATGTATCCCTTGCGGGACCTCGGCATTGTCTTGCTTATCAACCAGGGCTATATGTTGGACCACTTCATCTCGGCCCAGCAAATCTTTGATGGAGTCGAAGCTATCGTGTTGGGTCGAGTCGCACCGCCCGTTCCCGAAGGCTGGTCCGTGAAACAGATCGGATGGATATTACTGCTTTTTGTTCTCCTTCTGGCAGCCTATCAGACCCGAAACCTGCTCTCCTTACGTGGCTGGACCGAACGCGCCCGAGACTGGTCAGCTGTGCGGAAAGCCTTCGATGTGGCCATTAGTTTTTTCATCCCGACATTAATTCTCTTTATCGTTTTTAGTCAGCTCAGGGCTTTTATGGGGTACCGGTTCAACTTCACGTATCAAATGATCACCATGTTTCGGACACTTCCCGATATTTCCATCCTGATGATCGTCGGTTCCTTGCCGGATTATATACAGGGGCTGGTCAAGCTGTACTGGACTTTGAGCGGCCGCACAAGGCAGGTATACTTGATGCCAGCACTGGAGGATAAAAAATGGATACAGGCGTAGTTGACTGGAGACGTGTTCGAGTTTTCATCGCATTTGCTTTTGGCATTGCCTGGCTTGCGGCGCTGGGCATCTATCTGACCGGCGGTCTGGCGGGGAGTCCGTATGCTCTTCTGCTGCTCGTCGTCGGTTATATGGGCGCGCCTGCCCTGGCGCATATCCTCACCCGCCTCGTAACAAGGGAAGGTTGGCAGAATCTCTACCTGCAACCGAAACTCCGGCAGGGTTGGCCATACTGGATCATTACCTGGATCGCGCCGGCTTTGTTTGCGTTCGCAGGCATGGCAGTTTTCTTTGCGTTATTTCCACAATTCTACGATTCATCCCTTTCCACGGTTCAAAGCATGCTGGAGAGGTCTGCTGAGGCAACCGGCCAGGTTGCCCCAGCGCTGAATCCATGGGTGGTCGTCGTCACGCAGACGATCACGGCTGTGCTCATCGCCCCACTCTTGAATGCCATCCCGATTCTGGGTGAGGAGTTTGGCTGGCGCGCCTATCTGCAGCCCAAGTTGTTGCCGCTCGGAGGGCGTACGACGATGGTCTGGATGGGAGTGATCTGGGGGCTGTGGCATGCACCGATCATCGCCATGGGACATAACTATGGTCTCGAGTATCCGGGCGCACCCTGGCTCGGAATCTTGGCAATGATCTGGTTCACATTCGTACTGGGTACGTTCCTTGGCTGGGCGACGTTGCGCGCCGGGAGTGTGTGGCCTGCAGTTATCGGTCACGGAGCAGTTAACGGCATCGCAGGTATTTCCCTCTTTTTCGTTCAGGGAGATCCCAGCCTGGTGCTGGGGCCTTCAGTTGCGGGAGTCATTGGTTCGGCGCCCATTGCTCTCGTTGCGCTGGTGATTCTGTTGAATCGTAACGCCCTTAAGGCCCATCCTGTTGACTCTCAAGAGCAGGTACCGGGGATTGCCGCAGAAAACGCAGCATAAGTATTCTCGCGGCGCACCGGTGGCCTGGAAAAGTATAGAAAAACAGGAAATAATTTGCCGGATTCGCTTTCCACTGTCCGCTCGGACAGTAAAAGACTCTCCCGAAGGTGGGGGAGTCTTTTTTGTTCCTGGCTTAGGATAGCTGTTGTTTCCTATGTGGCACTTATCAAATTGTGCTTACCGCCCATCAGAGCCCGGGCACTGTCGAGATTTACCTGAATCTTCCTGAGTGAAAATGACCTGAGGAGACTTCTATGAAGACAGCACTAAATTCCTCTAATCCGCCTTTGATTAAGCCGCTCGCGACACCCCCGGTTTTTTACCCGTGGCTAATGCTGGTCTCACGCTCCGCTCTGTTCCTGTTTTTCCAGGTTCTCATCGCCCTCGTTCTTGCAGTGGCAGGGACAGAAGCGGCATGGGTTGAGTCCGCGCGCTGGTGGACGTTCATAGCTTTTTTCGCCAATTTCGTCTCTATCTATTTGCTTGTGCGTGTATTCAATGCCGAAGGGAAGCGATATTCTGAATCGATCGGGTTTTCTCGTGCCACGCTCAGGACAGACCTGCTGTGGTTCTTTCTGTCGGGCCTGATCGGTTTGCCGATTGCGGCTGCGCCCATGAATATCCTTGGCGCAGCCATCTTTGGCGATCCGATGATTCCCACCCATATGATGTTCCGTCCCCTGCCGGCCTGGGCCTTTGCCTTGAGCTTCCTTTTCCCTCTCACGATTGCTTTTGCCGAATTACCGACCTATTTTGGCTATGTGATGCCGCGTCTGGCCAGCACGTTGAAAAACGGCTGGCTCGCCTGGCTGATCGCCTCACTTGCGCTTGCAGCCCAACACATGTTCTTACCTCTCCTGCTCGATGGCGGCTTCATCCTATGGAGGCTAGGTATGTATTTGCCCTTTGCCCTCTTTGCTGGATTCATGATCAAGCTGCGGCCGACGCTCCTCCCCTATTATCTGATCGTACATGCGCTGATTGATTTCTCGGCGGTTGCCGTGTACCTGATGATTTAGCCTGTGGTCTGGTTGTCCCTTACAATGCCGGGCGCGAATCGCAGAGATGGGTCTGGATCATTACCAGTCTTTTGTCAGCCACTTTAGATACAGCTCGAAATTACTGATCCAGTAGGCATACGTATGCCCTCCCTGGCCGATATGGAGTTCATGTTCAATACCGGTCTCCTCGAGGATCGATTTCATCACCCGGGCGCGGTCGAGCATGAAAATGTCTTCATTGCCGCAGTCCAGGAAGACACGCGTTCGGTGTGCTGGACCCATCTGTGTGAGCCATTCTTTGATCTGCGCCTCCTCCCCTGAAATTGCGCCGGCACCGAAGATCCCTGCGCTGGAAAAATCACCGGGGTGCCTAAAGGCGAGCCTGTAGGCGGCGATCCCGCCCAGTGAGCCGCCTGCCACGGCGCGATAGCGACGATCGTTGAGGATGGGGTACTGGCTTTCGATGAACGGGATCAATTCCTCGTGAATGATTTCTGCTCGCGGATCCGCCCCAATGTTCTCGGTGGTCACGAGGAGAAAAGGTTGTATATCTCGATTGAGTATCAGCTCATCCAGGCGCTTTGCAAGGTGGGCAGCAAACCACGAATCCGGTGAACCATTGCGCCCGGGAACAAGATAGAGGACAGGATAGCGGGCTGACTCCTCCACCGAATAACAGGGCGGGAGATAAAGCCGGTATTCGTAAGGATAGCCACGCCTCGGCTGAGGGAGTTCCCCACGGATCACCTTTCCAGAGAGCACGCAACCTACGGGCAAGGCTGCCCGCTCCGCGACCTCAGCAGGTCCACAACCCCAGCAAAGCATTGCAAGGAGGAAGGCAAGGAGAACTTTCATGTCTCTTGTTAATACACCAAAGCTCTTTTTCCGGGTCGCATCCAGATCGATTTGCTTCCAGTGAGGAGAGAATTGTTTAATTACATGAGTGGAACCATGTACAATAAACATAGCGCCAAAGACCTGTCCTCACAGCGCACGCAAATTGACTCTTTCCATTCCAGGAGCTATCTGTATGGCGAGCTACGCTGCGGCAATCGATCAGGGCACGACCAGCACCCGGTTCATGATCTTCGATCGTGCCGGGCGGGTTGTGGGCATTGACCAGAGAGAGCACGAACAGATCTATCCAAAGCCCGGCTGGGTAGAACATGATCCAGTGGAAATCTGGCAGCGCACACAGGAAGTGATCGAGGGTGCGCTCCGGAAGAGTGGCATCGCCGCGGCAGAGATTGCAGTCGTTGGCGTGACCAACCAGCGTGAGACGACTGTCGTCTGGGACGGGGCGACCGGCCAGCCCGTCTACAATGCCATCGTCTGGCAGGACACGCGCACCGATGCCATCTGCAATCAGCTTGCCAGGGAAGGCGGGCAGGACCGTTTTCGCAACAAAGTGGGTTTGCCGCTGGCGACCTACTTTTCAGGCCCCAAGATCAAATGGATCCTGGATAACGTCGAGGGTGCACGCGCAAAAGCGGAACGGGGCGAGCTGCTTTTTGGCAACATCGATACCTGGGTTATCTGGAACCTGACAGGTGGATCTGGCGGTGGCGTTCACATCACCGATGTTTCTAACGCTTCGCGCACGATGCTCATGAATCTCGAGACCCTGGATTGGGATCCGGACATGCTCGAAGTGATGGGCGTTCCACGCCTCATGCTTCCGCGCATTTGTCCTTCCTCTACGGAATACGGTCGCGCTATCGGAGCGCTAGAAGGCCTCCCGGTTGCAGGAGACCTCGGTGATCAGCAAGCGGCACTCTTCGGGCAGACCTGCTTCAACCCTGGTGAAGCCAAGAACACGTATGGCACCGGCTGCTTCATGCTGCTGAACACAGGCACGAGGCCCGTGGATTCCATGAATGGTCTCCTGACTACCCTGGGCTACAAGATCGGCGAGCAGGAGGCGGTCTACTGTCTGGAAGGCTCCATCGCCATTACGGGCGCGTTGGTCCAATGGCTGCGCGACAACTTGAAAATGATCGAGACCTCGGCGGATGTAGAGAAACTCGCCCACACCGTGGACGATAACGGCGGCATCTATTTCGTCCCGGCTTTCTCGGGCTTATTCGCTCCTTACTGGAAGAGCGATGCACGCGGCGCAATCGTCGGGCTCACTCGATACATCAACCGCGGTCACATTGCCCGCGCGGTCCTGGAGGCGACCGCCTTCCAGACCCGGGAAGTGCTCGAGGCGATGAACGCCGACTCCGGTGTGCCGCTGACAGCCCTCAAAGTGGACGGCGGCATGGTCTACAACGAGCTGTTGATGCAGTTCCAGTCAGATATTCTGGGCGTGCCCGTGATCCGCCCGCGAGTGACAGAGACCACCGCCTTGGGCGCCGCCTATGCTGCCGGTCTGGCGGTTGGCTTCTGGGACAGTCTCGAAGACCTGCGAAGCAACTGGGCAAAGGATAGGGAGTGGACTCCGGTGATGGAAGACAGCTTGCGTGACAGGCAATATGCAGGCTGGAAGAAAGCCGTTACGCGCACATTTGATTGGGTTGACTAGGTTCCAGCTTGTCTGCGCACGTGCAGATAGATTGGACTCCGTCTTAGTGGATGGAAGCAATAAATTCCTCAACGATCTTGGCATCCCATTGAGCTGCCGGCCCGACCATCATGAACAGAGCGGGACCTGTTCCATTGCCCCGGAACTCCGCATTCGCCATGCGATACAGCATGCCTTGATCATCCGTGCCCTCGCTGATGTTGAGTGTAGTTTCTTCCCCGCGAATGCTCACGGGTTTCTGTTCGATAAGCTGTGTATCTGTGTTGTACCAGATACTATTCGGGTTGCGTGAATTCTCTCTAATCTGGTGGAGCATTTCGTCAGGGTTGATGCTCGTCCCGGCGGGGAATTGAGTCAGGAAAATATACATGTCTTCACTGCGCGTGGTGTATTGCACCATATTGAATGCAGCGATCTGGATCCCGTATTGGGTGGTAAATCCATCCGGCAAATTGAAATCGGCGATCTGCGAGGCGATTTGCGCCACCTCTCGGGGATTTTCAGTGGTGCTATTGTCCGCGAATTGCACAAATTTGCCAAAGGACCAGAGGCCCGTGCCGAGCAGAATGGCGGCTGCGCAGGCGCACAGGACCAGTAATGAACCGAGGAGGATAAGAACGGTCTTGGTAGGCTGATTCATGGTGGACTCCTTATTTACTTTCTTGCGAGCGATTGATAAGGTCGCTTCCGGATACATCATAGGTTTCCCGATAAAAAAACTCCCCTGTCAAAAGGGGAGTTTTGCACTAGCCGGATGGACGGTGGTCGAGAGGATAGCTGCGAGCCTACCGGTTCACAACCTTGTCATCAGTTCCCCTCGGCGAAAGCTCTTGCTGGCAAACCATAACAGCACCAGGTCGATGAGCCAGATCAGAAGTCCCACCAGCAACACCACACTCAAGCTGAAGTACAACACACCGGAAATTTGACCGATCATGAGAGCGACCACCGGCAGCACGACCAGCCCGCCGGTCTGGTAGGCATCCTGAAAGCCCTGCGCCCGCGCCGAGACGAAGACCATCACGACAAGCCCCAGCCCTGCAACCGCCGGGGTCACCCAGAAGACGAGGGCAACCCACATCCAGGTAGGGAAGAAAATCCTGCCAATGCTTTGCCAGCCGGCGAGGTTTACCATGACGGCATACAGCACGAAGCTCAACAATGCCACGGTCACTGCCGCGGTCCATGGTCCCAGAAGTTTGGCGGTAAAGAGCTCGCGATCGGAGGTCGGGGTGTACAGCAATGCCTCCATTGTTTTGCGTTCCTTTTCACCGGCAAAACTATCTGCAGCCAGCACCGAAGAAACCATGATGGGCATGATCAGAAATAGGGGTGCCAGCATGTAGACCAGTGTAAATACAATGATCTGCTGATTCAGGGTGTATCCACTCAATTCATTCAGCAACCCGGGAGGCATCCGTTCGAGCAATTCATCGACGTTGCTAAAGGACGTGCCCGTTGTATCCGCCAGGGATGAAGCATAGACCATGATCCATGGAAAGGCGACAAACAGGATCAGCGGCAGAATGATAATGGGCAAAAGCACTCCTTTATTCTGCAGCGCAACCTTCAAATCCTTGCGGACAATCGCGAGTATCGCGCGCATGTTCACCGCTCACCTCCATGTAGAGCAAAATAGACCTCCTCCAGATTGGCTTCCTGCGGCGCCAAACGATAGACGCGCAATCCCTTTTGCAGGAGGATGGACAACAAGTCAGGAATGGACTCGCGCCCGGCAAGGGTCAGGCTGATCATATCCTTTTCATGCTTTGGGGGAGAGATGACCAGTTCAGGAAGCTGCTGCAGGATCTGCACCGCCAGCTCGATTTGACCCGAATCCACTTCTAGATCCACATCCAGGCGTTTCACATATTGCCGGGTCAGCTCAAATGGCGTCCCCAATGCGACCAGGCGCCCCTGTTCCATGACTGCCACGCGGTCGCACAATCGCTGCGCTTCCACAAGGTTATGGGTGCAGAGAAACACCGTGGAGCCCTCCCGCCGGGCAAGGCTTTCCACCAGATGGTGCACATGCCGCGCGGCGACCGGGTCCAGGGCTGCGGTGGGTTCATCCAGAAACAGCACTTCAGGCCGGTGAAGCAGGGCGCGTGCCAGAGCCAGGCGCTGCTTCATCCCCTTACTGTAACTGCCAACCTTATCATGGGCACGCTCCAGCAGCTCGAATTCACCCAGCAGGGCATTCACTCGCGCGGAGACATCTCCGCGCGGGACATCGTATAAATCCGCATAGATGGATAAGTTCTCATGAGCAGTCAGGCGCTCGTCGAGAGAGGGCGTCTCCGTCAGCACTCCTGTTCGGGCCCGGAGGGCAGGACCCTCTGTCTGCGGATCCAAATTGAGAACCCGGGCATGGCCTGATGTGGGCTCGAGCACGCCATTTAACAGGCGGACGGTGGTCGTCTTGCCGGCACCGTTATGACCGAGGAATCCGAAGATCTCGCCAGGGTGGACTTCAAAGGATAGTCCATCGACTGCATTTTTCGTCCCAAATCGCCGGGAGAGGGATGAAGTATGAATGACCGAGTCTGGCATCGTTCCTCCTTCCTGAAAGACGATTCCATGATAACAGAGGGCGCCAATAAACTGTACCGCGTTTCGAGCAAATCTTTCCCTGACGGGAGGGGAGTTTTCACTGTCCGCTCGGACAGGGGTAAGCGCTCAGGTGCAGGTCGCCATGTTCTATATAGAGTAGATTGTCAACTCGTTTGCATTTATGGTATTAAGAAGTATGTCTTGAAAGTAGCGATTGAGAAGCAATCTTAGCATGGTATCTCTTTATCCCTCCTGGATCGAAATCTCCGTTGCCGACATCGACCGGGCACCGGCTTTCTACCGCGCGCTATTCGGGCGACCGATACGCCCCTTTATGAAGAGGAGCCTTCCATGAAGACTGTGCTGCTGCTCTCGGACAAAGGCACACGTGCGCCGGGAGTGTCGCTTGTCCGATCTCCGCAGCATATCGCCGGCGGAGCCGGCGTCCAGGTCGATTTTCATACAGGTGAGCATACTGCGCTCGACAGGGCGCTAGACATCGCCCTCGTGCATGGCGGGACGGTGCGTCATTCGGTCGTAGACACGGGAGAAGGGGTGCGGTACATCACCTTAGCACGATAGCGAGGGGAATCCGATTGCACTTTCCTGCTACGATTCACCGGAAGGAGCTGACTTGTGATATCCGAAACCATTACCGAACGACATGACCTGATCATCCGCAGGCACATTCTGCAGCCGGGCGAAGCCTTGCCATGGCACACGGACCTCTGCCACCGGTTTACGGTCGTGGTCAGCGGGGAGTCGCTGAGCATCGAATACCGGGATTCCGGCGAGCTCAAGACCTTTCCCGTGCATCCCGGCATGGCAGACTGGGACAAGCCCGAGCCAAAAGTGCATCGCGGCATCAATAGCGGGAGCGTTCCCTATGAAGAAGTGATCATCTTTTTCATCGACCAGCCCAAGATGGAGCCGCAGCCGGAAGCTGCATAGTCGCAATCTGGATGACGGGACCCGTCATCAAACTACGGGGATTTGGGATATGATATCCACAATGTGATGAAGACTGGATCTCATCACAAATTTGACTTATGGAGCAACTATGGAGCACAGAGAAGCGGCTGGGGTTCAAGATGGCATGGGCGCGATCGTTCACCAGAATGGAGTTGCCTTTCGAGTCTGGGCCCCAAACGCGCGAGCCGTTTTTGTAAAGGGGGATTTCAACAACTGGTCCGACGATGCAACGCCGCTCTCGCATGAAGAGAATGGCTACTGGTACGTGGACGTGCAGGCAGCACAGCCAGGCCATGAGTATAAATACGTCCTGGTCAACGGCGATCAAAAGCTGGAGCGTATCGATCCGTATGCCAGGCAGGTGACCAATTCCACCGGAAACGGGGTCATTTACGACTCGTCCGGGTTTGACTGGGGAGACGATACGTTTGAGCTGCCTCCCCACAACGAGCTGGTCATTTATGAAATGCACGTTGGCTCGTTCTTTACGGACGCTGAAGGAAAGCCGGGCGGCTTCGACGATGCTCTGGAGAAACTCGGCCACCTCAAGCGGCTGGGTGCAAATGTCATCCAGATTATGCCTGTGGCGGAGTTTGCCGGAGACTATTCCTGGGGCTATAACCCTTCGCATATCTTCGCTGTCGAAAGCATCTATGGCGGGCCGGAAAGCTTCAAGATGCTGGTCCGGGAGGCGCACAGGCGCGGCATCGCCGTCATCCTGGATGTGGTCTATAATCATTTCGGACCCAGCGACCTGGACCTCTGGCAATTCGACGGCTGGAGCGAGAATGAAAAGGGCGGCATTTATTTTTATAACGATCACCGGGCCGAGACTCCCTGGGGCAGCACCCGTCCCGATTACGGCCGCGAAGAAGTGAGGCGCTTCCTGCACGACAACGCCCGCATGTGGATGGAAGAGTATCACATCGACGGCCTGCGCTACGACAGCACCCTCTTCATCCGAACTCTTGACGGCAATGAGGGCAATGAGCTTCCTGAAGGCTGGCAGCTCATGCAACGGATTAACGGCGACCTCCGGGCGCACTTTCCGCGCTGCATCACGATCGCCGAAGACCTGCGTTCCAACCCCTGGCTCACCAAACCAACTGAGGAAGGCGGCGCCGGTTTCCATGCCCAGTGGGATGTTAACTTCGTTCACCCCGTACGCGAAGTCATCACGCTTCCGCATGATGAACACCGCTCGATGGAGGTTATCCGCAGCGCGATCTCATTCCGTTATGAGGGGGATGCCTTCCGGCGCGTGATTTACAGCGAGTCCCACGATGAGGTTGCCAACGGCAGGGCGCGCGTACCTCAGGAAGTCAATCCGGGCGATCCGGGCGGCTGGCACGCCCAGAAGCGTTCCACTCTGGCAGCCGGACTGGTGTTCACTTCTCCGGGCATCCCTATGCTTTTTCAGGGCCAGGAATTTTTGCAGGGGGAGTGGTTCCGCGACAACGTCCCGCTCGACTGGGACCTGAGTGAGGAGTATCAGGGCATCCTCCGCCTTTATCGCGACCTGATTGCGCTGAGGCTAAACAAAAAGGGATCCAGCCGCGGACTTTGCGGGCAGTTCGTGAATATCTATCATGTCAACGACGCAGAAAATATGCTTGTCTTCCAGCGTTGGGATCAGCACGGGCCCGGCGATGATGTTGTCGTGGTGCTCAACTTCAGTCACGCCCCGAAGGAAAATTATGAGATCGGCATGCCCGCGCCCGGATTGTGGAAGCTACGCCTGAACAGCGACGCAACGATCTATAGCCCGGATTTTCAAAGCTTTTTCAGCGGTGATACGGAGGCGTTTGAAGGCGCAAGGGATGGACTGGATGCCCACGCTCTTATCTCAATAGGACCCTACAGTATGCTGGTGTTCAGCCAGGACGCATCCTAATGGGAAGCCGGCTGAAGCATTGAATCTGACTCCACGGCGATGATGTCCGGTCGAAGGCAGTCTAAACACGGGAAGCTTAAGGGTCTACGTGTCGAAAACCCGCCCTACTCCACCTGTGCGAGCGCAGTTAACAACAGCACTAGGACTCCGCAAATCGCCATCAAGCTGGAATATGTGTGGAAACGACGAATCCCAAGCTGTGCATTGTTGGTGGAACTCATCATCGGTCCGGCCCGCAGAAGCGCATTGAACCAAAATCCGAGCCCGATCATCCCGACGATCAGTATATGCTTCACCAGCATCATGAGGGACCAGACGTTGCCGAAATCTCCGACACCTCGATAGTTGGGGTCGGCAAACATCAGATAGATGCCGGTCGCCATAAAAATCAATAAGGAAGCATACATCCACGGGCGGCTGCGCCTGGAGATTGCGCTGAGGTATGCCCCGCCTTCGTTCTGAAGGACAGGGAGGTAAAGGATGGAGAGCAGCAGGTAATGCCCAATGAAGACGACCGTTGCCAGGGCATGCAGCCAAACGGAGAGAGCGATCAGGATTTGCGACACGGTTATTTTCCTTTCGATGTCACTTGTTGTAATTCGAAGCCCAGCGCGCGGTCAAAGCTGGAGTGCCCGAGCATTACAATGCCTGCCAGTTGCAAGCCGGGGGAACGCGTCAGGCTGCCCGCCAGATACAGCAGGATCGATAACGCTCGGTGATGGATGATGTTGTAAATGATGGCGCCGGTCTTTGTACCGATCAGGTATCCTGCTAAACTGACATCCGGTACGAAGAACAGCAGCGGGAACCACCACCAGGCGTAATCCAATGCCAGAAAGAAATAGAAGGATAGGATGACGAGTGTTATGTCTTCCAGCTTGAGGAGTGTTTTCATATTGACATCTTCTATTCGTTGTTCCTTTGCGCTTACACGCGACGCGGGAAAAACGTATAGATCGTCACCCATGCCAGACCGATGACAAGCAGCAGCCGCAGCCAGAGCGGCCAGGACGTTTCCCAAACCCACAGACCGGCGGTCACGGGCAGGACGAGGACCCATACCACGCCCTGTACGATCCACGGCAAACCCCGGAAGGATGTCCAAACACTATCTAAAACCGTCTGGTTGAAAATAAGCGCAGCGGCAAAGCCCAGCCACAACAGAGTAAGAATGCCAAACGCGCCGATATTAATAATCATGTTCATGGTGATTTGACTCCTTCACTGTCGAGTGTAGCCCCGGAGAAGCAGAGACTCCCCTGTCTGTAGGGGAGTCTTCACTATCCGAATGGACAGTGCGCTATAGAGATAGCCCTATGCCTGGGACTCAATCACCTGTTGGTTGTGTCTCCACCAGCACCCTGTTCACCATTACATCCACGAACTGGTGGAGGTTGCTTCCGTCCAGCCCATGCCCGCCTTCCAGCCAGGTCAGCTCTTTACGCGGCGCGTCCAGCACGTTGTAATATTCCTCGACGATCGTGTACATTGCATTGACGTCGTTGCGGCCGGCAAAGAGATAGACCGGCACGTCCAGTCTGGATGCCTGTGTGATGAAATCCAGGTCCTTTAATTGCGGGTAGATGGCGTTGAACGAGTCGACGATACCGCGCGTGTGATTGATCTTGTCGACGTAGCCGTACTCCGGCGCAAAGAACGGGACGATCGGGACAATCACGCTAAGGCGGGGCATTCCCATATACACGTTCAAAACATCCAGGTAGGCAGCGTATTTGCCGACAATGTTTTCGCCGGTATAGGGTGGTGGACCGTTGCGGCGCAAGAGATCTGCCGTTCTGGTATCACCCTTTTTCGTCAAATAATCAAGCGCCAGCTCATAGCCCAGGATATCGTTCTGGGTGGTGTTCACCATTTGTCCATTGCCGATATAGGCATGGAACAAGTCCGGGTATTGTTGGACCAGGTTCACGCCGATGATGCTCGACCAGGAAACGCCGTAGACATAAATCTTGTCCTGGTGGAAGCGCTCTCGCAGATATCGTGTGAGCGCGTATGCATCGTCGACAAAGCGCTGGGTGGTGAGGCTGGAGATAGGGACAGAATGATAGGATTTACCCGTGCCCGGCTCGTCCCAGGCGACAACCACGAAATCCTTCTCCAGCGGCTCAAACAGCGACCGGGTCGCGAATCCACCTCCGCCCGGCCCGCCCATGCCGAGGTGCAGGAGGATGGGCTTATTCGCGTCATGACCGCGGATCGTGATCCATTGCTCGCTGCCATTGATATTCACTTTTTCAAGGATGGCGATCGAGCCGGGGATCGCCTGTCCGCTCGCATCCCGGATCGGCGGCGTGGAGGCGAAGTACTGCGAAGCCCAGACCGCCAGCAGACTGATCAGGAAGAACCCGCCGAGCACCGCACGGATATCTACAGATGCCTGCATGAAGCGAAAATGCAGTAAGACCAGCGCCAGATCCGCAACACCCAGCGGGATCCAGACCCAGGCTGGCACTGCTGTCGTGAGGGGAAGAAGGATTACGGGCACACAAAGCAGCAGGGCGATAAGGGTCGCAAGGATGCGAGCCACTGCTGTCCCGATCTTTAAGAGCGTTTTGCCTGTAGCTGCCGGTTGTGACCTGGCTGCTGCGGTATGGGAACGTGTAGTCTGAATCGTGCTCACTTTCGTCTCCTGTTCTTAAAATTAATTAGCTGATTGGCAGCGCGGAGTGCTACGGCAAGCTATTCCATTCTCCGAGCTCGTCCACGATCCGCTCCGCCGCCAGCCGTCCAGACACCATTGCAGTGGGCATACCGGTGCCAGGATGGGTGCTCGCGCCGACGAAGTACAGGTTGTGATAGCGCGAGTGTCTGTTGCGCGGCCGGAAGTAGCCCAGTTGTGCCAGGTTGTGGCATAGTCCGTGCGTGGAGCCTTTCATCAGGTTGTAGCGTTTGCGCCAGGAAAGCGGTGTGTAATTGATCTCGAACTTGATGTGCTGCTCGAGGTCTGCAACCCCCAGCATTTCCAGACGGCGGATTACATGCTGCCGCGCCCGGTCCCGGATCGCTGCCCAGTCCTGTTCGTCATTTTCACTCATATGTCCCACCGGGACAATTGCGATCAGCGTATCCTGTCCCTGCGGAGCCATGGACCGGTCCAAGCGCGCCGGCGCATGGATATACAGGCAGGGGTTGGCGGGCAGGCCCAGCTCCCGGATGATGGAGTCGAAGTTTGCGCGGTAATCGTCCGCCAGAAAAAGGGTGTGTGGCGGAAGCTGCTCATACGACTTGTCCACGCCCCAGAAGAAGCTGATGACGGAGCATGAGAATCGCTTGCGGTTCAGGCGCTCCGCTTCCTTCGCGGGAGGCAGCAAATTCTGGTAGACATACGGCAGATCCGCGTTGGCAAGCACGGCATCTGCCTCGAGCCTGCGACTGTCGCTCAAGATCACGCCGCGGGCTTGATCCTTCATCACGTCGATGGCTTTGACCGGTGCGTCGAACTCGAATTGCACGCCTGCCTCGGTTGCCAGCTGAGCCAGCGCCTGCACGATGGAATACATGCCTCCCTTCGGATACCAGACGCCATGTGCAAGCTCGGTGTAGGGCATCATCGAGAACGTCGCAGGTGCCTCGAAGGGGCTAAGACCCATATAGACATCCTGAAATGTAAACGCCGCCTTCAAGCGCGGATCATCGAAATACGCCGACATATTGCGATAGTGGCTGACAATCGGCTTGAGCTGGTAGAGCAGTGGGATGTTCTCCAGGCGAAAGAAATCAGAGGCTTTGCGGAAATCGCGATTGACAAGTTTCTCGACTCCAAGATGATAGTGGCGGTGACCTTCCTCCATATAACGCAACAAACCGGAGAAGCTGCCTGGCTCGAACGCCTCCAGCTGCTCTTGCATGGACTTCATGTCCGATGTCAACGCCAGTTGGCTGCCATCGTCGAATATCAGATGATAGGTTGGGTCAACGCGCCGTAGATCCAACATCTCTTGCATGGGGGTTCCAAGGGACGCAAACTCAGACTCATATAAGAGTGGCATCACCAGCAGGGTTGGTCCGGCGTCGAAGTGATGTCCGTCCCGGCTGAAGCGGTCACAGCGCCCGCCGGGGTGTGAGTTCTTCTCCAGCACGGTCACTTTGACGCCACGCCGCGCCAGATGGGTCGCGGCGGTGATCCCCCCGATGCCCGCGCCGATTACGATAACAGATGCAGGCTTCATGATTTCCTCGACGAATGTGAGACAACCGGTGATTGTAGTGACTTGAAGCTGCTGACATTGGTTACAGACCCCAGGATGTTCCATCCCATGCGCAAACCGGTTTTGAGCGTTTTCCGCTCGCTGTATTCAGGGCGAAGGAAATAGCCTTCCCTTTCGATCGTATCCAGCAGCCATTCGAAGCGCGCCGTGTACGCCAGTCCTGCCAGACGGCAACGAAGGCTTTCAACACGCCTCAGGTACTCCCTGCCTGCCTGGAAATATTCCCGGGCCAGTTGCACCCGGTTCTGCACCCAACTGCGGTAGGTGTCGCTGTGGATATCGTGTGGTCGCATACGGTTCGACGAGAGAACCTCGCGTGGAATGTTGTAATAACCCGCCTGCAGATCGTCGAAGGTGTCTCTGAGCATGTGCGTGATATGGGCGCCGGATACCGCAAGATAGCGTGTTTCATCGCACGGAGAGGAATGGCTATGCCCGATAAAATAATGCATGGCGTCGGTGACAGCGGTGGCCAGCCAGCGCGTGTAATCATTCAACTCGGAAGATGAGATCAACCTGCCGCGGCGGTGGGTATCAAACTCCATGACCTTCATCATATTGTGCAGATAGGAGTACAGGCCGCTGTTCTTCTCAGCGGCATGCTGCACCAATTCGATTAACATGTTTTCTTCAGGCGTTGCCACTCGAACGAGCCTGCCCTGAGTGCATTTCTGCAAAAGCGATTTCTGCCTTTCCAGGAAAGTCATCCGTTCAAGATCTGAGGCAGTCCCTCCGTCCAGGGTATCGTCCACCCAGCGAAAGTAGGCATAGGCGCAATAGGCATCTGCCGTCCGCTCCCGGTCAACCAGGAAGCGGATGGTGTAGTACGTCTGGCTGCTGGCGTCTCTGGTCAGTGCGGAGGCAATGGACTTGGTTGTCATGTGGCTCATCACGGGAATTTAAGAGGACGGTTTTCAAAATCTCAGGCAGAAGCCTGAAGCGTTTTCCTGGATAGGGACTGGGCCCCGGAATACAAGACCACGCCGATCACGGACAGTACCAGCATGGCTCCTGCCGCAACGTAAAGCACCATCGGAGGCAAAAGCCCGAGTGTCCCGGCGATGAAGCCGCCGCTCATGTTGAAGCAGAAATGTGCCAGCACAGTGATGATCAAGCTTCCCTGGCTGTTGTTGTACAACCAGGTGAAATACACAGCGAGTGTGACCACCAGCATCAGGTAAATGGGAAAGGGAATGCCCTGCTGCGATGAGCCCGGTACAAAGAAGAGAGGGATATGCCAGCAGCACCAGATCACCCCGAGGATGAGGCTGGAAATCAGAGCGTTATATTTTGCCTGCAGCCGGGGCAGCGCAAAGCCACGCCAGCCCGCTTCCTCCGCCAGAGGCCCCGAGAACAGTGTAAACATAACCTGCCCAAGCAGGATGGTCGCCGTTGTCCCTGGCTTCAGCCCTGTTACAGGGTTGCCCAGCGCAATATAGAAGAGAGCGAATGTCAGAGGACCCAGGAAGAGATAAGCCGCGGCGAGATACCACCGCAGCCCCACGTTCCAGCGTGTGAACCCGGAAAGCAGAGACTTGACTTCCCTCCAACCGCCTATGATGCAGGAGATGACCAGGGCGCTGATCGTCGGGCTAAAGGCGTTCAGGAACCATGCCGGGGACCAGGGTTGTATCGTTTGCCCGGGTTGAAGATAGGTGAACGCGAAGATGGTTCCGAATGCGATTGTGTACGTGAACACAAAGAAGGAAATTAGCGGGTTCTTTTTGATCCAGGTCTTCACATCAGGCTCCTTTGTTCGTCTGGGTTCATGCTGTCCATCATAGACCTGTCGAACTAAAAACTCCCCCGACGATGGGGGAGTTTTTTCCTGTCCGGCTGGACAGTGTGGACTGCCAATACAGAAAGCCATCTATTTTCTATTTCTCCGGCATGACAACCTCTGTGATTCCTGCTCCCCGCTGGAACATCGTATCGCGGTGCAGCCAGACGATGATTACCGCCACGATGGCAAAGAGGAAGTTATCCCAGGGCTGGGCATCCGGAAAAATCGGGTTCATTACATGCAGGTGGTAAAGGATGGCAATCAGCAAACTTCCGCGGGAGGCGTTGAATAACGGTGTCAAAATTACCGTAATGGCGATAAGCCCCAGAAAAAACGGTCCAAAGGCCCAGGCGCTTTGTGGAGTTCCACCGAGGACAAACGCCGGGGTATGCCAGATCGCCCAGACCACACCGAGAAGCAGGCTTGCCCAGAACGGCGCGAATTTACGCTGCAACAGGGGCAGGGCGAGTCCTCGCCAGCCGAACTCCTCACCCATTGGGCCCAGGAAGAGCGATTGCGCGAGCGCCGGGAACATCAGATACCAGGGAACAAAGGGGAATGGATCATCAAGGGTACCCTTTACCGCCGCACCCGCATAGACGATTGCCGGAATGCCAAGGAGCAGAAACAACCACCAAAGTAAGGGTGCCCGCCAGAGCGTCAGACGTCGAAAGAAGCTACCCAGGCCTCTCAGCCCGTAATGCCACCAGACCAGGAACAATCCTGCGATGCCGGGCGCGTAGACGGCAAGAATGAACAAGGGATTACTCGAGCTCATCTCACCAAAAATTGCACTCATCGGCTCGGGGAACAGCATGAGAAGGATGAAAGGTCCCCAGCTTAAGCCGAATGTAAGAGCCATGAAGGGCAGTAGCGTTCTTAATCCCATCCGGCTTCTGTTTTGGGACTGAACCGTTTCGTACACGGCACTCGTATTCATGTCAGTTCTCCAATTCCGTCATATAGAAATATGCGGCAGCTGCAGCTACCTGACCAGGTTCACCGGCGGCCACTTCGCCCACAGCAGCGAGAGGAGAACCACCAGACTGGAGGCGGTTCCGATAAGCATCAGTGGATGAAGATAAAGGAGCAACATAAAGAGCGAGATTGCGGCGCCCCCTACGGCAAGCTCACGCCACCAGTCCATGGGAACCATAAAACCCAGGACTCCCAGGCCCGCGGCTACGAGTGCAATGCCACCCGCCAGCCAGAGCAAGCCGCCAACCCGATAGAGGGCGAGCGAGTTATTCAAACCAAGCGAAGAGAACAGCCAAGAGCGTCCCATGTTGACCGGCCACCAACTGACAAATGCGGGGTTCTGGATCTCTTTGGGCAAGGTCGACCCGAAACTTCCAGCCGCTTGACCTGCGACAATGAGGCCATGCATAATGAGAAGGATGGCAATCAAGAGTTTCATTTTTCATATCTCCTTTTTCTGCAGTGATTAAAAGGCGAGGACGTTTTTCATAATGCTATCTTTCAATTGCCAGTCTGAGCACCAAAAACGCGGCCACGATCGTTACGGGTGTGAACAACAGGGTCTCAAAAGAAGACTTGGAAGCAAGGTTTCCTGCCGTGTTGAGAAGCAGATAGGCAAAGATGATCCATAAAAGGATATTGAGCATCTTGCTGAAGCTGCCGACCTCGATGTAGTCCATTTTGGCGGCAACGACAATCGCGAATAGAACATTGAAAGCGAGCGAGATCGCTAGAAAGGTGCGTAGATGGGGAGAGCTTCCAGCCCTTCCACCCCAAACGATGGTAGCAGGTAACAGGTTGAACACGATCAGGATGTGGAAGGCTGTCAAAAGTCCAAAGATGACCAGTAGAACATTGCCAGCGGTTTGTACACTGATGAGCTTGCTCATTTCTGCCTCCGAAGGAGTGGATTGTTTTTCCAGTTAATCATGGCTGTGCGCGCGTAGACTGTGAACGGTAACCTGCTGGCTAAATACTGCCCATAACAACGCTATATCCACCAGGATTGGGAAGAGCGCCCAGCCGGAGAACCAGATAACCTGCAATGCAATGGAAAGTACTGCCCCCACGATGATTAACCGGGTGAACCAGTGAGCAGGTACCAGACGACGCAAGAGAGCTGCACATGCCATTAGAAACAGGACCCCTGACGTAATGGCGAGGATAGGTGTGAGGGTGTTCAGTGAATTTCCGCTGAGGAGCGTATGACTTTGTACATCAAACGGCCAAAACAGCATGCCGCCCACCCACCAGGGCGGCGCAGGGTCGCCCGGCAAGAGTGGTACAAGGGCAGTCAGATTAAGATGCGCGGCGAGCAACAAAAGGAACAGCATTACTTTCCACATGTTAATTCTCCTTGGGTTGGTAGGACTGATAGTCGAAATTTTCAACGAGAGTTATGTTGCTTAAGAAAATCCACGACTTTTTGTTTTGCCCAGACATTGCGGCGAAGCATCAAGGCGAGATGGCCGCCTTTTTCCATGATGTTGAACTGCGAACCAGGGATACTCCTGGTCGTAAACTCACTGTGTTCCATGCCGACCAGTGTGTCGTCACGTGCATGCAATACGAGAGTCGGCACCTGAATATCTTTTATTTGATCGGCATCGTACTCTGACATATGCTGTTCAAGGTTCTGCCCCGTTCGTCGGGAGCCCATCGGAATAATCGATTCCAAGAAGGCATGCAATTCACGGATTTCATCTGAAGAGAGCTGCTTTTGAACCTCCGAGGGAACGCCAAGGGCGACGAGAAGCATCTCAGGACTCAAACGGACCAGTGACCAGAAGACAAAATCGTTCAGAAACACGTTGAACAGCGCCGCAAGTAATGCCGGTCGGGGGGATATTGCGTGGCTCGCTGCGCTGATCAGGACCAACGATGTGGTTCGTTGGGGATAATGCTGAGCAAACAACAGCGAGGAAGGTCCGCCCATCGAAACGCCCACCACCCCGACTCGATCGATCCCCAGTGCATCTAGCAGGCTGATATACGCCCCGGCTTGCAACGAAGAATTGGCTCCCTCTGGTACGGGTGTTCCCAGGAACCCAAAGCGGGAGGGTACAATCCAGCGGTAATTTCCGCCAATCAATGTGGCGAAGTATTCACCCTGGTCGTACCCGCCTCCTGCGCCGTGCACCATGAGCACAGCAGGACCCTCGCCGAATTCAGTGTACTGAATGGGCCCGCAGGCTGTCTCGATCAACTGGGCGCCTTGTGAGATCCGCTGGTATGCCAGAGTGATATCGTTCCAGTAATTCAAGCGCATGATCTATTCGTCTTGGGGCGGACAGGCTAGTTCATACTGTGAAAGCCTAACGTACGACACATTGCCTTCATAAGCGTGTGACCGAAATCTGGCTTCAGAAATTGATTGGGGCATGAGCCTGGAATGACTGCGATCCCATTATCATGGCACATGCTTACCGCCTTTGATGAGACGCTGGTCAGGCTCGCAGCCAGCCCCGGCTTTGTCCCAAGCATGCAATGCATCCAAACGTGCTTGATCTCCAGGGCCACGCATTGCTCAACGATTTGCTCGGCGATGCCGGGGCTGGTGAGAATAAAGACCGCCTCGGGCTTTTCCGGGATGGACTTCAGGTCCGGATAACATGGCGCGCCTTCAAACATGCCGATGCGCGGATTTACGGCATAGACCTGGTAGCCATTCTCCTTGAGTTTTCGGTAAGCCAGGTTGCAACCGGTGTCTCGTTTATCGGATACTCCCACGACGGCGATCCTTTTCTGTGCAAGGAAATCTTCAACAAGGGTATTCAGGGTAGACATGACAGCACCTTTCCAAACAACAGTTTTCCTGATTTCGATTTGCGCGGACAGATGAGCAAACGCTTCCTGGGTAAACTGTACACGGGCTGAGCGCGGAACTCCCCCGCCAATGGGGGAGTTCTTACTGTCCGACTGGACAGGGTGCTCCAGCGGCCGGTGCTTCAGGGTCCTCGCTGTTGAATGTATTCGCGCACGTCGACGTTGTAGTGGACCTCTTCCAGTGTGAAGATTGCCCAGGGTTTGCCCTGGTCCATCCAGGTGGCGGAGCCGACCGCGCTAAGCTTATTGCCCGGGATCGTTTGCCCCGACTCATTGCGGGTGATCCACAGAATCTTTGTTTTGCCTTCTCCAGCCTCGCGAAAGCGCATCGCTTCCATCGTATCAATCAGCCCGTTCTCTGGATTGAATCGCACGATGAAATTCTCTTCTTGGTCCTCGAACGGTACATAGAGCAAGGCAGCGTGATCATCCACAGCCTGCCAGCGAACGCGCGGATCGGTGATCCAGACGGATGGGAACCAGCCCGCCTCTGCCCACACGGCAAGATTTGCACCCTGGTTGGTGTTCGGATCGTTGTAGTACGTGCCAACAGGACTCTCGAAGAAGCTCTCACTCTCCAGATAGCCTTCGTTGACTCTTATAAACGGAATTCCGAACCAGGTTGCTTCGATATAGTGACGATACTCTCTGCCGGCGTTGTGAACGAAGACAAAGCGCGCTGGTAGCTTGACTCCGAAGGGGGCGATAAACGCGCGTCCCTTCATCACAGCCGTCTCAATCACCGGGATTTCGGCGCCATAGAGAGTCTTGTAAAAGCGCTCCACCGGCGCGGGCAGGTCGGACGGGAGGGGGATTGTTTTCAGCTCAGGTGTCGTTTCAGGATGCGCAAAAAACGGTTTTGGCTTGATCTGTAATCCCAGCCAGCCGATCAGCGCAACGACAGCGAGGATGGAAAGGATGATAATGAGCGGTTTCATGGTTTTTGTCCGTATACTTTCTAAGTTTTAGTTCTGTTGCTTACAGAATTCAGAGATAAGGGAAGGTCCATGGTGGATGAATGCTCAGGCATGGCTCCTTCGAGAGGATCGGTTGTCCTCTGAAACATTGCGGAAGAGAACAACAGTGAACCAAATGGCAATCAACGTCAGAATGACAAAGGGTGCGGTGAACGCCATCGCCTGTCCAATCGTGATGACTTCTTTGGTCACCTGCACAATTCCGCCCGCTGTGAGGTTGGCACCCAGGATACAGGTGAAGATCAGCAGTGTGGAAGCCAGCAGGTATCCGAACGGAGTTCCGCGCCGGATCAACACGCCGCCCAGGATGAGCGCT
This sequence comes from Anaerolineales bacterium, assembly GCA_036781265.1. Lineage (GTDB taxonomy): Bacteria > Chloroflexota > Anaerolineae > Anaerolineales > Villigracilaceae > Defluviilinea. The sequence goes on along the minus strand of DAIQBG010000003.1, from coordinate 32,577 downwards.
GGTGCGATGATACCGATATCGATGATGCCGGTCGTGAAGGTTGTGTAATAATAAGCTTCAGGCGGCGCTTTGCCAGCGAGCAGCGCGGGGACAATGGATAGTACTAGCCAGATCAGGCTGAGAATGACGCCGGAAACAATCAGGAAGATGCCAATGCCTCGGCGAGGCAGCCCCGCTCGAAAGTGGGTAGGGAGTGTTTTGAGGTCGAATGAGAGCAGAGCCAGGATCAGTCCATACAGGCTGGCAGAGAAGATCAGGGTATAGACAAGGAACAAATTGTTGTATGCCGCGCCAAACCCCATCGAGACGTAATTGTAGAGAAAATAGGACAGAGCACCGGTCAAGAGCAAGCCCCCCTTGAGAGAGCCGCGCTGATACAAGAGGATGGAAATGGCTAGGGTGGGAATTGCAAGAGCCAGCGTAATCAGGTCGGATGCGGTGAAGCCTGTCGCACCGATGGGGGTATCGAACTTGTAAAAGCCCTGTCCCCAAATTTCGACGGTCTCCTCACGGACGGTGGTGAATGAGATCGGGGTTCCATTGCCGGGCGTGAAAAGTCCAATGCTGGCGGCAACCAGCGCCAGCCCAGCGATTAAGGGGACGAGCCAGTAGAGAGCAGTTTGTTGTTTCATTGCTGTTCCTATTGGATTTGTGAAATTATTCACTAATTATATCGCTCTTATTCTATATTGTCAGACAAAAAGACTCCCCCATCGATGGGAGAGTCTTGAACTGGTCAAGTGGACAGGTAGCCTATCTGCCCGGTATCCTGCCGCGGAACATCGAATACGTAAAGAAGGCATAATACTCAGGGATATTCAGGATAAAGTCCGACGACCCCGGCGAACATAACCGCTTATAGTCTGCCCAGTCTTTGGCGGTTACCTCCGGCTGCGGCGTGCCCCACAACATCTCGAACAACGAGGACAGTGCGGCTCGCACCTCCTTGTCAAGTGGCGCCTGGACATCGCCCGCAAAGGTTTGTGACTGAAGATCCTCCAGTCCCAGGCTCTGGAAACAACGCGCGGCTCGCGCGAAATGCGACTCTGGACATTGGTCCCGGAAGAACGGATTGTATGCCGAGCAGGTAGCGTTGAGCCGCGCCTCCAGAAGCGGATACCCGGGGAGCAACTGCTGGGATGACCATCCCAGTAGGATGATGCTGCCGCCGGGTCTTACCACTCGTATGAATTCCTTTAGCGATGGCTCTAGGTCTCCAGCCGGATACCCAACACAGTCCGCGCTCCAGGCCCAGTCGAAGCTGTTCTCTTCGAAGGGAAGACAACTCACATCCCCGGCGTGGAACGTGATCTGATTTGAGCGTCCTGCCTCCGACACCAGGGTCTCACCATAAGCCAGCAATTCCGGCAGAATATCCAAACCGGTCACCTGCCCGTTCGTGCCGACCGCTTCCGCAAGAAGCAATGCCTGGAGTCCGATCCCGCAGCCGGCGTCCAGGCCATGAGTGCTTGGAGGAAGATTCAGGCTCTGTATAATGGAGCGAAGCGTTGGCTCACGCAGAGGATTTGCATTCAGTAAGTTTTGGATAATGGGTTGTGCATTCACCATAGCGTGATCCTCTATGTGAGCTCGTAGTGGAACCGTTGTTTTTGCCAGCAGGGACGCAGTTTTTGGTACAGCCTATTCAGCATGTCTCCATGCAAGTATTCATATCCCTGTCGGGCGAAGATGAAAAAGACCTCTCCGCCGTCTTCGTTCAGCACGAACCCGATCAGTCCGTCGAATGCGTCCACCCAGAGCTCGGCGTGATCCCGAAAGAAGGTTGGGATGTACTTAGTTTCTCGCCACAAGCCATACGTCCAGTCACCCAGGCGGCTGGAATGCCAGATAAAACGCTCCCGTTTATGGGCATAGTCTGCTTGCAGGAAACACCACATCTTTTCGAGATCATTTTGAGCACAATCAAATGGACGATGATAGGGTTTCATAGCTTTCCTGTGAAATTAAACGTGCAAGCACGTTCACATCATCCCGCCAGCGATAGACGTGCCGCAGACTCTCTTTAAGCTTTGCAGAATCTCTCTCATATCCTTTTGCCAGGTCGGCAAGATGCTCGTAGTAGGCTGCTAGCTTTGCCAGCGGCGGGATCAAGGTGGCGCCATGCTTCAGACTCTCCTCAAGTTGCCGGAGACTCTCCAGCCATTCTTCTATAGGCATGCCGGCGGTCTTGCGGAAATCACGGATGACCCACTGGCGCTCGAACAAGGAGCGGCGCTTCCAATCATCCGACTGTTCTTGCAAGGTGAGGCGTACGGTCTGGCACAGCGCTAGAGCCGGCTTCCGTTTTTCCGCATCAATCTCTGCTGGCTCTCTTTCTATCTGAGCGCTGCCAAAGTGGACGTCCGCTGCTTTGAGCGCCTGCATAGATGAGATTTCTTGCCCACGGAATTTCTCCGCGAACACAATGGAGACTGCGAAGCCTGCGCCTGCTTCTTCCGCAGAGAGCACGGCGTTTTTGTTCATTGCGAAAAACTGCTCAACGCTCATGCCCATTTGTGGGGCGAGTTGCGCAACGGCTTTCGAAGCGGTTTCCGTTGGGACGAGACCGGGTCCAATGGTATACGCCATGACGCCTGTGCCCTCGAGCTCTGCATCCAGCGTGTTTGCCAGGTGGACCTGTGCAGCCTTAAAGGTCTCATACCCGCCCAGGAAAGCGGTACCGGTGGAAGAGACGCAGACAAACGCGCCATCGTTCCGTTTGATCATTTCCGGTAAGAACGCTCTTGCCATGAGCACCGGTCCGCGCAAGTTGACTTGGTAGCTCCGGTCCCATTCCTCAATGGGCACGTCCTTGACGAGACCCAGCACGGCAATGGTGGCGTTGTTGATCACCGCATCCACTTTGCCAAAGGCAACGATGGACAGGTTGTGCAAGTTCTTCACACTGCCTTCGTCGCCAACATCGGTCTGGATGAACAACACGCGGTCTTTCCCGAACTCTGCTTCCAGCGAGACCTCTGCCTGGCGTCCGCGCTGCTGATCGATCTCGGCAATGATCACGTTCGCGCCCAGCCAGAGCAGAGACCGGGCGGCCTCATATCCAATCCCACCGCCCGCGCCTGTCACAATAACCGTTTCTCCCCGCAACCGTTCGGGAGAAAGTCCAAGCTGAGAGATGATCATGCAAATCCGCTCCGGTTCAGCAAATAATGTGTTACGGCATTCAGGATCTTCAGACTTGCGAGAATGGCAATTGCGATCAGCGCATGTTGATCGGTCCGGATCAACGGCAGCTTCCAGCCTACAAAAACAGCCAGTGTAATGAGCAGGATCAGCCCGCCCAGGAGATAGCCGACGATGGCCAGTGGATGCGACCATTGCCCTGTCGCCGCAATCCGCCCTATGCCGGCTTGCGTGCAAATGGACATGCCCAGAATCACAAGCAGGATGATGTCCACGCGAACATTGGAGAGCAAAGGTACCTTTTTGCCGGTCGCTCCGATGAATACGACGGTAGCTGCCAGGAAGGCAAGCACGATTATGCCTGGAGTAATAACAGCCGGTTGAGAAATTGCTTTCATAGCAGGTCTCCTTTAGTGGTTCTTTTTTCATAATAGTCTTGTCATTAATAAAACTCCCCCGCCAACGGGAGAGTTTGCGCTGTCCAACCGGACAGGTGACGAGCGATGAGAACGCGAATCCATGTGTAAAGGATTTATAATTCTTTTTATATCCCCTCAGGCGTGGTAGGAAATCCGAGCGCAGCTTTGCGCGAGGCGATCCTAGCGCTAACAGGAACTACCTATGGAAGCGGACTCTCTTTTAGGCGTTTGGACAGGCACAGCTCGCAACAGCAACGGCTGGGAAATGAGGATAACCCTTTCCATACTCCAGCCGGTGGAGGTCGGCTCCATGCTGGGAATCTTTGACATTCCCCTGATCCCCTGTTCGGGCACATTCCGAGTCACTTCCATACACGAGCACACTCTCGAGCTGCGCGCCGAAAAACTGCAGGGCGACTGCAGAGAAGCGGACTCGAATACTCTCGAACTGTTGCCTGATGGAGCCCTTTTGTATATCGCGCGAGGCAAAGATTGGGAGACTCGCGGCGTTCTACAGCATATCTTACAAGAGTGATGTTTGATTGGGAGAATGTGAAAAGATATGAGCTTCGAGCTTATCAACCAGTCTACGGAGATCTGTCGAAAGTTCAGCCGGCAGACGTGGGCAAAAGCCCTTGAGCTCGCCAGGTTGTATGGCTGGCAGCCGCGGGGGACACAGCCGCCGGCCCTCTTTGACTTCTATGCACTGAACGCGGAGTGGAATGGCACATATCTCACGAATGATGGCCAGGTGGTGCAAGCCGAAGATGCCCGCGCCCTGGCAGCCGCCCTGGAACGGTCGCTCGACCGAATTCCGGAGGTTGTCTCCCCCATGGAGTGGAGCCCTTGCCTCTGGCTCGAAGGCGAGCTGCCCGAATGGTTCTCTCCCGAGGAAAAGGCAATGATCGAAGAGACCCTGCAAGACGGGTTACTCGACACGATTGCCATCAACCCGGTTGATTTCTTTGCCGGCACCGAGAAGCGCAGTCTGATCGGGTTCATCAGGTTTTGCCGTTTAGGGAGCTTCGAAATCCTGTAGCTGTAGCCAGGTCGCCTGTATTTAATAGAGTGGGGACTGCAAGGTAAGTGGATATTCAATGCGGATGCCCATCTCGCTCAATTCATCCTCCGAAAAGAGACATTCCACCACCGAGGCAAGGAACGCGAGCGGCAGCCAGAGAACGAGGATGAGAATATGAGCGAACATGGTAACAGTCTTTCTTCTGGTTCTATAGTAGCGGACTCAAAAAGAAAACTCCCCTACCGACAGGGGAGTTTTCACTGGTCAGATGGACAGGAGTGTGATCTCAACTACCTCGATCCTGTGATCAATATTGGCTCTCCGCCGAAGATCAGCTGTTCGACCTCAAGCTCTAACGCATCGCCCTGGAAGGCAAACCGGAATTCCGTTTCTCCCAGCTCTCCCAGAACCGGTGTGCCGGCTGCCGGGTAGGGATAATCGACGATGAAGGTGTGTCCGTCTGCCCAGCGTCCTCGCAAGAGTAGCTCCCCGAGTTCCTCACTCCTGGACAAACGGTAAATATTATCCAGCCCAATTTCCAGCACGGGCAGATCCTCTAAATGAAGCTGAGCACTTTTTGCTCCTTCCCGAAAGGTAAACTCCAGGGTTTTCCAGCCAAGGGGATTTTCCGGAAACGTATAAATTCTTCCCGTAACATCGGACGCGGCGGCCGGAAGCGGCGGTACGGGCTGAACGGGCGTTTCTGCAGTTTCGAGCATGGTTTGCAGCCGTGCAAAAGCATTTGGATTCTTCGGCAGGGGACCATCGGAACGGATAGCAGGCAGAATATGCTCGTTGAGCATGTTCTCGATCTCGGAGGCTTCTGCAAATGATTCGAGCGCCGCGGTCACCACGACGATCAAATTTTTGGACGGGTATACATGGACCTGCTGCCCACCCAGCCCCAGTGCAGCATAGTGGCTCGAATCCGGGTAGACCGTCCAGAGATAGCCATATCCGCTGCCATCTTCCTTTTGAATGTGCTGCGTTGTGGAAGCGGCAACCCACTCTGCAGGGATGATCTGCTCAGTCCCCCATTTCCCATTGTGCAAATAAAGGAAAGCGAGCTTTGCCAGGTCCACCGGTCTGAGGTGCAGGCCGTAGCCCCCCATCGTAATTTTCTGCGGGTCGCCCCACCAATCCGCTTCAGAGACGGCAGGGATCCCAAGCGGCTCGAAGAGCTCCTGATTCGCGTATTCCCGCGCGCTCATTCCGGTCGTTTTTTCCAGGATGGACGACAGCAGATGGGCATTCCCATTGCAATATCCAAATTGCTTCCCGGGAGATCCGGCCATCGGCAAATCGAGCATAAATTGCACCCAGCCCTGGGTTTGTTCCATCGCCGGACCGGAAGAGGAAAACTCCTGGCAGCTCAATCCCGAAGCCATGGAAAGCAGGTGTTTCAATTGAATGGAAGCTTTCTGCTTGGTCTGATTTTCGAACATCCGGTTCGGATAAAAATTAACCAGCTTTTCTCCATCGCTTTTGATATATTCGTCGCCGATTGCTTTCCCGATCAGCATACCGATCACGCTTTTCGTGACAGACTGGACGTGCGTTTTTGTATCTCGCGTGTAGGGCTGGAAGTAGGCTTCTGTTACCAGGTAGCCATTGCGGATGATCAGGACGGAGTGAATTCTGGTTTGCTCCGCAGTAATTTCTTCCATCATTTTCGCCAGCTGCTCAGAATCTATGCCCTGCGCTTCGGGCATGGAATGGATCCAGCCCTTTGTCGGCCAGTAATCGGGCTCCGGCATTGGAACGGAGACAGATGCCGAGGGGCTACAACCTGTCAGCAATAGGGTTAGAGCTAGAAAAAAACACAGGACGGTTCTTTGGGGCATGGTTACTCCTTATTGTCGGGAAGTGAGTGGATGTAGAGCTTTCTTTACTCGTACAGCCCAAGAACTGGGTTCTCTCGTTGTGAGGCGAGTGTTTGACGGGCCGCATGGAGAGTCGGTCTTATTTCAGCTTGTCCACCAAGTCCTGTAGCGCCAGCGGCCAGAGAACGTATTCATCTCGTGCCTCGCCCAGGCGGACAACAACTACGTTCTTGCGCGGCGCGATATAAATGATCTGATCGTACCTGCCGTGGGCATAGAAGTCATATGTGCCGTCCGGGTTGTTGAGTCCCCACCAGTGATATTTGTAATATCCATCGTATTCGAGCCAGTAACCCGCAGTCTCCCAGGTGCGCTGGTCGGGGCGCAGCGGCTCGGTCGATTCGCGTATCCAGCTCTCTGGCAAGATCGCAGTGTTGTTCCAGAATCCGTTATGTAGAAAGATCAAGCCGAATCGGGCGAAATCGATGGCACGGGCATTGATTCCGCTCTCCATCTTTTCGAACCCGCTCTCTTCACTATCCAGGCTCCAGGAGGCAGGAAATTCGGCGCCCATGGGCTTCCAGATCTTCTCCTGTAAAAACTCGGCGACGTGCATGCCGGTTGCCCGCTCGATGATGATTCCTTCCAGCAGAGGGTAATAGTTGTTATAGTGAAACGCTTCGCCGATGGGCGTTTCGCCGGCACGGACGCTGAGGGCAATCTTTCGCAGGTCAGGTGGATAGTAGGTGAGGGAGTCATCGGCAAAGGGCGCGTAGTAAAAAGGCAGCTCATTACCCTCCACATAACGGACGCCCGAGTTCATCAGCAAAAGGTCCCGGATGGTGAGCTGATCGAGTCCGCGCCCCTTAATCTCAGGGATATACTGGATGACCGGGTCGTTCAGGGACCCGATGCTGCCATCGGCGATCGCCGCGCCGATCAACGCCGAGTTGAAAGATTTCGCCGATGAGAAGGACGTGTTGACCTCCTGGCGCGATGACTCGAGGTAGGTTTCAAAGATCAGCTCATCATTCTGGACGATGAGAAATGCCCGTGTGCCTGTTCTCTTAATCAACTCATCGAGCGCCTCTGTGCGTGTTTGGCCTTTGTATGAATATTCCACTTCATAAGGAGTGCCCGCATTGCCTCTTCCTATGGGCGAGACCATTGAACCGTTCGCAATGAGACGCTCAGGGAAGATATTTGAGTCCCCGATATCTGATTGTCCATATCGCAGGATACGCCAGGCATACGTCGGTGAGTTGAAGATGCTCAGCGCGACAAACAGCGTGAGCCACAAAGCGACGCCGATCGCCAGCAGGATGGTTAGTGCTTTTCGAATTCTTTGAAACACGATCGTATCCCTTTTCAATCTGAGCCTGGCTTTCCCTGGAATCACAGGTATCGGATGTGTGAGCCCAAATGAGTTGTTGATTTCTCGCTTTCCATTAGAAGCCTTATCGCACTCCATATGGCTCCACCGAACAACAGGCCAAACATGGCAACAAACGCCCACTGCCCGAGCTGGGCAAAATACCCCGGGCTGACCATCTCACTGTAGATCGCCATCCCCAGGCCGACGAGCAACGTCCCTCGCGCCTGGCGGATTGATTTCAGTGCCGCAATGCCGCCCGCGACAAGCAGCGCAGCCGTCGACATCTCTGCTGTCAGGTGGAACGCAATTTCCCACGGAGCGGTTTGAAACTCAGGGACGCCACCCGCAAGGATAGAAATCGTCCATTGTGCAATCATCAGGAGACCAACCAGCATGCCGTACCATGCAGCGAATTTCATTGTGTGATTCCAAATCGTGAAGTGTGATTTCATTGTACGGTTCGCAAAAGAAAACTCCCCTACCGGGAGGGGAGTCTTAAGCTATCCGTATGGCTAGTTTGGGCGATCTCTCTCCCTATTTGTCCCCGCGATGGTTGACGCCACCCACGCCGCTGACCCGCCGCGTCACCGCGGCAGAGCCATAATAATTTACAGATCCTGCACCTGAGACGCTGGCATCCAGCTCCTCATCGACCCAGACCGTGGCGCTGCCAGCCCCGCTGATATCGACGCGGGCTTCCTGGCTGTGCAGGTCGCCGGCATCGAAATCGCCGAAGCCGCTGATCGACAGGTCGAGGTCATCCGCAACTCCGGAGGCGGTCCCGCTGCCCGCACCACTCAGGTCGACCTGGAGAGCGTTGACTTCGATCCCATCCAGCTCCAGGTTGCCTGCACCGCTGAGCGAAACACCCAGGGAATCCGCCTTGAGCTGCTCGATGATGAGCTCACCGGCGCTGCTAAAGTCCACATCATCTAAGTCTTTGACCACAATCGTGATCCGGACCGTTTCGGTGGGGTTGACGTGTTTGCCGTTTTCTCGCCGGTAGAAGATTTCGAGCCGGCCGTTCTTGACCTCAGTCTTCAGGTTTGGCAAGAGGTTATCCTCTGCTTCGATTTCGAGCGACTCAGCGCTGCCCTGCCGGATGAATACTGCAGCCGGGTAACTGATTTCCACGGACCGGAAGTTACTCACCTCACGGGTTTCGGTCACCATGTTGCCGGACCCACGCTCGCCCGGTCCGATGAAAGAGTCGCCGCCATTGAACATAGTCAGCATGGAAGGGCGCGCCCACCCCAGTTGCGGAGCGAAGAGGATTGACAGCACTGCGCCGCCAATAATCAGTACGTCCAGTGCGATGGAGGTGTACTGCCAGTAGGGTCTTAAGATGATACCCAGTCCGGCCGCGATCAGCAGAAACGGCCAGATGTGACTCAATGCCCATAGATTTGCAGACGGCACGCTTCCCGACTTAACGAGCAGCCAGACGATACCGGCCGCGATCAGCAGCAAGGGCCAGAATAAAGATTGTTTTTGTCCCATGGTTTCCTTCTTTCGTAGTTACTTCTTTTGAAGCCTTGTTCTCAACTTGCAGGCGGCACGGAGCGGTTTGATAATTCGTCAGCCTTTTTTCCACCAAACAACCCTGAGCGGCTGAGAACCAGGTAAGCGCCCAGCAGGATCAGCAGGATGGGGAACAAGACATCGCTAAACGATGAAAAGATCATCTCGAAAAACGCGCCAAAGATGATGAAGAGGATGAATCCCACCTTCATCAGCCGGGCGCCTGAGCGTCGTTGATTCTCATCGCCTCCGTATCGGCCCATGATGTAGATGCCCAGGCCCACCAGCATAAGAATCAGCGTCCAGAAATAGGACATTGACTCCCAGCGGCCGGTGATGTTCTGGAACAACAGGATCAGCCCGATCCCGCCGACGATGCTGCCGGGGATGGCAAATGCCGCGGCTTGTTTCCCGCCGGCGAACATGGCGACAAAGAACAGGGCGCCAAATCCGATCACAAGGAAGGGCCACAGGAAGCCCCAGTCCACGCCGCGGAAGACCTGACCCGCCAGCGCCATCAAGCCAAACAGGATCAGGATGGTGCCGGCGATGAGTCCACCGAGATTCGAGCGATTCGCTTGCATTTCATTCTCCTTTCAAATCCCAAGTTCATTCGAGCGGGTTCAAGACCCGTTTATCTCATTTTCCTTACGCAAAAGAGGCGTCAGGGTAGCAATCAATTCATCGGGAGGAGCCCCTTTGTGGATGAAGCCCGCGCCTGCCTCTCTGGCCGCCGCAGCATCCTCCCTGTCTACGCTCAGCAAGACGATCTCCATCTGTGGAAAAGCCTTCCGAAGCAGGCGGCAGGTTTCGGGGGCGGGAGAGCCGTATAGCCTCCAGTCAAGCAGAAGCATATCAGGAGGCGCATCCGCCAGAGCCCGGATCAGAGTCTCCACATCGTTCGCCTCTGCGATGCAATGGCTGTCCAGTTTACGTTGCAGAAGAAGAATCAGTGCTTTCCGTGTTGCAGAATCGGGATCTGCGATCAAAATGCGAATCATAAGGACCTCGCCTGTAGTCTATGACAGGTAAGGTCCTTCTGTATCAACCTTTGGTGCAGTATTTGCCTAGCCGGGTGGATAGTGAGGCTACACCAGCTTCTGCTCGATCGCCATCTTTACTGCCTCGACGCGGCTGTCGATGCCGAGCTTGTGGAAGATGTTCGAGATGTGGAACTTGACCGTGCCCAGGCTCACGACAAGCCGCTCGGCGATCTCGTTGTTATTTAGCCCATCTACCATGCACTTGAGCACATCGCGCTCGCGCTCTGTTAACTGCTCACCGGGGATCTGTGGCTGGGCAACCGACTCAGCCAGCACCTGGGTCGCTTCCGGCGAGAGGGTCATTCGTCCCGCGCATGCCGAGCGAATAGCGTTTCCCAGCTCTTTCGCGGTAACGTTCTTCTGCAGATATCCGCTGGCGCCGGCTTGCAGCGCGCCCTGCACCAAGTTCTGCTCGGCAAAGCTGGTCAGCGCGATCACCTTGACCTGCGGATATTTCCTGTGAATCTCGCGCGTTGCCGCGATTCCATCCATCCCGGGCATCATTAGATCCATCAGGACAACCTCGGGTTTATGCAGGGACACCATTTGAATAGCTTCGGCGCCATCCGAGGCTTCCCCCACCAGCTTGAAGTCTTTGTTCACTAACAGGAACTTGGACAAGCCGCTCCGTACGACATTATGGTCATCTACCAGCAGGATTCGTATGGTCATAAAGTTCTCCTTACTATTTGCCGTGAGCGCAGGGTCCTCAAAGGACGAATTGCGGATACATTCACATTTCGACTGCGCTCCGAGCAAGAGTTATAAAACATGCAGTTTCCTCGCCGGGTTTTCCGTCCAGGTCACTTCGATGTTTGTGCCCGCGCCCGGCGCGCTGGATACATGAAGCTCTGCACCGATGGCTTCGGCGCGCTCACGCATGATGCGCATGCCTAGGCTGGTCGGCCTGGTGGTGGAGGTGTCGAAGCCGATGCCGTTGTCGCGCACCTCAAAACGAACGCCGGAGGGACTGAGACACAGGCTAACGTCCACCCGGGAGGCACGTGCGTATTTGAATACATTGTTCAGACTTTCCTGGGCAATGCGGTAATACGCCACCTGGACCTCGGGCGGTAGGTTTCGCTCACCCTCAATATTCAAGGCGATCGGCAGACGCGAGCGACCGATAAACGCCTCGCACAACTGTCGGATGAGATCGCTCAAGCGCGCCTGAGTCAATGTTGCCGGACGCAGCTCCAGCAGGAGTGTGCGCATCTCTGCCAGCGCGCCCCGAGTCAGCTGTCGTAACTCCTCCGTCGAGTTTCTTGCTTCCTCCCCATCCATATCCCATAGATCGGGCAGGACTTCGGCAATCAGGCTGGCAGAAAACAGGGTCTGAGTCACGGCATCGTGCAGGTCGCGTGCCAGGCGAGTGCGGTCCGCGGTGACAGCTTCATTCGCCGCTTTTTCCGCTAATTCCTGTTCAATCTTAGCGCGGTGCTCGATCTCCCGCTGCAGGCGCACGTTGGTTTCCTGCAGCTCATGGGTGCGTTCTTCCACTTTCTGGTGGAGCATCAGCAGATAATCGGCTTCTTGCTCAGCGAACCGCTCCTGTGCCCGTTTTTGTTCGTCGATATCTTCGATGATGCCGATCAGGTAATCGGGTTTGCCGCTCAGGTCGCGCACCAGAGAATAGTTGACACGCGCCCAGAACACGCGCCCGTCTTTGTGGCGATAGCGGCGTTCCATCACGTAAGAATTCCGCGTGCCTTCGATTAGCTCCTGAAAGAGATTCGTGTCCATGCCCCGGTCTTCCGGGACCGCTAATGAGCGCGGGTCGATCTCTTGCAATTCCTCGAGTGAATATCCCACGATCTGTTCGGCGGTTGTGTTCAGCGATAACGGTCTGCGTTCCAGGCTCAAAACCGCCACGCCTACCGCCACATTGTCGAAGATGGCCTGGAAGCGCGCCTGCGATTTGCGCAGCTCCTCGGCCGCATGCTTCTGGTCGTTGATGTCCTCGATCATCGTCACGAAATATTGCGGTTTGCTGTCAGGGGCGCGCACAACCGAGTTGGTCAGTCTGACCCAGTAGATCTGTCCATCCTTCCGCACGTAACGCTTTTCGATCTGATACGAATCAAGGGTTCCCGCCAGCACTTGCTGTAGCTCCGGAATGCCGACATCTGCATCCTCCGGGTAGCTCAATTCCACACCACTCAGCTTGAAAAATTCTTCAGGACTGTAGCCCGTCATTTTGATGAGGGCGGCATTCGCCTCGAGCGGACGGCGATCCATGCCGACCAGCGCGATCCCGATGGCAGCGTTTTCAAACATGACCCGAAAACGCTCTTCGGACTGGTGGAGCTCCTCCGCGGCGCGTTTCGCCAGAGTTGCCTCAGCACGTCTGCGCTGTTCCACCTCGCTCTCGAGAAGTGCATTGGTTTCGCGGAGCTCGTAGGTGCGCTGAGCAATTTGTGTCTCGAGCAGGATATTCTGTTCCCGTATGGCGCTCAGTCGCCAGCGGAACCCTCCTGCGACAAATGCCCCCAGCACGAAGACGAGGGAGCCAACAAACCACCAGGATTGCCAGAGCGGTGGCATGATCGAAACGGGAACGGCAACTCCAACTTCGTTCCAGATCCCGTCTGCGTTCGAGGCTTTGACGTGGAAGATATATTCCCCGCCCGGGAGATTTGTGTAGGTGGCATAGCGGCGGGTCCCCGCCTGGATCCACTCCCGGTCGAAGCCTTCGAGCTTGTAGGCATACCGATTTTTTTGCGGCGCTGCGAAGTCCAGGGCAGCAAATTCGAAGGAAATAAAATCCTGTTCGTATGAAAGCTCGATCGGCTCGCGGCTGGTGAGGTCTATCGCGAGCGGCTCGTTGAAAACTTCAAATCCGGTCAGTGCCACCTGAGGTGGCACCAGGCTGGGCTGGATATGTTCCGGGTTAAAGATGTTGAATCCGTGAATCCCGCCAATATACATGATCCCGCTGCGCGCGCGATAGTAGGCGTTCGAATTGAACTCGTTGCTCTGCAGCCCATCCGATGCATCGTACGTCGTAAACATATTTGCTTGAGGATCGAATTGTGCAAGACCATTGTTAGTAGTGAGCCAGAGGTGTCCGACCTCGTCTTCTAGAATGCCCAGCACTGCATTATTCGGAAGTCCATCCTTTTCCGTGTAGCGCGTGAAAGTACCGGAGTCCGGATCGAGGCGATTCAAGCCCATTTGCGTGCCGAGCCAGAGACCGCCATCCTGCGACTCGTGAATTACCCAGACAGAATTTTCGCTCAGGCTCGCAGGATCAGCGGGATCGTGACGATAATTGAAAAAGGTTGCCTGTGAGGGGTCTGCGTGGCGCGGATCGCTCAAGTCGAGCTGGCTAAGACCACCGCCCCAGGTCCCAATCCAGAGACTGTTTCTGTTAACGTCAAGATGCAGGCTGACCACCTTATTCTCACCCAGACTCGTTGGGCTGGCAGGATCGTTGCTGTAGTTCGTAAAGGTATTCGCAAGGGGGTCATAATGGGACAAGCCGCCAAACGTCCCGATCCATAGACCTCCCTTTGTGTCAGGAAGGATCGAGGCAATATTATCGTCAGCCAGGCTGGCGGGATTCTCGGGGTCGTGGCGATAATGGGTGACGCGTCTGGTCACCGGGTCCAGAGCGTCCAGTCCCTTGCCCAGTGTGCCCGCCCAGACCCTGTCGTCTTCATCCACATACACATCCATGAATAGATCGTCGGACAGGCTGCCCGGATCGTCAGGATCATGTCGAAAATGAGCGAACTCACCGGTGCGCAGGTTCAGTCGCTCCAGCCCGCCGCCCCAGGTCGCGATCCATATATTTCCCTTCCGGTCCTCGGCAAACGCGCCGACCGCGTCGGCGCTGAGACTTGCGGGGTTGCCGGGGTTGTGCCGGTATAGGCTGAATTGACCGCTCTTCGGGTGCAGCTTGTTGACCCCGCTATGCGATGTCCCGATCCACAGGATTCCGGCCCGGTCCTCATACAGAGACCAGACTTCGTTCCCGCTCAGGCTGTCCGGGAAATAGGGATCGTTCTGATAATGAAGGAAATGACCGGGTCTTGAAAGCTCCATTCGGTTGAGACCCGCCGACCAGGTGCCGATCCAGAGTATGCCATCTGTATCTCCCCGGAGTGTCATTAACGTGTCGTCACTCAGGCTGTCCTCAACGGATGGGTCATGGGAGAACTGCTGTGCTCTTCCGGTGTGGGGGTCAAAGTGATTGAGCCCGCCGCCCGTGAGACTAAAGCCACCTGTCGCGATCCAGAAGGTGCCATCCGGCGCCTCGTACATAGAAGAAATGTTGTTATTGGATAAAGACCGTGAATCGCTTTCGATGTGCTGATAACGAACAGCCTGACCGGAAGCGGGGTCGAAGTGATTGAGCCCTGCGCCTTCGACACCGTATGCCCCCGTCCCCACCCATAGCCGGCGGTTTGAGTCTTCGAAGATCAGGGAAACGGCATCGCTGCTCAGGCTTTTCGGATCTTCGGGGTTGTGCTGGAAACGGTCAAAGCTGTCGGTCGTGGGGTCATAGCGGTTCAGCCCACCCAGAGTCCCGACCCAGAGGACCCCGGTCGAATCCTGTTCAATCGAGGTGACGACATCATGACTCAGGCTAGACCCGTCCTCTGGATCCGAGCGATATCCGGTGAAGGATTGGGTGGCGGGGTCAAAGCGGTTTAGCCCGCCGCCCCAGGTCCCGATCCATAAATAGCCTTCTGTGTCCTCTACAATCGCCAGGATCGCATTGTGGCTGAGCGAGGTTGCGTCATCCGCGTCATGCTTAAAGATCGTGAAGCTATACCCATCGTAGCGGTTCAGCCCGTCCTGTGTGCCGATCCACAGATAGCCCTGGCTGTCCTGAAAGATACTCAAGCCGGCGTTCTGCGAGAGTCCATCGGCGATGCTCAGGTGCTCAAAGTGGACCACGCTGCCCGGTACGACGGCAGAGTCGCCTTCGAGCGCTGCCTGGAGTGGCAAACCGGCTGCCTTTCCCGGGTAGGGCAGGAGCAGGAAAAGAAAGAGGGCAAACAAGAAAACGGAAGCAATACGCGCCATAAGGAACCGCCAGAATACAGGGACTATTAAATCATTCTAGCACCCCGCTTTACAAAATTGATAAGATTTGTGACATTTTGCACGA
>DAIQBG010000003.1:0-17012 GCA_036781265.1 Anaerolineales bacterium | reverse complement strand
GATTGAGCCACGCGCACCATGACATCCAGCTCCGGGCAGGAGACTTCATACAAGTCACGCAGACTAACATGGCATGCATTCATCAGCTCGCCGAATCGCCGGATGTCTTTGTCCCCGAGCAGTGCCTCCGCCTGTCTTGCTCTCTCGATCTCTTCCACCACGTGCCGGGCGCGCCTGGATATCTCCGGCGGCAGTTTTTCTGCAAGCCGGTTGAACTCCTCCACGCTTACATCCCGCAGCGCCTGGACTTCCGGCAGCTCCTGTTTGAGGAGGCGCACAGCTTCCTCGCAGGCGGCGCGCCGGTTGTTATATTCGCCGCTCGTTAGCTTGCGGCGGACCTTTGTATCTGCGACGACGATCGAAACATCTACCGGCAAGGGGATGGGCTTCCATTCAAGGGACCGACAATCCAGGAGAAGCAGTTGATTTTCGACACCACACGCTGAAGCGAACTGGTCCATGATGCCGCTGTTCACGCCCACATACTGGTTCTCTGCCTTTTGTCCGAGCAGAGCACGTTGCATGGCTGGCAAGCTCCAACCCCCGAGAGCCTGCCAGGCGATCATGAATGCCATCTCCACCGAGGCGGAAGAGCTTAGTCCCGAACCGCGCGGCACGTCGGAGGTGTAGACCGCGTTCATTCCGGGTGTCTCCAGCCCTTCTTCGGCCAGCGCCCACATCACCCCGGCGGGATAGCGCGCCCACTCCATGAGGGGAGAGCCGTCGAGCTGAGTCTTCGATAAAATACTCTGGGCAGAGAAAAGAGTTTCCTGTTCGAAATCGACAGCGACCAGCGTGGTCTGATCGGAGGACGATGGTGAGAATGCAATATATGTGGCGCGGTCGATTGCAGCCGGCAGCACAAAACCGTCGTTGTAATCCACGTGCTCGCCCAGCAGGTTGACTCGACCCGGGGCGCGTGCAAGCTGCGCCGGTGCGCTTCTGAATCTGTCTTCAAAGATACGTTTGATGCGCTCGATAAGTCCCATATTCATAGGCAAATTGTACAGGACTTTGCAGAGGTTGACGATATGGAAACGATGCTGATAAACTGCTTCCTTCCACGTTGTGCGCAGCCAAGGTTAAAAAGCAATATGCAAAGCCTCAATGTACAGTTTGAATCCTTGCGTCAGTCTCCTACTGTCGCGATGGCAGACCGGATCCTCGCCCTCAAAGCCAGCGGGCAGAAGATTATCGGCTTGCAGGTTGGGGATCCGGATT
The DNA here is from genome assembly GCA_036781265.1 of Anaerolineales bacterium. GTDB lineage: Bacteria > Chloroflexota > Anaerolineae > Anaerolineales > Villigracilaceae > Defluviilinea. The sequence continues at coordinate 15,791 of DAIQBG010000003.1, read as the reverse complement.
TCGCGACTCCCCCGGCCGTGATGGACGTTGCGCTTAAAGCGATGCAGGATGGCTTGACCCATTATGGCCCGAGCCGGGGATACCCGGAAATGCGCCGCGCCGCCGCCTTTAATCTGGAGCGTTACAACGGGGTTTCGTACGATCCCGATACAGAGTTGCTGGTGACGCATGGGGGCATCCATGCGTATTATGTTACTCTGCAGTCTATTCTCAATCCCGGCGATGAGGTGCTCATCCCGGACCCGAGCTGGGCGACACACGCCAATATGGCGATCATGCTGGGCGGCAGTGTGGTCCGTATCCCGGCGCCGGCCGAGAACGGCTTTATCCCGGACTTTGAGTCCTGGGAGAATGCCCTGACGGGGAAAACGCGCGTGATCGTCTTGAACTATCCCTCCAACCCGACCGGCGCCTATCCAACACGCGAATACCTGGGAAGACTGCAGGAGTTCGCGGCGCGCCACCGCCTCTGGATCGTCAGCGATGCGGTCTACGAGAATTTATATTATGAAGAGAAGCCGACCAGCGCCGCAGCATTCGAGGGTGCCAGGGGACGCACGATCCTGATCAATAGCCTGTCAAAGACCTATGCGATGACCGGCTGGCGCGTCGGTTTTCTGGCCGCGCCGCAAGCCGTGATCGAGAACGCTCTGAAAGCGGGACAGAACTCGATTACCTGTGTAGCTCCCTTTGTGCAAAAAGCGGCTGCCTTCGCCCTGACGGATTCCTCCGTCCAGCAGGCTGCCGCGGAGATGCGGCGAGCCTACGCACGCCGCCGTGAGCTGGTCTTACGGATCGCGGGTGAGCGAGAGACCGAGAAAATACGGGTCAGCCCGCCGCAGGGAGCCTTCTACTTCTTTCTCGATATGCGTCGATTGAAGATGACCTCCCTGGAAATCTGCGAGCGGATTCTGGAGGAAGCCGGCGTCGGACTCGTGCCCGGTTCCGCTTTCGGCGCGCAGGGTGAGGGTTTTGTCCGCATGACGATCGCAGCATCCGACGAGGATGTAGAGGCGGGCTTTCGTAAGATTGTGGAATGGACAGAGAAACAGTAAACAACGGTGGTTGAGTAGAGCGGTGCTCGGCCGCTCGTATCGAAACCACCACTGGAAGAGGATCATGAAAATCGCTTTTCAGGGCGAGCCAGGTGCGTATAGCGAACAAGCTGTGTATGACTATTTTGGAGCGGTAGATACACTTCCCTGCGAGTCGTTTGACCTCGTGTTCGAGTCGGTGGTCAGTGGAGGATGCGACGAAGGCTTGATCCCCATCGAGAACTCCCTGGCAGGAAGCATTCATCAAAATTATGACCTCTTGCTGCGACATGATCTGCATATCACCGGAGAATATTTGCTGCGGGTCCGGCACTGTCTGATCGGTATGCCCGGTGTGAGTAAGGCAGATATCAAAAAGGTGATCAGCCACCCGCAGGCCCTCGGACAGTGCGCCGCCTACCTGCGCCGGCTTCGCGTGAAAACCGCATCCGTTTACGATACGGCCGGAAGTGTGAAGATATTGAAGGAGTCAGGTGCGCGCGATACTGCCGCAATCGCCTCCCGCCGCGCCGCGGAGCTTTACGAGATGCAAATCCTCGACGACGGCATCGAAGATGATGCTGAGAACTACACACGCTTCCTTGCCATTTCCAGAAGTGCCACGCAGCCTGAAGGTGAAGCCAAGACCTCGATCGTGTTCACGCTGAAGAACCAGCCGGGTGCGTTGTTCAAAGCCTTAAGTGTTTTTGCGCTGCGCGATATCGACTTGACCAAGATCGAATCTCGTCCGTTGCAGGGCAAGCCCTGGGACTATCTCTTTTACATTGACTTTCTCGGCGCGACGCGTGAAGAGAAAGGGCAAAAAGCCCTCGAGCACCTGCGTGAATATGCATTGACGCTCAGGGTGCTGGGCTCGTATCCGCGCTACAGACAGACTTGATACGTCTGGGGCAGACCTGCCAGGGCCTGGTTTTTGTTTTCCTGTATAATCCCTCTACTGGATATAAACAGCCAAGAGGACCGTCCATTGATCGACACACTCCGCCCCTACATCACGAAAGACGAGCCGTTCGGTCCGATCGATTCGGTGGATATCGACCCCAAAGACACCGATGCCATGAACCGGTTGTTCGAGCGGCACAACTGGATCTATAAGAATCTCCACCAGAGGCCATCCATTATCATAGGGCGCAAAGGCTCGGGGAAAACTTCCTACCTGCGTGCAGTTTTTTTCGACAAGCAATATGACTTCTACATCGAAATCCGTACGGCGCACCTGCTGGGTCATATCTCCAGTGTGATTCAGGGGCTGACCCGGGATGCCGTCTTCCCCGAAACTCTTTCTGAGCTATGGGAAACGATCCTCTGGATTTGTGTCCTGTCGGAAATGCGTGCCTATGGCTTTATGACCTTCGAAGCTCTGCAGGTGGTGAATGCCTATCTAAATAAACTGGGGGTCCGGGGCGGCGATACCGTTGACGATGTGCTCTGGAAGCTTGCCAATCTATTCGATGAAGTCATGCAGCAAAACCCCAGGGACGGGATCGCCGAAATCCTGCGCCGGTTCGACCGCGTCATCTTCGACGATGCCAAGGCTCTCGTTGTCGCACGGCTTCGATCTTCAAAGAAAAGCTTTGTAATCCTGATGGATTCGCTTGACGACTTCCGCCTGGATATCGACTCCGTCTCACACTCGCTGCAGGGACTTCTCAAGTTCGTAGGTTCGATGAACAAGCCGCGGGATGTGGTGGACATTCGTTTTTGCCTGCCCTCCGAGCTGTTTCACCGGATTATTAAGATTTCTTCCAACCCGAACAAGGATTTCCGGCGTGCACTCAGGCTGCAGTGGACCGCCAGCGAGCTGGTATTAATTGGAGCTCAGCGCTTGCGGTATTTTCTGGAACTCTATTATCCGGAGATTTACAAGGGTCTCTCTCAGCTCGACCTAACGAAGCGCGCCGATGCGATGACGCTCTTTGGCAGAGTACTGCCGGAGAAGATCACGAACCAGGCAGGCTATCAGGAAGAAACGATGTCTTACATTCTGCGGCACACGCAGCTTTTGCCGCGGCATTTCCTCATGTTGCTGAACTCGATCTTTAGGGGGTCAGACGCAGGCCCGAACCCATTTCCGATTTCCGAAAAGAAAATTATCAACGGGATTCGTAAAGTGGAGGAATTTATTGTCAGCGAGATTTTCGTTGCCTTCAAGCTCATCCATCCTACGGCGGAATTGACCTGCAAGCGCTGCCTGCCGGAGCTGGGACACCAGTTCTCGGTGGGGGAGCTCCACCAGGTCTTTACCCGCCACGGCAAGGCGGTCTTTGGCGGGGAAGGCATGTTCGAGTTCCAGCGCATGCTGATCGAAATTGGCGCCCTGGGTCGGGTCATCCCCGGCAAAGAAACGGACATCTACATCAAAGGAAATTTTGAGTACACCGTCGCCCACGAGTTGACCATCAGCCACGATGATAAGCTCTGTATTCATCCGCTCTTCTCCGGTATTTTTAGCAACAGTGGCAGAAGGGATCGTCCGGTCTATCCGTATGGAGCAGTGCTGGACGACGAAGATTACCGGGATAGGTTTGATTAATGATTCCTCTTGACATCCTCCTGCCTCCGTCATACAATCTCGCCCAATAGCATAGCAAAAACGCTGACGAGGACGAGTAGGCTTCAAAGCGATTTCCAGAGAGCCTTGCAGGCATGGTCTTTCGACCATAACGGTGTAAGCAAGGCAAAAGCGCAGAAGCGGAATGGACCTCCGAGTTGAAAGGGCGAACGGTGGTCGAGCGCAAGCAGTCGAGACCACAAATGAGTAACCCAATCCGGGCGCTCCCGTTATAGAGCAAGGGTATAACCGCACGAAGTGCGGCGTACCTGAAAAGAGTGACGCTGGCTTTTCCTCCCTGTTGCTTCACGACAGGGAATTTCGTTTAAGGCAAGGCGTAACCTGGGTGGCACCACGAGAGTCCCCTCTCGTCCCAACGGACGGAGGGGATTTTAATTTTCTGTTGTATGTCACTCTGATGGGAGCGCTCGTCGCGACTGACACTTGCGCCGAACGCAGTGCGGTCAGAGGCTCGATTGTTGTGACAGAGATTCTTCGCTCACACCGCCCCTTCGGGGGAATGACAGGATTGAAAGGAGTAACCATGCTACTCGAAGCCACAACCGTCCAAACCATTATTCGTGAGATCAACGCCGATCTCGAGACGCCTGTCAGCCTGTACCTCAAGCTGCGTGGGGATGGCGCGTCCTTTTTACTGGAATCGGTGGAGGGCGGCGAGCGGATCGCACGCTACTCCTTTATCGGCGTCCAGCCGCGAGCGGAGTACATCCTGCGAGACGGTCAGGTCGAGGTAAAGGAAAATGGTAACAGCCGCTTCATCCGGCTGGATAACGATCCGACGCGCTTCCTGCAGGAGGAAATGCGGCGTTTCCCTGCCGAGCGGCTGCCGAACGCGCCGCGTTTTACGGGAGGGCTCGTGGGATATCTCGGGTATGAGTCGGTGCGGTATTTTGAGCCCACGTTGACATCTCGAATGAGTCCTCGCTCGGAGCCCAGTCTGCCCTCACACATCCCAGATGGGATCTACTTGCTCGCCGATACCGTTGTTGCCTTCGACCATGCACGCCGCAGTATTTTTCTGATCGCGAATGTGCTGGATGGTGATGTCGAAGCCGCGAATCACAAACTCGACCGAATCACGGAATGCATCCGTCTGCCACTGCCTGCGGCGAGCAAAATACACGTTATCCCTTCTGAAATCCGCTCGAACATGACTCAGGAAGCTTTCGAATCCATAGTATCTGAAGCCAAGGAGCATATTGCAGCGGGTGACATCTTCCAGGTGGTGCTATCGCAGCGCTTCACGCGCGAGACCAGCGTCGAGCCCTTCGACGTCTACCGCGCCGTGCGCCGACTCAATCCCTCGCCGTATATGTTCTTCTTCGATTTTGGGCTGGTGGACGGAGAGCCGCTGTTCATCGTGGGATCGTCTCCAGAGATGTTCGTCCGCCTGGAAGGGCGCACTGCCTCTCTGCGACCGATCGCCGGGACGCGTCCTCGAGGCGAGGACGCCAGCGCGGATGCCTCGCTTGCCCGGGAGCTTCTCGCCGACCCCAAAGAACGCGCCGAGCACGTCATGCTGGTGGATCTCGGGCGCAACGACCTGGGCCGCGTCTGCGAGTACGGGACCGTGAAGGTTTCCGACTTCTTCACGGTCGAGCGCTACTCTCACGTAATGCATATCGTCTCCCATGTAGAGGGGACGCTGCGGCGCGGACTGAGCGCCTTTGACCTGGTGCGGGCTGCATTTCCTGCGGGGACTGTCAGCGGCGCGCCGAAAGTCCGCGCCCTGGAGATCATCGCCGAGCTGGAGCCGGATACTCGGGGCGCCTATGCTGGCATGGTCGGCTATTTCGGCTTTGACGGCGCGATGGACACCTGTCTTGCGATCCGCACGATGGTCGGGCGCGGGCGAACGCTCAGCGTGCAGGCTGGTGCGGGCATCGTGGCCGATTCCGACCCGGCAACCGAGTTTCAGGAAACGGTGAACAAAGCGTCCGCGATGCTGAGAGCAATCGATATTGCAGAAACAAATACCTGACATTGCAGCAGCGCCGGTGGTCGAGACGCAAGCAGTCGAGACCACCCGTAGGCAGAATAAAGCCTGGAAGAAAATAAGTTTGTAATTAGTTGGTTTCGACACGGCATGATTTGCCAAGCAAATCACGTACGGTGACAGTGTACAGGCTCGGAAATCACTCGCCCGACTCAACCAACGGAACATAAAGGAAAGGAATCACCTATGAACAACACCAAACCCCGCCTGCTGACTGGAGATCGTCCCACTGGGAGATTACATCTCGGGCACTATGTAGGCTCACTCGCAAACCGTGTACGAATGCAGCACCAGTATGAGTCCTTTTTCATCGTCGCCGATCTTCACACGCTGACCACCAAACCGGAGCCCCAGTACATCAAAGAGATCCCGCTCTTCGTGCGCGAGACGGTGCTGGACTATCTTGCCGTGGGCATTGACCCGGAGATCAGCACAATCTTCGTACAATCGGCGATCCCGGAAACCTATCAGCTGAACCTGCTGTTCGAAATGCTGGTCACGGTGCCCCGCCTGGAACGCATCCCTTCGCTCAAGGATATGGCGCGCGATGCCAACATCGACTCGATGCCGTTCGGCTTGCTCGGATATCCCGTCCTGCAAGCCGTGGACATTCTGTTGCCCCGTGCGCATGTGGTCCCTGTGGGAAAGGACAACCAGTCTCACGTGGAGCTGGCGCGCGAGATCGCGCGGCGCTTCAACAACCTGTACGGTGAGGTCTTCCCCGAACCCGAAGCGATCATCGGCGAAGTGCCCACGCTTGTAGGAACAGATGGACAGGCAAAGATGAGCAAGTCGTTGAACAATGCCATTTATCTTTCCGACGATGCTGCGGCTGTCGAAGAAAAGGTGAGGGGCATGTACACCGACCCGAAGCGCCTGCGCGCCACTGATCCGGGCACCGTAGAGGGCAACCCAGTCTTCATTTATCACGATGCCTTCAACCCGTCGAAAGCGGAAGTAGATGATCTCAAGGAGCGCTACCGGGTGGGCAAGGTCGGCGATGTGGAGGTCAAGAAGAAGCTGGCAAAAGCCATCAATGGTTTCCTTGAGCCCTTCCGCGAGAAGCGCGCCTACTATCTTGCACATCCCACCATTCCGCGGGATGTCCTCGCCAACGGCATCCGCCGCATGCAAGCCGAAGCCAGAGAGACGATGGAGATCGTCCGCTCGATCACCGGTCTGGAATATTCCTTCGACCTGTTTGCCGATGAAGTGGATATTTTCGGTGAGTATGATTAGCTCGTCAAACCACCCGCAAGGAATAAACCCTTAACAACAAAAGTGCTTTAAGCACATGTTGGTTGAGTAGGGCGAGTGCGGTTCTCGCCCGTATCGAAACCAACAGCCTAAGGATAACTCAATGCTTGCTCTAATTGACAACTACGACTCCTTTACATACAACCTCGTCCAGTATTTGGGTGAGCTCGGCGCGGAGATCCGGGTATTCCGAAACGACCAGATCTCCCTGGACGAGCTCATTGCGCTTAAGCCCGATCACCTGGTCATCTCACCTGGTCCGGGCGAGCCCCTCAAGGACGGTGGCATCTCTCCGGAAGCGGTGAGGCACTTCACAGGCAAAATTCCCGTGCTGGGCGTTTGTCTCGGTCACCAGTGTCTGGGCGCCATCTATGGAGGCAAAGTGGACCGCGCCCAACGACTCATGCACGGCAAGACCTCCGCGGTAAATCACAACGGACAGGGAATTTTCAACGATATCCCCTCTCCGTTCGAAGGGATGCGCTACCACTCACTGATCGTGCACGAGCCTGTGCCCGCTGAGCTTGAAGTGCTGGCGAAAACTGCGGAGGGGGAGATCATGGCGCTCAAGCATCGCGAGCATCCGACCTACGGCGTGCAGTTCCACCCCGAGTCAATTCTGACAGAACACGGCAAGAAATTGCTCAAGAACTTCCTGGACCTAAAGCCTGCGCCGGTCGCAGGAGGAGAACAAGCCATGCTCAAGCCCTTTATTGCGAAAGCCATCAACCGCACCGATCTGACCGCAGAGGAGGCCCAGGAAGCGATGAATATCATCATGACCGGGCAAGCCACCCCCGCCCAAATCGGCGCGTACCTCGTCGCCCTCCGCATGAAAGGCGAGACGATTCCCGAGATCACTGGCTCGGTCCGCGCCATGCGGGACAACGCTCTCAAAGTGCAGCTCTCTCAGACCGGCGAGGTGGTCTATGACATTGTCGGCACGGGCGGAGACGGCGCCCATACATTTAACATCTCCACGGCGGCGGCATTCGTCCTGGCTGGCACCGGACGCAAGGTAGCCAAGCATGGCAACCGCGCCGCCTCATCCCAATGCGGCTCCGCTGACGTTCTTTCGGCTCTCGGCGTCAATCTGGATCTGACTCCCGAGCAGGTCGCGCAAGCCATCGAAGAACTGGGGATCGGTTTCATGTTCGCGCCGAAGTTTCATCCGGCGATGAAGCATGCCATCGGTCCGCGCAAGGAGATCGGGCAGCGCACGATCTTTAATATCCTTGGCCCGCTCACCAACCCTGCAGGCGCGCACGTCCAGCTGACAGGTGTGTTTGCCCCGGCGCTCACCGAGCCGCTTGCTAATGTTCTGAATGAGCTTGGCTCAAGAGCGGCGCTGGTCATTCACGGGGCGGGCGGCACCGATGAATTAAACACCTGCGGACTAAACCGCGTTAGCCACCTCAGGGATGGCGCGGTCCGTACCTATGACCTCGATCCAACCGAGTTCGGCTTTTCGGTGGCGACAATTGCAGAGCTACGCGGCGGTACGCCGGATGAGTCGGCGGTGATGATGAGAGAGCTCCTGTCCGGAAAGCTGAAGGGCGCCCGGCGTGAATCGGTGCTGCTTAATGCCGCCGGCGCGCTGGCAGCTGAAACTGGTGATTTCAAGTCTGCTCTCGAGGAAGCGACTGCGTCTCTCGAGAACGGAAAGGCGCTCGCCAGGCTGAATGCCCTGGTCGAATACTCGCAAAGCTTCCAGATCCTCCAATGAGCATCCTGGCAGAGATCATTGCGCAGAAGAAGATCGAGATCGCCGGGCTCGACGCCCCGTCCCTGCGCCGCGCTGCGGAGAGGGCGCCTGCTCCGCGAGATTTTCTGTCCGCTCTCCTCTCCAGAGAAAGGGCAGGGGTGAAGCTAATCGCTGAGCTCAAGCGCGCCTCGCCCTCCAAAGGAATTCTCGCTCCGCACCTCGATCTCTTCGAAGTGGCAGAGATCTATGCGCGAAACGGCGCATCCGCCATCTCTGTATTGACTGACGAACGGTTCTTTCGCGGCAGGCTGGAAACTTTGCGTGAGCTGCGCTTTACTCGTCGCCTGGAATTGCCTCTGCTACGCAAGGACTTCATCATCGACGAAGTCCAGATGTATGAATCGCGGGCCAGTGGCGCCGATGCAGTGCTCCTTATCGCAGCGGCATTGACTGACGAGCTGCGTTTCGCAGACTTGCACGCTCTCGCCCTGGCGCTTGGCCTTACGCCCCTTGTGGAGGTCCATGACGAAGCCGAAACCGAGCGCGCGCTCAGACTGAAAGGTATTCGCTTGATCGGGATCAATAACCGTAACCTGGCGACATTCGATGTCTCTCTCGCAACGACCGAACGCATCCGGCCGATGATTCCAGAGGACATTGCGGTCATTGCCGAGTCGGGGATTTTTACGGCAAAAGATGTGGAGCGGCTGGCAACGGCAAACATAGATGCAATTCTCGTCGGGGAGGCGCTGGTCACTGCGCTGGATATCCCTGCAAAGGTTCGCGAGCTTTCGGGAACGTCATGGCGAGCAGAGGTTGAGGCGCCAATCGTTAAGCCCGGAGCGAGGCAATCTCCCGGTAGGTAATATGACTAAAATAAAAATTTGCGGAATCAAAACGATCCAGGACGCCCTGGCAGCGATGGATGCCGGCGCAGACATGCTGGGCTTCAACTTCTATCCGAAAAGTCCGCGTGCTATTGATGTCGGCAGGTGCCGCGACGTGATGTCTGTGATGCGCAAGTATGGGCATATCATGTGCGTGGGTGTATTTGTCAATGCGTACGCCGCAGAGATCCGTGCGACACTGGACACCTGCGGCTTGAACCTCGCCCAGCTCCACGGGGATGAAACAGCCGAGATGATGCAATCTTTTTATGGGAGGGCGTTCAAAGCCTTCCGTGGTGTTCCGGAGAGTGTAAGCGGTTTTGTGAGGGAAGGGGCGCCCGCCTTCCTGATCGATGCTTCGGTCCGGGGGGTGTATGGCGGCACGGGGGTCACGGCAGACTGGAATAAAGCCGCAGAGATCGCCAGCCACTATCCCCTGTTGCTGGCAGGCGGCTTGACGCCGCAAAACGTCGGTGAGGCGGTGCGGCGGGTCCAGCCCTGGGGAGTAGATGTGGCATCTGGCGTGGAGTCGGCCCCGGGCATAAAAGATGCGGGCAAGATCAAGGCATTTGTAGAAGCGGTAAGACAGGAATCGAAAGTCTTTACGGATCATTCCCGTGGGACCCGACTTCGGAAGGCAGCGCCTGGCGTCATTGGGTCTGGGATCTAAGCATATGACCACTCTACTCCCACACAAATTCGGTCCCTACGGCGGGCAATTCGTCCCCGAGACTCTCATGCCTGCGCTGATCGAGCTGGAAGAAGCGTTTGTCTCCGCCCGGCAGGACCCCGCATTCCAGCGCGAATTCAATCAATTAATGGCTTCCTATGTGGGGCGCCCCACACCGCTCACGTACGCAAGGCGTCTCTCCGAGCAGCTAGGCGGCGCGCAGATCTATCTGAAGCGCGAAGACCTGGCGCACACCGGCGCGCACAAGATCAATAACGCACTCGGACAGGCGCTCCTGGTAAAGCGCATGGGGAAAGAACGTATTGTCGCCGAGACAGGCGCCGGACAGCACGGCGTCGCGTCAGCCACTGCTGCCGCCTTGCTCGGGTTGCAATGCGTCGTCTACATGGGCGTGGTCGACATTGCGCGGCAGGAGCCGAATGTCTTCCGCATGAAGCTGCTCGGCGCAGAGGTCCGGCCCGTGACGTCAGGGACGCAGACGTTAAAGGACGCGATCAACGAAGCGATTCGCGATTGGGTAGCGAACGTGCGCGGTACACATTATCTGCTTGGCTCTGCGCTGGGGCCCCATCCCTATCCGACCATGGTGCGTGAGTTTCAGTCCGTAATCGGGCGTGAGGCGCGCGAGCAGACACTCCAGGAAGTGGGGCGTCTGCCGGACATGGTGATTGCCTGCGTGGGCGGAGGCTCAAACGCCATCGGGGTTTTCAGCGGTTTCATGGATGACGAGCAGGTGGAGTTGATCGGGGTCGAAGCGGGTGGGAGCGGCATTCACACCGGGAAACACGCCGCCCGATTTGGCGATTCCGCCAAAGGTCGCGTGGGTGTAATTCATGGCACGCGTACTTATGTCTTACAGGATGAAGACGGGCAGATTGCGGAGACCCATTCCGTCTCTGCAGGTCTCGATTATGCCGCGGTGGGCCCCGAGCATGCCCTGATGAGAGATAACGAACGCGCCTTTTATACCTCTGCCACCGATGCGGAGGCGTTGGATGCATTTCAAAGGTTATGTCATACCGAAGGGATCATTCCTGCTCTGGAATCCTCTCATGCGGTGGCGGAAGCGATCAAGCGCGCCCCGAAGATGGGAAAAGACCAGGTGATCCTCGTGAACTTATCGGGGCGAGGCGATAAAGACCTGAATACGGTGATTAAAGAATTAGGTGAAGCTCTATAACACCTGGAGATTTTGTGGAGACATCTGGAATCAATCACATCATCATGACCATTAAGGACGTGAAGATCTCGCGGGCATTTTATGGCGATCTTTTGGGTTTCGAACTCGAAACGATTGCCGACGGATTCTACCTTGTGACCGGAGGAGTCAGGATCTTTTTCTTTCCGTCCAGTCATCCGGTTACGGATGATCGTTTCAATGAGTTCCGGATTGGATTGGATCATCTAGCTTTTACGGCTCCCAGTGAAACGGCGTTACAGTCACTCGCTGATCAGTTGCAAAGCGCAGGTGTCCATACCAGAGGCGTGGAAACCTATCATACCGGTAACAAATACGTTGCATTCCGGGACCCCGATAACATTCAGCTGGAGTACTGGTTGCCTAAAGAATAGATAGGGCATATTTGGAGTAATAGATGAATAGAATCGAACACGCCTTCAGGAAGAAGCCTATCTTCATGCCTTATTTCCCGCTGGGCTACCCGGATCTGGGAATATCTGTTGATATCATTGAAGCATTAGCCAAAAATGGCGCAGACTTGATCGAAGTGGGACTTTCCTTTTCCGACCCTCTGGCGGACGGCCCTGTGATCCAGAAAGCGACACAGATCGCCCTGCAGAACGGAATCACGGTCAGGAAAGCGTTGAATGCAGTCCGAGAGCTGCGGAGCCGTGGCGTGGAGATTCCGCTGGTTCTGATGGGTTATTACAACCCGATGCTGGCCTATGGATTGGAGAAATTCACCCGTGATGCGGTCGAAGCAGGGGCGGATGGATTTATTATTCCCGATTTACCGATGGAGGAAACCGAGGAGCTTACTTCAGTGCTGCGCGGAGCGGCCCGGCCGAATGAAGCTTTGCCTTTAATTCAAATGCTTGCGCCTACCTCGCCGCTTGAACGGATGGAAAGGATCGGGGGAAATGCAAGAGGATTCATTTACCTTGTTTCGGTGACTGGAGTCACTGGAGAACGGGCTTCGATCTCGGAAGGACTAGCCGAATTGATCGCCCGTGTGCGCGAGCACACGAGCATCCCAGTTTGTGTAGGCTTTGGAATTAGTACACCTGAACAGGCCAGGCAAGTCGGGGTGCTGGCGGATGGAGTCATTGTTGGTTCTGCGTGTGTCAAGACAATTGGGGAGAGTGAAAACCCTGTACAAGCTGCAAAACAGTTTGCAGAGCAGTTTTCAAGAGTGCTGCATTAATTAGCTACTGTAACTCAGCATCTCGTCAAGCCGCCGTTGTAAATAGGCGCGTTCGGTGCTGTTGTGACACAACTCAAGCGCGCGCTTGTAGGCATCCGCAGCGGCTTCAGGCTGATTCATCCGGCGCAGCAGGTCTGCGCGCGCCGCGTGGTAAGGGTAAAACCCGTCCGCATCCTTTTCGAGATGCAATAGCAGCTCCAGACCCCGTTCAAGGCCCCACGCCATGGCGACTGCCACCGAACGATTGACCTCGACAACCATCGACGGAGTCATCCTTGCCAATGTTTCGTACAACATTGCGATCTGGCGCCAGTCTGTCGCCGCGGCGGCAGGTGCCTGCGCATGCAGCGCACTGATCGCCGCCTGCACCTGATAGGGACCCGGGTCGCGCAGGGCGAGGGCCTCATCCAGAATGGAAACCCCTTCCTGGATTTTCGCGTGATCCCAATGCATTCGGTTCTGCTCATCCAGCAGGATGAGTTCGCCCTCCGCATTGATGCGCGCCTCGCGCCGTGAGTCGTGCAATAGCATAAGAGCAAGCAACCCGCAAGCCTCGGCCCTCTGTGGTAACAAATCGACAAGCACGCGGCATAGTCTGATCGCTTCACTGCATAATTCCTGCCGGCTCAGACAATCCCCACTTGTTGCAACGTACCCCTCGTTAAAGATCAAGTAGACTACTGCCAGAAGAGCTTCCAGCCGTTCCGGGAGAAGATCTGCCGGCGGGACGCGGTAGGGGATGCCCGCCTCACGGATTTTGCGCCGGGCCCGCGTCAGTCTCTGTGCCATGGTCGACTCGGAAACGAGGAAGGCGCGTGCGACCTCGGGCGTCGATAAGCCACCGAGGGTGTGCAGTGTCAATGCGACCCGGGCTTCCGGTGCAAGCGCAGGGTGGCAGCAGGTGAACATCAGCTTCAGACGATCGTCGGGAATGGCCTCATCCATCTCAGAATCCTCCTCGACAGCGAGCGATTGGAGGGTTTCCACTCTCTGTTCGAGTGTCGCAGCGCGGCGGATGCGGTCAACGGCCCGCCGTTTTGCCACCGTCAACAGCCATGCACCCGGGTTACGCGGAACGCCATCCAGCTCCCAGCGTTCCAGCGCGTCGACCAGGGCATCCTGCAGCGCATCCTCTGCCAGCTCGAAATCACCGAGCCGGCTGATGAGCGCCGCCAGAACACGTCCGTGCTCGTTGCGGAAGAGCTGTTCGACCTGTTCCGCTGCGATCATCTGATCTCCCCTTATGAACCTGGAGACCATAAGGGCCGGATTTCGATCGAGCCGTATTTTGCGGTGGGGATCTTTTGCGACCAGTGAATCACTTCATCGAGATCTTTACATTCGACGACGAAATAGCCGCCAAGCTGCTCGTGCGTCTCCGCAAACGGACCATCCGTGATCAAGGCTTTATCGTCACGCACGCGGACTGTCGTCACATTGGATACGTCTGGGACACCACCGCTGGAAATGAGGATACCGGATCCCGCTATCTCCTGTCTGAACTCGGCCCAGGTCTTGGCTGCCGTCTGGAGTTCTTCCTTCGAATGTTTCGAATCAAGCGACTCGTCTGCGTACATCAATAGCAAATATTTCATGTGCTCGGCTCCTGGTGAAAATGGTCGACCCGCAAGTTTCTTATCTCGGCAAGACGAATGGATCGCGCCTCAGCCTACCGCTTTCTTCACGAGAGTGCTGATCTTCGCCTCTTCGGCGGCACTCAACTCCTTAAGCGCGAAAGATGTCGGCCACATGGCGCCTTCATCGAGGTTTGCCGTGTCGTTGAAGCCAAACGTCGCGTACCTCGAGTTGAACTTCGATGCGGCTGTGAAGAAGCAGACGACTTTGCCATCCTTGTCGGCATACGCGGGCATTCCATACCAGGTTTTCGGCAAGAGGGTCGGCGCGCTGGCTGTGACAATCTCATGCAGCCGACTGGCCATGGAGCGATCCGGCTCCGGCATCTCGGCGATCTGCGCGAGCAATGCTTTTTCCCCCTCCTCCCTGTTCTTGTTCGCGCGCGCTTCCGCCTTCAATTCTTTGGCGCGCTCCTTCATCGCGGCTCGTTCTGCGTCCGAAAAGCCTTTGGACTTCTTGGCAGTGCTCTTATCTTGTTTCATGAGAACCTCCTTGACCGACTATGACTTTATTTTGTCGTTCTATTCTAACGTCGAAGGAGAAGGGGTCAAAACGACAGAAAATGGGCTTTCTAATCTAACTCTCATACTTCCTGATCTGGGAGATCAGGATCTCGCTCTGGAAGAAGGTTCCTTTTACTTTGGACAATACCCTTAGTTTCGGCAGGCCGTTTTCCACAATTGATCTGTCATCTCAGCAATCTCAATCGTGCTTCCCGGCTCAAAATTGCCTGTAAACCAACGATATGCCTGTTCCCGGTCTGCTCCGCCTTCGTCCGTCAATAACAACTGCTCGCAGGTGATCGCTAAATCCTCGATCACTCGTGCATAGCGATAGTATGCCAGCGCTGTTACGTTGATGTCTGCCTTTCCATAGCCTCGATAGAAGACCCTCTCTTCCCGTTTGCTCTTCCAGATGGTGTCAATCCCGCCGCCAATGAACATCAGGTCGCGTTCCTTTGGCGCCAGGCGAGGATTATCCCAATCCACAATGTAGAGCTCATCCTTATCGCCGATGAGAATGTTGCCGCCATGGATGTCGGTGTGACACAAGACCTGCTCCAGCGGCATGGACGCAAGCTCCCGAGCAAGCTCCTGGGTACGCTCGATGAGATGCTCTATTGCTCTCCGCTGAAAGCGCATGAATTCCGCTAATCTTGCAGCCGTCACATCTGAATAAAAGGTTTCCTGGATCTGTGCCAGGAATGACTTCAACTTCTCGCACCATTGACCGGCGAACGAATCCTTTGGAATGAGCCGCACTAGCTCTGGCGGCAGTTCTAAGGCATGGATCGCCGTGAGGGCTGCGCCGCGTCGGTGGCGATGATCGTCTGTCAACTCTCTTTCAAAGCCGCTATGTCCGTGAATAAATGGATACAGGATTGTCTTATATTCGCCGAAATCCCCCCAGGCTCGATCTGACTTCGTTTCTATAGGAGGAATGACCTCTCGAATGCCCTGCGAGTTGAGAAAGAGCGGAAGCTTCACGCTGATTTCCTCGAAGGCCTTTCTCAACTTCAGGAAATATGTTTTTCCGCCCACAGTGAGAACTCGGTAAACAGCCGTCCCGGAGTCTGCGCCGAGGGGGAGGAAAGTTAGTTCGGCAACCT
>DAIQBG010000002.1:70169-146495 GCA_036781265.1 Anaerolineales bacterium | reverse complement strand
CCGCAGTTCGATGAGACGGCCATCGCAGATGCAGATAAGAATGGAACCTTCTTTGCCAAAGGTGTGAATGCCTCTCCCGGTGCGGCAGTCGGTCAGGTGTACTTCGATGCCGATAAGACCGAGCATATGGCAAAGGAAGAAAAGCAAGACGTCATCATGGTGCGCCCGTTCACCAAGCCCGATGACGTACACGGCATGATCGCCTCGCAGGGTGTGCTCACCAGCGAAGGCGGCGCAACCTCGCACGCGGCAGTTGTGGCACGCCAGTTCGGTATCCCGTGTGTGGTCGGCGCGTCGGCAATCAGGATCGATCTCGAACGTCGCCAGATGGCGGTTGGGGAGGCTGTCGTCAAGGAAGGCGATTGGATCTCGGTCGACGGTACAACGGGACGAGTTTTCATTGGGAAGATTCCGACTATCTCGCCTTCGCTTGAGGAACAGACCGAATTGCTGACCCTGCTGACCTGGGCGGATGAAATTACGGCGCGCAAGAATATTCGTGAAGCACCGATAAAGGGCTACCCCACGCGTGGTCTTCAAGTCTGGGCAAATGCCGATTATCCCAAGGACGCGCAGAGAGCGCGCTCGTATGGTGCAGTGGGCATCGGACTGTGCCGGACCGAGCATATGTTCTTCGAACCCGAGCGCTTGCCTATTGTCCAGAGGATGATTCTCTCCGAAACTGGCGAAGGACGCACCGAAGCCCTGAACGAACTGCTCCCACACCAGCGCAAGGATTTCGATGGTCTCTTCGAGGCCATGGATGGCTATCCGGTCATCATCCGTCTGATCGACCCACCGCTCCACGAGTTCATGCCCGATGAGGAAAAACTCCTCGAAGAGGTCATTACGCTGCGCGTTAAAGGCGAGACAGATGGATTGGCTGAAAAGGAACAGTTGCTGAATGCCATCAAGGGACTCCATGAGTCCAATCCGATGATGGGTCTGCGTGGTGTTCGCTTAAGCATTTCCATGCCTGAGATCGTGGAGATGCAGGTACGCGCCATCTTCGAAGCCGCCGCCGATTGTACGCTGCGCGGCATCGTGGTCAAGCCCGAGGTGATGATCCCGCTAACCGGGACCGTGAAGGAGCTCGAATGGATCCAGCCCCGGCTCGAGCGCATCGCGGCGGCTGTGATGGAAGAAAAGAATGTCGAGTTCGAGTATAAATTCGGAACTATGATCGAGATCCCCCGCGCCGCGGTGACTGCCGCGGAGGTGGCGGAACGTGCCGAGTTCTTCTCCTTCGGCACTAACGACCTGACCCAGATGACCTATGGTTATTCCCGCGACGATGCGGAACGCAACTTCCTCATCACGTACCAGGAGCAGGGCATCCTCGAGAAGAATCCCTTCCAGACTCTCGATCGAAATGGCGTCGGCAAGCTCATGGAGTGGGCAATCGCCGAGGGCCGTAAGACCCGGCCGGATCTGGAAGTGGGCATCTGCGGCGAGCATGGGGGTGATCCCAGCTCGATTGAGTGGTGTCACCTGATCGGCAATAACTATGTGTCCTGCTCGCCCTTCCGCGTGCCGGTCGCCCGTCTCGCCGCCGCCCATTCTGCTCTACGGCACCGCCCGAACGGGAAGAACGGGAGAGTAAAAGCAGTAGTAGTAAGGAAGAAGACGGCTGCCAGGATCCCGGCGAAGAAGATCACGAAGGCTAAGATCGCAAGAAGAAAGTAGCTGTTCATGAAATGAACAAGGGCGCACTTTACAAGTGCGCCCTTGTGTTTTGTGTTGAGGACCTTACCGTACCCGGACCACCTGACCCACATAGATCAAGTTTGCATTTCTGATGTTCGGGTTCAGCGCCAGGAGAGCGTCTACTGTGGTGCCGTACTTGTTGGCAATGATGCGGAGCGTCTCGCCGCGCTGGACAGTGTGCGACAGTGGCGAAGCCTGTCCAGGGATAGTGATTGCCTGCCCGACATAGATGATGTTTGGGTTTTTAATGTTCGGGTTGACTTTCAAGATGGCGTCAACTGTGGTGCCGTAGCGAGCAGCAATCTTGCGGAGCGTGTCACCGCGTTGAGCGTAGTAGACCTGGCCGCCGGGCGGCGGAGGCGGCTGGGTGGGCGGAGGCGTATTCACGTAGACTTTCAGCCGTTGACCTTCATAAATCACATTGCGGTTGGTGATGTTAGGGTTCGCCGCGAGCAGCGCATCCACCGTTGTGCCGAAACGGTTTGCCAGCGACCTCAGAGTATCGCCGCGCGCGACAATGTAAATGAAGTAGCCGCCATCCGTTCCGAGAATCGCACCGGGCAATTGCAAGACCTGACCTGGATAGATGAGGTTGCCCCAGCCGATCTCGGGGTTCGCCAGACGCAGGGCGGCCACGGAAGTGCCACAACGATCGGCAATCTTGCGCAGGGTGTCGCCGCTGACGACGGTCACGCTGGTGCCGCAGGATTGGGCAAACGCCGGGCTGGTAGTCGCCAGCGACGCGACCAGCAATGCTATAAGGACAAATACTTGTAAAAACTTTTTGGCGTTCATCGAAACCTCCATTTCGTTGGTAACCTGAGAATAGGATGAAGTTCGATGGAAGAAAGTTCCCCAAACTACGCCTATCCTACCAATGTCCTATCATTGCATTTTCATTTCAGAGAGGGAGAGCGCTACGCGGAAATCTCAATTGTCCCCCCTGGAAGACGCAGCGATGGCGAAAAATCAAAGTGCGTTATACTTGCTGAAAACTCATCGGTCGACGAGACGGAGGGGTATCGTAAGGGACCGGTAATAAATTCGGAGAATAAAATGGACACAATCATCGAAAGCATCTCGGCATTGGAAATCCTTGACTCGCGCGGTAATCCAACTGTAGAAGTGGAAGTGGCGTTAGCGGACGGCTCGTGGGGCCGCGCCGCTGTGCCATCCGGCGCCTCTACAGGCGTTCATGAAGCCCTGGAATTACGAGATGGCGACAAACGACGATATCTCGGCAAAGGTGTGGCAAAAGCAGTTGCCAACGTCAACGGAGCCATCTCGGATGCGCTGTTCGGCTGGGATGCCACAGACCAAAAGGCGATCGACGCCGAGCTGCTGGCGCTGGATGGGACGCCAAACAAGTCCCAGCTGGGCGCCAATGCCATCCTGGGCGTCAGCCTGGCAGTAGCAAAAGCCGCCGCGAACTCCCTGGGGCTTCCGCTTTACCGATATCTGGGCGGGGTCTATGCTCATGTGCTGCCGGTTCCGATGCTCAATATCCTGAACGGCGGCGCACACACCGCCTGGCAGTCCACCGATATGCAAGAGTTCATGGTGATGCCCTTCGGCGCACCGACCTTTGCAGAAGGCGTGCGCTGGGGCGCTGAGATTTACCACGCCTTGAAATCAGTGTTGAAGGAGAAAGGGTATACCACGCTGGTCGGCGACGAAGGCGGATATGCTCCCGCTTTGAAAGCCAATAACGAGGCGATTGAAGTCATCCTCGCCGCGATCGAAAAGGCTGGCTTCAAGGCCGGCCGAGGCGCAGACGTGGCCATCGCCCTGGATCCG
This sequence comes from Anaerolineales bacterium, assembly GCA_036781265.1. Lineage (GTDB taxonomy): Bacteria > Chloroflexota > Anaerolineae > Anaerolineales > Villigracilaceae > Defluviilinea. The sequence goes on along the minus strand of DAIQBG010000002.1, from coordinate 142,991 downwards.
GCGGCTTCTGAGCTATTCGAGGAGGATACCCGGACCTATAATTTGCGCAAGGAAGGCAAAAAACTGACGGGCGAGGAAATGGTCGAGTTCTGGGGCAGGTGGATCAACGATTATCCGATTGTGTCCATCGAGGATGGCCTGGCGCAGGACGACTGGGCGTCTTGGCAAATGATGGTCGAGCGATTTGGCGGCCGCTGCCAGCTCGTCGGCGATGATCTTCTGGTAACCAACCCTGAGCGCGTCCGCCGGGCAATCAAGGAGAAAGCGGCGAATGCTTTGCTTGTCAAAGTCAACCAGATCGGCTCGCTGACCGAGACCATCGAGGCGGTGGAGACCTGTCACCGAGCGGGGTGGCGGGCGGTCACTTCCCATCGCTCGGGAGAGACCGAGGACACGACCATCGCCGACCTGGCCGTGGCTCTCAACACCGGGCAGATCAAGACCGGCGCGCCTGCCCGCTCCGATCGGGTGGCGAAGTATAACCAGTTGATCCGCATTGAGGCAGAACTGGGCGATACTGCCAGATACGCGGGCTGGGATGCGCTGAACGCATAATTTTCCAGCATCAAAAAGGACGGGCAAATGCCCGTCCTTTTGTTTTATATCCTGTTTGCATATGGCTCTGCAAACAGGGCAGGCTGGCCACCCGTGTGCCAGAAAAGCACAGTTTCATCCCGCCTGAAATACCCTTTGCGAATGAGATCGATCATGCCGGCGGCCGCCCTACCCGTGTAGACCGGATCGAGTAGCAAGCCCTCCAGCTCTGCAAAAAGGCGAACGGCTTCGCGTTCGGCATCCGTCAAGACGCCATAGCCCGCCTGACAGTACTCTTCATTTGCCAGCACATCGTCTCCTGTGAATCCGATCCGCTCCCCCAATTTCTGACCCGCCTCCGATGCGAGTTCCGAAACACGCTTCTTGAGCCACTCCACCGGTTCGTCAATGCTGATCCCCAGGATCTTGCCCTGATAACCAAATACGCGTTGACCCAGCACAAGACCGGCATGCGTGCCGCCGGAGGACGTGCCAAAGACGATCCAATCTGCATGAATGTTTTGTTCCGCGAATTCCTTCATCGCAAAAGCATAACCCAGCGCGCCGGTCGGACTTGAGCCGCCATACCATACAAGATAAGGCTTCCTGCCGTTCTGAGCAGCCTGATCGTACGTGCGCTGCAAAGTCTGATCACGCAAAGCACGGTCGGAAATGGTGACAATCTCAGCCCCGAACAGCTGATCGAGCAGGAGGTTGGCAGAGGGCTGCTCCGGCATTTCGCCATTGAGCACGAGAATACAATGAAGCCCGAATCTGGCGGCCGCAGCGGCGGTCTGGCGGCAATGATTCGACTGCAGAGCGCCACCGGTGATCAGGGTCTTTGCTCCCTGCTTGAGCGCTTCTGCCACCAGGAATTCAAGCTTACGGGTCTTGTTCCCACCGAAGGCGAGCCCTGTCTGGTCGTCGCGTTTGACAAGGATGCGAGGTCCCGCGAGATATTCTGTGAGCCGCGTAAGCTCTTCGATGCGGGTCGGAAGATGGGCAAAGTGCAATCGAGGAATCTGGTTCATAGTCATCCTGTTTTTACGATTGTAGCTGGTCTCGAGAGAGCGGACGAGTGGGCGGCGCTCGTCCGATGGATTACCCTTGCATTCACGCGCCACCCAGGGATTGTCTCGTTCTTGCCCTGCCACGCGAGCGCATAAAATCTAGCATGCGCGGGACAATCTCGGAGTAGAGCTTATACCGGAATGGACGGGGGGCGAAGTCCCAGGCGCCGATTGTACGCAGGACCCCGCCGCCCAGACCTTCCTTGAAACGGTATACCCCCCACATCGAATCGCTTTCATCGAAAACATCCGGCGCACCCCAGAGATCGTAAATGCTACAGCCTTTCATCTTGGCGCGTTTTATCGCCTCCCACTGCAGAAAATAGGATGGCATCTTTTCACGATGGACGTGGCGTGACATGCCATAGACATAATAAGCCCGCCCGGCGAAATAAAAGATGAAAATCGCGGCAACCGGTTCACCATCGACTTCGGCGATCAGAGGTTCAGCGTGTGGTAATGGCGAAGTGGTCACGGAGGATTGAGCGCTGACTGTAAATATTTCCCAGACGGTTTTGTAATAGCCTTCTTCTCGAATCACAAATCCATCGCGTAGTGACGTTTCCGCATAGATCTTGTATAATCGCCCGAAATCATCGGGGGTGCCTATACGCAAGCGGACGCCTTTCTTCTGCGCCAGGCGAATGTTGTAGCGTGTCTTTTGTTTCATCTGTCCTAGCAGCTCTTCTTCCGTCGGGCGCAAATCTAGGAAGACCGTGTTCTTGAACTGGATCTGCTCCGAAGAATACCTCCACCCCCTTTGTTGCAGATCAGCCATGATTGCCTGTCCGGTTAGATCGCTTATTGCACCGCCGCTGGCGGGAATGCCTGTTCCCAATAACACATCCGGATCTGCTTTCAGGAAGATAGCGCTCTCTTTTCTGGCGAATGCCTGCAAATCATCCAGAACACGAGTTCGCAAAGCTTCATCCGTCCAATCGAGCAAAGGACCTTTCGGAGTGTAGAGAATGGATATGCGGGCAGACAGGCCGGCAAGACGAAGTGTTCGCTTCAAGATCAGCGCAGCTGCCGGTGGCGATTGTGACGTGGAAAGTTGGGCGGGCTCACTATCCACGTTCCAGCCCGCTTTCTCACCCCAGACGGCATATAGCGGACTCCAACCGTACTTCGCCTTAACCTGCCCCCACTCGTACGTTTGCAGGAAATGCGGATTGGGAAGCTTTGAAATGAGAGAATCCCAGCTCTGGCCGCCCACGTTTATTCTCGATTCCCAATGATTCGCAAATACGCCCGATAGAACAGCGGATTGTAGACGCGGTCCATGGCCTGCCTGGCGCGTTTTAACTCACCCCCAAACCCACGTTTGAAGCGATAGACACCCCATAAGCCGTCATTTCGTCGTTCAAAATTCGCTTCCAGGGCGGCCTCGTCTTCATCCGGGATCCCCCACAGATCGTATTCTTTACAGCCGCAAGCTTTTGCCCATTTCATGGCCTCCCATTGCAGCAGGTAGGTGGGCATACGGTTTCGCTCCTGGTCCGTCGAAGCGCCGTACAGGTAATAAGCCCGATTCCCATTTCTGGCGACGAACAGGGCCGCCAGTGGCTTGCCGTCATATTCAGCCACCAGCAACTCGCCCATCTGCTTTGGATGGAGCAGCTCATACGCGCGCCGGTAGTATTCCAGCGAGTGGACGCCAAATCCATCGCGTCCGCCTGTGATCAACAGCATGTCGTGAAAAGTCTCGATGTCATCCCAGGCACGAACGATCACGCCCTTTTTCTCCGCTAGACGGATGTTGTAACGGGTCTTTTGCTTCATACGCGCCAGGATCTCTTCCTCCGAGCTTTTGATGTCAACGATAATGGTCCGCGGAGGCTGGATATTATGGGGAGATACAATGAGTTGAGGAGCGCGCGCAATCACGGATGAGTTTTCATCCTCCCATGCATCGGCTTCCAGTTTCAAAAAGATAGCGCGATGCCTCTTGGAAATCGAATCGATCTCCGGCCAGAGGACCTGGTCCGGGTTCGCCTTAGGAATATATCCGATTGTCTGGCCCAACGGCAGCCTGCGAAACAGGATCTGGACGCCGGCTCCGCCAGTGATGACCCGCACCGACTCCCACCCAAAGGCAGATTTCAGTTCTCCCCATTCTCCGCTCTGGAGCAAATGTGCATCTGGCCGGTTCTGAAGAAACTGATCCCACTCAGCGAGGGACACGACAGGCATGACCGCCCTCACCGCATCCAGTCAATGACTTCTTTCAATCCATCTGCAAGGGAAACTTCGGCGCGAAATCCCATCACTTCCGCCGCTTTTTGCGGGCTGCCCACTGAGCGGTAAATATCTCCTGGGCGCGGTGGGGCAAACTGGTGGGTGGGGGAACTGGGGAGCAACTCGTACATTACATCGAGAAGGTCTAACAGGCGGGTTTCGACGCCGGTGCAAACATTGAATATCCCGCCGGCTGCAGCCGGATGCTCCGAGGCGATCAGGTTGGCGCGTACGACATCACGCACGTTGATCAGGTCGCGCGTCTGGCCGCCGTCGCCGAAGATCGTGACAGGCTTCCCATCCAGCAAACGACGGGCGAAGATGGGCACCGCTGCGGCATACATCGAATCCGGTCGCTGGCGAGGACCGTAGACATTGAAGTAACGCAGCGCGACCACATCAAAGCCGAAGGAGCCTGTAAACAGCTCAGCGTACATTTCCTTGACCCGCTTTGACAGCGCGTATGGTGAGAGTGATTGGAGAGACGTTTCCTCTACGAGCGGTAAAGCCTCCGACTCGCCGTACACTGCCGCGCTCGAAGCGACCACGGCCCGCCGGACGCCTGCCCGGCGCGCCGCATCGAACAAGAGCGAGGTGCCCATAAGGTTCACGTCGAAGCAGCTCTGCGGCTCTTCCATCGATTGTGGGACCGAGACAAAGGCTGCTTCGTGGAAGATGATCTCGATGCCGTTCACCGCCTCTTCGACCCGACCTGCATCCCGCACATCTCCCTCCAGGACTTCCAGGCGGTGCCCGTTGAATTTCGCCTTCAGCTCTTCGATGTTCTCGGGCTTCCCGGTGCTGAAGTTATCCAGCACACGCACAGTCTCCCCCCGCTCGAGCAAGGTTTGAACGATATGAGACCCGATAAATCCTGCCCCACCCGTAACCAGATATTTCATGTCATCTCCCTGTGCGTCTTAGGACTGTGCCGATCGTACGCAACAGGATCTGGAAATCCATCCCAAGCGTCCGATGCTTGATATAGTAAAGATCATATTCGATTTTAACGGATGTCTCCAGGACGCTGGCGACGTACCCGTAGTTAATCTGAGCCCAACCCGTCAGCCCGGGCTTCACCAGCAGCCTCGCTCGATAAAAGGGGATCTGCTTCTGAAATTCCGCCACGAGCTCCGGGCGCTCTGCACGGGGTCCTACCAGGCTCATTTCGCCGCGCAAGACATTCCAGAATTGCGGCAACTCGTCTAAGCGGAGCTTTCGCAGGAAGTTACCCACGCGCGTTACGCGCGGGTCGTTTTCCAAAGCCATACGCGCTTCTCCGTCCGCTTCCGCATCCTGCCGCATCGTACGGTATTTGTAAATGCTAAATCTGTAGCCGCCCCGTCCAAGACGAGGTTGAGAATAGAAGATCGGCGGGCCACTGTCCAGATAAACTGCAAGAGCGATAAAGGGGTAGGTAACGGCAAACATTATCAGGCCGAGCGTCCCGCCGAAAATATCCAGGACACGCTTGGTGAGATCGTAGAAGCCGCTGGCGCGCAGCCCATCCACAAAGGAGCGGATGATCCAATCGGACTCGAGGTGATGTACGGGCACTCGTCCGGTCATTTCCTCATACAGGATGGGCATGCGCGTGACTTCAACCCCTTTTTCCTGAGCATCCAGGATGGTCTGGAAGGTAGTTCCCTGGATCGTGCCGTTGATGGCGATCACAAGATCTGAAATACGGTACACATCGATGAGGTCTAACAGATTGTTGCTCGAGCCTACCACGCGCAAACCGCAAATCGTCTTGTCCATCTTCTGCGGATCGTCATCGACAAAACCGATCAGGTTAAAAGAACGCGCCGGTTCGGAGTGATAGAGCTCGGCGAGGGTCTGCCCGGCTCGACCGGCGCCAATCAGCAGCGCACGCCGGCGCTGGCCGGTCGATTTATACAGCCGAATAAAGATTACACGCCAGCCCAGGGTCAGGACGGAGGCGAAGAGCAGAAACGCACCTACGCCCACGCGAGGCAGATTTGTGTTCTCCTGAATGATAAAGACGAGAGAGTAAGCAACCAGGCCGATAAACGCGGCCAGCGCAATCCCGCGGGTTGTCTTACGCCCACTGCTGGCAACATGCGGCTCATATAATTCCACCAGGAGTAACATCCAGGCAACGGGCAGCAGGTAAAACCACATCTGAGGCTCAATATCGTAGAACAACAATGCCTGAGCCTCCGCCCGAGCGCGGGGTACACCCCGGGCAATCAATTCCGCCAGACGTCCAAAGTAGTTGTATTGTCTCCATGTAAAAAGCGCACCAAACAGAGCGACGATTGCCATCAAGATATCGCCCGTAAAAAGGATGTTGCGGTACTCTGTTGGACGCAGGCGTAACGGAGTCGTACGAATGTTATCTGCCATGTTTTTGAATGCTCGACGTCAGGACGCTCCACAAGAATCCGCCACCCCACGAGATATGCATCGCCGCGATCGCGAGCGGCAACCCCAGAATTAAGTAGAGCTTACGCTTCCGTAACCCTGCCCGGGCACCTGCGAAGGTCATTACGGAAAGGTAGAGAAGGAGCTCGCCAGCCAGCATCCAGCGCGCCAAGGAGCTGAAGATGGAAAGGAGAGCCAGGCCCAGCAAACTCAGAACGAACAACGGAGGCAGCGCCTGCCTCCAGCGCAGCGTATCGGGATAACGCCGCAGCATACGCCATTTCCAGAATCCATAACGCCAGTACTGGCGGATCAGTTCCAGGAATGTGGGTCTCGCGTAGTAGATAGAGCGGATAGAGGGATCCAGCCAGATTTTGCCACCCGATTTCCTCACGCGCACGTTGAACTCGTAGTCCTCATTGGTCAGCAGAGATTCATCGAAATAGCCTGCCTGCTCGATCAAGGCGCGGCGGAAGGAGCCAAAAGGAACTGTATCCACTTCGGAAGCATGTCTGGTGTGACGGTAGAGTGCGTCTCCTACCCCGAGCGGATGGGCTGCGGCAGCTGCGATGGAGTCGGCTATCCACGTGCCCGCGCCGGGGCGGATCTCCCAAACACCGCCGATGTTGGCGCCGAGACCCGCCTCGTGGGCAGCCACACACTTTTCTACATAGTCCGAATACGGTTTCGAGTGGCCGTCGAGGCGCAGGATGATCTCACCGCAGGAGGCTTCGATTGCACGGTTCAACGCGGCGGGTATAGAGCGCTTTGGATTATCGACAACGCGAACCTGTAGATTGGGAAACTCCTCCCGAAACGCAGCGATTACATCCCGGGTTCCATCCGTAGAAAGCCCGTCAGAGATCAATACTTCCATCCCGGCCAGTGGATAGGTCTGCTCGTGCAGAGCCTCCAGCAAAAGACGAATGGTGGATTGCTCGTTATAACAGGGGACAATGACCGAAACTTTTGGCAACATAGGACGAGGAAACCCGGACTACAATGATACTGCCTTATTGATAATCCGTGAATTCATTCTGATTCAGGCAGCAAATGGCAAGCGCAAAGCAGAGGTTATTCCATACCCAACCTGACCGCGAAGGTCCATTCTACCATTGTCACCGGGCTTCACAGATATCGGACATGCGCAATGAAATCAGGGATGATTACCGGGACTTCCGGTACACAGTTAGCTCGGTTTGGAGTCTTACAAGCAGACTATAAAGTTCCTCGAGTTCCGCTTCGCTGAGAACCGACCAGGGCGCGTAGAAATATTCATCCGTGAGTTGTTCTGCCCGTGCGCGGAGCTCTCGCCCTGCTTCTGTCAGGTGAAAGGCGCCTGTGTGCCGATCCGGTTCGACCCATCCCAGCTCTACTGTCGCCTGAATAGCAATCTCGTAGTCGTCTACATCATAGCCGCGGAACGCCATTTTGTCTGCCATGTGCTGTGCATTTACTGCCCGTCCCTGCTCCAGCGACCCAAGGACCAGCCAGACGATCCCGGCCTGATTGAAGTGCGGGCGGGCAGCCGCTAAATGTGCATCATCTCGATAGGCATACAGGTCCATCAAAAGCTCCCTGATCTGGACGATGAGGGGACTGTGCTCGTCCGCCGCGCGAAAGCGACCGAGAATAGCCCACTTTTCCGGCGGCTCGGGGCTAGCCTTGCTCTCGACTACGAGCTGCTTCAGTAGAACGGACAGGCGCTGCAAATCCCTGTCCGGCACCGACTTGAAATCGAGCAGCTGCGTATCTCCCATTCGGACAATGTGACGCACCGCCTCACGCGCCCGGTCCGTGACGCGGTAGCTTCCATCCGCTCGGGGCTCGATCCAGCCCTTGACATTGAGGGGTACGAACTTCTTTTCGAACTCTTCCGGGTTTGTATATGGATCTCTCTTCTGAAAATCCCGCAGTGAAAAGCTGCTTAACCCCAGCTCACTGTACAAATAGAGCTCGATGGGGATCCCGTTCCGAATGGCCGAATCTTCGATATCCGGTTCTGTAATGCGCCAGAGCTCCTGAATAACGGAATGAATCAGAGGCCAGTACCTGGCCAGAGATTGTATGGTCATCGTATCGACCATCCTTACAACGATCCTCCGCGCAAGCCGGAGACCACAGTTCCAGCCGCAGCACCAGAGAAACAGCTCTGTATCAGTCGCCCCGATTCGGGCGGAGCAGAGCCATCGCTTCGATTTCGACCAGCGCGTCTTTTGGCAAACCCGCCACCTGGATGGTGCTGCGCGCCGGAGGGTTTTCCGGGAAAAACTCGGCGTAGACCGAATTCATTGTGGCAAAATCACCCATATCCCGCAGGAAGACTGTCGTTTTGATGATGAAATTCAACCCGGAGTCGGCCTTCTCCAGCACATTCTTGAGGTTGGTTAAGACTTGCCGGGTCTGCGCCTCGACCCCGCCCTCGACAAGCTCCATCGTGACGGGATCCAGTCCCACCTGTCCGGCGGTGAAGACCAGATTTTCAACAACAATGGCTTGCGAATAGGGCCCGATAGCTTTCGGCGCTTTTTCGCTAGAAATAATTTTCTTGCCTTCGCTTGTGTACATTTCATCCTCGTTTTGGAAAATCAGCAATTGTGCTTTTTAAACTTCAACCATCAAACTCTTCTTAAAACCAACATCGTCAGATCGTCGGCAGGAGGCATATCCTGCACAAAGTTAAGCAGGGATCTTTCCACTGTGTCCAGGAGACTGGAGGCGGAGGAGCAATCCTCAGTGGTGAGAGCGTCGATCAAACGCCCCTCGCCATAAAACTCCCCGGCGAGATTGAAAGATTCGGTCAGTCCATCTGTGTAAAGCAAAACACTATCCTGGCTTTGCAGATACACCTCGCGTTGCCCGAACTGCACTTCCTCCGCTGCGCCGAGCGCCACGCCGGTGCGCGTAAGACGCTCCACACTCCCATCACACTTTATCCATAAGGGAGGGTTGTGTCCGGCATTCACATAGGTGAGCTTATTGTTTCCGGTATCGAGCACAGCGTAAACGGCTGTCACGAACATGCCCTGCTTTGTATCGGGGAGCAGCAGGTCATTGACCCGTTTCATGGCTTCGGCAGGAGACTCCAACTCGGTCACTGCCGCCCGCACCAGTGTTCGGGTGAGCGCCATGAAGAGGGCAGCAGGGACACCCTTATCCGCTACATCCGCGATGAACAATCCCAGGAGCCCGTTCGGCAGGTCGAACACATCATAGAAGTCTCCGCCCACCTGGCGGGCTGTCTTCCAGCGAGCAGCCAGCTCCCAGTTCGGGAACTGCGGCAGGGTCTCGGGGATAAAGGTCTGCTGGATCTGGCGAGCCAGCTGGACCTCCGTCTCGAGGCGCTCGCGCTCGACCATCTCCTTCTGCAAGAGGTCGTTCTGAATGGCGAGCGCCGCCTGCTGAGCGATGCCCGTGATGATCTCGAGCCGCCTGGCGCGAAAACGCAATCCTCCTAGAGCTTCTTCGATCAACATCACACCGTACAAATCATCCTTCACCGCAATGGGCACGGCAAACACAAATACGCCTGGATTTCCCAGATTGAATTCTCGACCGGGATCGAGCGCAAGCCAGGCAAACAGGCCACGCTGTTCGTCATTCTCCAGTTGAACAGCCATCAAACCAGTAGTACCTCGGCAGGCATCCAGCAGGGCAAACTCCCCCGGGGCGAAGGAACGATCCCAGAACGCCTTTTCCTCGGCTTCATCGAGACCATAATGCTGCGAGGGCTGGAACAGGTCCCTGGCAGAATCCCATTGATACAGAGCCGCGCGCTGTACACCGACCAGAATCGGCATGATGCGGATGATCGTTCCCAGGATCTCATCCAGGTCATTGAGGCTGACCACGGCCTGCGCGACTTGCAACAGGGCTGCGGAGGCGTATGCCTGCTCCTGCGCCGTATCGTAAAGCCGTGCATTTTCGATCGCCACGGCAGCATAACTGGCGAAGGTGGTCGTCATAGCCTGTGCCTCATGTCCATAGCGTCCCTGTGTGCTGTGCGACAGGGTGATGACGCCATAGGGCTGATCTCCGACGCGCAGCGGAACTGCCAGGCCAGAGTATTCCTGTGCAAAACCCGCGATGAGCCCGGTTACCCAGACCGGGTCTGTAGGCTGCCGGATGAGGGGACGATCAGAATACAGCGCCTCCATTAAGCGCTCATAGGCCTCCGGCGACTCGTAGAGCGCCCGTTCGAGCTCGCCTTCATCGCAATTATGGCAGGCTGCCAGATACAGCTCATCATCTTCCAGTAACCAGATCGCAGAGATGTCCACGGGCAAGTTACGTTCCAATTCGGACAGGATCGCTTCCAATACATCGTCCACGCTGGCATCGGCGGAAATGAGGCCCGCCACCTCACGCAGGCTATCGGCGACCTGGCGCCGCCACTGCTCGGAGCGATAGAGGTCCGCGTTGTGGATGGCAGTGGCAATGTTATCGGCCACAGCTTCGAAGATCAGGCGGTCGTCGTCGGTGAAGGCATCGCGCTGGTCAGACTGGATATCGAGCACACCCACCACTTCATTGTCATACAGCAGCGGGACGCAAAATTCAGATCTGGTATTCTCGGGCGGGAACGGCGAGGGACGGTAACGTTCGTCCTGTTGAACATCGTTTGCCATGACCGTTTGACCCTCGCGTGCCACCCAGGAAATGATCCCGGCCGGATCGTCGAGCGGCAAGGCATAGCCCACCAGATCCATACTGCGGGTGCCGCTACCCGCCTGGTACTCGATTACCCTGCGGTTCTGATGTACGGTAAAGAGATGAACATAGAGGTATCCAAATCGTTCATGGATCAGCAGGGCAACATTGTTCATGAGCGTTTTCAGCTCGAGCGAAGAGCTCACGCTCTTGCTCACTTCGGCAACGAGCGCCAGCTGGTCGGCGCGACGGCGCAAGTCTCCGTACAGGCGGGCGCCCTCGACTGCGCGGGCGATCGTGTCCGCCAGTGCGCTCAGGATCAGCAGATCGTTGGGATGGAAAGCGTCAGGCTGGTCGCTCTGGATATCGAGAACGCCCAGGACGCGCTCCCCAATTTTGAGCGGAAGAACCACTTCGGCACGCGTCTCGGGCAGGCTGTCCATGAAACGGTAGCGGGGATCCTGCCGGACATCGTTGACGATGATCCGCTCTCCCAGCGCGGCTGCCTGGCCGATGAGACCCTGCCCCACCTCGACTTCCAGGGCGACCAATCCCTGATCTCGGCCGTCGGGTGATGCATGCGGCTCTCCTCTCATCTCGGGCATGGCGCTGGAGCGGAAGCGCAGAGAGCGCGAACTTCGGCGCAGAGTAAAAAGCGCCACGTAATAATAGTGAAAAGTTTCCTGGATTAGTCCGGTCACGCGGCTGGCAAGCTCGTCAACATCGAGCATATTGGCAATCTCGGCGCTGACTTCCCGCACCAGGTTCAACTGGTTGAGCCTGAACCGTTCGACTGCCACGCGATGGGAGGCACTCAGGCTGACGGCTACGGCACCGGCCAGTCTCTCCAGTAGCTCCAGCTCAGACCGCTTAAATTCTGGACCTTTCTTTCGACTCACCTGAAGCGCACCGAGGACCATGCCCTGCTCGATCATCGGGACAGCAGCCCATGTCTCGCGTGATCCCGGTTTCTTGCTGCGCTGCTGTCTCGTGCGCACCTCGCCCGCTTTTAAGGCGCGTTGCATCCCGGGCAGCGGAGGCTGTTCCGGGAAAACATTCTCAGCCTCGAGGTTTGGGAGACGAAAGACTTTCTCGTCAAGCCAGACATCCACATCTCCCTGCACCAGCCGGGAGGCCATCGCGGTGATGAGGTCACGCTGGGCGGCAAGAGAGCTAGCACTGACGATCTGTTCCCCCAGGCTGGCAATGTCACGCCAGTCGGACACAGCGGGAGAACGTGAAGCGGCGGCCATGCCGGTTACCTCTTACGTTTTGACATTGTCAATACGTTACTCTTGTCAGGACGCGGCTCGTAGTGAACTTCATCCATTAGCTTACGCATCAGAAAGATGCCCAGTCCCCCAATTTTGCGATCAGAAAGATCGGCTTTGAGATCCGGCAGCGGAACCTCGGAGGGATCGAACGACTCACCATAATCGATCAGAACGATCGTGATCCGATCCCCTTTCACCCCACAGGACAGATCCAGAACCCCATCCGACCTGTTTTCATAAGCATGCTCGATGATATTTGAGGCGGCCTCATCGGTCGCAAGCTGGATATTATATACATCCTTATCGCTGAAGCCCCCGTTCCGGGCGATCTCACCCACGAACTCACGGATCTCATCGAGAAATTCAAATTTCGCGGCGAATTGCACACTCTTCATGCGACACTATTAAGAGCCGCCTCCCAGCCCGTGAACTGAAGGCGGCCTCCTTCCATGGCGATGTATGAATGACTCCAGCCCAACCGGCAAGAACCTAAAAGTGTCCCACTGCCTTAAGAGGATCATCGAAGGTTTTGAAAAGCTCCGTAAAACCCGCCAGTTCAAGAGCCTCGCGAATGCGTTCCGGGACCGCGGCTAGCACCACTTCACCCCGGTTGTAGCGCTTGCAATTGCGCTGTGCGGCCAGCAGAGCCCGAAAACCTGCACTGGACATGTATTCCAACTCGCTCATGTTGACGACAATCTTGTATTTGCCGCCATCGTTGGCGGCTTCCAGGGCTTGCGCCAGCTGCGGAGCTGTGGAACTATCTATCCGTCCCTTGACGGTGATCATGTCGCAGTGCTTGAACTCTTGAACCGTAATGTCCATAGAACTCCTCCAAGTTGAAAGTACTCTGCTGAGATGAAATTATAACATGATAAACCACTCATAAAGCGCAGGCTGTCGCGACCCTGCATAGGTCAGGTGCTTCTCCGCGCCGAGTCAAGATTTCAATCGGCCCTTAACCTGCGTATGTGAACAGCTTTTGTCTTTGAAGGAGCACCTGCTCGCCCTCGAAGAGCGCTTGTCCTCCGTTCCGCGCAATCCGCCAATTGCTTTTGTTTATTCCCCGGTCACACTGACCAGCAAAGCGCGGACAACGACCCGCTTGCGGTAGGTATCGGTGTTCTGATCGTACTCTTTGCAGGTGATGAGGGTCAGCCAGGGCTGCTTCTCATGTTTCAGCGCGGAGGTATCGTCCGGCTCGACCAGCGTATTTGTCTGTACTTCAAAAATGTATCGTTCGCCGTAGGCATGGACAACGATCCTCTCCCCATATCTCAATCTGCTGAGATTGGCAAACGGTCCGGGCAAGCCATTCGAGAGGTACACATGACCGGTGAGAACGCTATTCCCCTTCCAGGATGGAAATGCGCTGCCTTCCAGCCACCCAGCCTGTATGTCCAGCCAAGACACATTCCATGCGCCGTCGCGTAGGGGAACGCCCACAACGGGTATCTTGATCGCCAGAGATGGAATTTCCAGCGTAATCCCACCAGCGTTTGAATAGGTCTCCCGTGTCACCCGGCGAAGGTCCGTTATGACGCCCGGTGCAAAACCCGTCTCGGGCAGACCGCCCACATCCGCGAGACTGCCGCCGGTAGATACCTGCAGCGAGGCCGCGGCCGCATTGTTGAACACCCGGTCGGTGAGAGAGCCGCTGGTAAGGGCAACCTGATTTGTACCGCCGGGCGGCTGGCCCTGGACATTGACGCGGGTCACAACTGTGACGACGTAGAAATCAACAGGGCTGACCGTGCCAAAATTGATCGTGAAGGTATTCCCTGTAATGACTGGAGTCAGGCCAGGGTTTGGCGAGCTGGTGATCGAGATAATATCCAGGAAGGCTGGTTTGCTATCTGTGACAACCACATTGGTCGCATTTGCGTTTCCCGTATTGCCCACTGTGATCGTGTAAACGACCACGCTACCCACCGTGGCGCTGGCAGGCGAGCCAAACTTGGTCACTGCCGGGTCGCCGATCTGCGCGACGCCGCTGAGCTGGTCACCGAAATGAATGGTGGCAGGCGCGCCGCCGCTTAGAGTCACAGCAACAGTGTTGAGGGTGGTGCTGCTATACCCCGCCGGATCTATCTCCGTGACCGTATAGCTGCCCGCCGGTAAATTCGTGAAAGTGTAGGCGCCGGAAACGTTGGTGTTCGTTGTAGCAATGACCGTACCGGCGCTGTTCCGCAGTTGGAGCGTGACGCCGCTTAGCGGCGCCTCCCCCGCATCCTGGATGCCGTTCGCATTGATATCATCGAAGACAATCCCGCCGATGCTGGAGAGGGTTGAACCGGACAGCCTGTAATCTCCAAAGTGAACCGTGGCAGAGCTGCCTGCGTTGACCGTGACATTGACACTGTTGGCCGTGGTGCTTACGTAACCAGCCGGGTCGATTTCTACCACCCGATAACTCCCTGGCGTTAGATTCGGGAAGCCGTACGAGCCACCGGCTGCCGTGTTAAGGAAGGTAATGAGCGTCGTGCCAGTGCTATCGTAAAGCTCGACGCGCACCGCGCCAATCCCGGCTTCTCCGGCGCCTTGAGACCCATTTAGATCCGCGTCGTGGAACACCGTCCCGCTAAGGCTGGCAGAAGGACCGACCGTCACGAACAGGTCTGCTGTAGCAGGCTGTCCCAGGGAATCCTCCACCAAGTAGGCAATCGTAGCCGTCCCGCTAAAGCTCGCAGCGGGTGTGAAGATAACATCACCGGTAACCGTGTTTACACTCCACTGGTTACCACTGGCATCTGTAAATGATGTCTGCTGACCAGTGCTTAACGGATTGAGGTCAATCGTGCTGATGAGGATACTGTTGCCGGCACCAAACGCCGTATCATTCGCAGTGATATTTGTCAGGGTCACCGGCGTATTGAATAGCGTAGTGGCACTATCATCCTGCGCAACAGGCGGGGTTGGGCTATTAGTGGGCGTGCTAGTAGGAGTATTTGTCGGAGTTGTTGTGGGGGTGTCGGTTGGCGTACTTGTCGGGGTGTTTGTGGGAGTATCGGTAGATGTGTTGGTTGCTGTAGGGCTCGGCGTATCCGTAGAGGTGCTTGTCGCAGTACTGGTGGGCGTGTTTGTCGGCGTATCGGTTGGTGTATTCGTCGGGGTGTTTGTGGGAGTATCCGTTGCTGTACCGGTAGTTGTCTCGGTCGGCGTGGTCGATGGTGTGCTGGTTGCCGTCTGGGTTGCAGTCTGCGTAGGCGTAGGGGTCGCGGTTGGCGTGTGCGTGGGTGTGCCTGTGGCAGTATTTGTCGGGCTATTGGTTGGCGTTGCCGTATTCGTAGGCGTGGGAGTCGGTGCAAACACGGTGACAGTCCCTGTGTTCGAGGTCACGCCGCCAACACTGGCAGAGGCGCTGTTCGTGACCGAGCCCGCCGTCATATCCGCAGCCTGGACGGTGTACGTTGCCGTGCACGTGACCGACTCGCCCGGATCCAGGAAATCGTCGAGATCGCCGATTGTGGTCAGCGCCGGGCAGGTCTCGTCTGTCGCTTTATCATCCGCGACGGTGACGGGTCCCAGCAAAGGCGCGGAACCGCTGTTGGTCACGATAAAGCTGTAATGCAGCACTTCTCCTGCCGAGATGAATGATGCTTCGGCAGCGCTCTTGGCAATCGTCAAGCCTGTCGTCGCGTAGGTCGCCGTGGAGGTGTCGGTGTATACAGTCCCGTTATAAGTCCCAGAGATGGTTGCAGTATTTGCCCGTGAACCGGACGCCGCGTTAAACGGCCCCACCACGCAAGTATCGATATGATTGTCGTTCCCTGCTGCAGCCACAGGCAGTGGAGTCGTCCACGTGGAATTACAAGCCGTCGCGGCGGAGGGCAGAGTTGGATCCGAGACGCCGACCGAGGTCAGGGGGACATCTCCAATGTTTTCCACGGTAAACTGATAATAGAGGTTGCTCCCCGCGCTGACAGCCACGAACGCCGTCCACGGCCCGCCGGCGCTGGTGGAGACCTGCTTGAGCAGTGCAATGCCGGGGTTGGGTGTATTGACCGTTAAGGTATTCGAGGCCGTATTCCCTGCTCCGCCATTGATGGAGGAGACCGTCCCACTGGTGTTGGCATATGTTCCGGAGTTTGCGGCAGTCACATGGACCGTCACGATACACGACCCGCCTGCAGGGACCGTCCCGCCGCTCAGGCTCACGCTGCCTCCATTGGCTGCTGCGGTCACCGTGCCCCCGGTACAGGTCGTTGAGCCGCCCGGAGTCGCTGTGTTCTGCAAGCCCGGAGGATAAGTATCCGAAAACGCGACCCCGGTCAGGGGATTGTTCACATTCGGATTCGTGATCGTGAAGGTAAGCGTCGATGTGCCGCCCGCCAAGATCGGGTTGGGAGCAGACAATTTCGAGATATTTGGCGGCTGCAAGACAGTCAGCGAGGCAGAAGCAACGCCGGTGGATCCGGTGTTTGTGCCTCCTTCCGTGGAGGAAACGAACCCGCTAATATTGTCATAAATACCGGAGGCCCCCGCAGTGACTGTTACCGTGATGTTGCACGATCCGCTTGCTGCAAGCGTGCCCCCGCTGAACGAAATGGTCCGCGGAGCAGATGTGGATAGCGTCCCGCCGCATTGCGAAGATGAACCGGTAGAAACGCTCAACCCGCTCGGTAGCGTGTCTGTGAAGCTAATACCGCTCAATGCCAGAGCAGTGTTCGGGTTGGTCAGAGTGAATGTCAGCGTGGAGGTCGCGCCGGCTGCCACCGAATTAGGAGAGAACGATTTGGTCAGGGTGGGTGAAGAAGGCGTCCCGCAGCCGGTGAATGTGACATGATCCAGGCTCAGATCTGCGCCCTGGCTCGGGGTGTTGGCTCCTGTGCCATAAATCCGGAAATATGTGAGACCGGAAGTACTGGTCTGCCCGGTAAAGTCGAAGGGACCGTAAGTCACCCAGGACGTGGTGGATGTAAACGTGTTTTTCAGCGTCCAGTTGGTCCCATCGGTGCTGAAATATACGGCATTGTTGTTGGGTCCATTTGCTTTGCGCTGGGCATTGAGTTGGAAGGTCACACCTGTATATTTACTGGCATCGATGGCGAACTGCACAAAGGGAAATGTATTTGGATTAATGGGACCTGCGTTTGCCCAGCCATAGGTCAGCATGGAGGGCGCGGCGGGGCTGCCCGACGACGTGTCGGCTTGCGCGGATGCAGAACCCGGTGCCGTTCCGCCGACACTGATCGCGGCGGTCGTCACATTTGCAGCCTGGCTATTGGCGGCGGGAAACGGCGGCGAGGTGCCTGAGTAGCCGGCGAATGTCCACTGGGCCATCGTCAAGCCGCAAACCGGTGCCGGACCCGGAGGAGTGTTATTCACCGTCAGCGTGTCGCTGGCGTTATTCCCGGTATCCAGTGCGCCGATAAACAAATTGTTAGAGGTGTTGCCGTACGTCCCTGTTGCCGGGACCGTGACGTTGACCTTGATCGTACAGGTGCTGTTGGCGGCGATGCTGCCATTCGAGAACGAGAGGCTCGCAGCTCCAGCGGTCGGTGCAAATGTCGGCGAGCCGCAGCCGGCGGTCGAAGCGCCTGGCGTGCCGGCGACGACCATTGCACCCGGGGAGGTCGGCAGGGTATCGGTAAAGCTTAACCCGCTGAACGAGGAAGACGTGGGGTTGCTGATCGTAAATGTCAGCGTTGAGACGCCGCCGGCAGTTGTGGGATCCGGACTGAAGTTCTTCGAGAGGGTCACCGCAGAAGGATCGAGCACATAGGCATAGCGCGTCGAAACGCCAAAGTCTGAGTTGTAGTGAAAGCTGCTTCCGGAAAAGTCATAGATCAAGGTGCTTAACGGCTCGGGGTTCGAGGCGCCTACGCTCAGAATTCTGACCTGATACGTGACGGTGACACTGCCGCCCGCTTTTCCTACGCTGTTGCAGGCGCGGTAATTGGGGCTGTTCGGATTATTCTCCCAGACACACGCGTCGCCGTAGAGTGTGTCATAAGGCGGTGACATCGCCGCAGATGACTCCGCGCTGTACGTGGTATTCACCGATAAAATCTGGAATACCGTATTTGGAAAGTTGATGAAACTTTCGATCTGTTCATAGCCTTGCGTCGCCGTGGCACCCACCAGGCGAATGAAATAGGTGTTTCCCACTATAAGGCTCATGGTCCCGCCGTTGGCAACGGAGGTCAGACTTCCCACAGTCGTACCATACTGGACATCGGATACCGTATTGCGGTTCTGTGAGATGAGATGCTCAACATACAGCTCGCGCGGCGTGGGCGTGCTCACCACGCCAAGCGTATCCGCCGTGGCAGTGATGTGATAGCGCCGCACATGGTCATACGCGGAGGCAGTACGAGTTACGGTCACCTCGTAATACACGTCCGTGCAGGCGCCCGCTGCCAGATTTCCCACAGAGATCGTTGAGAGCGAGCCCGGGCGAAGGTTGATCAACGGATCCGTGCTATCCCAGATAAAAGAGGAAGTCACGCTCGTCGCCGCAGTATCCCCCGTGTTACACACTCTCGCCCCCACCGGGAAATTGCTCGGACCCACATTCACATTGTTGCTGTCGAGCCCGATGATGTTCCACGTGATAGGTCGGATGGTCAGCACAGCCGCTGCGGATACAGTAATCTGGGGCTGGAACGTCGAAGAAACAATAACGATGATCAAAAAGCTCAACAGGGCAAGACGGAGGACGATAAAGGTTCGACGGTTCTTCAAAACATTCCTCTTCAACAGTTGCAACTCAGTGCTCAAACCGGACCGGGGATAAAGGAAATTCTATGGGCTGGCAGGGTCAGCGTCAATCTCTATTAATAACAATTTTGTTAGGACTGCTTCTATTCTCCGGCTGTCTTCTCATTCGAAAACAAAAGATGCAGCCATGTCACATGGTCTGCATCCTGTTCTAACGGTTTATCGGGGGCAGGAAAGCTTTTGCAATCGCGAATGATCCAGGCCCTGGTAGGCGTTTTGCGACTTTTTGATGTGAACTCTGTACCTGCTCGACGTGCCTTCTCTGCATGGAAAGCTATTCTCCGTGCCCACTCCTCAAATCGACCGCGTCCTATCCCACACGCCTGCTTGCCTTCACAAACCAACACGATCCCGTCGCAACATGCCAGACAAAAACCGAGACTTTTGCTCCGACTAACAGATACTATACAATTGTGCAGCCGAAAAATCTAGGCAGATGGATTGCACCCCAGGCTGGCTCTGGCTTAGCTTGCCCGGTTATCTTTATTTTTCCGACCTAAATACCTGGCGGCGATCCCCGCGACCTGTTGACTAAAATATTCTTTTCCTGTAGAAAGGGCGCGAATGGCGGCTAGCAGGTCTTTTGCGATCGCATCTTTGAGCACATAGCCCAGGGCGCCCACATCCAGGGCGCGTTGAACATACTCCGGGTTGTCAAGAATGGAAAGCATGACCACACGGGTGACCTCGCAATGCTGCTGGATTTGGCGAGTGGCTTCGATACCATCCATGAGCGGCATTGAGATATCCATCACGGTGACATCCGGACAATGCTTGCGCGCCTCGGCGACCGCTTCCACTCCATTCGACGCCGTGGCGACAACCTGTATATCCTCGCTTGAGTCAAGCATATACCGTAAGCTTTTACGGAAATTTATATGATCGTCCACGAGAAGAACTGTAATCATTCAAGCTCCAGTGGGTATGCGTTAAGAATTCGGCAGGGCACGCGATACCCATTCTTCCAGATCCTTGCTGCAGGAGCCATTACAATTACCCCGGCTAAAGTCTGGACAACGTCGACTACCAAGAAAGTATACGTCATTCACTGCTTTGCTTATAGTAGGGGAATCATCCATGCACAGGCGACTGACTTTCCCTCCTCCTGCCATCCTGAGCTTGCAGGTCGCTCTCTAATCGACAGAAATTGTGTGTATGAATGGAATGGTAAGACATCTCAATCCGGCAGAGCATGCCACACCCAAAAGCATCAAGAACCTGGGTCCAAACTGAATCGTCCTTGGCCCCCACCCCAACGTTTGGAGGCGCCAGATCCCTGGCACCTGAGACGTTCATAGCAGCCTGCGGAACGAGCCCGGGGCTTAAAAACAATCCTGACGGCGGATAACCGCCGTCAGGATCTCTGCTATCTCTCACTGTCTACTATCGGTCGGTACTCCAGAGATCCGCCACACGTGGGAGCAGGAAGTAGTCCAGACCGATGTAACCCGCGATCTTCCAGGCGAGCACGAGCAGCACTGCCAGACCGAAGAATACACCGTTGACACTTGCCGAGCCGGCCATGATGAAGTTCCAGTTCAGAAAACCGCCGAAGAACGCCGTGAGACCGACAAACAGGCCCAAGATCAAGGCAACGCCGATCAACACTTCACCAACGGCGATCAGCTTGGCAAACCACGTATATGCCTGGGCGTCGAGCATGAACTGCAAAAACTCACGGTACCAGTTGAAGGCGATCGGCGGGCGGCCGTCCGCGGGGATCTGGACCGCACCCATCCAGAAGCCTTTGAGCGCTTCGCCGGTCTGCATCCAGGCCGGGTTCTGAAGTTTGGGCAGCCCGGAACCGATCCACTTCCAGCCTAGCCATAGACGGACAGCTAGCCACAGAATGGAGAGGCGCTTGTCGCTGAACAGGAAATTGATGAAAGAGGGGACTTCGAGAGTTTGACCTTTGCGGGTGAGAACATGAGCAGTCATTGCGGTTTTCCTTTCTAGAGAACTTCCAGGTTCGACTGACTGATGTCCCTAATTTACACCGCTCCGGTCGGAATTTATAGTGACAATCGTCACAATTCGGATAGTATTTCTCCACTATCTGGCATGATGATGGTGAATAGACTTTATGAATGTTCTCTGCTCCATCTGCTGCCGGGCAATGAATGCCAGCTTCTTGATTTCCCCCTTCGATCAACCTGGTTTTTTTCTCATAATTCTGATTGTTTCCACGGGGAAGGAATACTATGGCTGTTCGATCCCTGATAAGCTTTCAGTCATGTTTCCCCGTTTCGTTGTAACAGTGAAACAGGTATAACATTTGACATCACTCCGCAGTTCGGGTATCCTTCCTGCGTCCGGGCAGGCCCGGCGCGGCAGAGCCTTCCCAACCCCGCCAGGGTCGAGAGACAGCAACGGTACGGAAGTGTCTCTGGGTGCCGCCGGTCACCTGCCCGGGCATCTTTCTATGACCGCAACCCGCTGGTTCTTCACCATCCTGGCTCTCCTTACAGGCGTCGCGCTCGGGATCGCCTACGGCTGGTACATCGCTCCCGTCGAGCACGTGGACTTAACCCCGGATGCTCTTCGCCCCGATTTCAAAACCGATTATGTACTGATGACCGCCGAAGCCTACCGGACCGAACAGGACCCGGGCCTGGCGGCGCGCCGGCTGGCGATCTTCGGCACCAGATCACCTGCCTCCATCGCCGCAGAGGGACTCGCCTACGCCCGGGCAAACGGGTTTTCCGATAGTGATATTGCTCTCATTCGGGAACTGGTCACGGCGATGCAAGCCTGGAGTGGGATCGCTCCATGAGAGGCTTCCTCTGGGTGATCCTTCTAGCACTGCTCGTAGGTGCGGGACTGGGCGTCGCCTATTCCTGGTTGCTGGCGCCGCGCCCCATCACGGATGCGGCCCCCCTCTCTCTGCGTGACGATTTCAAAGACCAGTACCGCGCTGCCATCGCCGCCGCATACGCTGCCACGGAGAACCTGCCTCGAGCACAGGCCAGACTCGCCCTGGTGGGCGACGCAGACCCGGTCGAGGCGCTAAATGCCCAGGCGCAACGCATGCGAGCGGGCTCGTCCACAGACGAGTTCGAACATGCCGACCAGGTCGCCGCCCTTGCCTTCGCCATGGCTGGAGATATCACGGCCCCCCCGGCGCCGGCGCTGCCCTCAGGACAAACCAATCCAGCCGCTGCCGCGCGCACTGCGACTGTTGATTCGGCTGAGTTGACTGAGGAAGGTACCTCCGCCGAGACCCCCGAAGTAACGGAAACAACCGAAGTCGTCGAAACCCCGCCCGCGCAAACGCTGGTACCCCCGACCCCCCGCCCGACGCACACCTCCACACCGGAGCCCGGCGAGCCGTTCGCGCTGGCAGGTGAGGAAACCGTCTGCGACCCCAACCTCCCGGACGCATTGCTCCAGGTGCTCGTCCTCAATCGCAGCCGCAGGCAGCTGCCCGGCATCGAGATCGTCATCACCTGGGACGGCGGCAGCGAGCGCTTCTTCACAGGCCTCAAACCGGAACTGGGCAACGGATATGCGGATTACCTCATGGCCGCCGGGACCACCTACACGGTCCAGCTGGCGACTGGCAGCGACGTGGCGCTCGGGCTCACCGCCCCTACCTGCCAGACCCCCGACGGCGAGGCCTTTTCCGGCAGTATCAAGCTGACTTTTCAGCAGCCTTGATGCAAACTTCGCATTCAAAGCACATTCAGGTGCAGAATCCTAAATAAAGAATTTAGCCTACAACCTGCTACCATGAGACAGGCTGTGGTATATGACCTCTGGTCTGACAAACAGAACATTCTAGCCAATGTAAGCTGCTAAAACTGGTTCGCAGACAGGGTACTTACCTATACTGAGTAAAAGCCTCGGGGAGAGCTTATGCCAATGCCTGCAGGATGATGGCGATATTTTCTTTCAAGCCTGGCAAATCATTTTCTACAATAGCCCAGATACGATTGAGACTGATCCCCATGTAATCGTGTACCACAACATTGCGAAAGGCGGAAAGAACACGCCAGTCGACCTGTGGAAATCGCTCCTTCAGACTACCTGAAATGCGCTGAGAGGACTCGGCCAATGTGTGCAGATTGCGCAGCACAGCATCCTGCGTCTTGTGATCTTCCAGAAAATACTCTTTTCCGTCCCGCGTATACTCTACAATTCTGTCTATCGCTTCTTGCATGTTGATGAGGTACAACCGATCGTCCTTCATAAAGGTCGCGCTTCCTCCAACACCCGATCCTTAATGAACCAGTGCAGGCTGTCGCGGGTTACCACATCCACGGGAACGCCGAGTAAATCTTCCAAATCTGCTACGAAACCGGCCGGGAACCACGGAGAATGGACTGGACCCACTTCTACAAGAAAATCAACGTCGCTCTGCTCGGTCCCTTCCCCGCGTGCAAGAGAGCCGAATACACGCAGGTCAGATACCCCATGCTTCTGGCAAATTTCCAGGATTTGTTCACGTTTAGTTCGAAGAAGTTCTTCAATCTTCACAACTACATTATACAACAAGGGATTTCCAATGCCCTGGGAGCATCTCGGGGCTAGTGTTTGCGAAGCAGTCGCGCCCGGTGAGAGCGTGCCGCCCAATGTCAGCACCAACTTCGGCGCGTTCGCGCATCCCTTTGAGCAATAGTCAGTGCTCTTAGCAAAGGTGAAAGTGATGAGCAGGCTATTGGTCCCGCCGACGGTGATTAGGGAGATCTCATCTAGCGAGTCAAACAGGCAGCCATATCTCTATCGATACGAATCACCAGATCACGGAATAACTCCTGGTTTATTCCCTCGGCCGAAATGTCTGCCCAGAAAAAGATAAAATATTCTTCATATTGTCCAACTATGTAACAACGCTGCCCAAAACTTACTACATTTCCACAAGCAACCTTTTGACGGCTGGCTGAGGTTTCCCTCAAACTCAAAACTTCTGGCGTTTCCCATAAGCCACCGACATCATCGACCTCGAAGGCGATTTCTGCCCATTTTTCATATTCCCTAACAGCGTTGTCTACAGAAGAATGCCTTGCGACTAATTGAGAGGTTGCATCACCATTGTAGTTTGCCGATCCACCTGCTGATACTGAGGGTTTTTCTGCTATGGGTGATCTGCTCTCATTAACTGTAGTATTAGGTGGATAATCAGCTTGATCAAGTAACAATTCCTCAATCGGGCAATCTCTTATTGGCCTAAGATCTTCTTTCATAATGGCACAGCCTAGAAGAAGTAGACTAAGACCAAATAGAATTAGGAGATGAAGATAGATTTTCATTGGCTTTTTCATAAATTATTATTGGACAATTTGGTAAAAGCGATTAGCTGGATAGCCATGGTATCGAGAGCGAAAATCTTTTGGCCCTCGCTCCGCCGCCAGTAAACCGCAGGTCTATTTACTCGCATCATAAAGCCGAGAATTCATTCTTTTATCTCACTGTATGCGTCAAGAACATCTCTCCATAAGATCTCAAATAACTGGCTTAAATCTTGTCCCAACTTATCGCCCACATAGCCTCCAAGAGACTTATTCTGCTCTTGCACCATACGCCAAACGACACCCCATGTCTCCACAGAGTTTTCCTCTTTTAACAGGGCTATCAGATTCTCTATAGCTCTTAGGTCTCCCTCTAAGGCTTTTTGTTGAAATGAATCTAATCATGGTCTGTTTCGGCAGGCTACTTAAAAAACAGTGTAGGTCTTGTGCACCAGCTAAGGGTTTATTTGTTAAGCTTTTCTTATTCATAATTCGTCGGGATTCCTGTCTTTTCATTGTTCTACAGGGTAGAGTGTTCAGAGTCTAGGAAGTCTTTAATCAAGATGGTTTGCATTCAAAAAGGTAACAGTATGCAGGGCATGAATTTACATTCTATAAGTGACGGACAAAAGCATTGTGGCAAAGGTCTGACATTAATAATATAAAACAGCCGCAGGTTTGAACCCTGCGGCTGATACATTTCAGGTATCGTCACTTACGGCATCGGGTTGTTGTTCGCCCAGTCTGCTCCCAGCCGCACCTCTACATCCACCGAGGAAGCAGGGTCGGGGCGGATCCAGATCTGGTTGGGTGAGCTGATGCCAAAGAGCGACTGCAAGTATTTCAAGGTGTAGAGTTTCGGCTTATACAGAACAAGCACAGTCCCGTCATAGGCGCGGTCGGCGGGTCCTGCTTCCGTGACCTGCACACCCTGGTTCACAAGAAATTGACCGGTTGTGTTTTCCAACCCACCTGCAAACGTGCCGTTCAATACCCGAACACTTGCCGCGTCCGCCTGCATCAACGCCAGCGGATCGTTGTTTACAGCCAGCGGGCTCAAGGCGCCGCCCGAAGTGAAGACCTGGTCGCGCAGTTCACGGATCTTGTCCGGCAGCGGCTTCATCACCGCTGCATCCTGCCCGCCAAGGACAGTGTTCTCCAGTGCCACCATGCTGTAATCGATGGCACCAGACTTGATGCTCTCCACAGGAATCTCCCTCGCCAGCACACCCAGTTGGACAGCCGTGTCGAACGGCATATTGGTATTAATACCGGCGGAGAGCTCGTTATAGAATTGCTGCGCTTTGCTGATCAAGACCGGGAAATTCTCCGGGCTGAGCACCTTATCGCGGATCGCAAGGATCAGCTTTTGCTGGCGCTGGGCGCGAGCGATATCGCCTTCCTTGTCCTTACGGAAGCGGGCATATGCGAGGGCCCGCTCGCCGTCGAGAGGACGCATGCCACAGCACGTCAGCTTGATCTTGTCCTTGCCGGCGCCGACCGGGTCCAGACGGAGTTCCTCGTCGTTGTAGATCTCCACGCCACCGATCAAGTTAATGAACTCGACGAAGGTGTAGAAATCCACCTGGGCATAGTACTGGATGGGCACACCCAGGAACTGCTCCACGGTTTTTCGGGCAAGCTCGGGTCCGCCGCCGGGCAACCGGCTGCCCTCTCCGGAGGAATAGGCGGTGTTGATGCGACTGTACCCAAAGCCGGGGATATTGACCCACATATCGCGCGGGATGGATAACATGCCGGCAGTTTTAGTCAACGGGTCAATGGTGAGTACGATCATCGTATCCGAACGAGGCGCACCTTCGTTTGCGACCCAATCGCGGTAATCCAGTCCAATGATCAGCACGCTGATACGGCTGGCTCCGTCCCAGGCGGGCGGCAGGTCGCTCTCGGGAATCGCAACCGGCGGCGCGGGCAATTCTGCCACGCTGGGCACCGGTGTGCCCTCGGTGTTCGTAATCTCAGGCCCGTTCAATCCAGCAGAAACCGTGCCGCAGCTCGCCGGCGGTGAACCAGCCAAAGGGGTGATCGTCCAGCAGGTGACCAGGCCGCGCACAAAGAGAAATCCCCCAACCGCCACGAGAAGTCCGACCACGATCAGGATGATCTGTGCAACGGATGGACGCCCCCACTTCATAGTTTTGAGAAAATCCAATCTATTCATACGGGTTTAATATATACCATATCCAGACCGAGACGGTCCAAGCCTTCCTTTGCCCAGTGCTGCAGCAGGGCTGAGTCTTCCTCCATGACCTTCATCATGACCGGGATGGCGCGGTGGTCGCGGATCTCCGCCAGTGCCCGCAGGGCGTGGATACGCCCCGATTGCCCTGCGCCCTTCACCACTTCGATCAGGGCGGGGACGGATGCCTTGCCGATCTTGACCAGCGCATTGACCGCCAGGCTGCTGACCATGGGATCCTCGTCATGCAGGGCTTTCACCAACGACTCGACCGCGCTCTCATCGGGCTTGATCGCCAACCCCAGCGCCGCGCACTGGCGCACTTCACGCGCCGGATCGCTCAAGAAAGGAACCAGCCACGCTGCCTGCGCATGCGGCGATTGCGCCAGGACGCGCAACGCCCACCAGCGGTGATCGCTCTCCGGGGAGCGGGTCAGGTCCAGTAACGCGGGGAGCGCTTCCTCTCCCAGATCGATCAACACCGGGACGGCTTTTTCTGCGCGGGCTTCATTCCCGCTGGTGAGGTCGTTCAACAAATTCTGTACAGACACGTTATTTAGCAGGCGGAGGAACCGGCAGCTCACCCTCGTCAGTATTCACCCACTTATCGCCCTCTTCGATCAGCATGACCGGGATATCGTCCACGATCGGATATTTGCGGCCACAGTCCTTGCAGATGAACCAGGCATCCCGGTGCAGGTTGAGCTCGCCCCCGGTCGTGCGGACACAGTTTGGACAGCGCAAAATTTCAATCAGGGTTTGGCTAATCATCAGTTCTCCATTCAGGCAAAACGAAATTTTATCATGTGAAGTTTTCTGGCAATTCAGATGCCGGAAAACTTCGTTATCCTGATGGTCCCCGGCACAGGTTCTTTTCGTCCGCCAGCCGCTCGGGATTCTTGGAGTCCGGACCATACTGGCAGATCGCCTGCCAGGGTTCGTAGTGGGTCCGGATCGTATCCTGGAAGTAGACGGCGCCATTCTTCCAGACAGTGCGTGTCACATCAACATCCGCGCCGTTCGCCGCCCAGTCCACCTGCTCCATCTCATTTTTGCCCAGCTCCGGGTTTTCTTCAAAGACGGGGGGCGGTGCAGGCGTCACGTTCACAGGACCGGTTGTATCCCACGTCACCGAGCGCCCGTCGGAGGTTGAATAAAACTTCCACTCCAGCGTGCGGGCGCTGACGTTCACATAGGTCTCCATCAGGATCCAGTAGGCTGAGTCGTTCGTAAATTTGAAATCCACGAGCGGGAAGTACACCGTTGCATCCAGGCCTGCCAGCCTGGGGTCGATGCCGCCGCTGGCAGTCTGCTCATAGTAGGAGACCCGGTACGCATGCGGGGTCCTTTCCACGATGGGAAACCCGGCATTGAATACCGCTCGGAAGAGAGTAGTGCTGACCTGGCAAACACCGCCGCCCACGCCCTTAATCGTCCGCCCGCCGTAAATGATCATGGCTTCGGCAAAACCGTTGTCGAGACTCACATCTCCGAGAT
Source organism: Anaerolineales bacterium (assembly GCA_036781265.1). Classification (GTDB taxonomy): domain Bacteria; phylum Chloroflexota; class Anaerolineae; order Anaerolineales; family Villigracilaceae; genus Defluviilinea. The sequence goes on along the minus strand of DAIQBG010000002.1, from coordinate 115,189 downwards.
GGGCGCCCATGGAGAACGTCTCACCGGGCGCGACCAGCACACCATGATACTGCCTGGCAGCCGCTTCGATATTTTGGATCCTCGCTGCAGAAGACCCATAAAAATATGAGGTTTCGGACCAGATCAGTTGTGTAATTCCCAGCTCCGGCCCGGTAGCTGTGGCTGCGACGCGTGGCTGGTCTTCATTGATGATCAAAGCAGCTGTGTGTTCGCCGCGGCCGACGGCTTCGTTGATGGCTTTCACGCTGGCATCTACGTCCAGCGAACGCCCGACTTTCGAATCTTCCATCACGTCCAGAACACCGGTCGCATCATTGAAGATAAACTTCGCGTCCGAGGGTAAACGGTCTACCTGGCTCTTGACCGGCACCAGCAGCTCACGCAACCCTCTGGGGTTCAGCGCGACCTGAACTCCGGTCTGATCCCCGTTCTGAACACGCTGGACGGTCAGCATATTCGCAAGAACTTCAGGGTTGTAGATAAACGGGCCCGCATCGCCCGGCGCGGCATTGGGGATGACGATGGTGAGAGGCTGGCTCAGGATCTGCCTGGCCGTTTCTGCCTGTGCGCTCACATCCAGGATCTGCGGGTGGATCTCCTGCACGACGAGAGGCACCTCGCCGTCGGTAAAAGTCTGCAATTGCGCGGTCAGATAGATCAACGTGGCTTCGGTCTTGAGCTCACGTCCCACCTGACCGGGGGTGGCGACCACATTCGTCCCTTCGAGTGTCAGGCTGGCTTCTGCCAGGGGCTGGTTGATCTGCTGGGCGATCTGTGTCAGATAGTGGTGCGCGACGCGCTCGTCGAAGACGATGACCGGGGAAACGCTCACTCCGCTGCCTGCGGCGCGGATCTGCCCGCTCAGGGCGCCGAACAGACCGCCGCTTCTCCCCAGCTTATACGCAGTCTGTGCACTGGAAGATGGATCGAAGACCATGCCTAATTGCGCGGGACTGGCAACCCAGGCTTTCTCGCCATCCTTGAAAAGTACCTTCCCGGAGATGGGATAGGACAGCGTCTGGTTGAGCTTGACCGCCGCGTCGGAGGGGCGCAGCCCGGAGAGGTCAACCCCCGACACAGCCACACCCGGGAAGATGCGCCCGGCATATAGGAGCTGGTAGCCCAGCACCCAGGCGATGATTACTCCAAGAAAGAGAGTTATACCGCTAACAAACGCGGCAACAACCTGCGGAAAAACAGGCAGCCGTTTATAAGGATAAGAGATGGTAGCCATGATTCAAAATTATACCTGCTAAGCGATCGCAAACATGAATGGAGATGAGCGCCCGATTAAGACGGGCCGACAAAATCATTTGTTCCCGCCGGGTTTTAAGCCCGGCAGAAGCATAGGTGTTATGGATTTGTAACGAGCATACTCCTGCCCGAACGTCCGAAGCAGCTTGCGCTCCTCGAAGATAATTCCAACCAGGATATAGATCGTCAGCGACACGTAGACGATCAACGAATTCACGGTCATCGAGGGGGAAAGCCAGAGAGCCAGCAAGCCAAAGGTATACAGGGGGTGGCGGACAAAACGATACAACCCGTTTGTGACCAGGTGTCCCGACTCCTCTTCTTCGACCAGCTGCCGCAACCCTGCAAAGGAGAGGAGACCTGTTTGAAGAACGGCAACCAGAAGCAGCAGCGCCGAAAGTCCCTGCCCCGCCAGCATGAACCACCTCCACGGCGCAGGCACCTGATAGAGGGGCTGGTCAGGCAGGGTCACCATCAGATAAAGTACCGGTAAAAAACTCACGGCGGCAAACAGGTTATACACCAAACGGTAAGATCTCATGAACCGATCCCCCAGGCGCCGCCGGAAGAGCGCCTTGAACCCCATGGACGCGAGCAGAGAATGGACAATGCCCCACAGAGCGATAACGACGACGAGCCAGAACATGTTGCTCCTGTAACAACTGTCATTGCGAGATTCGTAGGGCTAAGTCATCTTCCCATTAAGCAAACGAATCCCAATAAGGAGTTTACGCGCGTGTTGTCCTGTACAGACGCTCTGGAGCGTCGGAATCCTCCTTACCGCGTCCTGGATTTATTCAGCCCCAAAGGCCGGCAATTCGAATGTGTCTGTGCCAGACTGGATGATGTAATACGGTATCCAGGCTACGCCAAACAGCTTGACAAAGATATCGGTCTTCTTCGGTGTTATGGTCACCTCAGTCACTTCATTGACGACCCTGCCCCAACGGTCATTGATCTCGGCAATGACTTCTTCGCGACGCTTCTCAAGCTCTTCGAGCTGCCGCTTGAATTCCTTGATCGCCTCCTCCGATTCTTCCACGTCCGCCTTGGCCTGTTGTGTCATGCGCCGCTTGGTGAGCGAAGAGGATAAGCGCGAGGCTTTTCTTCGTCCGCCAAAGAGACCGGTGATGTTTTCAAGATGGGTCCCGGCTTCTTCCATTTTTCGATTGGATAGCTCATCCTCATCTTTGCTGAGTTCACGTTCTTCCCGCGTCAGCTTATCCTCGAGGCTCTTCAACTGCCGGTCCAGAGGAGCTGTTTTCTTGGCGATCTCCGCATCGCGCGCTTCGCGGGCGGCATCCGCGCAGGCACTCACGAACTCTGCCGGGCTGACGTCGGGGCCCGCAAACACCTTGAGCGCCTGGTTAGCGCGCGCCTTGACGCTGGAATTACGGTAAACCCAGTCTGTAAAGTCTTTCTGGAGCGCGGTCATCAGCTTGACATCGTTCAGCGGCGCGTCGATCGAGCTGAAGCGGGAGCCGGGCGCAGGGGAGGTCTCAATGGAATCCAGCACATTTCCATACAGCGGATGCTCCTCCCAGCGGACGGAACCGCGCTGCTCGGGTGCCCTCACCAGGGCGCTGCGAGTGACCTCGCTGTCCACGCCGTGCTTGCGGTCCAGGACATGCACCTCCGCAGAAGCGATCAAGGCCGGTCGGTAGATCACACTGTCGATCATCACTTCATCAGGCATGCTCTGCTGCACGGCAGAAAAAGCTTCAGGCAGGCTGTAGTTCTGCGGCAGGAAGTATTCACGAATCCAGGCAGGGAGCGGAGGCTTCGTGCTGGAGGATTGAACGTTGGCAGTGGGCGGTTGCGGGCGGGCAGGAGCTGTGCTTGGCGGTGGGACCGGCGCCATCACGGGAGCCATGACCGGGCGACTGGCTGCCGCGCTATTTATTTCTGGACCGGCAAGCTTGTTCAAATCTTTGATCCGGTGGCGTGTCAGAGGTCCGGCAAGGAAATTCATAGCCCAGCGGGTCTGGAAGACTCTCGGCTGCGAAGCATGAATGTTATGCAACACGAAGACGCGCTTGCCCAGGGATGAGATCAGCTTGTCAAAGACCGTGCGCGAGACACCCCCTGCCGCGCCCTCCAATCCATCCAGGAGCCTGTTCTTGTCCTGTTCCGTTTGCAGCTTGCCGATAAACCAGGTGCCCGCATTGGAGAGCGCCTTGTAATCCACATCGACAGGATTCTGGGTCGCCAGCAGCAGCCCGAGACCAAAGGCACGCGCATTCTTTAACATGCGCAGGATCGGAAATTTCGAGGGAGGGTTACGGAGCGGCGGCAGGTAGCCGAAGATCTCGTCCATGTAGAGCAGCGCCCGCAGCGAGGTCGCGCCGCTCTGCGTGCGCATCCACGTCTCGACCGCAGAAAGGAGCAGCGTGACGAAGAACATCCGCTCCGTATCCGACAGATGCGCCAGATAGAAAATATTGTGACGGGGGCGCCCACCTTCGGTGTATAGCATGGAACCGATGTTAAGTGACTGCCCCTCGCGCCAGGTCTCGAACGCCGGCGAGGCAAGGATGTTGTTCAAGACCAGCGAAAGCTCCATGCGATCTTTTTGAGGAAAGAGCGTTTCGACCGGCAATGCCCCAAGTTTTTCGAACGGGGGATTTTGAACCTGCACGACGAGCTCAGCCAGCTCCACATCCTTACCCTGGCTCCACTCACTTTCGAAGATATTCGCGAGCAGGATATGCTCGCGTGAGCGCAGGGGATCGATATCCGTGTAGCCCACCAGCCCCAGCAGCGCCGTGACCGTGCTGGCAATTTTTTCGCGCAGAACTTCTCGGTTGTCGTTCCAGGGAATTTCCGGCGCAGCCAGCGAAGACAACACGCTGACCGGGATACCTGCATCCGAACCCGGCGTGAAGACTGTAAACTGCGCGGCGTTTTTGAGTGCAAGGATTCGCTCCTGCGGAACCCCCCACTCCTTCAAGCCTTCGCGCCAGGATGCCGCTGCATCGCTCGCCACCAGCTCCAGGCTTTTGCCGGCCCGACGGGCAAGATCTGCATCGATCCAGGCTTGAAAATCCTGCGGCGCCAGATCCGGAAAATGCAGCAATAAGTTCGTCAGATCGCCTTTCGGATCGATGATGATCGCAGGGATGCCCTGCAGGGCAGCTTCTTCGAGCAGCACAACACAAAGACCGGTTTTTCCGGAACCGGTCATGCCCGTCACCACCGCGTGCGTGGTCAAATCGGCGGGGTCGTAAAATATCTTTTCGTCTGTTACAGCCTGTTGAAGAGGATCGTACGCGCGTCCAATATAAAAGTTCGATTCGGTCATAGGGCGTCTCTCTTGATGATCCGTCTTGCGAGAGTTTGAGTGGCTCCTATCTGTCAGAGCAGTGAAACCCTCGCAAGGCTTTTGTTTTTAGAACGAACGTGCTAGCTTAATGTACTCTATTTTATAACATCTTACAAGCGCACAAAAAATCTCTCGTCGCTGACGAGAGATAAGCTTACGAAACTCAGTGGGATGTAAGGATTAGGTCGGTGGATTATCGAGTCGAATGCCATGTCCGCGCACAGTATCGATGTACTGGTGAGTCGGGTCGAGAGCGGCGAGGCGATCCCTCAGTCGGCGAATGAGAGCATCCAGAGCCTGGTCCGAGACCCCGGCGGCCTGCTCATCCCCCCAAACCGTGGAAACCAGATCGGGCCGGCTCACCACCTGTCCATGGCTCTCGTACAGCAGCCAGAGCAGCTTGAACTGCTGCGCCGAAAGAGGCGGAACCAGTTGCTGCTGGTTCACCCAGACGCGGCGTGATTTCTGATCCATCATCAGGCGCCCCGGTTGACTCACGCCTTCGAGCAAGGGCATGGTCGCATCCGAGGTCAGAAAAAGAAATTGCTGCGCCATGGCCACAGACACAAGGTCTCCATCCTGCAAAACGACCGGGGCGGTTAACGGCATGCCGTTGTGATGGGTGCCATTCTTGCTCCCCAGGTCTTCCAGGATGACCCCTTCCGGTGTCGGGGTCAGGCGCGCATGAAAGCGTGAGATCTGGCGGTCGGCAACCACCACATCGCATGAGGATTCGCGTCCCAGTACTAACGTTTGACTTAACTGCCAGCGTTGGCCTTTGAGCGGACCTTCCTGAGCAACCAGCAGAGGATAGTCTTCCTGCGCTTTGTTCATGAAGCTCTCGTGTATTCGAGGAGATTGGGATTTCAAGAATATTCCATAAGAGTCACTCTCACGAAGAAAATGACATGATGAAGTTGACGTGCGTCCGTCCTATTTGTCGTTTAAAGGGTCGTTCAACGGAGTAGATTATAATACTATAGCATAAAGACGCGTTTCTGTGCAGAACTACGCCGAAACAAGCTTTGCCAGGACCGCAGCCATGGTCAGTATAATCATCGTCATAACGCCATAAGGAGGTTCGTTGCTCCCACCCCTCAAGAACGGGGAGGTATTGCGCGGCCGTTATAAGATCCGCGACCGGATCGGTCAGGGCGGGATGGGTTCCATTTATCTCGCCGATGACACCCGGCTCAAAGGCCGCCAATGTGCATTGAAGGAAGTCGAATACGACCGTGCCCTCCCGGAAGACATCCGAGGTGAAGCCCGCGAGCAGTTTTTGCGTGAGGCCACGATCCTCGCGCGGCTGGATCATCCCAACCTGCCAAAAGTTTCCGACTTCTTCTCCAACGGACCGCGTGATTATCTGGTAATGGACTATGTGCCCGGCGATGATCTGCGTACACTCTTGCTCGAGGCGCGCCGCAAAAAGTCCTTCCTGAAAGAAAAGGATGTGCTCTCCTGGGCTGACCAGGTGGCCAATGCGCTCACCTTTCTGCACAGTCAGGAACCGTCGATCGTCCACCGCGACATCAAGCCCAGTAATATCAAGCTCATGCCGCACGGCCTGATCAAGCTGGTAGATTTCGGGCTGGTCAAGATCCTCGCACCGGAGGAAGTCACGATCACCATCATTCAAGGTCAGGGCACGGCTCTCTACACGCCCCTCGAACAATACGGGGGCAGCGATGCCCACACAGATATACGCTCCGACGTGTATTCCTTCGGAGCAACACTCTATCACCTTCTCACCAGCGAGCCGCCTGCAGATGCGCGCAAGCGCTTCCTCCAGCCCGACAGCTTGATCCCCCTGCGCCAGATCAACCCTGCCATTTCATCCCGCACCGAGAGGGCAGTCCTCTGGGCGATGTCCCTGCACCCGGATGAACGCCCGCACACGGTCAACGACTTCCGACAGGCGCTGCTGGGATACAAAGAAACGCCCACAGCTCCGATTGCCGTGCAGCGCGCCCGTCCTCAGCCAGTCTCAGAATATCTGGCACAGACCCCGGAAGCCACACTTGCCTGGAGTGCCGCCGTTTTGTTCCTCGTCAGTCTTCTTGCGACGCTGGTCCGCTAAATACCTGCATCCAGAGCCAGGCTCCCAGAGAGCCAATCACCTGTCCAGCCAAAGTCAACATCAGAACGCCGAAGGCGCCTCCGGAGGAGGCGATCCAGTCCGCAGCGCCGGGGAAATCGAGCGCCAGATAATTGTAAGCCGCCAATCCGCCTAGAAAGACACACAACGCCCAGCGTAATCCCCAGCGCGGGGAAATGAGCCTGCTCATTGCCCAGAACGTGAGCGCCCCGCCGCCAATGACAGCGATCATCACGATCAACCACATCCCGACCCGCGGTTGACCCTCTAACGTAATGAGATCATCTTCCTCAGGAATTGGAGTTGGCGTTATTGTAGGCGACGGCGTTATCGTTGGGCTAGGCTGAGGGACGACAATCGTCGCTGCTGCCCCCTCGTTGGACGGATCTAGCTGAATTTGAATCGCGCCGGAGAGGATCGCCGGCTCGCTGATTGCGCGGATTTCGACCCTGCCTGGTCTGTTAATCGGCAACGAGGCTCGCGCGATACCGTCCACGGTCGTTGAAACAACCTCCTGAGGAATTTCACCGGTCTCATCAACGGTCGTCATGATGAAATGGACGGGCGTTCCGTCGGGAACAATATGCTGGTTCTGATCGAAAATTGGACCTGCCAGGACGTCGATGGTATCGCCGATTCGGTAGAGTGGAATTTCCGTCTGCGTTGGCGTCACAACCGCAGTAGGCGTTTCCGCTGCTGGAGTCTCCAGAGTGGGAGACGGAGAGCTCGTTGGAGTAGCTTCCAGCGGCTCGTCTAGCGCAAGTGGTATGATCTGATTCGGATCCGGGGAGGTAGCCACGCGCAGATCGTATCCCACAGCGGGAATGGAAACAGGGGACGCTCCCTGCAAATTGATCTGCTGGAAAAGCAATCTCGCTGCAACATCAACAAAGGCCGGTTGCTTACTGTATAGCCCGTAGTACGCCCTTAACCACGAAACATCTGTGGGATCCAGGTAGTAAGGCGCTGTAAAGGAGAACAGGATCACGTTCTTGTTGCGGAGCAGATTGGGACGCTCCGAGAAGAACCGCCGCAGAAGGGTGATTTGCCCTTTGCTGACATCGCTCAGCGAGATAACGATCCAGTTTGCACGCTCCAGGACTCCTTCAATGTCTGTCTCCGTCTCATCGTTCAGCATCAGCTCGAGCTCGGTGAATGGAAACGAATTGAGCCGGCTTGTGAAGACCTGGCCGCTTCCACTGGGACCGTATAACCGCAGCACTTCGCTCTGGAGAGCGTCGACCGCAAACTCCTCCTGCCACAGGCATGTGACGCATTGTTTATAGAGGGAAGTATCGGTCAAAAAAGTGATCCGATCGTTCTGGTTGGGAGGCGCCGGCAACAACGTATTGAGTTCCTGCGGATCGGGATTGATCAATGTTGCCGCGCTGCGCGCCACCTCGAACATCAGATCCTGTGAAGAACCAAGGCCTGCCAGACCACTCTCAGGGGCCAGTACATCCGAAAGCGCAAAGTCCTCATACATGCCGAATTTCTGCGTCAGGATTCTCATTACGGCTGCGTCAACACGCTGCGCAAAGGTGCGGTCGGCGCGGTATTCCTGTGTAAAAAAGTCCAGCACCCGTAAGGTCGCAGCATAGGTGTTGTCTTCGGCGATATCGTCGGCGGTGATGTTGCCCAGATAGAGCAAATCATTACCGGCCAGAAATGCATCCCGCGCCACCAGGCGAGGTGAAAAATTCTCGCCACTCTGGGAATAAAAACTGCGGACTGCCTGGCTGCCGAGAGCATCACTGACGATCAACCCCCCGTTCGCACGCCAGGCTGCAAAGTCGGGCAATGAAATGATGGTCGATAGGGCCGCCTCGTCCAGGCTGACAGGGCGGGTGGTCGCCCGGATATTGCCCTGGAACCCCTGGTACCGGATATGAGATACCAGCAATCCATCTACAAGCTCGGCCGCTTGGCTGCTGTTTGTCACCCGGAAAAACGGACGCAGATCGACTTGCTGCAGCTGATCGAGCGACTTGCGCACGGTCGCCACTTCCTCTTCGGGGGAACGGTCTGATGCGCCGCGGCCGGGGAAATGCTTGGCAACAACCACCATCCGGTTATCACTGCCGGTATGTAGTCCCGCGATATAGGCGCTCCCCATCTCGCCCACCCAGAACGGGTCTCCGCCGAAGACACGCGGTCCCAGGTCGATGCGGGCAGACGGATTGGGCGACTCGACCACATCGAGCGAGGGTCCTAAGAATAGGTTAAATCCCAACCCGCTCAGCTCAGCGCCTACCACTTCTCCCACCTCCTGAGCTAGCTCCGGTTGCCAGGTCGCGCCAATTGCCATCAGGTTAGGCACCGGGGTCAGCCCGCTGAGAATCTGATCGTAAGGGCTCCCACCACCCTCCTGGGAGATGCCGACAAATAAGGGCACGTAGACGTTCTCCCCCGCCGGCGCGTTCGGTCTGGAGGGCGACCTATCTGCCTCGACCGCCTGTAGATCGGCGATCAGTTGGTGTATGCTCGAGATGGTATCCGGCTCGGGTAAAAAGTTATCATTCGCGGCCAGCAGCACCACGCCGCCCACGTGCCGATTGGCAATCAGATCATAGACCTGGGTCTGGTCGTGCGCCTCGAGCCCCTGAAAGGTCACCAGGAATAACTGTCCCACGCGTTCTTCAGGCGTCATGGAAGCCAGCAGAGCCTGCGCTTTCGAGGCTGGGGAATCGGTTTGAGCCCGGACACCCGGCAGCGGCACAAGCAGTGTCACAATGAGCGTCAGCAGGAGGAGCCAGTGGGCAACCCTTCCCCACCGCCCGTTTTGTATGTTTGGCTCTCGTCTCATTTTGTTTCCCCTCTGATACGCACTGCCAGCTGTGGATCGTCCGTAAAGATGGCATCGACATGCCACTGGAATAAGCGGCGCATATCGTCAGCCGCGTTGACGGTCCAGACGTGGATACGCCGTTGCAAGCGATGGACGCGCTGGACCTGCTGCGGGGTCACATCTTCAAGGTACGGATGCAGCGCCTGGTAGCGGCCAAAGGCAAAGCCAAACGAGCGCGCCCAGGCGCCAAGTAATCCGTGAAACGCAAGCAGCCCACGCGGGACATCAGGCAGACAGGCGCGTGCCTTCGATAGATTTGAGGCAAAAAAGGAAGAGAACAGAACCCGTTCCTGCAAGCCGAATCGGCTCACCAGCCTGCAAACCTTCTCCACGAGCTGATCGCGCGGGGTCGTGTAATTGGTCAGCTCTACATTAATAAACGTACGCCGGCCGAGCGCTTCGAACACCTCCTCCAGCGTTGGGATTTTCGTTCCACGATATTGCTGTGAGAAAAAGCTGCCTGCATCCAGGGATTTCAACTGCGCCAGCGAAAGGTCTCTGACCCGCCCCTGGCCGTCCGTTGTACGATCGACCGTGGCATCATGTACAACCACCACCTGCCCGTCCGCGGAAAGCTTGACATCCAGCTCGATCGCATCCGCACTTTGCGCCACTGCCAGCTGAAATGCTGGCAGTGTATTCTCAGGCGCATGCGCGGAGGCACCACGATGAGCAAAGATCATGGGCTGAGGTAAAGATGTGAGCATGATATAAAAATATACGGATTACGCATTACGAAATCTGTGATGCGTAATCCGTAATGCCTAGTATAAAACAGATCAGATGTCGACGAAGTAGGCCATCGCAGCGCGGTCGAGCATGTCACGCGACATGGTCGGTGGAACAGAGAGATAGCTGGAGATGTCCAGGATCTGGTCGCACAGATCACGAGGGTGCGAGGCGCGCAGCTTGCGATTGCGTTTGATATACCATTCCTGTAACAAATATGCCAGTCCCTGATCGCTGTATTCTACTTTCTTGTCCTGTGCAACGCGCTTGAAAATCTCGCGGTACTCCTCGTAAGAAGGATCGCCGATCTCGATCTTGTGGCGCAGTCGCCGCAGAAATGCTTCGTCTACGAGGTCCTTTGGTGGAAGGTTGGTGGAGAAGACGATCAGAACGTCGAACGGCACTTCCACCTTCCGTCCGTTGTGAAGCGTGAGGAAATCCACACGGTTTTCGAGAGGCACGATCCAGCGGTTGAGCAGGTCGCGCGGCCGGACCTGCTGGCGTCCAAAGTCGTCGATCAGCAGGATGCCGCCGTTGGCTTTCACCTGGAACGGCGCCTCATAGAACTTATGAACTTCGTCATAAACGAGGTCCAACCCTTCCAGGGTAAGCTCGCCTCCCACAACAATGAAGGGACGGCGGATCTTCACCCAGCGGGGATCACGGCGCTGGCTCGTCCGCAGATTGCCTGTCCCCCCGGTACCGGAAGGTATTTCCGCATCCGGGGCAAGCCGGTGACTGACCTGATCGTATACTTTGATCACCTGCCCATCCAGGTATAAGGCATAGGGGATGTACATACCCTGGGTCAGAATCAGGTTTCCGAACGCTCGCGCCACGCTTGTCTTGCCGTTGCCCGGAGGCCCGTACATGAAAATAGAAGTCCCGGAATTCAGCGCCGGTCCCAGACGCTGAAATATGGACTCCGAGAGCACCATCTGGGAAAGGATCTGGCGCATCATGCGGGAGGTGACGGTCATTCGGCCGGTGCGCTGGCGGCGTATCGCTTCGTTATACACCTCAAATGGGACCGGCGCCGGACCCGCATACTGGCTGCGCTCCAGGGCCTCACGGGCCCGCACGACGCCCGCGCCGGTAATTCCATACGTATAGGCCCCTTCTCCCAGACCACCCTGGGATGATTTCACTTCCAGCATTTTCTCCCGCTTGAGCGCCTCCAGGATCCCATCGGTGACGCCCGCGAACGGCAGCGCGATCAGCTCGGCGATCTTGAACCCGCTCAGATACCCCTGCGAGTACAGGATCTTAAGGGTGAGGTCCTGCAGCCAGAGGATCGATAAACCCGTATCTTCTACAGAATTGATGGGGGGCGGCGAAAATAATGTAGCGCCGGGGGATGGTCTTCCGAGGGGATTGTTCATATACACCTCCCGTGAGGCATGCTCCGTTAAATGAAATGTTTGAAGTGCGTCCGAATTATACTGCCTCTTAACTTCCATCCCAATTTTCACTGGATTGCATTTGTGTTAGCCAGCCGGCAAAACTTCATTCGATGCTCACATTCCTATCGGGTCCAGAACTCCAGGCAGCGCGAGATAATGTGGCAGGTGGTCCACTCATCTTCGTATATAATCTTCGTCCATATGAACCTATCCATCGTCATTCCGGTCTACAACGAGGTCGAAAACATCGGGGAAATTCTCAAACGGGTACAGTCCACCCGGCTTGCCAAGGAAATTATTGTCGTCGATGATGGCTCGAAAGATGGAACCCGGGACGTACTGCAAAAACTTGACGGCAAGCGAAAAGTCCGTGTGATCCTGCATGAGCAGAACCAGGGCAAAGGGGCTGCTGTGGTCACAGGCCTGAGAGCTGCAAAAGGCGATGTGCTGCTGATCCAGGATGCAGATCTGGAATATGATCCCCGGGACTATGCCACTCTTTTACAGCCTATCGAGGAAGGCCTGGCAGATGTCGTCTATGGCTCGAGGTTCCTCGGCGCGCCGCACCGGGTGACGATGTTCTGGCACATGATTGCCAACAAACTGCTGACCCTGATGACCAACATTTTGTACAACACCATTCTCACCGACATGGAAACCGGCTACAAAGTCTTTCGCCGGGAAGTCATCGACGGGATGAACATTCGCGCCAAGCGCTTCGACTTCGAGCCCGAGTTCACGGCAAAAGTGCTGAAGCGGAACCACCGCATTTTCGAGGTACCTATATCTTTTAACCCGCGCGACTACTCGCAGGGAAAAAAAATCAAGTTGCGGGATGCGTTCGAAGCGGTCTGGACTCTGTTGAGATACCGCTTCCTGGACTGAGAAAAGTAGAGGGCGTCTTGCAACGCCCTTTTTCAATCCTCTACGATCACATTGTAGACAAAAATATAATCCCCGGCCTCAAAATCGGCGGCCCCATCGTTGATCTTCTCCTTAAAGGGGGCGGCCAACCGGACAATAATGTGCCAAGGCTCAAGCAGACAAATCCATCTGGCCGGGTGAAGGTGAGCGGATGCATCAAATCTCGATCGAGTTCTCTGCCATTAATTGAAAGCCTGACCCGGACGTGCTCGAAGTTCTGTTGCAAAATCTCCTGTGTGGTGGTGCACCAGCCATAACCAAAGCAGGTCGGCTTATCGTCGGTGATGTTCAGGGTATAAATCAGGCTGCCCGGTCCGGCGTAATCTTCATCTGTGTGTTCCTCTTCGGCGAGCGACTCCAGATATACCGAGTTGCCTGACCGGATCGTTTCGAGCAGGGCCTGGCATCCGTCTCTATAACCGGCAGTGGACCTGCCGGCGTCGGATTTATGGGAATCTTGCCTGGCAGCAGGCAGCCTGTTATGAGAAGCACGCTGATGACCACTACAATCCGGGACGTAAAGATGGCAGTTTTCATAAACATTCTTCTCTCCTGGCTTCCATTAAATGACAAACCCACCGAGAGGCCTTCGTTTCAGGGTGGGCGTCGTCTCATTCGCTTTTACTGCTGGCTCAGTACTTCCTCCGCCGCTTCCAGGATGACGTCCTCCCCATTCGCTTCGCGCTCGAGCGTTTCCACAGTGACCGGCACCCTCACTGTCGGCACAACGCCCGTGCCCTCAATATGGATATTGCCGTCCGCGCCGACGGCGCGACCGATGGTGATCTGCGTATAGATTCCTTCAGGCAGTAAGAATTGCTCGACAGAGCCGCCTGCGCCATTCGTCGGATACTGCCCTACAATCTCGGCTCGGTCATTGATCGTCATTGCATACGAGAAAAACTCGCATGCACTAATGCAGGCAGGTCCCACGAGAACGGCAACAGGACCATCATACTGGAGCTCGGAACGGGGCGGAATCATGATCGCTTCGTTATCGGGATCCATATAGAACTCGCCGGTCTCTTTGCTATAGGTGGCGGTATTCCCCACGACAATTTCCTCATCGAAGAAGTAAGCGGCCATCTGGTCCGCCAGCCAACCGCTGCCTCCGCCGTTGACCCGCATATCGATCACTACCCCTGGAACCTGGTTTTCCTCGAAGAACTGCAAAGCCCGCTCCCAGACCTGGATGGAGAGCACGTCGTTATCTGAGAAACTGTTGATCTTGAGGTAGCCAAAACCACTTGGCAGGAGATCATACTCCACCGGAAGCGCGGCCGCCGACTGTTGCGCATAAGGCGAAGAAAAGTTGAAGCTCTGGCGCTCGCTCACTACCTCCAGCGCGGCGGTCTGCTCACTCCCGCCAGGGTTTCTAAAGGTAACCTGCACCTGCTCTTTGTCCAACGGGAAGCGCAGTGCATAGCGCAATTGCTGGAGCCGTTCAATTTCCGGGTTGCTGAACGGCGACTCCCAGGGGACGTTCTCCGCGACCACCTCGCCTGTTGGGCGTCCATCCATGGAAAGGATCTCGGCGCCCCACTCCATGCCAGCCTGGTCCGCAGGCCCCCCCGGCAGGATGAAGTTGGCGATGATCGTGCCCTCATTGGTTTCACGCATGGCAAAACCCAGTCCCCCATCGGTCTCGTTGAAATAATCATTGGCAATCAGGCTGGGATCAAAGCCTACGTGTGTATCCGGGATAGACCAGATGAAATCCCGCAAAGCCAGAGCGTAGGCATGCGCGTCGTTGCTGCGATCTGCTTCCTCGAATCGCGGCCGGAACTCTGCCGCCTTGGCTTCCCAGTTGATCTGCTTTAGCTCTGTAAATGCATATTCTGTCCGGAACTTCTCGAGCATCGCATCGAATGCCTCGGTGTAAGAGAGCCGGGAGAAATCGTCGAGGGCGGCGGTCTCCGGCTCGATAAGGTCAATGGTCGGTTCCTCCGAGCGGTCAATGCGGAAGGGCGAGCGGTCCATGTCGATCACAGACCAGCCGGCTGGCAGGTCCATAATCGGATCGTCTTCAGTGAACAGCTTTCTGTCCGCGCCAAAGTCCGAGGGGAATTGCTGGGTCTCGTCCGGAGCATAGACAAGAAACTTGCCGCCAACCACTTCAAGATACATGTCCGGATCGTCCGTCACTCGCGTCGAGGCATAAGCTGACGACCAGCCGCCCCCAAACAGGTCGCGCCGCTCCAGGTATGGATCGCCCCATGTGTTCGACCAGTAGGCAACAGCAAAGACCATGACCCCTGTTTCCCGCACCCCATCATGATCCACATCGTGAAGTGTAGCGTTCGGCTCCTCCGGCAGAGCCAGACTATAGGTGAATGGCGAGCTGTAAAAGTCAGACGTGATCTGTCCCAGCACCTGTGACTCAACCGGAATCACGTAGTTGCGGTCGCGGTCGATAAAGCCGCTCTGGTCTTCGAGAATCACCAGCGGCTGAGCCACACCCATGGTGAAAAAAGCGTTTGTATAACTAACCTCGCCGTTGATAATGGTGGGTCCCTCATTGGATAATGAGGGTATCCCTCCCCTTGAAAGCGCAGAGCAGGCGAGGATTGCCAGGCTTAATGCGAGACTTGCCGCGCCCAGGCGCAGGCTGGAACGATTCATGTTTTACTCCTGTTTTCCACTCCCCAGGCGTGTCCTGGCGCTGGAAATATCCTGACGATTATAATCGGGCTTGATGGACTGGAAGGAAGAGATCCGGCTGGAGTTCGAGAAAGCTGAAGCAGCCAGGGCAGGCGGGAATGAGGGCCGGGCGCGGGTCTGTGCGCGGCGCGCGGCAGGCATTGCCCTGCGCGAATATATGCTACGTCAGGGCCTGCGTCCACGCAGTGCCAGCGCCTATGACCTGCTGAACATGGTGAAGATCGACCCGCAGTTTCCCTCCCACCTGAGGGACACTGCCGATCATTTGACTCTGCGCGTGGACGAGGAATTCAAACTGCCCGTGAACGCAGACTTGATCGCCGAAGCCAGAACCTTTTGTGAACAACTGCTAAAGCAGGAAAAGCCGTAAACACCCCATGCAGACATGAACGCCCTGTAAAAACGGATTTACCGTCTGCCCACGAAATAGTAGAGGGCACGTGCGACTGTGATCAACATCAGAAATCCCGACATCACACCTCCCAACACGACGAATAGCCTTTGCCAGTCACCTCGCAAGCGGGAGACGATGTCCTGAGAGGGAAACGCGCTGATACGCTCTCGGAGGCGTTGCAGGACGTCGATGGGTGGAGTCACCGGCTTGAGCGTTCCGGCAAGATGCGCCTCGAGCGCATCGATCTGAGCCTCAGAAAGTTTTTTATATCTGGTCATGGCCATAACGATGGTTCATGGGCTTTGCAGACATCGCAACAGTTGCTTACTCGTTCTCCAAATTAATACTCTGGTCACCCAGTTGATCACGAAGAGCCAGCAGTGTCCGGTGATACAGGCTCTTTACGGCGCCTTCGCTACGGCCCATAATCGAGCCGATCTCCGCGTTTGACATGTTCTCCACAAACTTCAGGATCAGGAGATTCTGCCGTTCCGCAGGCAGTCGCCGGATGTGCCGGAGGAGAGCATCCTGTTCCTGTGAGCGAACCAAATTCCTTTCCGGATGATCCCCCTTGGAGGGCAGCACAGGCACATCATTGATGGGGACTTCCTGCCGCCGGCTGCGGTCTCGGTGCCAGTTCGCCACCAGGTTGTGCGCGATTCGATACAACCAGGCAGAGAACGGAACGCCCCGATCCGTATAATTCTGAATGTGGTTCATCGCCCGTTGAAAGACACGGGCAGTGAGATCCTCCGCGTCGTGAAGGTTCCCCGTTCGGTAGTAAACGTAGTTGAAAATTCGGTCGATGTAACGCTCGTAGAGAAGACCGAAGGCATCTCGATCACCCTGCGAGGCGCGGGTCAATACATCATCTTCATTGAATTCGATATCCGGCACGTTGGGTCCCTACCGGCGGGATCTATTAGACATAACCCCGGCGGGTTTTGGAAGTTGCTGGGAGTATAACATGCAACGTTTTACATACTTCGGCATGAAACCCATTTCCGAAGTGATTCCGGTCCCCTGAATGAGAACGCAAATATTGCCGGAGACGAGGCAAGCGGTAACTTCATAATGGTAAAGTATTTCCCCTCCGCAGGCAGCGAAAACTGTTGCCCTGAGACGATATATGAATTGAGTCAGAGATTTGGATACGCGGGGTTGGATTGGTATAATAAAGGTTTGCGGTTTTCGCGGCTGTAACTTGTCAGTCTGCTTTTCGCCAGCAACCTTAATGATAAATGAAACATATGTGCTATAATTGGCTCGCTCTTTCCACCATTCAAGAAGGTTAATCTATGACATCTAATTCGATTCGTGTGGTTGGCGCACGGGTGCACAATCTCAAGAATATCACCGTCGAGATTCCCCGTGACCAGCTCGTCGTCATCACGGGTCTCTCCGGTTCGGGAAAATCCTCCCTGGCCTTTGACACGATCTTCGCCGAGGGCCAGAGACGTTACGTCGAGTCTCTCTCTGCCTACGCCCGCCAGTTCATCGGACAGATGGACAAACCGGATGTGGACCACATCGAGGGACTCTCGCCGGCGGTCTCCATCGACCAGAAATCCACATCGCACAACCCGCGTTCGACGGTAGGGACCGTTACCGAGATCTATGACTATCTCAGGCTTCTTTTTGCCCGCGCCGGCATCCCGCACTGCCCCATCTGTGGGCGGGAAGTGGTAAAGCAGTCCGCGCAGGAGATTGTGGACCAGATCGAGAAGCTCCCCGAGGGCACCCGCATCCTGATCCTCTCCCCTCTCGTGCGGGCCCGCAAAGGGACATACCAGGCCGTCTTCGAAGAGATCCGCAAAGCCGGGTTTGCCCGTGCCCGTGTGGATGGACAGGTCTACAGCCTTGATGACGATATCAGCCTGGACCGCTACAAGCAGCACACCATCGAAGCGGTGGTGGACCGCCTGGTGATTGCGAACGGCCACGATAAGGAGGAACAAAAGTCGGCCCGCACCCGCATCACGGACTCCGTGGAAACGGCTCTGAAGTTCGGCGAGGGGTATGTGTCCATCAACCTCGTGGACAAGGCAGAAGACGTCCATTACTCCGAGCATCTGGCGTGCCCCGAACACGGGACCACCATCTCTGAGGTAGAGCCTCGCACATTTTCCTTCAACACTCCCCAGGGTGCCTGTCCGGACTGTCAGGGATTGGGCTCGAAGCTCGAGATTGACCCGGACCGCATCATCCCCGACCCAGACCGGACCCTGAACGAGGGCGCGATCGCCAGCATGGAGTGGAGCGGACCGAAAGAGGAGGGTGGCTATTACTGGCAGGGATTGCAAACTGCAGCGAAAGCCTACAAGATTGACCTCGACAAGCCCGTCCGCGAGCTGACACCGGAACAGATGAACATCATCTTATACGGCACCGGCGACCGGCAGCTACAGATGACATATCGCAACTCTAACGGGCAGGAGTTCCGATTCTGGCGCGCCTTTGAGGGCGTGATCACGAACCTCGAACGGCGCTACAAGGAGACGAATTCAGAATACATTCGTGAGAAGATCAGCGAGTTCATGTCGGATCGTCCCTGCCCGACCTGCCAGGGCAGAAGGCTCAACCCCGCGGCTCTCGCTGTGACGGTGGACGATGTCAACATCATCAACGTGACCTCCTGGCCCGTGCTGACCACCCTGGAGTGGGTCAAGAAAATCTCGGGCAAGAACTCGCCGCTGACCACAAAACAGAAGACCATTGCAGAGCGGGTGTTGAAGGAGATCAGTGAGCGGCTGAGCTTCCTTGTCAATGTAGGGCTGGACTACCTGACGCTGAACCGCTCTGCCGTCACCTTGTCAGGCGGCGAGGCGCAGCGCATCCGCCTGGCAACGCAGGTGGGCTCGCGGCTGGTCGGTGTGCTGTACGTTTTAGATGAGCCATCCATTGGCTTGCATCCGCGCGATAACTCCAGGCTGTTGGATACCCTCAAGGGTCTGCGCGATCTGGGGAATACCGTCCTGGTCGTAGAGCACGATGACGAAACCATCCGCGAAGCGGACTGGGTCGTGGACCTGGGTCCCGCAGCGGGTGAGCACGGGGGGCGCGTTGTGGCGGAGGGAACGCCGAAGCAGATACTGGCGCATCCGAAGTCACTGACGGGAGCTTATCTCTCGGGCCGTAAACAGGTCGAGGTGCCGAAGAAACGCCGTGAAGGCAACGGCAAATCTCTGCAGATCGTCGGCGCTTCGGCAAACAACCTGAAGAACATCGATGTTACCATCCCGCTGGGCAAGCTGGTCTGCATTACAGGTGTTTCCGGCTCAGGCAAGTCTACATTGATGAGCGACATCCTTTACAACGCGCTGGCAGTGAAGTTAATGGGCGCCCGCACCACCGCCGGGGAGTACGGTCGCATTGAAGGCATCGAGCATCTCGACAAGATCATCAACATCGACCAGTCCCCCATTGGGCGCACCCCCCGATCCAATCCAGGTACGTATACGAGCCTCTTCGACGAGATCAGGAAGCTGTATGCGGAGCTGCCCGAGAGCAAGATTCGGGGGTACAAGCCGGGACGCTTTTCATTCAATGTGCATGGTGGACGCTGCGAAGCCTGCCAGGGACAGGGCGAGCTGCGCATCGAGATGCAATTCTTGCCGGACGTGTATGTACCCTGCGATGTCTGCCATGGCAAGCGCTTCAACCGGGAAACCCTGCAGGTGCTGTTCCGGGAGAAACACTCGATTGCGGATGTGCTGGACATGACAGTCGATCATGCCCTTGAAGAGTTCCGCAACTATCCGCCGATGCTCAACAAGCTCAAGCTGTTGCAGGAAGTGGGTCTTGGCTACGTGCGAATCGGGCAACCGGCAACAACACTTTCTGGCGGTGAAGCTCAGCGCGTGAAACTGTCGAAGGAGCTCTCGCGTCGCGCCACCGGGCGCACACTGTATGTGCTGGATGAGCCCTCCGTTGGCCTGCATGCAGCGGACGTACACAAACTGATCGAGGTCTTGCAGCGCCTCGTGGAAGCAGGCAATTCAGTGCTGATCATCGAGCACAATCTGGACATCATTAAGGTTGCAGACTGGCTGATCGACCTGGGACCGGAGGGCGGCGACCGGGGCGGCGAGCTGATCGCCGCCGGAACGCCCGAGCAGGTCATGAAGGTCAAGGAGTCCTACACGGGGAAGTACCTGAAAGACCATATGAAGAAGTAAGCACATCAGGAGACAGGTATACAGGTTTGGGTAGAATTTGCTCCCCTGTGTACCTGTTTACGTGTCTACCTCTTTCAGGTAGAATTATCCCCCGTGCGGGAGGGAGGTTGCCAATCATCTTCCTCTTGCATCAAAGGACAGCCTCATGTTGAATCGAACGCCCCAAAACACAAACAATACGATCAATTCCTTCCGAAAAAAACGCCAGTTCCAGGGACGAGCCCTGATGTACGGCGCGATTGGGCTGGTACTGCTTGGAGTAATCCTGCTGCTCTACTGGCTGACACGTCCAACGCAACCTCTCGGTCAGCTCTTTGCGACCGATACGCCGACCGTCACGGTCACAGCCACCGCAACCAATACCGCCACAGCCACCGCAACTGCGACGATCACAGAGACACCCACCATCACGGTGACAGCCACACCTTCCGAGCCCTTTCCCTATATCATTCAGGAAGGCGATACTCTGGATGCCATTGCGCAGCGATTTAGCCTGGGTGGGGATGGTGTTCTGCTGATCCTCGATGAGAACCCCGAAATCATGACAGACTTTGGGGGCATCATCCAGGTGGGTCAGGAGATCACGATTCCTCTCCCGGGGACAACCCGGGCGACTTCGACCCCCATCCCTGCCGACTTAAGAAGCGGCACATTGGTTGAGTATCAGGTGTTGCCGGGCGACACACTGGCAGGCATCGCCGTGCGCTTCAACAGCCTCGCAGATGAGATCATCACGGAAAATGAGATCGAAAACGCCAACGCGCTGGCAGTAGGACAGGTCCTGCAGATTCCGGTAAACCTCGTGACCCCCACCGCTACCCTACCGCCTACATCCACGCCAGTGACTCCGACCGTAGCCGGAGGGACAGCGACCGGCGCCGCCACGACTGCAGCTTCAACCCGCGCCCCGGGCGGAGCTGCCACCTGCTCCTTTGATGAGAACCCGCAGTTCGTCACTCAGTTGCAAACCTTAATCAACGAGGAACGGACCAGTGCAGGTCTGTCGGCTCTCGATCTGAACGCCCAGCTGACCGCGGCGGCGGAAGCCCATGCCGCGGATATGCTCTGCAATAACTACTTCAGCCCGGTTGCGCTGGATGGATCCACGCCCGAGGACAGGGTAGAGACAGCCGGATTCGATGCCTCCCTGGTGGTTGAGCTGCTTTACGCCCTGCATCCATCCCTCGGTGGAAATCCGCCGTCCGCGCTGGAGTGGTGGCTCAATAATCCTGATTCGAGAGCCGACTTACTCAACGCGGACACGACCGACTTTGGCGTTGCCTATGTCTCGTCTGAGGATAGTCTGTTCGGCGGCTACTTCGTCGTCGTTGCAGCTGGTCCGTAGAGAGCGGGCGTGACGTCTGGAATATGGACACCCGGCACGAATTTACTGGACAAAACATACCGTCTCATGTAAAATACAGCGCCGCCTATCCTGAAGAGAATCGGGATGATTGCAAGAACGGCAAGAAATTTCCCCGAAGAGCACCGGGACTATAGTTTGGAGGAAGACCTTGGCTAACATTAAGTCACAAATCAAACGAAACCGGCAGAACGAGACCCGTCGCCTGCGTAACCGCAACATGCGCGGCGCCGCTCGTACTGCCGTCAACCAGGCTCGTGCAGCCTACAATGCAAATGAACCCGAGACCAAAGAGTCCATTCTGAAGGCGATCAGCGCTCTGGACAAAGCTGCGGAAAAGGGAGTCATTCACAAGAACAATGCTGCCCGTCGCAAGGGTCGCCTGATGAAGAAACTGGCTTCATTCGAGAACGGGACTTCACCGGCGGCAACAAAGCCTGCTAAGAAGTCCTCCAGATAAATTCTCCATTCATCTGTAAACGGAAAGACGGGAGTCGCAAGGCTCCCGCTTTTGTTATCTAATGGCATCCACGATCATTTTCCTCAACGGGACTTCCAGCTCGGGCAAGTCCAGCATCCTCAGGGCACTTCAAAACCAGCTGGCAGAGCCTTATCTGGATATGGGCATCGATCGTTTCATCTTTATGATGCCGAAGCGCTATCTGGACCGCCCGCTCTGGGACGACGTGCTGGGAACCGCCATTCAAGCCGGAACGACCGGTATGGCTTTGTTTTCCGGAATGCACCATGCGATTGCAGCGGTTGCCGGCCAGGGGAACAATGTGATCGCGGATCATGTCTTTGTGGAAAAGGTCTGGGTTGACGAGTGTACCCGGCTCTTCAACGCATCCAATGCCTATCTGATCGGCATCCACTGTCCCCTGGAGGTCCTGGAGCAGCGCGAGCGCGACCGGAAGGACCGCACGCTCGGACAGGCCCGCCTTCAATACAATATCATCCACAAATACACCTGCTATGATCTCGAAGTGGATACATCCATCCTTTCCCCTGAGCAATGTGCGCAGAACATCATCGAACGCCTTCAGACGCCACCAACCGCATTCCGGCAGCTGGCACTGCGTAACTGATGTTGACTTCAGCGGGGTCAAAAGAGCCTGCTGATATAATTTCATGGCTTCTTCCACAGGATTGCTTCGCTTATGTTTCAAAACGAACAACAGCTCATCGAAGAAAAGATTAAAGTCTACGCCGCAGCCAATGACATTCCGCTCGCGGAACTGAAATGGCAGCCCATCCCCTTCTCAGGCGAATGGGGTGTCTCGACGTCGTTTTTCCAGACTGCGGCAAATGAGGCCCGTGCCGGCAAAGGACAAAAGCTGCCGGTGCCACAACGCGCTCAGGAGATTGCCGAGCGGGTGCGAGCGGAGATCGGCAATATGTCAGGCATCAGCCGGATCGAAGCAGTAAAGGGTTATCTTAATCTCTACTTCACCACCTCAGAATATGCCCGCCGAGTGGTGGACGAGGTTCTCAGCGCCGGCGCGACTTTCGGACGCGGCGCATCGAAAACTGACCGGGTCATGGTCGAATACTCGCAACCCAATATGCTGCATTCGTTCCACATCGGGCACGCACGGAACACAATTCTGGGCGAGGCGTTGGCGCGAATCGTTGAGTTTGCCGGCTTCGATACGGTGCGAGCCACTTATCCCGGGGATATGGGCCTGGGTGTGATCACCGTGATGTGGGCATACGATAAGTTCCATAAGGACAAGGAGCCGAGCGGCATCCATGAGCGCGGGCAATGGCTGCTAAAAATCTACATTGAAGCGACTGCTCTTCTGGAGAAGAAAGAAAACGAGACGCCGGAAGAGACTGCCCGGCGTGAAGCCTATGATGCCGAAAGACGAGACATGCTGCGCAAATGGGAAGCGGGCGACCCGCATGTACGCGAGCTCTGGCGCGTCACGAGAGAATGGGCGCTTGAGGAATTCCGGGACATCCTGCGCATCCTGGACGTGGACATGGACGTCTGGTTCTTCGAGAGCGAAGCCAATGAGCTGGGCAAGGAAATCGTCGACGAGTTGATCGCCAAAGGTATCGCCGAGGATGAGCGTCCCACGGGCCCTGTCATCGTCAAGATCGACGAGAAGCTGGGCTTGACCAAGGAAAAGTACCGGACCATGGTCATCCTGCGCAGTGATGGCACAGCCCTCTACAGCACGAACGACCTGGCCCTCGCGAAGCAAAAATTTGAGAAATACCATGTCGACCGCTCGATTTACGTCGTAGACTTCCGTCAAAGCCTGCATTTTCAGCAGGTTTTCAAGATCCTGGAGCTGTGGGGCTTCCCGCAGGCCGCAAAGTGCTATCATCTGTCTTATGGCTACGTGAGCTTGCCTGAAGGAGCCATGTCTGCGCGGCGCGGGCGCGTGGCGCTCTTCAAGGAGGTCTACGATGAGGCGATTAAGCGTGTCTTGGCGGTAGAGTCCGAGCGAAGCGGAAACATTCCCGAGGCGGAGCGCATAATGATTGCAGAACAGATCGGCCTGGGAGCGCTGGTCTACTCGATGCTGGCGGTGGATAACAATAAAGATATTGTCTTCGACATCAACGAAGCTTTGTCGTTCGATGGACGGACCGGTCCTTATATTCAAAATGCTCATGTACGAGCAAATTCAATACTGAAGAAGGCGAATGCAGTGACTTCAGCCTTTCAAGCTGCGAGCTTCAACTTTGAACTCACCAGACATGAGATCGAGCTCATCGAACAGATTTCACGCTTTCCAAACACGGTGCAACAGTCTGCCATTGAGTATCGTCCTTTGGTCATGGCAGCCTACGCCTACGAGCTGGCGAATGCCTTCCATTCGTTCTACCATGCAGTGCCGGTGCTGCAGAGCGAAGACGAAAACGTAAGAAAAGCGCGGCTCGCTCTGGTAGCCGCTGCGAAGCAGACGCTCGCCAATGCTTTGCGGCTGCTCGACATCAAGGCGCCCGAGGTCATGTGAGAAACAGGCTAAACGTTATCTTTACGTTTAGCCTGTTTTATTTTACATTTCTCGCAACCATACATACTTAAGGAGAATTTATGCCAATCAAGACTCTCATCATGGGCGCGGCGGGACGTGATTTCCACAACTTCAATACATTCTTTCGCGGCAATAAAGATTATGAGGTTGTCGCTTTCACTGCGACCCAGATCCCCGACATCGAGGGCCGGCTCTATCCTGGGGAGCTAGCCGGGGAACTTTATCCCGACGGAATCCCCATCCGCGCGGAGGAAGAGCTCGTCGACCTGATCAAGCGGCACGGTGTGGAGCAGGTCATCTTTGCATACAGCGATGTGCCGCATGAGTATGTCATGCACAAGGCGTCTATGGTCAACGCAGCCGGCGCGGACTTCCGTCTGATGGGCACGGGCTTCACCCAGATCAAATCGAACAAGCCAGTTGTCTCCGTCTGCGCGGTCCGAACGGGATCTGGCAAGAGCCAGACCACGCGACGCGTCTCTCTGATCCTGCGAGATATGGGGTATAAAGTCGCGGCAATTCGCCATCCCATGCCTTATGGAAATCTCGTCCGTCAGGAAGTGCAGCGCTTCGCCGATTACGATGATCTCGACGAGCATGAGACCACCATCGAAGAGCGAGAGGAATACGAACCGCACCTCGACAACGGGGTCATCGTGTACGCGGGCGTGGATTACGAAAAGATCCTGCGGCAGGCAGAACAGGAAGTGGATATCGTCCTGTGGGACGGCGGGAACAACGACTTCCCGTTCTTTAAGTCTGACTTGCAGATCGTAGTCGCCGACCCGCATCGGCCCGGACACGAGTTTTCCTATTATCCTGGCGAGACCAACGCGCGGCTTGCGGATGTATTCGTCATCAACAAGGTGGACACGGCGGATCCCGAGAATGTGATCAAAGTACGAGAGTCACTGCGCAGACTGAATCCTGCCGCGATCATCATCGAGGGTGCCTCCCCGCTGTTCGTGGATGACCCGGAGGCGATCCGCGGCAAGCGTGTGCTGGTGATCGAAGATGGACCGACGCTCACGCACGGCGAGATGGCATACGGTGCAGGCTATGTGGCAGCGCGGCGCTTTGGCGCAAGAGAGATCGTCGACCCGCGCCCGTTCGCGGTCAAATCGATTGCCGCGACCTATGAGAAATATCCGATGACAGGAACCATCCTGCCTGCCATGGGCTACGGCGATGCCCAGATGAAAGACCTGGAGGAGACGATCAACCGCTCCGATGTGGATATGGTTATCGTGGGCACGCCAATTGATCTTACACGCATCATCAAGCTCACGAAGCCGCACCAGCGGGTGCGCTATGAGCTGCAGGAGATTGGCCAGCCGACGCTGCAGGATATTTTGATGCAAAAATTTGGAAAGAAATAGCTTTTTAATCAAGTAGGTTTTAAAATGACCACCCTTGCTCCAACCATCTACACCCGTACATTTCCACGCACGGCTGAATGGCTACGCGACATAATCCTAATTACGCTTGGAGCGTTGTTGGTAGCCATGCTGGCGCAGCTAAAGGTTGCGCTTCCCTTCACACCGGTTCCATTGACCGGGCAGACGTTTGCCGTATTGCTCGTCGGTACGATGCTGGGCGCAAAACGCGGCACCGCGTCCATACTCCTGTATATCGCTCTTGGCGCGCTCGGGTTGCCGGTCTTCGCCGGCGGCGCGTCAGGATTGGCATATCTGTCCGGCGTGACGCTCGGATATCTGGTAGGCTTCCTGATCGCAGCCTATGTGATTGGCTCGCTGGCAGAACACGGTCTGGAAAGAAGCCTGCGGACATCCTTGTTACCGTTCCTGATGGGGACGCTCATTATTTACATTTGTGGTGTAACGTGGTTGGCTGTGATGCTTGGGAGCCTCGGCAATGCAATTGCAGCCGGCTTGCTTCCCTTTCTGCTTGGTGACGCGATCAAACTGGTCGCGGCGGGGCTGTTGTTGCCTGCGGTATGGAAACTGGTTCGATAGCTTAATAATGTTGTGGATTGACAGGAAAGAGTCGGGTGCCTGCTGCGGTTTGCCCGGCTCTTTTATTTTACACTCAGTGCGCGAATGATTACACTGCGACGGTGTGAATGAGATCGGTGCTCGAAAAGATAAATCCCCTGCCAGGTACCCAGCGAAAGGTTCCCGTCATCCACCGGAATAGTCAGGCTGGTGTCCGTCAGCATGGCGCGGATGTGGGAGGTGGCATCGTCCGGACCTTCAAGATCGTGGGTATACCACTTGTCGCCTTCAGGAACGAGGCGCTCCATGAATGTTTCCAGGTCAGCGCGGGCAGTCGGGTCCCAGTTTTCGCTCATGACGAGCGAAGCGCTGGTGTGCGGCAGGAGGAGAAAGCACATACCCTCCTGCACGTTCCAGTCAAGCAGCTGGGCGCGCACGCGTTCGGTGATGTCATACAACCCCTTACCGCGCGTGGATATTTCGAGGGACGTCTTGTGCCAGTTCATCCGCGCGGATTGTATCATGGCGACCAGAAACTATGCTCCTGCGCCATGCGATCGGCTTGAGCTTATCTGGATGGTAGGAAATGTCGTCTTTTCATGAAAGCGAAATATCCAGGGACGCATGCAAAATACATACGTCCCTGGATACGCGATTACCGCCCTGCCTGAATAAACATTGAAAATTAAATGATCGCTGTGAGTTATGCGAAACGCTTCAGCCTCACTTTGAAGGTCGTGCCCTGGTTCAGCACACTATTCACCTCAATCGTCCCGCCCAGGGCCTCGATGATAGATTTGACAATATAAAGCCCAATGCCACTGCCGGGGATTTCGGCAATCGTCACATTCTTGGCGCGATAAAAGCGCTCGAAGAGGTGATTGATCGCTTGCTCCGGAATCCCTACACCGCTATCGATCACTTCGATCAGCACTCGCTCTTTTTCTTCCGAAACATTGACCTGCACAGTGCCTCCTGAACGTGAAAACTTGACCGCGTTGTTGATCAGGTTGATGAAGACTTGCTGCAGACCACTCTTATCACCAATCACCTGAACGGGAGACGCCGGAACATCGAGAGTTAGCGAGATTCTCCCTTTGGCCGCAATTGGCTTTACAGCGATGAGAGACTCTTGCAGAACAGGGATGATATCCATGGGACCGACTTCCAGCTTCATCATGCCGCTTTCCAGACGACCCGCGATCAGCAAACGGTCGATCAGGATCTTTTGCCGGTTCAGTTCACTCTCCAGGGTGTGCCAGTATTCCTCCAGCTCATCGGGGGTGCCCCCTTCACGAATGAGCTCCGTCATCAGGATCGCGGTCGTAAGAGGCGTCCGCAGCTCGTGCGAGGCTCGGTTTATGAAATCCGATTTCATCTCGTTGAGCCTGGCTTGTTCGGTAATATCGCGGATCACGATCAGGGCTTCATTTGAGCTAAGCGGATACAGACGGGATTCATAGGCATGATTGCTGTAGGGCAGCCGGAATTCCTCCACGTAGCTGGAACTGTTGAACGAACCTTCATTGGCTTCGCCGATAATTTGTTTGACGATCTCCGGCGGCCAGATCTGCCAGAATTTCTTGCCTGTGATGAGGTCCCGGTGAACATAGAGCGGGTGCGTCGAATTGGCGCTGTAATCCAGAATATGTCCTTCGGTATTGATTCGGATCAACAGGTCGGGCAGGGCATCCAGGATGATCCGATTGCGGGCTTCGCTCAGGCGGATGGCCTCTTCGTAACGGTTGCGCTGCAGAGCGGCTCCGATCAGGTTGGCAGCTGTCTGTGCGGCATCCAGTTCGGCGGATGACCAGGACAGCTTATAGGCTTCGTCAAAAAAACCAAGGAATCCCCAGGAACCCAGATTACCGCTGATGGGAATAGCAACGAACGCCGGCGTGACGGGGGGTATTCCATCCACGGCCGCGGCAGAGGAAAAGTATCCGCTGTTCATATGCAAGAGGTCTGGCAGGTAGCCTTGCACGGCCGATGAAACATCAAAAGCGTCGCCCGGGGACCTTTCCCACTGATAGCGCACTTCCACCAGCGGGGTTTCCGAAAATGTATCGATCTCGAAGATGATGCACGAGGCGACCTCCATTGCCACACCGAGAGACTCCAGAACGCGGGGAATCTTGATCTCGATACTGGAAGAGCGCAGCAGCCTGGCGGTCGCATCGCTGATGGCGGAAAGGATTTGCGTGTGCCGCTTCAGGATCCATTCCGCATGCTTCCTTTCCGAGATGTCGCGAGCGATGCTCTGGATATAGGCTGGCTCTGCGTGTTCGTCATAGACGATGGACGTGCTGACCTCCACCGGCAGTGTGCTTCCATCCTTGCGTTTCAGGATCCGTTCGTAGAGGTTGGATTCATCATCCACAAACAGGGAGTTATGCCCGAGCGAATCATCCTGCGACATTACGTGGCTGACCGGCATCCCCACCAGCTCGTGTTGCTCATACCCTAGTAGGCTGAGCGCCTGCTGGTTCGCAGCAAGATACTGGAAATCCAGCCCAATGATGAATACGCATTCACTTGTCTGCTCGAACAAAGAGCGATAGTGTACATCCTTCCCCCACAGTCTGTGGGCTCTATCAGCCAGTGCATTCGTACTCAATCCATATTTGTCCAGAGGAAGGGTCTTTTCATCCATAGGAGATGTCTTCGGGCCGGATATTGGGCAGCACCGCCTGAACACAACATCCTTCCATACTCTCCATAAACTTCACACTTCCCCCCAGGCGGGAGAAGATAGCCCGCGCAATGAACAGGCCAACACCCAGACCATCGTGGTCGCGATTGTCACCCTGGCTGGATTGGTAATAACGCTCGAAAACCTTTTCCCGGATCGACTCGCCCGTGATCCCTGGACCGTTATCTTCCACCGTGATCGTGCCACCCCCATCGGTGTCCGGCACCACTGTCAGCGCAATCTTGCCGCCTTCCGGGCTGAACTTGAACGCGTTGTCGATCAGGTGCAGGACCGCATGGGTGAACTCCCGGCGCGGAGCCGAGATCTTGCCGCTTCGTTTGACCTCATAACGAAAATCTAATTGCTTCCCCTTGTACCGTGCCAGCCTTTTTTGAGCAGGCATAATAATATGAGAATCGATATCGATGGGCTGGCGGATACGGTTAAGATCGCCGTGGTCGATGTTAGTCAGGAGAATAAAATCAGTGACCAGCGATTCCAGACGCTCCACGCTCGAGAGGGCGGTGCGGATGAACTGAGTCTGTTCTTCGGGACTCTCAAAATGATGATTGACCACCAGCTCGAGCGGCATGATGATGTTGGAGAGGGGGGTGCGGAGCTCATGGTGAAAGTTTTGCAGGATCTCACGTTTGAGCTTTTCCATCTCCTGCCTGGCACACTCCTGTGCCTCTTCCCGCCCGGAGGCCCTGGCGGTATTAACGCGTCGCAACACAGCTTCAATTCGGGCGCACAGTTCCTCGGTGACGAAGGGTTTCGTGATGTAGTCATCTGCCCCGTCCCGGATCCCATTGACACGATCCTCCACTCCGGTCCGGGCGGTGAGAAAGATAAACGGGATGCGCGCAAGATGGGGGTCCTGCCCCATCAACCGCCGCAGCTCAAATCCATTGGGAGGGGGCATCATCACATCCGAAAGGATGAGATCGGGCAACACTTCCTTGGCTTTCTGCAGTCCCTGCGCTCCGTTGGAGGCTGTCACCACGTGGTAGCCCTGCCGCTTGATCTTTGCCGCAAGTCCCAGCAAGAGAGCTGGTTCATCATCGATGATCAGGATGGTGGAGCTGTTATTCATATTATTTCTGCTTGTTCTCAGGCGGAAGACTACCCTGATGCAGGCTTTGTGTGGTTCCCATGGCTTTCCCGGCGATTTTGGGATTGTTATTGACAAACATGATGTAGATGTTTGCTAAGGAAATCAAGTCCCCAGAATTGAGCACACAACGGTCGATGCGCCTGCCGTTGACGAAAGTCCCGCTGGTCGAGTTTTTGTCGTAAAGGACATACTTGTCATTTTCGTGAATGATCTCGGCGTGGAAACGCGAAAGGAAATCTTCGTGAAAGACAATGTCATTCTCCAGCTGACGCCCGAGAGTCGTCACCTGCTTGATCAAGGGAATGATCTGCTTGTTAATAATCAGAAACACCCCCGGCTGATATGAAGGCTGGTTCGAAAGGTAATCGATCTGTGGCATAGGGCGAGGATATACCTGTTTTTTTGTTGACCAATACGGGTTTCCCCCCATCGTCGTGATTTTTCGAGCCCGCAAAACAGAATCGTAAGGCTGGACCGACAGTGCTGAATGTAATGTCAGTTTATAATGGCTGCATGTTTGTCGACCAGGTAGAAATCCACGTAAGATCAGGCAAAGGCGGCGATGGAATGGTGCACTTCCGCCGCGAAAAGTTTGTGCCGCAGGGCGGACCGGATGGCGGCGACGGTGGCAAAGGAGGAGATGTCATTTTCGAGGTGAAGTCCACGCTGAATACGCTTTCCTCGTTCCGCCAGAATCAGAAGTTCAAGGCAGAGGATGGGGTCAAAGGCGGGCCATCCCAGATGACGGGCCGCAACGGCAAAGATCTCGTGGTCTACGTGCCGCCCGGAACCGTGCTTTTCGATGCGGATTCCGGTGAACTGATCGGAGACCTCACGAAGCAAGGGGCAACGTTGACCGTATTGAAAGGCGGGCGCGGGGGTAGAGGCAACCAGCATTTCGCCACCTCGCGGAACCAGGTGCCGCGTACGGCTGAAAAGGGCGAGCCCGCTCAGGAAAAACGGATCAAGCTGGAGCTTAAGCTGATCGCCGATATCGGTCTGATCGGGATCCCAAACGCGGGCAAATCGACTCTACTATCGGTGCTCACGAATGCGCAGCCGAAGATCGCTCCCTACCCGTTTACGACACTGGAACCCAACCTCGGCGTGGCAAACATCGATGAGGATACGACCGTTGTCCTGGCCGATATTCCGGGGCTGATCGAGGGCGCCTCCCAGGGCGCCGGGCTCGGACACGATTTTCTCCGCCATATCCAGCGCACGCGCGTCCTCATCCACCTGCTGGACGGCTTGTCGGAAGATCCGGTAGCGGATTTCAGCCAGATCAACTCGGAATTGTCTCTGTTCGACCCCAACCTGGCGAAGAAACCCCAGGTCGTGGCGCTCAATAAGATCGATCAGCCCGAGGTGCAGGCAAAGCTGGCAGAGGTCGAGGAAAAATTCAAGAAACTGAGGGTGGAGCTGATGACCATCTCTGCGCTGACACGCACGAACACGCGCGAATTATTGATCACGGCCTACCAGAAACTCTCCGAAGCTCCCCCGGTGGAAGAAGTGGAATTGCCCCTGCCGGTGTACAAACCCAAGGAAGACCCGCGCGAGTTTGTCGTGACGCGGGAAGGCTCCAGCGAATGGCGAATCTCGGGCGCGGCGATCGAACGCGCAGCTGCGATGACGTACTGGCAACACGACGGCTCCGTGCGCCGGTTCCAGAAGATCATGGAAACCCTCGGCGTAGACGAAGCCTTGCGCCGAGCCGGCGTGCAGGAAGGCGATACGGTTGCCATCGGGGAGTTCGAACTGGAGTGGCAAGATTGAGATGACTCTCCACATACAGCGCACCTTGATCCTGCTTCTCGTTCTCGCTGGCGCGCTGATTGTGGTTCTTTCCGGCGCAAGGACATTGCGTGCCTTCAGAGATTTCAGAGAGCGTGGTCCGCTGCCTGCTCCCGTAGAGATAGCTGATCCTGCACAAACCGATGTTGAAAGGATTCGCAGCTGGATGACGGTGCCATTCATTGCCAGGACATATCGCGTTCCAGCTGCTGTGCTTTTTGAAGCTCTCGAAATCTCACCGCGCGGTAACGAAGAGAAAAGCCTCACCCAGCTCAATGAACAATATTTCCCCGGAGTGCCGGGGTTGGTCGAAGCAAAAATCAAAGTTGCGGTTCTGGAAAATCTCCCCCCGCCCACGCCGGGCCCCTGAACAATACAAATGTCAGATTTTTTATTGACACAAATAATCAATTACGGGGCGCCGATCCTGGGTGTTATCGTGTTCGTCTCGGCGTTGGGCGTTCCGCTTCCGGCGACACTGGTTGTCATTGCTGCGGGCGCTTTCAGCCGGGAGGGACTTTTACCCTGGCATACCACCGGGTTGATCGCATTGGCCTTTGTCGTGCTGGGGGATTGCATTGGCTACGCCCTCGGACATTATTTGCGCGGGCCTGTACTCGACCGGGTGGGAAAATCTGAACGATGGGCGAGGGCAGAACGCTTTTTTCAACGTTGGGGCGGTATGTCCGTTTTGCTGACCCGTTTCCTGATCACGGGGATTGCCTCTCCGGTCAACCTCATCGCCGGGATGGGGAACATCTCGTTCCGGACCTTCCTGTTCTACGATGTGCTCGGCGAGGCAATCTGGGTCTTCGGCTACGGAGGGCTCGGCTATCTTTTCGGAAGTCAGTGGGAGGTGATTAGCAAGCTCATGAACAACTTTGGCAGCCTAATCCTGGGACTGGCATTGCTTATCATCGGCATCTGGCTAGCAAGAAAAAGACTGGGCAGGCTGGAAAAACCAGAAGACAAAGTCTCTGAGGCATGAACGTCCAGAGACTTTGTACATATGAAGCAACGCACTAATGTTTATGTCTAGGCTGCCTCTTCGCGGCTCATGACATCCATCACGGCCACGGAAGCGATCTGGACAATGGAATTGACATCATCACCGGTCTGCAGCACGTGGACCGGAGCGCCCATGCCAAGCAGGATCGGACCTATCGCTTTGGCTTTTCCGAGCCGTGCCAGCAGCTTGTAAGCGATATTGGCTGACTCCAGGGAAGGGAAGACGAGCACATTGGCATCCCTCACAGAGCTGAACGGATAACGATTCTCGATGAGCTCCGCCACGACCGCCGTGTCTGCCTGCATCTCACCGTCCACCTGGAGGTCCGGGCGGCGGACTTTCGTCAGCTCAACGGCACGACGGACCTTGTCCGAGAGAGGGTGGGGCGTAGAGCCAAAGTTGGAGAAGGAGAGGAATGCCACACGCGGGTCGAGCTCCAGGCGCTTGGCAAAGTCGGCAGCAAGACAGGCGATCTCCACCAGGTCCTCTGCCGTGGGCTCGATGTTGACCGTGGCATCGCTAAACAGGTAAACGCGATCCTCCACGATCATGATGTACACCCCCGCGGCGCGCGTTGCACCCAGGGCAGTATGATGGATCTGGAGCGAGGGACGGATCACGTCCGGGTAATCGTAGGTCAAGCCCGAGATGAAGGCATCTGCATCTCCTAATTTAACCATCAACGAACCAATGATGTTGGGATCTCGCACCTTCTTGGATGCATCCAGGTTGGTTACGCCTTTCCGCTGACGCAGCTCATAAAATGCTCTGGCATACTCCGGGAATTTGCTGAAGGTATCGAAGTCGACAATTTCCGGCTGAAAGTCAATGCCCAGGCTTTTGACTCGTTCTCCGATCACGGAGGCGCGTCCGATCAAGATCGGCGTGGCAATTCCCTCTTCCTTGATCTGGTACGCAGCGCGGATAATCTTCTGTTCTTCACCCTCTGCAAAGACGAGCCGCGTCGTCCCCCCGGAAGAGCGCGCCTTGTTTTGGAAGAAGTATCGCACCTGCTCACCCTTTCCCTGACGGTAGGCAAGCTGTTCGCGGTATTCATGGATGTCGATCGTCTTGCGGGCGACCCCGGTCTTCATCGCCATCTCCGCCACGGCGGGCGCTTCCCATAATAAGACCCGCGGGTCGAGTGGCTTGGGAATGATGTATTCCCGCCCAAATTTGATGCTCTCGCCGCCGTAGGCGCGGATCACCGAATCCGGCACATCTTCCTTAGTCAGCGCGGCCAGCGCCTCCGATGCGGCGAACTTCATCTCTTCATTGATCGCCCGGGCGCGCACATCCAGTGCCCCGCGAAAGATGAACGGAAATCCCAGAACGTTATTGACCTGGTTGGTGTAGTCGGAGCGTCCTGTAGCGATGATCACATCCCGGCGGGCTTCCTTCGCCAGCTCAGGCTGGATCTCCGGGTCTGGATTTGCCATTGCAAAAATGATCGGGTCGGGCGCCATGGTTTTGACCATCTCTGGTGAAAGGACATTTGCCACGGAGAGTCCGTAAAACACGTCTGCATCCTGCATGGCATCGGCGAGCGTACGGTGACCCCTGTCCTCCACGGCCAGCAGCTCCTTATACTTGTTCATGCCCTCTTTGCGCCCTTTGTACACCACACCCTTTGTATCCACCAGCATGATGCACTCGCGCCGCACTCCCCAACGGATTGCCAGCTCGGCGCAGGAAATGGCGGAAGCGCCGGCACCGGAAATCACAATCCGGATGTCTTTATGCTTCTTGCCAACCAGCTCCAGGGCGTTTGCCAGGGCCGCGGATGAAATGATCGCGGTCCCGTGCTGGTCATCGTGGAATACGGGGATGTCAAGCATCCCTTTCAGGGTCTCTTCGATATAGAAGCATTCCGGAGCTTTAATGTCCTCCAGGTTGATGCCGCCGAAGGTCGGGGAGATGGCTGCCACCACCTTGATGATCTCGTCGGGATCGTGAGAGCTCACCTCAATATCGAATACATCGATATCGGCGAACTTCTTGAACAGCACACCTTTGCCTTCCATCACCGGCTTCGAGGCGAGCGCCCCGCGATCACCCAGGCCCAGGATGGCTGTACCGTTGGAGACCACTGCCACGAGATTGCCTTTCGACGTGTATTCGTAGGCCTGCCCGGGATCCTTTTCAATCTCCAGCACAGGTTCGGCTACGCCCGGGGAATATGCCAGGCTTAGATCGCGCTGGGTGTCCATCGGCTTGGTGGGGACAATTGCGACCTTGCCGGGTTTTCCCTTGAGACGGTGGTATTCGAGTGCGTCTTCACGTGTGAATTTCGCCATGGGGCCTCCTGTTGATGTTCTAACCTTTCAAATTATGGCATGATTCAGGGCTTTTCCCCAGTTCCATTTGTCACAAGTTTTCGAAAAGCGCTGCTCCAATTCGTAGGAAAAAGCGATGTGGAGAAACCTCAAATCTCATGTATAATTAAGTTAATCCGGCAAGACAGGATCAGAAACTTTCTGCCGCCGCGGCGGCTTGGCTGTAACCAACTCTGGATATTCGAGCACGAACCTCCCCGGTTTTGGGAGTTCCTTTTGAAGTCAACCCAGGATTCTAATTGTATACACACCTGACTTCTCTACCGCAACTTTTGTGCCGAACGTGACCCTGAACCAGGTCCACGCGGTTTGACTCTGCCCGCGAATTGCCGCGATTCGTGCGGGATTCAGGGTCCGATCAACCTCCCAGACGTTTTGACAGCCGAGGCCGCCCGGATGGCGCTCGGCTGTATGTTTTTAATGAAAAAGATTACGGCAATTGAGGTACAAAAACGGTCGCCTAACCGGGTGAATATCCACCTGGACGGAGAGTTCGCCTTTGGGCTGGCGCGCATCGTGGCTGCCTGGCTGAGGGTGGGCCAGGAGCTCAGCGAGGAGAAGATCCAGCAACTGCAGCTCGAGGAGTCTCGTGAACGTGCCTACCAGCAGGCCATGCTGCTCTTGAGCTACCGGGCCCGCTCCGAATCGGAAATCCGCAAGAATCTGCGCAAGCATGAGATTCCCGAGCCGGTCATAGAACAGACTCTGGAACGGCTGCGCCAGGATGGGCTCGCTAACGATCATCAATTTGCCCGGTCGTGGGTCGAAAACCGGAGTGCTTTTCGCCCGCGCAGCCGCCGGTTGATGGCCATGGAGCTGCGGCAGAAGGGGCTCAGCAACGAGACGGTCGCCTCCGCAACTGCGGACGTAGATGATGAAGCGCTTGCTTATCAGGCTGCCGAGAAAAGAGTTTCCCGGCTGAGGGATCTGGAATGGAATGAATTTCGCAAAAAAATGAGTGATTATCTTGCCCGTCGCGGGTTTTCATACTCTGTCATTGCGCCGGTAGTGACCCGCATCTGGAACGAGGCGCACAGGAATGAACAACACTACGAAGAAGAGGATTAAACATGACCCCAATCGCATGGATCATAGCCATACTTTTTCTGATTGTGGGTGCGGTTGCCGGATATTTTCTCCACCGCTATCAGGCGGAAATCGCACGCCGCAATCAGCAGGAAAGAGCCGACAATATACTCAAAGGAGCCAATGAGCAGGCTCGTCTGATCGAGAGCCAGGCGCGTGAAAATGCCGTCAAGATCGTCCAGGCAGCGGAAGCCGAGATCAAAGAGCGTCGCATCGAAGTCAATCGCGAAGCAGAGCGTCTGGATAAAAGACGTTCTGAATTGGAAAGCCGCATTGACCGGCTCGAGCAGCGCGAACAGACGCTTAATAAGCGCCAATCGCAGATCGACAAGCGCGGCAATGAGATCGAAAAGCTCTATGAGGACCAGGTCAAGAAGCTCGAGTTCGTCGCCCAGATGACGCCGGAAGACGCCCGCAAGGAGCTCTTTGCCGCCGTCGAAAAAGAGGCGCGCGGCGATATGGCGCGCATTATCCGCCAGATCGAAGCGGAAGCCAGGGAACAGGGCGAAAAGCGTGCCCGCAAACTGATCGCAGATGCCATCCAGCGCGTTGCCTCGGAACATGTCGCCGAGGTCACCCGTGCCGTCGTCACGCTGCCCAATGAAGAGATGAAGGGCCGGATCGTCGGACGCAATGGGCGCAACATCAAGGCCTTCGAGCAGGCTGCCGGTGTAGATGTCATTGTGGACGATACGCCCGACTCCGTGACCGTTTCCTGCTTCGACTCGGTGCGGCGCGAAATCGGACGTCGTGCCCTGGCGAAACTGATCCTGGATGGCAGAATTCATCCCGCTCATATTGAAAAGATCGTCGAGGACGAAACCCGTGCGGTAGAAAAAATCATCAACGAAGCCGGAGAACAGGCTGCCTTCGATGCCAACATTACGGGCTTGCACCCGGAGATCCTGCGCATGATGGGACGCCTCAAGTTCCGTACCTCGTACGGACAGAACCAGCTGGCGCACGCTGTGGAAGTCTCCAAGCTGGCGGGAATCCTGGCGGCGGAGATCGGGGCCAATGTAGAGCTGGCAAAGCAAGGCGGCTTCTTACACGATATTGGCAAAGCCATGGATCATAACCAGGAGGGCACACACGCCAAGCTTGGCGCGGAGTTCTGCCGCCGCTATGGCGTGAATTCGGTTGTGGTGAATGCGATCGAATCCCATCACCATGAAGTGGACCAGTTGACAGTCGAGGCAGTCATTGCCGAAGCCGCGGATGCCATCTCCGGCGCACGCCCCGGGGCCCGGCGCGAGGACCTCGAAGCCTATATCAAGCGTATCCGCTCGCTCGAAGAGATGTCCATGTCGTTCGAGGGTGTGCAGCAGGCATTTGCCATCCAGGCAGGACGGGAAGTCCGCATTATCGTCAAGCCTGAGACCATTGACGATCTCGCCTCCGCTCGGCTGGCACGCGACGTCGCCAAAAAAATAGAAGAAACCATGCAGTACCCCGGTCAGATCCGGGTGACCGTCATTCGCGAGACCCGGTCAACCGAGATCGCAAAGTAAATGGATACGATAGCGCGACTCCTCCGGGGGTCGCGCTTTTCATTTAAGGAGCTGCCATGAGCCATTCGTTTCTCTTACATCTGGAATGCTCAAAATGCCACCGCGAGTACCCTCATGACCGGCTGCAGACCTTCTGCCCGGACTGCAAAGCCACTCTTCTGCCAAGGTACGATTTGGAGATGGCAAAGCAGCAAACTGACCGGGACCAGGTCTCTCAGCGTAGCAAGGGGATGTGGCGCTGGCATGAGCTCCTGCCGGTGCTCCATGAGGAAAATCAGGTCTTTCTGGGCGAGGGCGATACCCCGCTGCTACGCTTACCTCATCTCGAACAGGACCTGGAACTTGACAATCTTTATGTAAAGGACGAGAGCAACAATCCAACAGGCTCGTTCAAAGCGCGAGGTCTCGCGGCGGCAATCTCTAAAGCCAAGGAACTGGGCGTGGAAAAGGTCATCATTCCCACGGCGGGCAATGCCGGCGGAGCTATGGCAGCCTATGCGGCGCGTGCCGGTATGCGTGCCTATATTTTCATGCCCATGGATACGCCCTTTGCCAATCTCGAAGAGAGCCGCATGACGGGGGCGGAAGTCGTGCTCGTGGACGGCCTGATCAGCGATGCGGCTGCGATGGCAGGAAAAAAAGCCAGCGAAGAAGACTGGTTCGATGTTTCCACGTTCAAGGAACCTTACCGCGTCGAAGGCAAAAAAATCATGGGCTATGAGCTTGCACAACAGTTCGACTGGCAGCTCCCGGAGGTGATCATCTACCCGACCGGCGGCGGCACGGGCCTGGTTGGGATGTGGAAAGCGTTTGCGGAGCTCGAAGCGCTGGGCTGGCTGGAAAGCTCAAAGCGGCCGCGCCTGGTCTCGGTACAGGCAGAAGGCTGCGCGCCGGTCGTCCGTGCGTTTCAGCAAGGCGCATCCTCCTCCGAGTTCTGGAATGACGCTGAGACGATTGCCTCCGGCTTGCGCGTCCCCAGAAGCTTCGCGGACCACCTCATTCTCCAGGATCTTTATGACAGCAATGGTACCGCTGTGGCGGTGAGTGACGAAGCGATCCTGCAGGCTCAAAAGCAGCTGGCACGCAGGGAGGGGATTTTTGCAGCTCCGGAAGGCGCCGCGACCCTCGCGGCGCTGAACGAGCTGATCAGACAGAACTGGATAGATCGTGACGAGCGAATTGTGCTGTTCAACACGGGCTCAGGATTGAAATATCTGGATTACGCGCAGTGATAACTTCCATTGTTACCTTCACCGGGGCAGCCTGGAAGCGGTTAGCTTTTCCTTGCTCGCTTTTGATTAAATAAAACCATCGAAGCGTCTTACGGAGACATCTATGCATCGCACCTGTATGAGTCTGGCGCTGATCTCGATCTTGCTGGCTAGTTGTGGAACCATTCCCGCACCTGCTGCAATTACACCGGTCGAATCTTCGGAAAGCCCAACGCTCGTCCCCACCTCACCGGTTCTATTGACTCCCAGCCCGATCCCGACTCCCATTCCCGACACTCTATTTGTAGACCCCTCGATATCACTGGGACCGATCAGCCCTCTGGTCTACGGATCGAATTACGGTCCCTGGCTGGTCGTGTCGCTGGCGATGCTGCCGGCGGCGTATGATTCCGGCGTGACGATCCTGCGCTTCCCGGCCGGCTCGTGGGGCGACCATAACAATGTGCAAACCTATCAGATCGACCAGTTTATGGGGTTTGCCGAAAAGGTCGGCGCAGAGGCTCTCTTCAGCGTCCGGTTGCTGGATGGGACGCCCGAGCAAGCCGCAGAGATGGTGCGTTATACAAACGTTGAAAAGAAGTACGGCGTGCAATACTGGAACATTGGCAACGAGCCAACGCTTTACGATGGCGAATTACAGAACCGCGGTGAGACTTATGATGTCCAGCGTTTCAACCGGGAGTGGCGTACGTTTGCCGAAGCCATGAAAGCTGTGGACCCGACCATCAAGCTGGTGGGACCGGAGATCAATCAATTTAGCCACGATCCGACTCCCGGCGCCACAACAAACTTCGGAGA
The DNA here is from genome assembly GCA_036781265.1 of Anaerolineales bacterium. Classification (GTDB taxonomy): domain Bacteria; phylum Chloroflexota; class Anaerolineae; order Anaerolineales; family Villigracilaceae; genus Defluviilinea. The sequence goes on along the minus strand of DAIQBG010000002.1, from coordinate 75,492 downwards.
ACGAGATGAAGCCTGGATGGTGGAGTTCCTTAAGGCAAACGGCGATCTTGTGGACGTGGTCTCTTTTCATCGCTATCCCTTCCCGCAATCAAACAGATCCGGCGCCCCGTCCATGGATGAGCTGCGTCTCAACGCGCAGGAGTGGGACAAGATCTTTATCCATGCCCGCAAGCTGATCCACGAACACACCGGACGTGACCTGCCGATGGCAGTTACCGAATTCAATTCCGCCTACGATAAATCCTTTGGCGGGGAAACAACACCCGACTCGCATTACAACGCGATCTGGATGGCAAACGTGCTGGGCAGCATGATCAAGAACGACGTGTTCATGGCAAACCAGTGGTACCTGACTGCCAAGCCCGGGTATGGCGGACTGGGACTGGTCGGCCCAAGCGACGTCTTCCCAAGTTATTACACCTACCAAATGTACAAGAAATTTGGGGAGGAGCTAATATACTCATCTTCAGACGATCCTGACCTCCCTATTTACGCGGCGCGGCGTGACGACGGTGCGCTGACTTTGATGGTCATTAATCTGTCTCTGGAAGAGAAGACAAAAGCCTTCCGGATCGGCGAACGAGCGCAGATCCAGGCGGAAACATGGCTGTTCGATCCCTCACATCGCGCGGAAAATATGGGAGTGCGAGAAATCTCCGGTGAGATGACACTGCCGCCGCAATCGGTCAGTCTATATGTTGTCAGGGAATAACAAGAAATCAAGCGCTAAAAGGTGTTAACGGTTCATTAACATTTTTTAAGAGAAGCGTTGGTTGACTCTGTAAATGAGTTATGAAATAATGTAAACGGTTACAGTAAACGGTTACATTAACACATGACCAGACGCTCTTCCTCCGTTACGATCCGCGATGTTGCCCGACAGGCAGGTGTCTCCGTTGCCACCGTCAGCCGGTACATCAATCGGAATGCCCCGGTCTCCACAGAAGTGGCAGAGCGTTTGAACCAGGTGATGACGGAGCTGCGGTACGTCCCGCATGCCGCTGCCCGAAATCTCGCCTCGCGGAAGACTCGCGTGATTGGACTGCTGCTTAACAACCTGCACAATGACTTCTTTGTGCCTCTTCTGAACGGTGTTGAAGCAGTCGTCCGCCAAAAAGAGTATAACTTGATTGTAGCCACCTATCACGCCAACAGCCGCACCGCAATGCCACCACCGATAGGGCCGCACAACACGGATGGATTGCTGGTTTTTTCAGATGGTCTGGTCGACGAAGACCTGGCTAATTTGAATGCAAGCGGTTTCCCCATGGTCCTGGTACATCGGACCTCCCCCCCTTCTTTAAAGATCCCAAGTGTCACAGTTGAAAATATAGACATCACCCAGAGGCTGGTGGAGCACCTGATCCGGGAACACGGTAAGCAGAGGATCTTGTTCATGAGAGGGCCTTTAAATCAGGAAGATTCCAACCGGCGCGAAATGGGTTATAAGTCCGCGCTTGCTGCCAACGGCATTCCCTTTGACGAAAAACTGATCCTGAACGGAGAGTTCGAGCGTGACGTTGCCTTCCAGGCCCTGAACGAGCTTCTGAGCAATGGAGAGCGGGTCACGTTCGATGCTGTATTTAGCGGCGATGACGATGCAGCCATCGGCGTCCTCAGAGCGCTGCATTTACACGGCTTCCGGATCCCTGAAGATGTAGCCGTCATCGGGTTCGACGATCTCGGTTTTGCTCCCTTCCTGAACCCACCCTTGACCACGGTTCGTGCTCCTACCGAGGCGGTGGGGAGAATTGCCACAGAACGCCTGTTTGACTTGCTTGAAAAGAATATAGCCGATGAAGCTGTTGTGCTGCCTACTGAAATCATTCTCCGGCGTTCATGTGGTTGCCAACAATGAGTCCTTATGGATGTAAAGGAGGTGAGTCCCGCGCAATCTTGTGTTCCTTGCCGACCGTTCAAATCTTTCTAATCCAAATCCTATGTAGAGGAGAAAACTCACCATGAAGAAACTTTTGTATGTTCTGTCTCTGTTGATCATCGCAGCGATGGTTCTGACCGCTTGTGGTGGTGGCCAGCCCGCAGCGACCCAACAACCCGCAGGAGAAGAACCCGCCGCGACCGAACCTGCCGCAGAAGAGCCCGCTGACGAAGAACCCGCCGCTTCCGGCGATCGAGTTCAGATCCGCTGGTTTGTGGGTCTCGGCACCGGCACCAATCCTGAGCAGGTGGAAGTCCAGCAGGAAGTCGTCGATGATTTCAATGCTTCCCAGGATGAGATCGAGCTCGTCATGGAGATCGTCCCGTTTGACAGCGCTCGCGACACCCTGTCCACTCAGATCGCTTCCGGCGCCGGCCCCGATATCGTAGGACCTGTCGGCTGGGGCGGCTCGAATGACTTCTTTGGCCAGTGGCTTGACATTGGTCCGTACATCGACAGCTCCGGCTTCGACACTTCGATGTTTGATCCTGCCCTGCTTGAGTTCTACCAGACCGAAGAGGGCCAGGTAGGTCTGCCCTTCGCCGTGTTCCCGGGCGCCATGTACTATGTGCCGGCCATGTTCGATGAGGCTGGCCTGAACTATCCTCCTCAGACATACGGTGAGCCGTATGTCATGCCCGACGGCACCGAAGTCGATTGGAATTGGGACACCGTCACCGAAATCGCCAAGCTCCTCACTGTGGACGTGAACGGCCTTAACTCCACCGAGGAAGGCTTTGACCCGACCCAGATCGTCCAGGTTGGCTATTCACCGCAATGGCAGTCCATTCAGTCCATCGCCACCTTCTATGACGGCGCAGCCAAGATCTACGAAGGCGATGCTCCCGGAGAATACGAATCCACCATCCCCGATGGCTGGAAGGAAGCCTGGCGCTGGTACTATGAAGGCATGTGGGGCGAGGAACCCTTCATTGCGACCGGTCCGCTCTCCGGCGCTCCTGAATTCGGCAACGGCAATGTGTTCAACACCGGCAAGGCTGCCATGGGCCTGACCCAAACCTGGTACACCTGCTGCCTTGGAGATTTCCGCGATGCCGGCAACGAGTTCCAGCTGGCTGTCCAGCCCATGGGCGCGGATGGTGAAGTGAACGGCCGTATCGACGCCGACACCTTCCGCATCTGGAAAGGCACCCCGAACCCTGAAGAAGCCTTCGAAGTCCTGGCGTACCTGATCACCACCGGCGCGGACAAGCTCCTGCCCATCTACGGCGCTATGCCCGCGATCCCCGAAAAGACCGATGCGTTCTTCGAGGTCAAGTCGAACGATTATCCGTTCGTGACCCAGGAAAGCTGGGACGTCTTCATCCAGGGCCTGGCGTATCCAGACACCCCGAGCTCCGAGCAGTACCATCCCAATTCCATCGAAGCCAACGCTCGTCTGGCCACCTTCCTGGATCTGCTGAACAATACGCCGCCCGATCAGCTGGACTTCGATGCCGAATACGAGCAACTGATCGACGACATCAACACCATCTATAACAAGTAAGAAGCACGTGTATAATTTTGGGCGGACCGGGTGACTCATCCGGTCCGCCCAACTCAAGCCACTAGAGAAAGGAAATTTCTATGTTTGAGCAACTCTCCGATTTCCGCAGATCATTGCCTTCCTTAAAATCGTTTAGAAATCTATCGCCACTGGCGCGACGAGAGCTCAAATTGGGGACATACTTCATTTCTCCGTGGCTGATAGGCTTCCTCGCCTTTACACTTCTTCCCTTGGTTGCAACTTTATTCTTCACCTTCATCGATCTCAGCATCACGGATGGTATTCTGAGCCGGCCGAAATTTGTTGGCTTCGACAATTATGTCCAGCTATGGAACGACGATACGGCCGGTGTAAATCCGAGGACCTGGTTCCGGGGAGGCACGCCTGGAGCGCTATGGGTCACGATGGCATTCGGTTTAATTGCCCTCCCGGTAGGTATCTTTGCCCCGCTGGGATTGGCTGTGCTGATGAACAACAGGCATCTCAAGGGCAGCATGTTTTTCCGCAGCATGTTCTATATGCCCTACATCGTCCCCTTTGTGGCGGCCGTCTTTCTGTGGGGCGGAATGCTCAACCCGCAAACCGGCTGGATCAACCGTTTTCTCCTATGGATCGGAATCGCCCGGGATAGTTTACCGCTCTGGGCCAACAGCGGTGCCGGGGAATGGGGCTGGATTTACCTCACCTATGTCCTGATGGGAATCTGGGGCATCGGCAATGCCATGCTCATTATGATCGCAGGTCTCCAGGGGGTTCCGACAGAGCTTTACGATGCCGCAACCGTTGACGGAGCCAATGGCTGGCAGACCTTCTGGAAGGTCACCTTCCCGATGATCTCGCCGGTCATTTTCTATAATCTGACGCTCAGTATTGTCGGTCTCTTCCAATATTTTCTTGTCCCGCTGGTGGTCAACAACGGAACCGGGCGGCCCGGCGGTTTCACCATGTTTTACAACCTGAAGATCTATAAGACATTCTTTACATTCCAGGATATGTCTTATGGAGCTACCCTCGCCTGGGTTTTGTTTGCCATTATTCTGGCTGTCACCATCCTGTTATTCAGCACCGCAAAATACTGGGTGTATTACGCTGGCGAAGCCCGCTCATAAGAAGGAGTTCGACATGAAAACGACCAGCATTAAACCAAGTAATGTCGTAGCCGCTCCCGTCGAGGACAATAAGGCTGCCAGAATCAGCGCGCGAAAGTGGCGTCACGGGCTGAGCTCATCGTTCGTCACACTCCTGACTGTGGCCATCCTGGTTATGTTTCTGGCTCCCTTCGCCTTTATGGTGTTTACTTCCCTAAAAACTCCGGAACAGATTTCGATCCTCGGTGGACCCATCTGGCCTGCAAAGCCTGCCACCTATGAATTCAATGGAAAGAACGTCGAGATCTTCATGGTGCCTCTTTCCCAATGTGCGGGGTTTAATCCATCCGACGGTTCAGGGAATCTGGCCATTGTCAAAAAGGGCCGTCAAGAAAGCACGTTTATCGATCCGAATAATCTCGAACGCGGAGAATTCACCTGCGCGGTTTCCTGGCGCGCCCTGGAACGACCCTGGCAATTTTCCCCTACCTGGGAGAATTACATCGAGGTCTGGAACTCCATTGATTTTCCGCGCCTGCTCTGGAATACTACGTTTTATGCCATTATGACCGAGATCGGCGTCCTGATCTCGTGTACGCTGGTAGCGTATGGCTTTGCCCGCTTTCGATTCCCCGGCCGGGATTTCCTGTTCATCGTTCTCATCGCAACGATTTTCCTGCCGGCGGCAGTGACGATCATTCCCACCTACACATTCTTCCAACGTATCGGATGGATCGGAACATGGCTTCCACTCATCGTGCCGGCGTTCTTTGCCAATGCCTACGATGT
>DAIQBG010000002.1:46686-70069 GCA_036781265.1 Anaerolineales bacterium | reverse complement strand
CCGAATTCCCGCTCGATGAGCTCTGGTTGATGGATATCGACGAGGAACGATTGGAAGTCGTCGGCGGTTTTGCGCAACGGATGGTGGAAGCCAAAGGCTCCCCGTTCAAGGTGATCCTCTCCACGGATCAGCGGAAATCCGTGCAGAACGCGGAATACGTGACCACACAGTTGCGAGTCGGGCACATGGAAGCGCGGCGGCGGGATGAATACCTTGGTCTGCGCCACGGCTTGATCGGGCAGGAGACAACCGGGATTGGCGGGATGGCGAAAGCATTGCGTACCATACCGGTGATTTTGAAAATCGCTCAAGACATGAAAGAGCTTGCCAAACCGGGCGCCGTGCTGGTCAATTTTACAAACCCGGCCGGGCTGGTCACTCAGGCATTGAGCAAATATGCGCCAGACGTCCCTGCTGTAGGAGTCTGCAATGTGCCCATCACCACAAAGATGCATATCATCGAAAGCCTCGAGCAGGCGATGGGGAAGAAGATCGATCCGGATCACACCGAGCTAAGGACCCTGGGTTTGAACCATCTTTCCTGGCATCGCGGCTTCACGATCGATGGCGAGGACGTCTGGCCTCAGGTAATCGAAGGGTTCATCGCCGACCTAAAGAAGGAGTCGGAGCCGGAATGGGACCCGCGTACCATCGAAGTCCTGCGGATGATGCCCAATTATTATCTGCAGTACTTTTATTACACCGATCGCAAGCTGAAGTCACAGGAAAAGTGGCCGCCCTCACGCGCCGAAGAAGTCATCGAAGTAGAGAAAGATCTCCTGCGCGAGTATGCGGACCCAAGCCTCAAGGAGCCGCCAGCCGATCTCATGAAACGGGGCGGCGCTTACTACTCGACAGTTGCCACCCAGCTTCTGAATGCCCATTACAACGATCTGGGTGAGACTCACGTGGTCAACATCCGGAACGACGGTGCCGTCAGGGAGTGGCCTTCCGACTGGGTGCTCGAAATTCCGTCAACGGTGAGGAAAAGCGGAATTGCACCGATCCCGACCGAGCCGCTCCCCAAGGCGTGTTTTGGCTTAATATCAGCCGTAAAAGCCTACGAAATGCTCACGGTCGAAGCTGCCATCCATGGAGACCGCGCAGCCGCCTATCAGGCGCTCCTGGTGCACCCCCTCGGGCCGAAAGCAGATCGAGTGCAGGCAGTGCTCGACGATCTGCTGGAAACACACAAAGAGCATCTGCCCCACTTCTGGAATTAACCCGAGAAAGAAAACGGGGCGACCGCCTACGGCGCGGCCGCCCCTTTATTCACCAGCCTATGCATTACTACCTGGGCGCCGACCTTGGCGCCACCAAGACTCATACACTCATCGTCGATGAAAGCGGACGAGCGCTTGGCTTTGGCGAAAGCGGTCCCGGCAACCATGAAACGGTTGGATACGACGGTATGTTCCAATCCATGTACGACGGCATGGAACAGGCGCTCCTGACGGCTGGTTTGAAGAAGGAAGATATCAGGGGGGCAGGCTTCGGCGTGGCAGGGTATGACTGGCCATCCGAAGCCCAGGCAACCACGGCTGTCATCGATCGCCTTGGCCTCAGCGCTCCCTATATATTTGTGAATGACGCGGTCCCCGGCCTGGTCGCGGGCTCGGAGGAGGGCTGGGGCGTAGTGGTGGTCTCCGGCACCGGCTCGAATTGCCGCGGCTGGGACCGCGAGCACCAGCGGGAAGGCCGCGTCACGGGGCATGGTGTCTTGATGGGGGAAGGCGCCGGCGGCTCCGAGCTCATGCACCGCTGTATGCAGATCATTGGTTATTCATGGAGCAAGCGCCTGCCGCGCACCGCCCTCGCAGATGCCATGATCGCCTATGCCGGTGCAAAGGACCTCGACGACCTGATGCGCGGTTACACGACCTATGAATATCATATCGGAGCAGAAGCGGCTCGGCTCGTCTTTCAGGTTGCCGCAGACGGCGACCAGGTCGCACAGGAGCTCATTGTCTGGGCAGGGACAGAGCTTGGCGAGATGGCAAACGCTGTGATCCGCCAGCTGGAGTTTGAGAGCTTGGCCTTCGATGTCGTTATGACAGGCAGCATGTTCGAAGGCGGACCGATGCTCATCGAGCCGATGCGCGCAGCCATCCACAGGGTCGCCCCCTACGCCCGCCTCCTCCGTTTGCGGGTGCCGCCTGTCATCGGGGCGGTTATTTTAGGCATGGAAGCAGCCGGATGCCTGGCAACGCCTGTAATGCGCAAGACGATGAATGAGAGCATTTCGACTCTGAGAAATGTTTCTGTGGGCTGAGTGATGCACCGACTTTGTCTCCTGCTTAGCCTGCTTTCCGTCGTGGCGACAGCCTGCGCTCCTGCGTCTCCTGTCACTCCTGATCCAGCAACTCTGCCTGCGGTTGAACCCAGCCTAATGCCCACTCCCTCTGCTCCCCGCTTTATCATCCTGGCATATGTCACCGAAGGCATCTTCGCAGATACAATCCCGTACGAGAAGCTCACCCACATCAACTACTCTTTTCTCACCCTCAATGCGGACGGGACGTTCAATCAAATCACCAATGGCTGGAAACTGAAACAGATTGTCGAGACCGCGCATGGACATGGTGTACGGGTCTGTATCTCGGTGGGCGGCTGGGGCTGGGACTCGCAGTTCGAGGAAATGGCAGCAACCCCGGAGACCCGCAGCGCGTTCGTCCGAAACCTGACAGCCTTTGTAGACGAGTACGGGCTCGACGGCGTCGACATGGATTGGGAATATCCTGATCCCGGCCCGTCCTCGCAGAATTTTCTGGCGCTTATCCGTGAGCTGCGCCTGGCGATGCCGGACAAGCTATTGACCACCGCGGTCGTGGCGCACGGCGATGAAAACGGACTTGGCATTCCTGACGAATCATTTCCGCTGTTTGACTTCGTCAACGTGATGACCTACGACGGGCCTGACCACGGCACGATGGAGCAATTCGAGAGAGGTCTCGCCTACTGGAGCGGACGCGGCTTGCCGAAGGAAAAAATCATCCTGGGCGTTCCCTTCTACGGCGACCCTAACCTGCCATATTTCAAGATCGTGCAAGCCGATCCCAGCGCCGCGCAGACGGATACCTTCGACTACTTCGGTACCGTTTATCACTATAACGGGATCCCTACCATTCAGACAAAAACACGCCTCGCCATGGAAAAAGCTGGCGGCATCATGTTCTGGACCCTGGATCATGACACGCAAGGCGAGCTATCGCTGCTAAATGCCATCTATCAAACTGCCTCTGCCAACCCTTAATCCGGCACTTATGGTGAGCTGCTAGCGTTCGGTTTCCTCAAATCTTTGTTTTTGGAGATTCAAATGACCGACCTGACCCCTGGTACCGATTTTACGCTGGGCGTTAACTATTGGCCCCGCAGGAAAGCCATGTACTGGTGGAACAACTTCGATGCCGGTGAAGTCCGTGAGGAATTTGGCATCATCCGCGACATCGGCTTGAAGGTTGTCCGCATCTTTTTGTTGTGGGACGATTTTCAACCGGAACCTGATTCGGTTTCCCGAGAGGCGCTGGACAATCTTGCCACCGTCGCCGATATTGCTGGGGAAAACGACCTTGGGCTTAACGTGACTTTCTTTACGGGACACATGAGCGGGCCCAACTGGAGTCCACGCTGGCTGCTGGGCGGCGAGCTGCCCTTCAAGGGCGGCAACGAGTTCATCCGGGATATCATGACCCAAGGCAAGCCTGTGCCGCAGGGCTATTACAACATGTTCCATCATGAAGTTGCCATCAACGCCGAGCGCCTGCTGCTCAAAACGGTGGTGGGCATGCTCAAGGACCACAAAGCCATCTGGTTGTGGAACCTCGCCAACGAACCCGACCTGTTCGCCTGGCCCCTGACCTCCGAGGAGGGCGCGGCCTGGGTCAAGCAGATGGTCGACCTGATCAAGAGCATCGACCCGAACCATCCGGTCACGATTGGGCTGCACGGCGATGGCTTGCATCGCGATAACGGCTTGCGAATCGACAAGGTTTACAAGCATACCGACATTGCCGTTATGCATTCCTATCCCATGTACACAAAGTGGGCGCGTAAACCTCTCGACCCGGACTTCGTCCCCTTTACCTGCGCGCTGACCGCCGCCCTGGCCGGAAAGCCAATCCTGATGGAGGAATTTGGCGGCCCCACCGCTCAACCCGGCGAGCCCTCCCACATTATGAAATGGACGGAGACCAATGGGCGCGAACGGGAACAATTCATGGCCTCCGAAGAGGAATTTGCCGAGTTTATCGGCCTGACTATTCCGAAACTTCAGGAAAGCGGCGCGACCGGCGCGATGGTCTGGTGCTTCGCCGATTATGTTCCCGAGCTCTGGGACCTGCCTCCCTGCAACAACTCGCGGCACGAGCGCTTTTTCGGATTGGTGCGAGGCGATGGCTCCCTCAAGCCGCATGCAAAAGTCATTCAGGAGTTCGCAGCCACTCAGCCCAAGGTTCAGCCAATCCCGGAGTATGCAAGATTCGACCTCGACCCCGAGGCTTTTTATGAGGACCCGACGCCTTTCCTTTTGGAGTTTTATGCAAAATATCTGGAAGGCACTACACCCTCTGAACCTCCGGTGCAATTGTTTGGGTAGATCGCGTCACCCTTCAACCCCGAGATAACAGGAATCTATGAAACGCCTCATCATCAACGCTGACGACTACGGACGCTCGCCCGATATCTCGCGCGGGATTCGTGAAGCGCACCTGCGCGGCATCGTGACCTCCACGACCTGCATGATGAATATTGACACGACGCCCGAGGATATCGCGATGGCATTGAAGGAGACGCCGCGCCTGGGACTTGGCGTCCACCTGGTATTGACCATGGGTAGGCCTCTGATCCGCTTCGACGCGGGGTCGTTGATTACCGATTCACAGGGAAACTTCTTCAAATATCGAGCCCTGTTAGAGCAACTGCCAAACATACAGATCGACGAGGTGAAGAGAGAGTGGCGCGCCCAGATCGAGAGATTCGTACAAACTGCCGGCCGCAAACCGACCCATCTCGACGCTCACCATCATGCCTCCTACTTCAGCCCGGAACTGTTTCGAGAAATGCTCGGGCTGGCAAAAGAATATGAGTGCGCCATCCGCTTTCCATTCACGGGCGAGATCTCGCAGGAGCTAGCAACGACATACCCACGTGTCCCGAATCTGATGAAAGAATTCGACGTCCGCCACCCGGACCGCTTCATCGTCAATTTCTATGATGAAGCCGCAACGTACGAGGAGCTGCTCAGGATCATTCATCAACTTGCCGACGGCACCACCGAGCTGATGTGCCATCCCGGGTATGTAGACCAGGCCTTCGCCAACGAGTCCGTATACAACCGTCAGCGCGAACGAGAATTAGACATATTGACCGATCCATCCATCAGAGCTGCCATAGCTGCGAACGGAGTCAGGCTGATCACCTTCGCCGACCTGTAGCTGCTTCCGCCTTTCTGATCACTCCATCCTTCAGGAGCATTCCATGTCTCACATTGACGAACTTTTACAGCAAATGACCATTGAAGAAAAGATCTCCATGCTCGCCGGTGCAGATCTGTGGTACAGTGTCGCCGTGCCGCGGCTGGGCATCCCGCAGTTCAAGGTAACGGATGGACCGAACGGGGCGCGCGGCGCGTGGGGCAATATGGGTCCGACCTCGGTTGCCACGCCGGTCGGCGTCGCCCTGGGAGCGACCTGGAATCCAGACATTGTGGAGAAGGTCGGCAACGTCCTTGCCGACGAGTTGAAAGCTAAGGGCGCGCACATCTTGCTGGCTCCCACCGTCAACATTCATCGCACGCCGATCGCAGGACGCAACTTTGAGTGTTACTCCGAAGATCCGTTTCTGAGCGGGGTGCTGGCTTCTGCCTATATTCGGGGCATCCAGAGCAAAGGCGTCGGGGCGTGCATCAAACATTACGTGGCGAACGACCAGGAATATGAGCGCTTCTCGATCAGCTCGGAAGTGGACGAGCGTACACTGCGCGAGATCTATCTCGAGCCGTTCCGCATCGCGATCCGCGATGCGAACCCCTGGGCAGTGATGTCCGCCTACAACCGTGTCAACGGGGTGTATGCCTGTGAGAACGACCATACCCTGCTCGAGATTCTGAAGGGGGAGTGGAAGTACGAAGGCATTGTCATGTCTGACTGGTTCGGCACGTACGACCGGGATGTCCCGAACAGCGGGCTGGACCTGGAGATGCCCGGCGCGGCGCGCTGGATGTCGGAAGAGCACGTCAAGCGTGCTCTCGACGACGGCCCCCTGACGGAGGAAGCGCTCGACGATAAAGTCCGCCGCCTGCTGAGTGTCCTGGAAAAAGCCAGTCTATTCAACAACGGGCAGCCCCAGCCCGAACGCTCCGAGAACAAGCCGCAGCACCGCCGTGTCATCCGGGAGGCCGCGCGCGAGGCGATCGTACTGCTTAAGAACAACGGGGCGCTGCCGCTGAAGAAGGTCAAATCCATTGCAGTGATCGGTCCCTATGCACAAACCGCTCAGATCCTGGGAGGCGGCAGCTCATCGGTCACACCGCATTACGCAATCTCGCCATTCGAGGGGATCAAAAACCGGGCGGGTGACAAAATCAAGGTCGAAGCTGCGCCCGGGTGCTTTATTTATAAAACCTTGCCCCCTCCGGATCCGCAAACCCTGTCCACTCGCGATGGGCGCCGAGGATTAAGCCTGAGCCTGTTCAACGGAACGGAGCTTTCCGGCGAGCCTGTTTATCGCGATGTAACCACCCGTGTCCAGTACGGCTGGTTCGAGGACACCGTTCCCAATGTAGACCAGGAAGCATTCTCGCTCCGCCTGGAAGGCCTTTTCACCCCGCAGGAAAGCGGCACTCACACCCTGGCCCTGTCGGCCGTGGGCTGGGGAAAGCTTTATCTCGATGACAAAGTGCTCATCGACCACTCCTCCGACACTGACATGGCGAAACAGCTTATAGTGGAACTAGAGCTCGAAGGCGGCAAGCCCTATCCAATCAAGCTCGAATATTACTGGAAAGGCGACCCGCGCTGGCGCTCGTTGTCGTTCGGTCACCAGCCGCCGCATGCCAGGGATACGATTGCAGAAGCCGTCAAACTCGCCAAAAAATCCGATGTAGTCGTGTTGATCGCCGGCTTGACCGGGGAATGGGAATCGGAAGGCTTTGACCGTGTCGACATGAAGCTGCCCGGCGCGCAAAATGAGCTCATCGAACGCGTAGCAAAAGCCAATAAGAACACCATTGTCGTACTGAACGTCGGTTCTCCCGTGGAGATGCCCTGGATTGACAAAGTCCCCGTAGTAGTCCAGCTCTGGTACAACAGCCAGGAACAGGGCAATGCCCTTGCCGATGTCTTGTTCGGTGATGTGAATCCTTCGGGCAAGCTGCCGACCACCTTCCCCGTTCGCCTGCAGGACAACCCGGCCTACATCAACTATCCGGGGGAGAACGGAAAGGTCCGTTATGGCGAGGGCATTTTTGTCGGCTATCGCTACTACGACAAGAAAGAAATCGAGCCGCTCTTCCCCTTCGGCCACGGGCTTTCCTATACGACATTCGAGTATAGCAACCTGCGGCTGAGTGCAAAGTCGTTGACGCCCAATGAGCTTCTCAAAGTCCGCGTCGACGTAACCAACACCGGCAAAGTCGCCGGGAAGGAAGTCGTTCAGCTCTACGTGCGCGATGTTCACTGCACGGTGGTGCGGCCCGAGAAAGAGCTAAAAGCTTTTAGAAAGGTTGAGCTGGCTCCCGGGCAGACCAAGACGGTCACCTTCACCCTCGATCGGGAAGCCTTCTGGTATTTCGATGTAACCCGCAATGAATGGGCCACCGAGCCGGGCGATTTCGAGATTTTGATCGGCGCTTCGAGCCGGGATATCCGCCTGAGAGAGACGTTCACGCTCATGCCGGAACCGCGTGCATCCCGGCTGCATACCGGAATGACCGTTCGAACCCTGCTCGACGACCCAGATGGGCGCGCTGTGCTCTCGAAACACGTGGGCGGCTTCCTGCTCATGGCAGATATGAGCATGGCAATGGATATGACGCTCGAGCAGATCGCCAGGAACCACCCGACGTTTGTCTCCGGTCCCCTGCTTGCACAAATTGGAGAAGACCTGACAAAGGCTTCATGACCAAAACAACAGTGTACAACATCGCTCTGCTCTGGCTTGCCTGGCTGGTCATCATCCTCGGTTTCCAATGGATCGTGACAGCCCGCCTGCAGATACAGCATCCTGATCTGGCTGTTTTTTGGACGAAATCGCAGACAATGCCATCCAGCAACGAGGGCAAGATCTATCTGCTTGAGCCGATCATGAACCGGCAGGTCGCCTGGGACTCGGAGTACTATGTGGGGATCGCCGTCGCCGGATATGACGACCCGAACGCAGGCACAGTCGTCAACCCTGAGACCGGGCAGGAAGTGATCAAGAACTATTCTTTCTTCCCCTTCTATCCCTATGTGATGCGTGTGGTTGCATGGCCACTCACTATCCTCGGTCTTAATCCTATTGCTTCTGCAAGCCTCGCAGGAGTCGCCGTGGCAGCTCTCGGCACGCTCGCCGGACTGCTGGCACTATGGAGCCTGACGGGCCCGTACTTTTTGGAAGAGGATTCCCATCGGGCCCTCTTCTATCTGCTGATCTTTCCCACGGCGTTTTTCTTCGCCATGGTGTACACCGAAGGCCTGTTCATTGGTCTCGCGTTTGGCGCCCTGGCGCTCTCCAAATACGGGCACTGGGTCGGCGCTTCGTTGCTGGGCCTGCTGGCAGCCTGGACGCGTGCCCATGGTGCAGCGGTCGCGCTGCCTCTGCTTGTGTTCTGGCTGATGCAGATCAACTGGCGTGAGCCGCTGAAAGTGCAGATGGCCCGGAAGTGGTGGCTGCGCGGCGCGCTGGCGCTGCTGCCACTGGCAGGCTATCTTCTCTGGCGAATCTCTGCCCTGGGTGCCGGTTGGGCGGAGCTGCAGGAGTTCTATTTCGGGCGCGGGTTTCTCTCGATTCGTAGCTCGATGGAGGCCTGGGGCTATGCCTTCGAGTATGCTCGTACTCTTGGCGGTGGCCATGCCCGGGTCTACCTGGGCATCGAAGTCGGCGCGATCCTCCTGGCGCTGGTGGCCTCGTTGTGGCTCTTGCGCCACGACCTGGCGACCGCGCTGTTCAGCCTGGCGATTGTCACGCTTTCGGTCTTGAGCGGCTCCGCCGGGAGCATGGCGCGGTACATGCTTGTCGTCCCTGCCATCTACATTTTCTTAGCCCATCTCGGCAGAAACAGGACGTTCGACCGCGCCTGGACGGTGTTCAGTATCTTGCTGCTCGGAATGGAAGCCAGCCTCTTTGCTGCTGAGATGTGGGTTGGATAGCCAGCAAATCAAATCTTTTCGAAACGAGTTCACGATGCGCTACGGATACTTTGACGACGCCCGCAGAGAATATGTAATTACCCGCCCGAATACTCCCCTGCCGTGGATCAACTATCTGGGCTGTGAAGCCTATTTCGGCTTGATCTCGAACACGGCGGGCGGCTACTCCTTTTATAAGGATGCTCGCCTGCGCCGTCTGACGCGCTACCGCTACAACAATTCGCCGCTCGATATGGGCGGGCGATATCTGTATCTCCGTGATAACAGAACAGGTCAATACTGGTCCCCGACCTGGATGCCGACCCGCACAAAACTGGACCAGTACGAATGCCGGCATGGGCAGGGATATACGATCATCACTTCCAAGCTCAACGGGATCAAATGTTCGACTCGTTACTTCGTGCCGCTCGGCGAGAGTCTCGAGATCTGGCAGGCGACCCTGACCAATGAAAGCGAATCGGAAGCGGACCTCAGTCTGTTCTCTGCCGTGGAGTTCTGCCTGTGGGACGCCAACGATGACTCGACCAATTTCCAGCGCAATTACTCGATCGGGCAGGTGGAGATCGCCAACGAGGTCATTTTCCACAAGACGGAATATCGCGAGCGCCGCGATCACTTTGCTTACTTTGCCTGCTCCGAAAAACTGGCAGGTCTCGATACGGTGCGTGAGGATTTTCTGGGAGCCTATCGTGGCTGGAACGAGCCGCAGGCGGTCGAACAGGGGGAATCTTGCAACTCCGAGGCGCGTGGCTGGCAGCCCATCGGGTCGCACCACGTCAAAGTCCGTTTGCAGGCAGGCGAGCAGAAACAGATCCTTTTTGTCCTTGGCTATCACGAGAACCCCAGGGACGATAAGTTCGACCCGCCGGGATCACAGATCATCAATAAAAAGGCAGTAAAACCGGTCATCGAAAAGTACCTGACATCCGAACATGCAGATCAGGCATTTACTCAGCTCCGTGATTACTGGACTCTCCTGCTTGGCAAACTGCAGGTCAAAACCCCGAATGACCACACCGACCGGATGGTCAATATCTGGAATGCCTATCAGTGTATGGTGACGTTCAACATGAGCCGCTCAGCCTCTTACTTTGAAAGCGGAATCGGTCGCGGCATGGGTTTCCGCGACTCGAACCAGGACCTGCTCGGCTTCGTGCATATGATCCCCGAACGTGCCCGCGAGCGCATCCTGGATATTGCAGGGACGCAGCTGAAGAACGGTGGCGCCTACCACCAGTATCAGCCGCTGACCAAGCGTGGCAACAATGATGTCGGTTCTGGCTTCAACGATGATCCGCTCTGGCTGGTGTTGGGTGTTGCTGCGTACATCAAGGAGAGCGGCGACTGGTCCATTCTTGATGAACAGGTGCCGTACGAAAACGAGCCGGGAACGGAGAGCCCGCTGTACGAGCATCTTCAGCGCTCCATCCAGTACACGCTCGACCGGCTGGGTCCCAACAACCTGCCGCTGATCGGCCGCGCCGACTGGAACGACTGCCTGAACCTCAACTGCTTCTCGGATATGCCCGGGCAATCGTTCCAGACCACCACGAATAAAGACGGCAAGGTCGCAGAGAGCGTCTTCATCGCCGGCCTGTTCGTGCTGGCATGCCAGGAAATGGAGGGAATCGCCAGACACTGCGGTAACCCGGCGGAAGCTGAAAAAGTTCGGACTGCCGCCGCCCGTATGGAAGAAACGGTCTGGGCGGCGGGCTGGGATGGCGACTGGTTCCTGCGCGCCTACGATGATTACGGTTGTGTCCTGGGTTCGAAGGAAAACATTGAGGGCCGAATCTTTATCGAGCCGCAGGGGATCTGCGTCATGGCAGGCATAGGTGCCGAGAACGGAAATGCAATCAAGGCGCTTGATGCCGTGAACGAGCATCTTGCCACGCCGCATGGCATCGTTTTGCAACAGCCAGCCTTTAGCCAGTATTATTTGCACCTGGGCGAGATCTCCTCCTACCCGCCCGGTTATAAGGAGAATGGGGGGATCTTCTGCCACTGCAACCCGTGGATCATGATCGCCGAGACCGTCGTGGGCCGCGGGGATAAGGCATTTGACTATTACATGCGCATCAACCCCTCTGCCCGGGAGAACATCAGCGAGCTGCACAGATGTGAGCCGTATGTCTATGCTCAGATGATCGCCGGCAAGGATGCACGGAATCACGGCGAGGCAAAGAACTCATGGCTCACCGGCACCGCGGCCTGGAACTATGTCGCCATCACACAACATATCCTTGGTATCCGTCCCGTCTTCGAAGGACTCGAAGTCAAGCCCGTCATCCCTTCCGATTGGGATGGCTTCGAAGCCAGGCGTCACTTCCGGGGAGTCTGGTATGAGATCTCTGTCCGTCGGGAGGGAAAGGGGAATGAGGTCTCACTCGAGGTGAATGGCGAACCTATTGAGGGGACTATCATCCCGCTGCCGAGGGAACACACAACATCAGTAAAGGTCAAGGCTGTCGTCCGATAATGAAAAGAAGATTGTTCATTTTGTTTATTACGTCTGCGCTGATTGCGGCAGGTTGTGGGGGTGGGCAAGTCGTGAGCCAGGCAACGCCCACCCCCTTCCCTACCCCAGTGCGCTCCACATTCACCGTGCAGCGCGGCGATATCACTGTGGAAGCAAGGTTGAGCGGACGCGTGGTGCCGCTGGCATCGCACACCGTGTATTTCCCGATCGTCGGCCAGGTACGGGATGTGTATGCCAACGTCAACGATGTCGTCAAGGAAGGGCAGCTGCTCGGCGAGCTGGCAGAAGCCCAGGAATTGCGCGCCCAGGCGGACGAAACAAGGCGCACCATCCGCCGGGCGGAGATCGATCTGGAAATCGCCCAGCTAACTCTCGAGCAATACCAATCTCAGGGACGCTCTGAGAATGAGATCCGCATCCAGGAACTGCAGGTCGAGCTCGCCCAGATGCGCCTCGATGAAGTGTTACAGAGCCTGGGCATCGACCCGGAGTCGCCCGTACTCGATGAGCTCGACGCCCAGGTGGCGCAAGCCCGCGCCTTTGCCCCGGCAGACGGCACAATTATCGCGGCGGTCAACCCGGGCCGGAACGTGAACCCTACAACACCTGCCTTTGTACTGGGAGATCCCGACCAGCTGGAAGTTGTGGCAGACCTCAATCCTGGCACAGGCGATCAGGAAGTCCGCGAGATGTTCGAGGGTATGCCGGTGACAGTGATCCCGGATGCCAACACCGAGGTGCAGCTGACCGGCACGATCCGCCAGTTGCCATCCCCGTATGGAACGGGCGAGAGCGATGAGGGTGCCATCCACGTCGAGCTCGATGCAGCACCCTCCGCCGCTACCTACCAGTCCGGGGACAAGGTGACGCTCGTCGTGCAGTTGGCCAGTAAAGATGGTGTGCTCTGGCTGCCTCCAGATGCGATCCGCTCGGCAGGTGGGCGCACATTCGTCATCATCAATAGCGACAGCGGACCGCAGCGCCTCGATGTCGAGATCGGCTTGCAAACCCGTGATATGGTCGAGATCATCTCCGGACTCGAGGAAGGTCAGGTTGTGGTTGGACCATAGGTGTCTGTCATGGCGAGCCGGGAAGGCCGAGCAATCCGCACTTTTTGGTTGCCCTTTCTTCATGCCGTTTCCCGCCACGATCGCATAGTGCCTGTATGAGTTTCCTCTCTCGCATCGGCTCCTTCCTTCTCCAGACCCGGGCAACCGCCGGGATCGCTCTCAAGCGTCTGCTGACCCAGCGCTTTCTCAGCCTGGCGTCCATTGCCGGGCTGATGATCGCTTCCGGATTCATTCTGAGCGTGCCGCTGTATGCGGATGCGACCTACTTCCGTTTGCTGCGCGAAGAGCTGCTTGCCGGGCGCGAGCTCGATCTGGTTCAAAGACCGGTGGACTACGCCCCGCTTTCTTTTGTCTTCGAACAAACCGCGGCCGGCCGGAACAGCCCGCAATGGGAGGATGCCCTCCAGGCGGACGCATATCTCTCCGACGAAGCCGTGGAGACGATCAATCTCCCGATCCATCAACTGGTCCGTCGCTTTCGCACCGATGGATATCCTGTGTATCCACCCAGCGACCCGAGCAATCCAGGCACGCCGTACCGGCTGACCACTGCTAATTTCGCCTTCATCACCCCGATGGAGGAAACGATCACCGTGGTCAACGGGACCACGCCGCAGCCATTCCTCTCCCTGCTCTTCGAGGGAGATGCCGTAGAAGCCATGGCAAGCGAGAGCCTGGCGAATGAGTTTGGGGTACAGGTCGGCGATTTCTATTCGCTGCGCACCGAGCGCGGCCAGATCGCGGTCACCATCGTCGGTCTCTGGCGGGCGGTGGACCCGAGTGCTCCCTACTGGGATGTGCGGGACGCAAGTATGCTTCTGGTGCACGAGGATACCTACAAGGGCATTATCAGTGAAAGGGTAATCGACGAGCTGCGCAACGGGGTCTGGATGATCGTCGCGGACGGTTCCTCTTTACATGCTAACCAGGTCGCCGGGTTACAGGAACGAATCCAGGGGGTCGAGGCTCGCGTCAACACCCTGCTCCCCGAGACGGAGCTGATCCTCTCACCACTGGAAGCGTTGAGCCGATACCAGGACAATGCGCCGGCGCTGACCTATCTATTGTTCGCATTCAGCGTGCCCATCCTCAGCCTGATACTGGCGTTCATCGGGCTGGTTGCGGGACTGTTCGTCAACCAGCAGCGCGGCGAAATGGCGATCCTGCGCAGCCGCGGCGCCAGCGCGGCGCAGGTCGTGGGCATCTCGTTGCTTCAGGGAATTTTGCTCGGCGCGGTGGCTCTCGCAGGCGGGATCGCTCTGGCGTACTGGATTACCAATGCCATTGGCAAAGCGCGCAGTTTTCTGGATTTCGGCGCAACAGCCGGGCTGCGGGTCAGCCTGACTCCGCAAATTCTTGGCTTTGGTCTGCTCGGGATCGCGATCATCCTGCTGATCCAGGTGCTGATTCCCACGTTGAGCGCGGCAGAGAACACGATCGTCACCTATAAGCAGGAGCGGGCGCGGTCTTTCCGGACGGCCTGGTGGCAGCGCTACTGGCTGGATGTGCTCCTTCTGATCCCGGCCGGCTACGGGCTCTGGCAGCTGACAGAACAATCGCAGAAGGCGCTGGAAGGAGCGGAGACGATCCCTGATCCGCTCCAAAACCCGCTGCTCTTACTGGTCCCTGCCCTTGGAATCTTTTCAGTCGCGCTGTTCACACTTCGGCTTGTCCCCCGTTTCATGGAGCTGATCTCGCGGCTTCTCAGGCCGTCGAAGAGTGTGGGCATGCTCATGGCGGCCCGCTACCTGGCGCGGACCCCGGCACTCTACAGCGCCCCTCTCGTGCTGCTGGTGCTGACGCTAGGCCTCTCTGCCTTCACTGCCTCTCTGGCGCGCACACTAGATGTACAGCTCGATAAGCAGGTCCATTATCGGGTGGGCGCGGATATGAAAGTCTTCGAGCTCGGCACTACATTCAATGAGGATAATCCTAACCCCGCATACACGTTTGGTCCGGTGGAAGATCACTTGAGCATCTCCGGTGTGCATTCCGCGACGCGGGTGGGGCGTTACAAATTTACCGCTACCGGACAATCCGGCGCTATCGCCGGGACATTCCTGGCCATCGACCGCTTGACTTTTCCCTCCGTCACATACTGGCAAAATGATTTTGCCTCCGCGTCGCTGGGCGAGCTGATGAACCAGCTGGCGGCAAACCCGAGCGGAGTACTCGTGCCAGATCGCCTTCTGAACGAGCAAAATCTGGAGATCGGGGATAGTCTACGGCTGGGCATTACGACTGGGATCGCCGGTCAATCCATCCCCATGGAAGCGACCATTGTGGGATCCTTCGACCTGTTCCCCACCTGGTACCCGGAAAGTGAGGTCATGATCGTCGGCAACCTCGAGGAGTTATTCCTGCGCTCGGGTGCGGAATACCCTCATGAGGTCTGGCTGGGCACAACGCGCTCAGCGGACCCGGAGTCGGTGGTCTACGCGGTGCGCGGCTTCAGCATTCTCCTCGATCAGCAGGCTGACCAATCAAAGCTTGTCCAGAATGGACTTAACACATTCGTCGAAGACTGGTCTTCCTCCGAGCTGGATATCCGCGCGGAACAACGCCGCCCGGAGCGGCAGGGGCTATTCGGACTGCTCTCTGTCGGGTTTATCTCCTCAGCATTGCTGACCGTGCTGGGTTTTCTGCTCTATGCCCTGTTCTCGTTCCGCCGGCGCTTCATCGAGATGGGGATGCTGCGCGCCATCGGCCTGTCCATTAAGCAAATGACCGCGCTGCTCGCCGCCGAGCTGGCTTTCCTGGTGTTGCTGGGCATCGGCGTGGGAACAGCCCTGGGCGTCTTTGCCAGCCGGTTATTTGTCCCGTTCCTGCAGATTGGAGCCAGCGCTCAATCCCAGTATCCGCCGTTCCAGATCGAGATTGCCTGGTTCTCGATCGCACAGATTTATATCCTGTTCGCGCTGCTCTTTGTGGCTGCGCTCAGTGCGCTTTCTGCACTACTCCTGAGGATGAAGATCTTTCAGGCAATCAAGCTCGGAGAGACGACATGATCAGCGCCGAGCCTTTGATCGTTTGCGAAAACCTCGTCAAGATTTACCGGCTCAATCAGGAAGGCGGCGGGTCGGTGGAGGTGCAGGCATTGCAGGGCATGGATATCACCGTGGCGGAGGGTGAGATGCTCGGGGTCATCGGTGCTAGCGGGAGCGGCAAATCGACGCTGCTCAACGTCCTGGGCGGACTGGACCGTCCCACCGGCGGGCGCGCCCTCGTGGGCAAACAGGATCTTGGGCAGCTCAGCCCGGCCGCCCTCGATGTTTATCGCCGCCATACAGTGGGATTTGTCTGGCAGCAGGGCGCGCGCAATCTAATTCCCTATCTGACGGCGCTGGAAAATATAGAACTGCCTCTTACCCTGTCGGGGCGGGTTGGCAAGATGACTCGCCAGCGAGCACTTGAGCTGCTGGAGCTGGTTGGCCTGCGGGAGCGCATGGATCATCGCCTGGAAGAGCTCTCCGGCGGTGAACAGCAGCGCGTGGCGGTTGCCATCGCTCTCGCCAACCGTCCAAAGCTGCTGCTGGCGGATGAGCCCACCGGCGAGCTCGATACCGTCACGGCGCAAACCATCTATGATTTGTTGCGAAAATTGAACAGGCAGCTGGGCTTGACGATGATCATCGTCAGCCACGACCCGGGCATCGCGCGCCACGTGGACCGCGTGGTCGCGGTCCGGGATGGCAAGTTGGCGAGTGAGACAGTCCGTATCCAGAAGACCGACGGCGATGAGCACCATCTCGTGGAGCTGGCAGTCGTCGATGCAGCGGGGCGGCTGCAGATCCCGCGCGAATACCTCGAGCAGTTCAACATCCGGCGCCGCGTACAGGTGGAGCTGACAGAGGAAGGAATCCTTATTCGCCCGCCCGCCGGCGAGCATCCCGGTCACGAGCAGGTTCTGGCCCACGGCGAGCAGGAACCGGCGGTGGACGAAGCCCCAACAGGTCCCTCAGCGCTGCGAAGGGCATGGCAGGGGCTCAAGACCCGGTTCGGACGCGCAACGAGACCTCAGAGCGGAGACCGGCCATGAGTCCCGTGATCGAGACAAAGAGTCTGTGGCGAATTTATCCATCGAAGACGAACGCCGGTGGAATTCCGGCCCTGCGCGGCGTGGATCTGCACGTCCAGCCCGGTACGTTCGTCGCTCTGAAGGGGCGCTCCGGCAGCGGGAAAACAACCTTGATGAACTGCCTCGCCGGCTTGGACCGTCCAACTTCTGGCGAGGTGCATGTGCTGGGTCATGACCTGATGAATATGAGCGACCAGGAATTGACCGAGTGGCGCCGCGAGCAGATCGGGCTGGTCTTCCAGTCGTTCGGGCTGCTCCCCACCCTGTCGGCGTATGAAAATATCGAGCTGCTGCTGCGCATCAAGGGTGATGAGTATGACGTGCGCCATAAACGCGCTCTGGAATGTCTGGAGTCCGTCGGCTTGAGCCGCTGGCGTGATCACCGTCCCTATGAAATGTCCGGCGGGCAGCAGCAGCGTGTGGCGATCGCCCGCGCGCTGGCAAATCATGCGCGTTTGATCCTGGCAGATGAGCCTACAGGCGAGCTGGACAGCAAAACGACACGCGAATTACTGACATTTTTCCGCGAGCTTGTGGAGAAGCAGAATATCACGATGCTGATGGTCTCGCACGATCCACTCGTGGATCAGTATGTGCACCAGGTGTTAGTGCTGAAAGATGGCGTCGTGGAAAACTCCGCGGGTTGAGGCGGCTCACCTCGCCAGCACGGCTTTTGATCAAAAAGATGAAACGTAATCTCCATTTCTTCGTTCTCCTCGCCCTTTGCCTGTCTGCCTGCACCGACCGGGCTCCTGCAACCATGCAACCAACCGGAATACCCACAGCCGTCGATGAGTCTCAGGCTGAAGTCCTTTACACCAACCCCTCTCTGCCCGTCGAAGCCCGGGTCGAGGATTTGCTGGGTCGCATGACGCTCGATGAGAAGATCGGGCAAATGACCCAGGTCGAAAAGAACAGCATCCAGCCCGGGGATATCACAAAATACTACATCGGCTCCATCCTGAGTGGCGGCGGCGGCTCGCCGGAAGAAAATAGCGTGCAAGCCTGGTATGCAATGGTGGAGGAGTTTCAGAACGAAGCGTTGGAAACCCGCCTGCAGATCCCGATCCTGTACGGCGTGGATGCGGTGCACGGTCACGGCAACCTGCTGAACGCCACCGTCTTCCCGCACAATATCGGGCTGGGTGCCGCGAACAACCCCGGGCTGATGGCACAAATCGGGCGGGCTACAGCCGAGGAGATGCTCGCCACCGGCATCCCATGGAATTTTGCGCCTACGATCGCCGTGGTGCAGGACGTGCGTTGGGGCCGCACGTACGAAGGCTACAGCGAAGATACGGAACTGGTCAGCTCCCTGGGAGCCGCGTACATTGACGGGCTGCAAACGCTGACTGACGAAGATGATCCGGTTCCGGGCCAATCCATGTTTGTATTGGCAACGCCCAAGCACTTCATGGGTGATGGCGCGACGCTCTGGGGCTCTTCACGCACCGAAGACTACAAGCTGGACCAGGGCAATATGCAACTCCCCGAGGATATGGTTCGAAGGCTCTACCTGCCTCCTTACCAGCGCGCGGTGGATGCCGGGGCAATGAGCATCATGGCGTCCTTCAGCAGTTGGAAAGGCACCAAGATGCACGCCCAACACTATCTGCTGACAAAAGTATTGAAAAACGAGCTTGGCTTCGACGGCTTCATCGTGTCCGACTGGCAGGGAATGGACCAGATCCAGCCGGACGATTACTACCTCTCGGTTGTCACCTCGGTCAACGCGGGCGTAGATATGAATATGGTTCCGTATGATTATGTGTCCTTCATCGAAACCATGCAGGACGCTGTCAACAATGGCGATATCTCGGAAGCGCGCGTAGATGAGGCGGTCCGGCGCATTCTGCGCGCCAAGTTTACGCTGGGACTCTTTGACCGCCCCATGCCAGATAAGAAGTATCAGGGGACGGTGCGCTCCCGGGAACATCTAGAGCTGGCGCGGCAGGCGGTGCGCGAGTCCCTGGTGCTGCTCAAAAATGAGAGCAGCATCCTGCCGCTGGACAAGGATGTAGGGGTCCTCTTTATCGCGGGCGAGGGTGCCAATGATATTGGCATGCAATCCGGAGGCTGGACGCTGGAATGGCAGGGCAAAGCCGGCAATGAGAACGAAGGTACGACCATTCTGAGCGGCATCCGGGCGGCGGCGGGTCCCACGACCCGAGTGGAGTACAACCGCGACGCTGATTTCGGCGAGATTCGCGATGCTGACGGCAACCCGCTGATCGCCGAGGTAGGGATTGTGGTCCTTGCAGAAGAACCGTATGCCGAAGGTGTCGGCGATAGCGCAGTTATTTCCTTAAGTGAGGCAGAAATCAGATTGCTCACCGGTATGCGTCAGCACAGTGCAGCGGTTGTAGTTATGCTGGTTTCCGGACGACCACGTGTGATCACTGAGCAACTGCCGCTCGCCGAGGCCTGGATCGCCGCCTGGCTGCCTGGTACCGAAGGCGGCGGGGTCGCGGACGTCCTCTTCGGGGAACATCCATTTACGGGGAAGCTGCCCTATTCCTGGCCGCGCTCGAACGAACAGCTTCCCATCAATATCAATAACCTAAGTGAGAAATCTGGCTGCGACGCGCCTCTCTTTCCGTTTGGCTACGGTCTTGGGTATGGCCAGCCGTCGCCCGAGATTCAGGAGTGTACTCCATGAACGAACTTCCGTTTGCCTCTCTCGAAAATGAATTCCTGAGGATCGACTATCTGACGAGTCTGGGTCCCCGCATCATCGGCCTGTATTCGAAAGAAGCAGGCACCCAGCTTTTCGCGAAAACCCCGGAGGCGCACTGGCCTACTCCTCATGGAGAATATTACCTTCACGGCGGTCATCGTCTCTGGATAGCCCCGGAAGATCCGTTTTACATGTGCCCCGAAGATCACGTACACGTGAGCACAGAAGGCAATCGAGTCGCTCTGAGAAGCAATGTAGATGCTTCCGGCCTGGAAAAGGAAATTTCCCTCCGCCTGGATGGGAACAGGGTTACAGTCGCCCACCGCCTCACCTGGCATGGCAATCAACCCATTGAGCTGGCGCCCTGGGCGCTTACCCAGATGCAGCTAGGTGGCATGGCGATCCTTCCACAGTCAGTGACCGACACCGGCTTATTGCCCAATCGCAATCTGGTGCTGTGGCCCTACTCCCAGTTGAGAGATGATCGTCTGGAGCTGCATGACGACCTGGTCCTTATCCATGGACGAGCGGCGGCGCATGCATTCAAAGTCGGGAATTACAATCCCTATGGATGGGTCGCTTACGCACTGGACAGGGTCCTCTTTGTCAAGCGATTTGCAACGGATGACACCCTGCCCTATTCGGACAAGGGTTGCAACGCCGAGTCCTATGTAAGGGACACATTTCTTGAACTTGAAACACTCGGCTATCTGACCACTATAAAGCCTGGTGAAACGGTGGTCTATGACGAGCGCTGGGAAGTGACCGTGGGCGATTATGCCCCAAATGTTGAGAGCGCTCGCACGATCAGCCGGGAAGTATCTCAAACCTAAACTGGAGAACACATAATGGCAAACAAGATAACCTTCCCCGAGAATTTCCTGTGGGGCGCAGCGACCGCGTCGTACCAGATCGAAGGCGCCTGGGACAAACACGGCAAGGGCGAATCCACCTGGGATCGATTCTCGCATACCCCGGGCAAGATCCGGAACAACGACACGGGGGATGTCGCAAACGACCACTACCGGCTCTGGAAAAAAGATATCGGCTTGATGAAGAAGATCGGATTAAAGGCCTATCGCTTTTCTATTTCCTGGCCGCGCGTGCTGCCAGCCGGGCGAGGCAAGGTCAACAAGAAGGGTCTTGACTTTTATGACAGGCTGGTGGATGGCCTACTCAAAGCAAACATCGTTCCATTTGTTACGCTGTACCACTGGGATCTTCCCCAAAAACTCGAAGATGAGGGGGGTTGGACCGTGCGCTCCACAGCAGATGCCTTTGTGGAATATACAGATGTGATCACGCGCTCGCTCGGCGACCGCGTCAAGAACTGGATCACGCACAACGAGCCGGCGGTCGTCGCCTGGCTCGGCTATGGCACGGGCGTCCATGCGCCGGGGCTAAAAGATTATGCCCTCTCCATGCCGGCTTCTCATCACCTCTTGCTCTCCCACGGGATGGCAATTCCCGTCATCCGGCGCAACATCCCGGATGCCGAGGTGGGCATCACGCTCAATATCAACTGGAACACTCCCGCTTCCAACAGCCAGGCGGATCTAAACGCCACCCGTTCCGGCGATGGCGAGTGGTTCCGTTGGTTTGCCGATCCGCTGTTCGGACGCGGCTATCCTTCCGATAAGATCGCTGACTACACAAAGATGGGAGTTCTCCCGAACGGAATGGACTTCATACAGCCGGGAGATCTGGAAACTATCGCTACACCCATGGATTTTGTCGGCTTGAATTATTACTCACGGCACGTCATCCGCGCCAACGGCTCTGAGAACGACCCGCAGCTTGTTTTCCCACAGCCGAAAACCCCTGAATACTGGAGCGAGATGGAATGGGAAAACTATCCCCCCGGTCTGACTGGCGTATTGGCGCGGGTCTATTTCAACTATCAGCCGCGTAAGCTTTATATCACCGAGAACGGCGCCAGCTACTCCACACCCCCGGATGGAAAGGGCGAAGTCCACGACGAGCACCGCGTAAATTATCTGCGGACGCACTTTGCCGCCATGCACCGCGCCATCCAGGCCGGCGTGCCGCTGGCGGGATACTTCGTCTGGTCTCTAATGGATAACTTCGAGTGGTCGTTCGGTTACGCCCAACGCTTCGGCATCATCTGGGTGGATTATGAAACGCAGAAGCGAATTCTGAAAGATAGTGCCAAGTGGTATAAGCGGGTGATCAAAAGGAACGGACTTTGATCGCCACGCAGGGAAGGGCAGCTGCCCTTCCCTGCGTGGTTATTCTGCTCTCACAAACGGATTACTTCTCTTTTCTTCTCCCACGCTGGTCTCCGGACCATGGCCGGGGAGCAGGCGCGTCTCGTCGGGAAGGGTAAATATCCGGGTCCTGATGCTGTGCTCCAGCTGCTCCCAGCTGCTGCCGGGGAGATCGGTGCGACCAACGGAGCCGGCAAAGATGACATCCCCGCAGAAGCACACGCTTCGACTAGGCTCAGCGCGAGCGCCTGGATCCGCCACATACAAAATGCAGTGACCCGGCGTATGCCCGGGCGTGAAGCGCACCTCGAATTCCACGCTTCCCAGACGAAGGACCTGCCCCTGATAAAAATCGATGGTCGGCTCGGGACCCGGGTCGATGTCGAAGCCAAAGAATGCACCCCCGCCACCTGCCCGCCAGAGCACATGATCGTTTGGATGCAAAGCCACCAGTGGGAGAGGGTTCAGGGCGTCCGCAATTGCGCCCGCCCCGCCGATGTGATCGAAGTGGGCGTGGGTATACCAGAGATGGCCGATCCTCCAATCGCGTTTTTGTGCGGCATCGAGGATGATCTCTCCATCCCAGGCAGGGTCGATGACCGCGGCTTCGCGGGTCTCTGAATCTGCGACCAGGTAGGCGTTTGTCTGCGCGGGACCTAATGTAAACGAGACGATCTCAAGCATGACTCACCTTCCGTGGGGAGAATACATAACTCACCAGAATGGAAACGGCGATCAAACCGATGGCAAGTGGATACACGAGCATCGGACCCTGCTCGAACAGCATCCCCGCGAGGGGCGGAGTCAGGATAAAGATGATGGCGGTAATGGTCTCCATGATGCCATAGGTCATACCCATCTGCGAGTCATGGACCAGCTCGCGGGCTTGCGCCAGCGCCATTGGGCGGGCAGCGCGAAAGCCGCCGAGTAAAAAATACCCCAGTATGTAGACCGGCAGGTTGGTCCCCTGCCAGATCAGGAGTGCAAAAAGGCTCACAAGCGCCTGCGCGATCAAAAATCCGCGCCGCGGCGGCACACGGCTCAGCATAAGTGCCATCATGGAATTGCCCAGCGCGCCTGCCGTAAAGATGATGCCCGTCTCGCTTAGAGAAAGCCCGCGCACCCCTTCCAGGAAATTCGGGGTCAGCGGCTGGGCAAGATACATCGAAAACATCGCAAACGCAAGCACGCCCATCAGCACCAGAAAACCCTTGTTACTCCTCAAGCCCGGCGGAGGCGTTCCGGGGTCATGCTGATCGATGGGTTGCCTCTCGATGAAAAAAATAAACACATTCGACAGCACAAACATCCCGGCGGCGATAAAGAAGCTCATCCTCATCCCGTAATGATCCCCGATCCAACCGCCGGTGACGGGTCCCAGTACCATTCCCAGCGCGAAGGTCGCGGTCGTCAGAGAGAGAACCGTCGCGATGGGCAGCTTGCCGCGCGCCGCGGTTACGTAACTGCTCAAGGGGGAAGAGACAAACGCAGTCAGCCCGTAGCC
>DAIQBG010000002.1:24969-46586 GCA_036781265.1 Anaerolineales bacterium | reverse complement strand
TCAGGGAGCACGTAGCGTTCATCCCGGGAATGCATCAACAACACCGGCGCGGTGACTCTGGGCAGGGCTGCCCGCATCTCCAGCATCAATTTCTTGAGCTCTGCCGCCGCACGGACCGGGTGTTGGGGGTAGGCAATGTGGTCCTGATAGACGCTCTTGTCAAACCAACCGCTGCCGGGTGGCTCGCTGCTTTTGGGCCGGAATCGTACAAACCGGCTGAGAAATTCTATCAGCCAGACCGGATAATCCGTGGGTAATCGGGCTGGCGTGGACATCGCGATCACGCCCCGAACGGGCAGCCACGAGGAGGTCAGCAGGGAAAGAATGCCTCCCATCGAAAGACCGATCAGAAAAACATCAGGACTCACGCCTCGCAGCAGGTGATAACCCTCTTCGACTGAAGCGGTCCAGTCGGTCCAGCGCGACCGGATCATATCCTCCGGATCGGTGGCGTGCCCGGCGAGACGAATGCCCAGGCAGGTATAACCTTGCCGGTGAAGGTACTCTCCCATACCGCGCATTTCCTTGGGCGTTCCGGTAAAACCATGAATGAGCAGACAGGCAGGCTTCGAGGGGTCGCCTGGAAAGAAAAAAGGCTCAGCAGTCGGGATAATCTGTGACATGTCAGGAACAATAACTAACGGCTCTGCATCCATGCCGGGCGTAGGGACGCTACCTTCTTATAGATCGGGCAGCTTTCTTCATGCGCCCCCGGTAGATATCCGGTGGACATAAGGAACTCGTTCACGATCTCGCCGCCAGTGAACACAAAAGTCTTCTTGAACAGCTTGATCCATTCCTCTTTGGAGAGATGGCTATGCGCGTCCAGCCAGCCCTTGAAGGAGCCGTGCTCTTTTCGCAGCTCCTGAATGCGCTGCGCGTTGACGATGGCAGCGTTGATCTTCAGTCGGTTACGGATAATACCCGGATCCTCCATCAGCCGAAGGCGATCTTTCTCTCCGTATTTCGCGACCTTGTCGATGTCAAAGTTATGAAAGGCTTTCCGAAAGTTGTCTGCCTTCTTCAGGATCGTGATCCACGAGAGTCCTGCCTGGTTGATCTCGAGCATCAAGCGCTCGTACAACATATTGTCATCCTTGAGGGGGAAACCGTATTGCGTATCGTGATACGTCTTATTGAAGGTGTCTTCGGGATGGGAGTTGCAGTAGTCGCAGTAGGTGGTCATAGCAATATTTTACTATCAAGCAGAGCGAGTGAATATGCGCCGGGCATACCCGGGAACGAATAGAAAGCTCTAGGCATTACAGGAAATGATAGAATCGGATCGTTCACACAAGTCCTCCTTACTAAGAGATCACCTCATCCCGTAAAAATCGCACAACGTGCTGCTGTAAGAGATTTTTATGGGGCCTTAACCTCGATTCGATGCAGCTAAGGAATTCCAACCCGTCTTAATGATCAAATCCCTTATCACGACTGCCCTGGTCTCAGAAGCACATCAGAATGTCTAAATCCAGCTCCCTGTCCTTTTTCATTCGCCAGATCGTCTTCTGGGCGGTCGCGCTGGGGATTGGAGTTGGAATCTTCGTCTTTGCCCGTGACCTGACAACTTGCTGGCGTCTCACCGCGCTACCCGGGATTCCCTCTATGAGCTGCGCTGGTGAAGCCAGCGATCCGCTGGAAGAACCAGTCCTTGTCAATCCGAGAAATACGCCCGCACCGACAGCCACACCTGAGCCCTCCATACCCGAGAAAGCGGAGTATCCCACCTGGGATGGCGCCAGTCGCATCAATATCCTGTTTGTGGGCTTACGCGGGGGTGACGTGAGCGAGGGAGATTGCCCGTTTTGTACGGATACCCTGATTCTCATGACCGTCGACCCAACCACGCGGACCGCCGGGATGCTTTCGATCCCGCGCGATATGTGGGTCAATATCCCCGGCTTCGGGTACAGCCGCATCAATACCGCCTGGACGCTGGGCCGCCGGTCCAGGCTGCCGGGAGGCGGCCCGGACCTGGCGATGAAGACGGTCTCCCACTTTATTGGCGTGCCTGTGGATTATTATGTACAGGTAGACTTTGACACATTCATTGATGTCGTTGACCTGCTTGGCGGGGTGGATGTCTATAACGACGAAACACTGTTCCTGGATCCGGTCGCACAGGGCAAGGAATACCCCAAGGTCAAGTTGACCTGCTGCGGGACGCGCCACCTCAATGGCAGGGTTGCCCTGGCATACGCGCGCTGCCGTCATCTGGAGCAGGGCTGCACGGATGGCGATATCGGGCGCGCCCGCCGCCAGCAGAAGGTCATCTTTGGAATCCGGGAGAAGGTATTCGACCCCCAAAACTTCCCCGAGCTGCTTCGCCGTGCCCCTCAGCTTTACAGCACCTTTTCGGCAGGCATCCGCACGAATCTGTCCTTCCAGGATGCTGTGAAGCTGGCAATGCTGGTGAAGGATATCCCGGGAGAAAGTATCGAGAGCCGGGTGATCGACACCAGCATGGTGACATTCGGACGCGCTGTCCTGGGCGGGCAGAACGCCAGCGTACTCAAGCCCATCCCGGATAAGATCCGCATCGTCCGCGACGAGATCTTCACCCCCGGTGGCCCGCTCAGCCCTTTGGCACACGGGTCCGGCATGGCTTTGATGCAGGCGGATGCAGCGCGGGTCCGGGTATTGAATGCCTCTTCGACACCGCAGCTCGAGTCGCGGACCAAGGATTATCTGCTGCAGCGCGGGGTGTCTGTCACTCAGGTGGGTGAAGCCCGGGCATCCAGCCGGACGACGATTGTGCTGTATTCCCCGAAGCTTTATGCATTTCGATTTTTGCTAGACCTCTTTGAGATCACACGGAGCCCACAGATCCTGATTACGCCCGATGCCACAGAGAGCGTAGATATCGAGATCCGCCTTGGCGATGACTGGGTCGGCAGGCTGCCTGCTGAAGTTGAAATCCCGGATGGAGTTCAATAAGAGCTTTAGCTACCTGACACTTTCCGATTTCAACCAACATCCGGTGGTCGAGTAGCCCCGAATCCTCGTAGAGGGGCGTATCGGAACCACTATTTTCAACAAAAGATCCCTTGTCTAGTGCCTTTGGTCTCGATACGGCGTCGGAGACCAAGCAGGCTGGTAAAGCATGGCATTTCCCCACCGCCTACTCGACCAACGCGTTGCCTTTGTAACAAACTATCGGGTGGTTAGTAAGCACTTACTCCAACATTAATCTTCAAACACTGCAACCGCCCTCACCGGTGAGCCGGTTCCGCCGCGTATCCGGAGCGGGAGCCCAATAAAGCGAAAGCGTCCACGCCCGATGAGCAGGTGGAGGTTGATCAAGTTCTCGTAGTGGGTAAAGCCCATCTCCCCACAGATGTGATGCACCTCCCGGTTCGAGACCTTAAGCACGCCCGGTGCCATGGTTTCTACACCAAAGGCTGCGATCTTCTGCTCTCCCAGCCAGCGAGCTGCCTCCCCGCTGACGCCCGGTCCATTGTGCCAGTCCTCGGTCCCAAAGGCTCGCCGGTAGTGATCGGTAAAAAGGAGGACAGTATCTCCCGGTCTGACTTCCAATCTGGCTGCGGCAAGAGCGCGCTCGAGGTCGGAAACCTCGATCAACTCGCGCAAACGTTTAGAGGAAAGGTCCAGGCAAATACTCTCGGTGTAAAACATGGTCAGGGGCATCCTGTCTATGGACTGGTCACGATGCGGCCGCGCCATGTGATTCAAGGCATCCACGTGCGTGCCGGTGTGCTCTCCAAGCTCTAACCGGTTCACGGCGGGGGTAACCACGTCACTATCGATCCCTTCCCATTCCTCATGCGACACATGGACCTCGATCCTCACCTCGGGCATGCCGGGAAAGACCGGCATCCCGGCGTAGATCTCCTGGCTCAGGTCAATAATTTCGAGCATCTCAATTCTCAGGCTCATTGACGTTTTGGCTCGGATCAGGCGCCTGGAACAGGGTAACCTGCAAGCCATCCGGGTCCTGGAGCCGGACGTTGTAATCACCCCACGGGGTTACGACCGGTTCATGGACTAACGTCGCGCCGTGAGCCAGCAGTCGCTGCATGGCTGCTTTCAGATCCGGGACCTGCAGCGCAAACCGGATCTGACCGCTGATGCGCCGGCCGGCTTCGAGTTGATCGATAACCTCCGCCTGTCTCTCGTCGAAGAGCTCCAGAGTGGCGTTACCCATGCCCAGGATCAGCGCCCGGCCGCCGTCATTATTCCAGACGGCCGCAGGCTCGATGCCGAGCCCCTTGGAATAGAACATGACCAGCCTTTCATAGTCCCTGGAGGTGAGTGCAACGCGCAATTCCAGGACAGGTCGATTCGAGTTGGACATAGTGGGCAGCCGATCCTTTCTTCATAAGGTTTTTATCTTTTTATGGTGATTTCCAGAATGTCCTTGCTTAGCCCTTCGAGGACGCCGATGGCCTTCTGAATTGATTCCGGCTTTGCACTTAGCAGATCGAATGACTCTTCGATCCGGGATTTTAGTTCGGGCGGCTTCCATGCAAATGAATCTGCCATTGCTACCGCTCCTTTCTCATTTAACCAGTATGCGCGATTGATGGCAAACAGCACCTGCAGCATGCACATCACACCCCGAAAGCAGCAGCCGGCTGCATAGCTCACATCGACGCGTTCGATACTCTTCCGGGCAATCTCCAGCGAAAAGTCAATTTCCCAGGCAAACTTCTGGATGAGAGCCTTCCGCAGCAAGTCGGGGTAAGGCTGTGTTTTGTTTTTCAGCTCGGAAATGGTGCCATCAGGATCCCATAGCGGCTGGCAGATCGCAATCTCCGCCAGGTAGATAGAAGAAACAAATCCGTGAGGATGACCCGGCTGATACACGATCTCAACGTCTCCGTTCAGGCAATCGCCGATGATTGACCTTACTTTTGTCAAATCTCGATAGAGAAAATCAACCGGTTGACCTTCCACTTTCAGCCAGCCACCCCCGTTGATCCACGGTCCCCAGCCGCCAATCTCGGTGACGACGTCTGCCCGGTGTTCATCGTCGAGCTGTGAGGCGATCCGGCGGAGCTCCCTCAGGTCCAGGGTATCATCCGGATCATAGTAGATGCCCAGATCGATATCCGAAGAGAGTGTGTGCACGCCCCGCGCTCGCGACCCACCCAGGACGATCCCCCGCACTCCCGTAACGCAGTGGACTTCAGAGACGATCTTCTCGATCAAGCCTTCGATTTGCATATCCCGGTATGACCTGCTGCAATCCCCTAGGAGAAATCCGACTGGATGCTCTTAATGATCTGTCGCCAGGGCAAGATCGCCGCATATAACGACTCAAACCAGGCAAAATACGCCACTTCCGCTCGGGTGAGCACAGGAGTTTCAGGGGGAGGTGCAATCGGTGGTTCGATCCGATTCAATTTATGAACCGAATGATAGATTCTCGTCTCTGCGGCTTCTCCATGAGAGTGGAACATCTCTCGAGCCAGGCGATCCCCGGCTTTGTCCAGTGCCAGCCAGAATAACCCTTTCGTAGAAATGGTGCTGTCCGGCTCAGACAGTGCTTGCGCAAACCAGTCGGCGCTCTGATACGAATGCATTCCCGGGCGCCCGGTGAAGCGCTTCAAGGCGGTCAGGAATTCGAGGCGCAGATGCCTGTCTGTGCAAATGCAATCAATGGTCAGAAAACTCATAGACAGAAATGTGGCGGCGGCAAGGACGATTTCCCCGGACTCTTGTCCTCCACTGATCAAAGTCACGCTCACGCCAAACGGTCCACTCATAGGCACCTCTACCACAATCATAACCCACCTGGGAGCCCAACACCGCACGCTGACGCAAGCCGTTTTAGAAGAGACCCTTAAAGTCCCGGAGCGGCGCCTCTATTGCGGTGCAGCGCGAACGAGGTTATAAATCCCCGGAGTTTGCATAACAGCCAGGCTCGTCATATCACTCACATCTCGAAGGGATAACGACCCCATGTATCATAAACAGCGCTGGACCCCTGAAAAGATCAAGCAACGGCTCGAGCTTATCAAACCTCTCGTTTACATCAGGCAAGCGAACCTCCCCGCATTCCGCTACCTCGGGTTGGAGGATGCCCTCACCCTCGCTCCCGTGGGTATAGAAGTGAACGATTCCTCGTGGGAAAAGGTTGAGGCGCACGAATACTGGGGCAAGTGGATGCAGAATTTTGTCTTGCGTACCACGTTTACCGTGCCAGAAGATTGGGACGGCGCGGCCCCTGCCGCCCTGTATTTGCCCCTGGGGGAAGCCGGGGATTTCAGCCACCCCGAAGCACTGGCATACATCGATGGCGAACCCTATGCTGCCTGTGACCGTCATCATCAGGAAATTCTGCTGAAGCCAGAGTGGGGAGACGCGACTTCGCACGTGCTCGCATTGCATGGCTGGGCGGGACGCGGCGGTTCGTCTAAGGGGGATTTCGCGACGAGGTTATATATGCGCCCGCCAATGTTGGTGCAAATCCACCAGCCAGTGCGTCAGTTTATAGCGCTTGCGCGGGTGGCGCTCGAAACTGCTCTAGCCCTGGACGAGCATCATCCATCCCGGTATGCATTATTCAATGCGCTGAACGACGCCTTCATCACCCTCGATACTCGTGATCCGCTCGACAGCGATACATTCTACGCTAGCGTCGGACCGGCTATGCAGGCCCTGAAAACAGGCTTTGAACAGTGTGACGAACCGCTGGATGTGATCGTCCATGCCACCGGACATGCTCATATTGACGTGGCGTGGTTATGGACATTGTCACAGACGAGAAGAAAATCAGAACGTACTTTCCATACCGTGATCCGTTTGATGGAACAATTCCCGGATTATCACTTCACGCAGAGCCAGCCGCAGTTGTACCAGTTCGTTCGAGAAGACCAGCCGAAATTATTTGATTCCATAAAGCAGCGAGTTAGAGAGGGACGCTGGGAACCGATTGGTGGCATGTGGGTGGAAGCAGACTGTAACCTGAGTGGCGCCGAGTCGCTGGCACGCCAGTTTCTGCTGGGGCGCACATTCTTCCGCGAGCATTTCGGCGTGGATGCCGAGAGCCCCATCCTGTGGTTACCGGATGTGTTCGGATACGCCTGGGCGCTACCCCAGCTCATTCACCAGGCAGGCTTGAAATACTTCATGACGATCAAAATCGGCTGGAGCCAGTACAACCGCCTGCCTTATGATACATTCCTGTGGAAAGGTATTGATGGCACGGAAATTCTCACGCACTTTAGCACCGTGCCGGATCCGGGTCATTTTGCCAGCACCTACAACGCCATGGCGAATGCACGCGAAGCACTCGGCACGTGGAAGAATTTCCAGCAGAAGGAATTACAGAGAGATTTACTGATGGCGTATGGATATGGCGATGGCGGTGGAGGTCCAACACGCGAAATGCTCGAGAATATCGAAGTGATGCAGGAGTTCCCGGCGCTGCCGCGGGTGAAACAATCGAGCGCAAAAGCGTTTTTTGAGGCGATTGCACCGCTGACCGGATCGCGCATGATGCCGACCTGGAACGGAGAGCTCTATCTTGAGTACCATCGCGGCACATACACTACGCAATCCCGTAACAAGCGCGCCAACCGCAAGAGTGAATTTCTCTTGCATGATGCCGAATTCATTGCCGCCTATGCGTCTCTCGTGACGGACTACGAATACCCGGCCACAGGTTTTCGAGACGCATGGCGGACGGTCTGCCTGAACCAATTCCACGATATCATCCCGGGCTCGAGCATCGGCGCGGTATATGAAGATTCACAGCAGCAATATGCCGAACTGGCAGAGCATGTGATCCAGATTCGCGCAGAGGCGCTCGAGGCACTTTCTGAGAAATTGTATGGCGATGTGTTGGTTGTGAATGCGACCTCCTTCACGCAACGAGATCTGGTCTTCATCCCGGGCGATGCGTCCCGGCGCTTGACGCGAGATGGAGTACTTGTTGCCAGCCAGACAGCGGAGTCAGGTCTCTGGGCAGATCTGGGCGAACTGGCGCCCTATAGTGTCATTGCTCTACAGGCGACCCCGGACGATAGACCACAGACTGACATCCATCCTCAACACTTGAACCCGACGCCAAGGCATACGTCTCCCTTGGTCCTCGAAAACAACTCCCTGCGCGTGGAATTCAACAAGAATGGCGACATCACCCGTATTTTCGACAAAGTAGCTAACCGTGAAGTCCTGCCGCCAGGCGAGGTTGCCAATCAATTTCAAGCCTTCGAAGACCGCCCCAGTGAATGGGATGCGTGGGATATTGAGATCTTCTATGACGACAAGATGTGGCCGGCGGAGCCCGCCACTTCCATCGAGATGATCGAGTATGGCGAGTTACGCCAGACAATCGAAATCAAGCGACAAATCCTGAATAGTTACTACACGCAACGCATTTCACTACATTACAACTCCCCCCGGCTAGATTTTGATACCCACATCGAGTGGAACGAGCGCCATATCCTGCTCAAGGTTGCCTTTCCCGTAAATGTGCTGTCGCCGTATGCGACGTATGACATCCAATGGGGAAACGTGCAGCGCCCAACGCACCACAACACGAGCTGGGACTGGGCACGCTTCGAAACTTGTGCACACAAATGGGTGGACCTGAGCGAAGGGAATTACGGTGTCAGCCTCTTGAACGATTGCAAGTATGGTCATGACATTCATGATCACGTGATCCGGCTGACTTTACTCCGCTCCCCCACCAGACCTGACCCGACGGCAGACTTTGGCGAGCACCACTTCAAATACAGCCTGTACCCCCATACCGGCTCGTGGAATGAGGAGACACAACGCGAGGCGTATTTGTTGAACGATCCGATTCTGGTGTACGGGTCAAATGTTGAAGGATCCGGGTCTGCCGAGCATCCTTCTACTCTAAGATCTCTACTCTCTGTCTCTGCCCACAATGTGATCATCGAGACTATCAAGCGCGCCGAAGACGACGACGGGATCATCGTGCGCCTCTATGAGAGCCAGAGAAAACGCGGACCGGCCGAGCTGCAGGCGGGCTTTGCCGTGGAAGCCGCCTGGGAGACAAACTTACTCGAGGAGAACGAAACCGAGCTGCATGTGGAGAACGGCACGATCCACCTGGATCTGCGCCCCTATCAGATCATGACCATTCGGTTGAAAACTAGATAATCGATGACAGAACAGGAATTTCTCTCCTTTCTGAATGCCAACGGTTTTGTATACGAGCGCATCGAGCATCCGGCGGTCTTCACCTGTATGGAGGCAGAGCTACATCGTCCGGCAGTAATCGCGGTTAGCACAAAGAACCTGTTCCTGTGCGATAAGAAAGCACGCCGTTTCTTCCTGGTCGTGACGGGCTGCGACAAGACGGTCAAACTGGACCAGCTGTCGACTCAGTTGGGCGTGCCGCATCTGCGTTTCGGCTCGGAGGAAAACCTGATGCGCCTGCTCGGCGTCACCCGCGGCGCGGTAACCATGATGGGCCTGGCAAACGACAGAGACAATCAGGTGGACCTATGGATCGATGCCGAGATCTGGGGGGCTGAGTATTTTCTAAGCCATCCCCTGGTCAACACGGCTACCTTGATTCTCGCGAAACCGCAATTGGAGCGCTTCTTCGCTCTCACCGGTCACGCTCCCCATTTCTTTGAAGAAACCTAAGCTGAACATCCATCAATTTTCATACCATACAAAGAGACTGGTCAATGACACCCAATCCTTTTCTCAAGAAACTCGGCTTCTCTGACAACGACCGCCTTGTCATCGTCCACACCGACGATATTGGCATGTGTCACGCCTCTGTAGAGGCATTCAAGGATCTGTGGAGGGCCGGCACGATCACCTCGGGTGCGGTCATGGTCCCATGCCCCTGGTTCCCGGCTGTGGTGCAGATGTGCCGTGAGAACCCCGAGATCGATATGGGGGTCCATGCCACACTCAATGCAGAGTGGGAAAGCTATCGCTGGGGGCCCGTCTCAACCCGTGACCAGGCATCTGGTCTGCTGGACGCCGATGGCTACTTCCACCAATGGCACCAGGCTGTCTATGACAAGGCCAAACCGGAAGCTGTCGCCGCGGAGGTCAACGCGCAGATCGACCGAGCTCTCGCGGCGGGAATTGATGTCACCCATGTCGACTCACATATGGGAACCATCATGAGCCCGCTCTTTATCCAGTCCTATCTTCAGGCGGGGGCGAGCCGACTCTTGCCCAACCTGTTGCCGCGCGTGAACGCCAAAGGTATGGACCTGATGGGCGGCAGTCCGGAGGAAATGCAAACTTACGCGCCCCTCCTGCAGCAGCTGGAAGAGATGGGAATGCTCACGCTAGATGGACTGCTTTCCATGCCGTTGGACGAGTCCAGCGAACAGAAACAAATGGAGCTTGCCCGGGAATTGTTCGGCGATCTGCCTGTGGGTATCACCCATTTCATCCTGCATCCTTCTATCGACACGCCCGAGCTGCGCGCCCTCGCGCCCGACTGGGAAAGCCGTGTCGCAAATTACAGGGTATTTATGAGTGACGAATTGAAGTCCTGTCTCGAAAATGAGGACATTAAGCTCATTGGATACCGCCCGATCCGTGACGCAATGAAGAAATCATGAACTATTTCCTTGGAATAGATGTTGGCTCATCGAAGACCCACGCACTCATCGTCGACGAGATGGGGCAATGTGTAGGTTTCGGCAAATCCGGGGGCGGCAACCATCAGAGTGTTGGCTACGAGGGATTAGCCTCGGTCCTGAGAACGTCATTTGAGGCCGCCCAGAAGATGGCGGGCATACATACGCGTCAGATCGTGGGAGCAGGCTTCGGCGTGGCGGGCTACGACTTCCCATCCGACAGAGATTCCCATTTGCAGGTGATCGCCTCGCTGGAATTGTCGTGCCCGCTCGAGGTCGTCAATGACGGGATGAACGGGCTGCTGGCGGGTGCGACGTGCGGCATCGGTGTCAATGTCACAGCCGGGTCTTCCAACAACTGCCGCGGGCGCAATCGGAAAGGCAGGGAAGGCCGGATTGTTGGTAACGGCATCCTGTTTGGTGAATTCGGCGGCGCTTACGAGATCGCCGCGCGCGGGCTCCAAATGGTCAACTACGCCTGGATAAAGCGCGGCCTCCCGACCCTGCTGACACAGGTCTATCTGGAGGCGACCGGCGCAAGTGATGAGATGGATCTGATGGAAGGCTTGTCAAACCATCGCTATCATTTGTCTCCCCATCTTGCTGTGAAAGTCATGGAGACTGCACGGGCGGGGGATGCAGCAGCACGGGATGTCCTCCACTGGGCAGGTGAGGAGCTAGGCTGGCTGGCCGTGGCTGTGGCGCGCCAGATCGAGATGGAAAGCACGGAAGTGGAGATCGTTCAGTCAGGCAGCATCTTTAAGGCGGGGGATCTGATTACGACTCCGATGCGCGAGCTTGTGCTCAAACATTGCCCGCAGGCAAAATTGATCCCGCTTGAGGGTCCCCCTGTTGTCGGAGCCGTTATCCTGGGAATGGAGCAAACAAACTTCGACGGATACGCCGTCCGTGATACCATCATTCGGACCGCAAGGGAGCACGCCATCTAATTCGACCGGCAACGTCGAGCTACTCGAGCCGGAGTTCCATGGTGGGTAGAACGCGAAGATGGCCATCGATCTCATAGCTTCGCTCGCTGATCTTATACATGCCCATCCTCTCGTAAAAGCCAACTGCATGGGGATCTGCTTCGAGCTGTAATCGCGTGTATCCGCGCTGGCGGGATTCCTCCGCAGCATGGAGCAAGAGCTTTTTCCCGATGCCCTGTCCCATGTAATCCGGCAGCACCCATAGATTCTCCAGCCAGGCGTTCCCCCTTCTCTCCTCCCATGTGTAGAACGCAACCGGTTTTACTTCGTCGAAAGCTGCCCAGCTTTCATATTCCTCGAAATAAGCAGAATTGAAAGTTAACTGCGGGATCCACATGTCCATCCAGCGTTCGGGGTACCCCCAGTGGGCTTTCGCTGCGAAAGCAATCTTGGACAGATCATTTGCCTGTGCCGGGTCGACGCGCCGAATGGAAATCATAAGCGCTTTCTATCCCGGCGCCACCGGCTGTCGACGGAAAAAGCGCTGCTTACCCCAGCGATAGAATTGCAGAATCATCGCCAGGGTCACCCCTCCAAGCAGGCTGGCTCCCAGAATGTCGCTCGCCCAGTGATGCCCCAGATAGATGCGGGATGGCCCGACGAGCACAATCAGCGTTCCGAATAGGCATAAGAGTAGCGTACGCCTCCAGGAACTCTTCAGCAGAGTGAAGACAAGGAACCAGAGATATCCGAAGAAACCAACGTAGAACATGACATGACCACTGGGAAAACTGTAGCTCTCCAAAATACTGATCACTTCCACCAGATCGCCCGTAGGGCGTGGTCGCCGAATGAGTTCTTTGACCAGCAGATTGACAGCGCCGGACAGCATAGCAGCAAAAAGCGCTGTCACAGCCTCCCACTGTAATCCGTAGCGATAGAGCAGCCAGGCAACAAAGCCCGTCATGATCAAGGATTGAGGCGGAAAGCCCGGCCAGCTGACCAGGCTCATCAGCATCGCAAACAGGGGAGAGGAGACGGCTTGTAATGCCCGTGTGATCTGAAGATCAATCCCAAAGAGAGGCGTGGCGCTGACCATCAGGGTCAGCACGGCAAACGCACCCAGCGCGGCCAACAGCGCCACCTGGAACGCCAGCGTCCGATACTCTCGCTGCGGACGGGATGTCGTCT
The DNA here is from genome assembly GCA_036781265.1 of Anaerolineales bacterium. Classification (GTDB taxonomy): domain Bacteria; phylum Chloroflexota; class Anaerolineae; order Anaerolineales; family Villigracilaceae; genus Defluviilinea. The sequence continues at coordinate 33,910 of DAIQBG010000002.1, read as the reverse complement.
CGGCTCTTGCCTCCTTCTCCACCGTTTTAGCAGGCGTTGTCCCGTTTGAATCAGGCATCAGGAGGTTTCTACTTCAACACAGAGTTTCATAACCTTCGCGGCGAAAATAATTAACCAACCAGGCGCATCTCGCGCGGCATATCGGAGAGGACATCTGCACCCGATTCAGTGATAATGACATTGTCCTCGATTCGAACCCCGTTACGGCCCGGCAAGTAGATCCCCGGCTCTACCGTGAATGCCATTCCGGGCTCGAGCAGCTGCATGTTATCGCTGCGCATGTACGGCTCTTCATGTCCTTCCATACCGATGCCGTGACCCGTGCGGTGGGTGAAGTATTGTCCATAACCAGACTTCTCGATGACCTCACGCGCGGCCCGATCTACCTCCGCACATGGAACGCCGGGTTTTGAAGCCGCGCGCCCGGCGGCGTTGGCTTCCTGCGCAATCCGGTGGATCTTTTGATATTCCTCGTCCACCTCTCCCACAGCGAACGTGCGCGTTAGATCAGAGATATAGCCAGCATAGGTTGCACCCCAGTCGATCACCAGCAGGTCTCCAGCCTGCAATTTACGATCTGTCGGGGAGGCATGCGGGTTGGCAGAATTCGGTCCGCCCGAGACGATCGGTGAAAAAGGCATTTCGGGCTCCGAGCCCTGCCGAAGCAGTTGTACCACCAGTTCGGCAGAGAGCTCCTTCTCGGTCATCCCCATTTTGATCAGGGGAATCGTGGCTTCGAGCGCATCCTGAGCGACCTTGACGGCGCGGCGCATGTTCTCAATTTCAGGCTGATCCTTCCTCAAACGCAGGACGGACAGCGCCTCGCTTGCATCAGGAAAGTCTGCTTCCGGCGCGCCAGACTTCACATGGCGAAATTCCAGGAGGCGCAGCTGGCGTGGTTCCACGCCGATCCGTTTCCCATCCAGACCAAGTGCTTGCGTGGCTCTACGGAACGCATTGTCCCACTCAGCGGGATTCTCCGGGTACGCGAAAACCTGCAACCTGTAGGGAAGGGATGCAACCTTTTGCAGCTCCAGCTCAGGCAACACGATGGCGGGATCCTGCCCTCTGGCAAACATCAAGACGACCGGGCGTTCCATCAAATGGAAATGCAGACCGGTGAGATGCGTCAGGCTGGGACCGGGATTGAGGATGACAGCATCGAGGTCAGCAGCTTGCAGGGAGGTATGGAGCCGATCGAAGCGGGATGGAAACATTCAAAATCTCCTTCATTTAATTTTCTCGTGGCTACAGATCGCCATCGGCTCGAGGGACAGAGCGTGGACGGCGGTGTGAGCTCACAGAATATTGACTTCAAATGATACTCTATTTAAAAAACGCAAAGCGCCGAGACGTTTTGCGTTTTCATGGATAGGACAGACTTGCGACACTTTGAAAGTGCGATCGTGAAGACCCTATTCTTCGTCCTGCCCATCATCCTTTGGCTGTTTGCGGGGTCTCGGAGGCTCGACGATCGCCTTGGTAGCCAGGGCGATCTGCAGGACCTCGTCCATATGACCTACAGGCACGATCTTAAGCTCGGATTTGGCCGTCTTTGGCAGATCCACCAGATCCTTCATATTCTTTTCCGGCAGGATGACCGTCTTCAGACCGGCGCGATGGGCTGCCAGCACTTTTTCACGGACGCCGCCGATCGGCAGAACTCGCCCCCGCAAAGTGATCTCACCGGTCATCCCCACATGCTTGAAGCCAGGACGCCCGGTCAATGCGGAGACAATCGCGGTTGCCATAGTGATCCCTGCCGAGGGACCGTCCTTGGGGATTCCGCCTTCTGGCATATGCACATGAATATCCATACGCTCGAATACATCCAGGTCGATGCCGAGCACGGTTGCCCGTGACTTGATGTAGGTCAGCGCCGCCTGCCCGGATTCCTGCATCACGTCGCCGATCTGACCGGTCATCTGCAAGCCACCCTTCCCCTCCAGAATGGCGACTTCGACCGGCATGATCTCGCCGCCGTTTTCCGTCCACGCGAGGCTGGTAACCACACCGACCTCGTCGTTCCGTTCCGCTTCGGTCTGGAAGACTTGCTGAGGGCCCAGGAATTTCTCGATCGACTCTGCGGTGACCATGGTCGGATACTTTCGTCCTTCGGCTTTCATGCGCGCGATCTTACGGCAAACGCGTCCGATCTCACGCTCCAGGTTGCGAACACCGGCTTCGTAGGTATATTCTCGAATGATCCGGCGGACAGACTCCGGCTCGAACACGATCCCCAGCTCGTCCACCCCGTTTTCGTTCATCTGGCGGGGGATTAGATATCGGTTCGCAATCTCCAGCTTCTCCTCTTCGATGTAGCCCGGGAAATCAATCACCTCCATGCGGTCGAGCAAGGCCGGTGGGATGGTGCTCAGGGTGTTTGCCGTCGTCACGAACATTACCTTCGAAAGGTCAAAGGGCAGCTCCAGATAGTGATCGCTAAACGCGTAATTCTGCTCGGGGTCGAGTACCTCGAGCATAGCCGAAGCGGGGTCGCCGCGGAAATCGGAGTAGAGCTTGTCGATCTCATCCAGCATGAACAGGGGGTTAGCGGTTCCGGCGCGCTTCATCGTCTGTAGGATGCGTCCCGGCAGTGCTCCGATGTACGTGCGGCGATGACCGCGGATCTCGGCTTCATCGCGGACGCCGCCCAGGGAAACGCGCACGAACTTGCGACCCAACGACTCGGCAATCGAGCGTCCCAGGGAGGTCTTGCCCACGCCCGGCGGTCCGACAAAGCACAGGATGGGCTGCCGTTCTCGCTTCGGTTTGAGGGAACGGACCGCTATGTATTCCAGGATACGCTCCTTGGCTTTCTTCAGTCCATAGTGGTCGCGGTCCAGGACCTTGGCCGCGTTCTTCACGTCCAGGTTATCAGGCGTCGTCTCGGACCAGGGCAATTCGGCGATCCAGTCAATGTACGAGCGGATAATGCCGACCTCGGGCGCCATGGGCGGCATCTGGTTGAGACGTTCCAGCTCTTTCAGCGCGACCAGCTTCGGCTCGTCGGGCAGGCTTGCAGCTTCGATTTTCTTCTTTAGCTCAGTGACATCCCGGGTGAAAATGTCTCCTTCGCCCAGCTCGTTCTGAATTTGCCGTAATTGCTCCCGCAGGTAATATTCTCGCTGGCTCTTGTCCACCTCGCTTTGAACCCGGGAATGGATCTCATCTTCGAGCTCGAGCACATCCACTTCCTGGGCGAGGATCTTGTTCAGCGCCTGCAGACGCCCACGCGGTTCCGCCAGCAAGAGCAGACTTTGCTTGGCTTCGGCATTCAGCGCCAGCGAGGTCGAGATCATATCTGCCAGCCAGCCGGGCTCGGCGATGTTCAGCGCGAACAAATGCGCCTCCTCCGGGATCGAGCGGTCGAGCTGGACACAGCGCTCGAACAGATCCAGCACCGACCGCATCAGAGCCTGGGTCTGGCGGTCGGCCGTCTGAGGCTCGAGGATAACGCGGCATCGCACCATCAGGTAGGGATGCGTGCGGATGAATTCCACCACCTCGACCCGGCGACGTCCCTGCACGAGGGCGGAGTGCGAGCCATCCGGCATCTGAAGCAAACGCCCCACCGCCATCTCCACGCCGATCGGCAGAAAGTCGTCCACGCCCGGATGATCGAGGTCCGGGTCATATTGGGTCAGGCCGATCACGGTCTGTTCCTTGTTTTGCGCCTCCTGCACGGCAAGGAGAGAGCCTTCGCGTCCCACAAAGATCGGCGAAACCATGCGCGGAAATACAACCAGATCCCGCAGAGGCAGGACGGCGGCTTCGATCATGCCTTCCTCGTCCATCTCGCGATTGAGAATCCGGTATAACTCCTCGGTTCGCTGCGAGAGGGTTAAGTCAAAATTATCTTCTTCTTCATTCCAGTCTTTGATATTTGCCATTAATAACCTCATGTCATTGCGAGGAGCAGAGCGACGAAACAATCCCCCGCTCATTGAGAGATTGCCACGTCGCCGCTACGCGGCTCCTCGCAATGACACCTCCAGTTTTTGCCAGGCTCGCATGACCTCAGCGGTCACAAACATGGAGCCGGCGGATAACACAATGCTACCATCTTTTGCGGAGATTTCCAGCGCGCGCGCAAGCGCCATTTCTACCGGACTGACCGCCTCGGACTCGATCCCAGCCTCGTCCGCCAGACGGATGATGTGCCCGGGCTCCAGCGCCCGTGGATGATCGGCGCGAGTCGCGAGCAATCTCTTGATCCTGGGTTTTAGCTCCGCAAACATGCCGGGGATGTTTTTGTCTTCCGAGGCGCCAAAAATCAGGATGATCATTTTGCCCGGAAAATGCTCGTCGAGCGTAGCCCTTAATTTGGCAAAGGAGTCCTGGTTGTGCGCCGAATCGAAGATTACGGGTGGATCACGTCGGGCAACCTCGAAGCGGGCGCGCCATTTTACTTCAGAAAATCCTTTTTGGATGTCCTGGTCGGAAATTGGTATGCCGCTAGATTTCAGGGCGGTGCAGGCAATCGCAGCGTTCTCGATTTGATGCGAACCAAGCAAGGGCAGTTTGAGAGCTAGAGTTGACTGCTCAAGGTTGCCTGTTATCGCCAGCGATTGACCCTCCAGAGATGAGCTCAATCGCTCAAATGTTACGTCTCTCCCCACTAGAGTAAACGGGCTGTTTTTCTCCATGGCTACACGCTCTAAAACTTGAAGGGCTTCATCCGCCTGGGGTGCAGAGACCACCGGCACTCCGTGTTTGATGATCCCGGCTTTCTCCCCCGCAATTTTTTCCAGGGTATCTCCTAAGACTGCCATGTGGTCGTATGACAATGACGTAATGACCGATACGTTCGGCGTCACAACGTTCGTGGCGTCCAGTCGTCCACCCAGCCCGACTTCGATGACCGCAGCATTAACATGGTTTCTGGCGAAAGCCAGAAATGCTAGCGCCGTGGTGATCTCAAACGTTGTCAGCTTCGGGACCCTGGCGACAGCCGGCTTGATCTCGCTCACCAGCTCGACCATCTCTGTATGCGCGATGGGCTTCCCGTTGACCTGAATCCGTTCCACGTAATCGAGCAAGTGCGGCGATGTATATAAACCAACCGTGTATCCGGCAGCCTGCAACCCGGAGGCGCACAGAGCGCTCACCGACCCTTTACCCTTTGTCCCAGCCACATGGATAATAGGATAGGTTTGCTGCGGGTCTCCCAGCTCACTCATTAGTGCGAACATACGATCCAGGTTGAACTCTGCTTTGGCAAGCTCGGAAGAATGTTTAAGACTATAATCAACGAAAGAATAGAGATAATCGAGCGCCTGGTTGTATTTTGTTTCGAGGTCAGACATGGGTGCGATTGTAAGAGGGTTTTGGTGATTCGTAAATCACACCGTATCAGCCTCTGGCCCACCTGACTAATGATCGCTACTCTCACGATTCACCTTCACCTGCCCGGCTGCGCCTCGTTGAAAGAAAAGCGCGGGCGCATCAAACCGCTGATTTCACGTTTACACCGCGAGTTCAACGTCTCGGTGGCTGAAATGGATTTACAGGATGCGTGGCAGGAAGCGATAATTGTCTGCGCAATGGTCGGAAACGGGCGCCGGCATCTTGAATCGGCTTTGCAAACTATGGCAAAATGGGTGGAGGGGAATTGGACGGATGGCGATGTGATCGAACAAAGAGTTGAGGTATACACATAGATCCGTACACAGCCGGCCCGGAAACCTGTCTATCGCCGTAGGTGTTTTCTAGTTTACCTTCCTAAAGGAGCAAAACAATGGATCTCGGACTCAAAGACAAACGCGCCTTCGTGGCTGGCTCCTCACGCGGACTAGGCTTTGCCACCGCGCTGACGCTGGCGCGCGAGGGCTGCAGGGTTGCCGTCAACAGCCGATCAGAGGCGAATGCCAGCGTGGCAGCCGAGAAAATCACCACAGAAACGAATATCCAGGCCTATGGCCTGGTGGGCGATGTAAGCGATGCATCCACGGCAAATGGATTGATCCAATCGGCCGTCGAAGTTCTGGGCGGTCTGGATATTCTGATTACCAACGCCGGGGGTCCTCCGGCAGGTTCCTTTGAGCTGTTTGACGACGCCACCTGGCAAAAGGCGGTGGACACTTCCTTCATGAGCCATGTACGACTGATCCGGGCAGCGCTGCCGCACCTGCGCAAGTCCGAGTCCCCGAGCGTTCTCACCGTGACGTCCTACACGGTCAAACAACCTCTGCCGAACCTGGTCCTCTCGAACAGCGTGCGCGCTGCCACGGTTGGACTCACGAAATCTCTGGCTCTGGAACTTGGGATGGAGAATATTCGTTTTAATTCCATCATGCCGGCCTGGACTCAGACGGAGCGGGTCGAGGAATTGATGGCGTTCCGCGCGCAAAACAATAACACTACCGTGGACGAAGAAATAGCCAGATTAACGGCTGAAATCCCCCTCGGGCGGATCGGCCTTCCTCAGGAATTTGCGAATGCCGCTGCCTTCCTGGTCTCTCCGGCGGCATCCTTTATTCACGGCGTGATGCTGCCTGTGGATGGCGGCATTATTAAGGCAACACTTTGATCAGATATCTTCACTTGCTGATTCTCCTTTTTTTTGTGGCAGCCTGTGCCCCGGCTCCCGCGCAAACCGCTCCAGAGGCGGAAAAGGCGCGTGCTACCTTGATGGAATTTCTTACACGGCTCCACACAGGCGATTATGCCGAAGCAATTCCCCTGTACCGCGGCGACTATGAGGCTTTGAAGGTCTTCAACCCCGAGATCGAGCCCTCCGATCACCTGGCGCTCTGGTCCTGGGCATGCGATAACCGTCTGCTGCAATGCCTGGCAGTCCGGTCTGCAACCTTGCTCCACCAGGAAAGCGATACCTATGTCTTTCAGGTAGAATTCAACAACCCGGATGGCAGCCTGTTCGTACTGGGTCCCTGCTGCGGGGCGGATGAAACTGAAATGCCGCCTGAATCACAATTCGAATTCACAGTGACCAAAAATGCCGAGGGCAACTTTGTAGTGCTGAATACGCCGCCCTACGTGCCCTAGATACCTGTTATTCGTGCGGTACTGCGGCATCCATGTCGTCTGCTCGCCAAAGTGACATGAATGTCGTAGTGCGCGAATCAGCCCAAAGGATGTACATGCCAGACTCAATCTGTCTCAACTGTGGAATTTCTGAACAGGAGCGACCCCTGCTCACATTGAAATTTCAGGGAAAAGAGTTTTATCTTTGCCCGCAATGCATGCCGATCATGATCCACAAACCTGATCAACTGGCAGACAAATTGCCAGGTTTCAAGCCACCGGTTACACCCTCAACTCACGAACATTAACTTCACAAATGAATAAACTGTCGTTCCTGGCGCGCACATCGCTGCTCATCGCATTTTTCTTCTTTATCGACAAAATCCTGGCTTTTATACGCGTGGGCATTATCTCGCGCCAGTTCGCCGATTCGCTCCAGCTACTGGATACCTTCAATGCGGCAAACAATCTGCCGGATGTCCTGTTTGCGTTGATCTCGGGAGGAGCTCTGGCGCTGGCCTTCATCCCCCTGATGAGCGACTATCTCACCACGCGCGGCCGCGCCGCCGCCTGGGACCTTTTCTCCCGTGTGGCAAACCTGGCATTCCTGGTGACCGGCTCCGCTGCCATTCTGGTCGCTCTTTTCGCGGAACCGATTGTAAATGCAGAACTGGGGATCGCTCCCGGATTTGGGCCCGAGCAGCGCGTGCTGCTGGCGGAGCTGATGAGGCTGAATTTGATCGGGCTGGTTATCTTTTCGATCAGTGGACTGGTCATGGCAAGCCTGCAGGCCAACCAGCATTTCCTCCTGCCGGCGCTCGCTCCCACCATGTACAACGTCGGTCAGATCTTCGGCGCAATCGTTCTCGTGCCCCGCTTCGGTATTCATGGGCTGGTGTATGGGGTCATCCTCGGAGCGGCTCTTCATTTGCTGGTTCAAATCCCGGCACTGATCCGCTATCAGTTCCGGTGGACACCCGCCCTTGACCTCCGTCACACCGGGCTCCTCGACGCACTCAAATTACTGGCTCCGCGGTTGCTGACCATGCTTGGGATTCAGCTGATCGTAATCGCCCGGGATAACCTTGCCTCAAGGCTGGACCAGGTCGGCGCGGTGACGTCGCTGGCGTATGGCTGGATGATCATGCAAGTGCCGGAGACCCTGATCGGAACGGCGATCGCGACTGCCCTGCTTCCGACTCTCTCGGAATTCGCTGCCCGCGCAGACTGGAAGGAGTTCCATCTCGCCATCGAAAAATCGCTGCGGATCTTGATTGCGTTGACCATTCCGGTCGCCGCAGTGATGATTGCGGGGATCAACCCGCTGGTTCGGGCAGCCTTTGGCTTCGACGCAGCCACCTCCACCCTTGTGACCTGGACCACCCGGGCCTATCTCCTCACGCTTACAGGCTATTGCATTCAAGAGATCGCCGGACGCGCTTTTTACGCTCGCAGGGAACCTTTCTTTCCGCTGTATGCAGTGGGACTGCGACTGGCACTATTTATTCTGATTGGCATTGTGGGGATCACTTTCTTCAGGCAGGTGGGCGCGCCAATCATCGCTCTGGCTGAGATCGCCCTGTTAGTGGAAGCCATCGTGCTGTTTGCCTGGCTGAGCAGGCGAACCCACCAGCCGCTCAGCGTATGGACGGCGGTCATCCGCGGGGTGGCAGCCGCTCTCCTGGGAGGCGTTGTCACTTACTTTGTGGCTCTATACTTGCCAGGCTCAGCGGTTTTGACCGCCCTGCTCGGGATGGTCGCCGGAGGGCTGGTGGCGCTTCCCCTGATCTGGCCCGAGATTAAGTTGCTTTTGAAACTCTAGGATGAGCTTAAACTCAAGTTAAGAAGCGAGATTTTCGTTAGGATATAATTAAATACTATGTCTGAAAACCTTGGAAGCACACAACCAAACATCGCCGCACGTCGAAGCTGGCGTGGACGCGCATTTCTTTTC
>DAIQBG010000002.1:0-24869 GCA_036781265.1 Anaerolineales bacterium | reverse complement strand
GAAGTGCTGGTCTTGGTCAACGTCCCCACGCCCACGGCAACCGTTGCACCGACAACCACTCCTGATTTTAGCGGCGCCGAGCAGGCCTTTGCGCAGGCGCAGCAACAGATCGCCGCCCAGGACTGGCCGGGAGCGATGGCCACACTGGACCAGATCCGCAAGCTGGATCCCAATTACAACACCAGCCAGGTGGATGGTATGTATTACTTTGCGCTGCGAAATTATGGCTACGATCTCATTATTCGTCAGGGAAATCTCGAGGGCGGCATTTATCACTTTACGCTGGCCGAGCGGTTCGGTCCGCTGGACCGGGATGCGAACTCACTGCGCGAAGGCTCCCGCTTCTACCTGATCGGCGCCTCATTCTGGGAGCTGAACTGGGAACAAGCTTTGTTTTATTTTCAGCAAGTGGCTGCCGGCTATCCGGGGCTCTGGGATGGAACCATGACCGCCGGCGAACGCTTCTTCGTTGCTTCCATGCGCTACGCCGATCAGCTGGTGCAGCAGGAACGCTGGTGCGACGCGGTGACCCAGTACCAGAACGCGCAGTCCATCGGCGCGCTGGATGCGCAGGCGCAGGAAGGATTCGAGCGTGCTTTTGTCGAATGCTTCCCGCCCACCCCAACCATCGATCTGACGCTCTCGGTCACGCCCACCATTGATCCCGCTGTTACGACAGCCGTCCCACCGACAACGGGCGCCACCACCGAGGCTCCCCCGCCAACCGAGCCCCCCACCGAGCCACCAGTCCCCACGGAAACACCAGGCGAAGGCGGATGATCTCATCCCCGCCTGCCTGGGCACTCGCGCTCACATACTGGCTGCATCTGCTCGCTACGGTGACCTGGGTGGGCAGCCTGGCGGGGATCTCCATGCTCGTCCTGCCGGCCATGAAACGCTCGCTGGGCCCTGATACACAATTGGTTTTTATCGAGGCCCTGCACAAGCGTCTCGAGCCGATTGCCTGGTTCTGTATGACCCTGCTGGTGCTCACGGGCTTGTTCCAGATGAGCGTCAACGAGCATTACGATGGGTTCCTTTCGGTTAGCACGCAGTGGTCGCTGGCGATTCTCAGCAAGCACTTGCTGGGAATTGTTATGGTGGTCGTCAGCGCCATCCAGACCTGGGAGGTGATTCCCGCGATCCGCCGGGCAATCATCCGCTCGAAGAAAAGTGAGAATGCGGCGGAGCTGGATGGATTGCGGCGCCGTGAGATCGTGCTGCTGCGAATGAACTTTGGATTGTCCGTCTTAATCCTGCTGGCAACCGCATTTGCAAGCGCTTCCTAAATTCAAATCTCCAGATCTGGAAAGGCACAATCTAGGTGTTGTCTCCCGGGCAATAAAGACAGCCCATCTCTTGGAGATGGGCTGCTGTCATCTATCCAGATCGATTCAATCGAACCTGTCTATGGCACTCTTACATGGAAGAGAAAATCCTGAACAGCCACATACCCGCCGGGATAGCGCACCCCCACTACAACATGGACCGGCGCGACCCCATCCTGCATTCTCGCAGTCGAGCTCTTTGCCTGGAATGCCACTTCCAGTGTGTCAGCCGTACCGCGCCCCGTGCGATCGCCGCCCTGGACAGCCACAACCCCTTTCCCCGGATACTGGAAGGATGGTAAAGCCTGAGCAGAGAGGAATGTCTGATCGCTTTCCACCTGCACAATCACAGTAAATGTTTCTCCTACTTGCATGGTTTCAGGAAGTCCCTGAACCAGGGTAAATGTTGTCTCCGGCGTGGGCGAAGCTGCCGTGAGCAGGCTCACGAGCAGAAGGGATAGGGCAAAGGCAGAGAAAAGTCTTTTCACAGGAACCTCCTGGGTTGAGATGACCTGAGTGTAAAGCAAAACTTAATAAGTTGAGTCTACATCTTTGTAAGATGGTTCAGGCGAGTTTATGCAGCCCGGTTAGATATCTGTTTTCACCCCAAACAAAAACTTCCGAAATCCTTCGGAAGTTTATTGAACGGAATCAGCTCAACGGAGCGGAAATCATCTGCAATTCAAGCGGCTCCTTTATCGGCACACCGGTCAGGTCGTAGGCCATCGCGCCTGTGATCTTCACGGGGATGATCTCGCCGATCTTCGCATCGCCCTCCACGAAAACCATACCATCGATCTCGGGTGCGTCGCGGTATGAGCGACCGATCGCTATCCCTTTGTCGCGTCCCTCCACCAGGACATCCAACGTCTTCCCAACATAGGACTGGTTTATCTGCAGTGAGATACCCTGCTGTAGCTCCATCAGGCGTTCATAACGTGCCTGCTTGACCTCTGCCGGGATCGGGTCCCCCAGCGGCTCGCTCGTCGTCCCCGGCTCAAAAGAGAACTGGAACGTGCCGACGCGGTCAAAGCGGATTTCGCGCACAAAATCGAACAGCGCCTGGAATTCCTCTTCGGTCTCCCCGGGATACCCGACGATAAAGGTCGTGCGGATGGACAGGTCGGGAATGGCACCGCGCATCTTGCCAAGCGTGCGATGCACCCAGTCGATGTTCGAAGGTCGGCGCATGCGATACAGTGTCTTGGGATGGGCATGCTGCAGGGGCATATCCAGATACGGGAGCACCTGTTTGCGGCTTGCCATCACCTCGATCAGACGATCGGTGACATAGCCGGGATAGGCGTACATCACGCGGATCCAGTCCATGTCCGGAACCGAGTCGGTAAGCTGTTCCAACAGGACAGCCAGGCCGTTCTTGATACCCAGGTCGTGCCCGTAATCGGTCGTATCCTGAGCGATCAGGATCAACTCACGCACGCCTGCATCGCGTAAACGCCGCGCTTCATTCACAATGGCGTCCACCGGGCGGGAAACAGCCGTCCCCTTAATAAGAGGGATGGCGCAGAATGCGCAGGGACGCCTACAGCCATCCGCGATCTTGAGATAGGCGCTCGCGCCCGCCACCGAAACGCGCAGGGCTTCGTGCTCATCCGTCCCAACCGTTTTGGCTGCGTCGGGCAAATGATACAACGGCTCAGGGTGCGGGCCTTTACGCAGCTCACGCACCACCTGGACAATATCCATCCAGCGCCGGGTGCCCAGCACCCCATCGATGCCCGGGACCTTGTCAGCCACTTCCGAGCCGTACCGCTGCGTCAGGCAGCCCGCTGCGATCAGGATCTGGTTGCTGCGTTTGCCTCCTGCCAGCTCGCGCAGCACACTGATAGATTCCTCTTTGGCGGGTCCAATAAACCCGCAAGTATTCACGATCAGGACATTAGCGCGTGAAGGGTCTTCCACAGCGCGATAGCCATCGCGGATCAAAAGCTGCGCCATCGAGTCGGAGTCGACGGTATTCTTGGCGCAGCCGAGTGAGACTAAATGAAATGTATTTTTTGACACGAATAAAAGTTCCCTGAAGTCCGAGGGCAGGATCAACCTCCTGCCTCTCAAAGTATCTTATGGCACCGCGGTAGAGGATGGCACGGGTGTATTGGTGGCTTGCGGCGTCCCGGTAGCCGGGGCAGTTCCCGTCGGGGTTAGGGTAATGGAAGGGCTTGGCGATGCTGCGGCAGTCGGCGTGATAACTTCCGTACCCGAATAAATAGTATTCACCACTTGTCCAAAGGTGCCCATCAAACCCAGATCCCGTCCATTATAAACTGTGCGGATGGCAGCCCCGCTTCCAACCAGCACCTCGATCTGGTTTTCTGCCTCGAACGGATACGCATTCCCGGGGACCACACGCCCATCGAATGCTACTTCACCGTCCACGGTCACACGCATATATGTGCGCTCCACGGCGACGAGGTTGAGCTGCACGTCGGCATTGACATTCTGGGTCGGGATTTCCAGTGTCACGGTCGGTTCGCCAGGAAAGGCTTCAACGGGCAAGAAGGTCGGGGTAGCCGTGAACGAAGCCGGGTCCGGTGATGCCAGCAGCACATCCGAAATGGAGGGCGCGGTGAGCTGGACCTCCTGCTGGCTCTGGATCGTCATCACCCGGCTGACTCCCCAGATCGCAAAACCCACCAGCAGGACCGCCATGCCTACCCCGAAGATCATATCACCGGCGATGAAACTGCGCACAGGCGGCATGTTGCCAATGATCGGCTGGCCGGGCTTGCGTGGTGGCTTCTGCGGATTTCGCTCCCGGTGCCGTGCCTGCAACGCATCTGCAAAACGGAGCAGCAACGCATCCACATCCAGGTCGAGGAACGTGGCATAGTTCGAGAGCATGCCGCGTGTTTGCACGGTGGAGGGCAGTTCGTCCAGCGCGCCTCGTTCGAGCGCGTCCAGGTAATGGGCCTTGACGTGAGTATTTCGTTCGACCTCGTCAAGGTGCAGGCTCAAAAGCTCACGCCGGCTGCGCAGCTCGCGACCGATCTCTCTGAAAATGGAATTCCAGCTCTCAAGCGGCGAATCGTCCAGTGCAGCTTCCACCGGAACAATCGGCTCCGGTGATACCGACCGAAGCTCACTTTCCGCCGGCGGGGTCACTTTCGGAACCAGCGTCCGACGTTTCATCTGGCTGGATAAGACAGACCCCAGGCGGTTCAACCATGCCTGCCAGAGCGTATCGCCGGGATCGGTCGGCAGCTCCTTCTGGGGATCCAATGGCTCAGCGCCCGGCGGTTCGGCCATCGGCTCCGCAGGCACGCCAACTTCCTGCGGAGGTGCGAAGTCTGTTTGTGGAGGGGTTTCCCCCGCTAAGGTCCGGTCTTCAATCTGGGCTGGCGAGTCGGGCGACGCCAGGACCTGCACTATGTCCAGGTCTGCCTTCTTCCGCCCGCGCTTTCGGGTTACCGGTTCTGTCATATCCGTGGTCAGCGGCTCGACAGTAGCATTTCTCTTTTTGCGGCGGGCAGTCTTCCGCGGAGCTGTGAGATTGTCAAAATCGGTCTTTAGCGGAACCGCAACCTCTTCCACCACTGGTGTTGGCGCTTCGAACGTCTGAGGAGCCTCTAGAGGCGAATTGGCTGTCTGGGGTTCTAGAACCTCCGGCTGAGGAGTTGGAGGTATCTCATCCGTAGGCCCCACGGCTGGACCTGACGGCTGAAGCGTGCTTATAGCGCGCAGCTCATTGAGCATCTGGTCAGCATCTAAGCCCAGAAACTCCGCATAATTACGCAGATATCCCCTTGCCTGGACCGGCGAGGGCATGACGGACAGATCGTCCATCTCCAGCGCTTCCAGGTATTGCACGCGGATTCGTGTGGCTTCGAACACTTTCTCGAGCGTGAGACGCTGCTCCTCACGCTCTGTTTTAAGTCGCTGACCGATGGTTTGCATCATGAAAACACAACATCACCAGCACCCCAGCGTATGGGAATGAACTGGTGATGCATGTGCGAATGGAGAGAGAACGTTAGGCTTCTGCGGCTTCTGCCTCGGGAGCAGGCGTCTCCGCTTCGGCTGAGGGAGTTTCCGCAGATTCAGAAGCAGTCGCCGGAGCTGGCTCTTCGATGGCTTCACCCTCACGGTGTACAACGACCTTCACTTCCGGCACCAGGTCCATGGTGAGACGAACATACGCTGTGAACTCGCCCAAGTTGCGGATGGGCTGCATATCAATCTGCTGCTTCTTGACTTCGAAGCGAGTCTTTTCCTGGATGGCATTCGCCACATCCTGAGTAGTGATCGAGCCATACAGCTTGCCGGTTTCGCCGGCCTTGGCAGGGAACACGACGGTGATCCCGTTAATTTGGTCGGCGAGCTCCTTAAGCTCTGAATTGAGCTCGGTGCGCCGGACCTCCGCCTGGGAGCGGATCTTCTCGACCTGCTTGAGCGCGCCTGCGGTTGCGAGCACAGCCAGTTTCTGGGGCAGCAGGAAGTTGCGGCCATAGCCATCGGCGACCTTCTTAATATCGCCTGCCCGACCCAGCTTGTATACATCCTTGAGAAGCAATACTTTCATGTTCTAAGCCCTTTCGTGACTTTCGTGAGGAGTTTTCTCGGGCGAAGGGTACTACGCCCGGCGGGAAATTTTATCACACTAAAGGCTGACAGCGCCGAATTGCTCCAAAACTGCCGAAAACAATGCCGGTTAGCGACCCTCCAACAGGTCCATGTATGCACCTTCCAGGAGGTCGCTTTTTTCGACACCCAGGCTTGCCATGAGTTCCTCAGCGATCCTTTGCCCCTCCGCGTCGCTCTGCCCATCTTCAAGGACGACTTCCAGCTCCATGAAGTGACCGAGTCCCTGCACATCGTCCAGGTGCACGCGCGTCTGACCGACCAGATACAGATAACGCGTTTTCCGAACAACGCCGCGAACTTTGTAAGCAAGCTCCAGTACTCGCTTCAAACCCTCCGGATCGGATGTTCCATAGAGCTGGTAATCTGAGCGCTTGGGTCCCTCCTGATCCGGTCGGGTGTAATAAATCAGCTGGCCCTGTTCCTCAGTCAGCAGGCGCAGCTTCAAGCGTCCGCGCGGGGTGACGAAAAACGTATCTTCCTGCGGAATCACTTCGACAGGGGTATCGCTGAGTCTTTCGGCCCGCAATCGGATCTGTGCAAAGTCCCGAACGCGGGCTTTAACTTCGATATTTGAAGGCATAGTGGGTCTGTCAGCTAGCGCTACGTGGACGGAGGAAACGTCTTTTCCGGCCAGGGAGCATACGACCCGGCGCCTTGTCCTGCACTTTCTGCCAGATCCTCGAAAACCCGGCTCGTGTGCCGATCGAGAGGCAAGTATTGGACAAAGATGAGCTCACCAAAGGAAGTTATCGAAACCACGGAGGAAGAGATGTATTTGATCTCTCCAAACCCGCTGTGGTGGTAGGCGTATAAGTCCGAATTGACTTCTTTGTCCTGTTCGATAGATGAGACCATTTTCCAGTAACGGTCGAAAAGCGGATACTCATTCTGGTTCCGAAATATTTTCATCAGGTACTTAAAGTAAGGCTGGGCACGGTAACGCAGGCTGTTCTCCCGGAAGGCACGCATCGAATTCAAGGCAAACTGATCCCAGTTTTCGATGATAAGCCTCCGTGCCATTAACTCCTTGCCAAAATTGAAACGACAGACATTGTAGCCAGCCGGCATTTTGCCGGAATTCTGGACAAATTCCAACGGCAACTTGAAAAATGACAGGATGATATTATTCGCGGCAACCACATCGCCGTAAACATCCCAGAGAAACGCGGGGAGCCGGACCTGACCGGTCATCTCGATCATTTTTTCAAGAGTTCTTTTCACGTCAAACACATCTGTCAGAGTAGCCGCCGAGGGCTGTCGAACCATCTCTTTTTGGTCGAGCCCACTGGCCGCGAGGAAAAACTCACGTCGCTCCAGCGTGGTCAGCTGAAATGCATTCGCAAGTTGAAAAAGAAGCTGGGGTTCAAAAAACTTTTTTACTCCACGCTCAATCTGACTGATGACAGGATCATCCAGGTCCGCGTACTCTGCAAGCTCAGATTGGGTCAAGTTCAAATCCTGGCGTAGCGCTGTAACAAGCTCTCCAAAGTCCTTCCGATTCATAAGCCTTGCCTTCCTGGACTCAAAGAAATCTTTGAGCCAATTCTAAACCCATTCGCTGGACTCCTGGGATGGAATGAGTATGATATGTCTATAAGAGTTATAAATCTTTCCCGGTAACGGGTAGATCAAGGGTGGACACTAGGAGGGAGTTAGCTAGCAAAAAGATCCCAACGTGAGTTGGGGTCTTTTTGCTTTCCGGCAAGTTCAGTTCACATTCATGAACCCTAACACCCTCCACATCTTATGCATTAACGCATGACCGAAATCTGGCTTGAGGAACTGGTTTGGACACGAGCCAGGGATCACCGTGATCCCGTGGGCTTTGCATAGCTCTACCGCGGATTGCGAAACACTGGTCATGTTTGCCGCGAGTCCAGGTTTGGTTCCCATCATGCAATGCATCCACACGTGCTTGATGCTCAGCTCGATGCACTGCTGGACGACCTGTTCGGTCACCTTAGGGCTGGCCAGGATAAACACGGCGTCCACTTTCTCGGGAATGGACCTCAGGTCTGGATAACACGCCCTGCCTTCATAGGTAGAGATACGAGGGTTGACCCCATACACCTGATACCCGTTCTCCATGAATTTCTTGTAAGCCAGGTTGCAGCCCGTATCACGTTTGTCGGATACACCGACAACAGCGACCGTTTTCTGGGCAAGGAAGCCCTGGACGAGATTGTCGAGTTTTTGCATGAGATTTCTCCTTATTCAATTAAAAAATCGGAGCGCGTTGGCTCCGATCAAGTTTGGGTGAAGAGATCGTGATTCGAGACACGATTTTCTTTCCGCAATTATACACCACATCCTTGGTATAATTCGCAGGCTATGAAGTACCACATTTGGACCGAAGGATGCCAGATGAACGTAGCCGACTCTCAGCGGGTCGGCTCTTCGCTCGAGCATCTTGGATATACGTTTACTGATAAAGCCGACGAAGCGGATGTTATTGTCTTAAACACCTGTGTCGTACGCCAGTCTGCCGAGGACAAGGCGCTAGGGCGTCTATCTTCATTGCTGCCTCTTAAGAGACAAAACCCGGATCTCGTCATCAATCTGATGGGATGCCTGGTAGGCGTGCGCGGCGCTGACAGGCTGCGCGAAAAACTCCCTTACGTAGATGTCTTCTCCCCGCCTTCCGACCCGGGACCGCTGGTCTCATTCCTGACCCAGGGACAGATCCGCGCCATCGAATCGACAGAGACCGCCCGCCGTTTCGCCTACATGGACGGCGACCTGGTGCTGCCCCAGCACGAGCAGGGACAGCTGGTCAGCGCGCACGTGCCGGTGGTCTATGGCTGCTCGCATGCCTGTACGTTCTGCATCATCCCGTACCGCCGCGGCATCGAGCGCAGCCGTCCGGTTGGTGATATTGTCGCGGAGATCCGCGCGCTCGCCGCCCAGGGCGTCAAGGAAGTGACGCTGCTCGGTCAGATCGTGGACCGTTATGGAAAGGATGTAGTGGATGGGCCGAATCTGGCGGGGTTGCTGCGCGTCGTCCACGAGGTGGAGGGCATCGAGCGCATCCGTTTCCTCACCTCGCATCCCAACTACTTCGGTAAGGATCTGATGGACGCTGTCGCGGAGCTTCCGAAGGTGATGCCGCATATCGAGGTCCCGATCCAGGCCGGCGATAACGAAGTGCTCGCAAACATGAAGCGCGGTTACACCCAGCAGGAGTATCGCGATCTCGTGGCGAAGATCCGGGAGCGCATTCCAGACTGCTCCATCGCCACGGATATTATCGTCGGGTTCCCGGGCGAGACCGAAGAACAGTTTATGGAAACATATCGCGTCCTGGCGGACCTCAGACTGGATGTAGCGCACCTGGCGCGTTATTCCCCGCGGGAGGGCACGGTCGCCACCCGCCGAATGCCGGACAACGTCTCTGATGAGGAGAAAATGCGTCGCTTCCGGATGCTGGAGCAGCTCCAGGAAGAAATCGTAGCCGAGATCAATAAAAAGTATCTGGGTGAGGCTGTGGAAGTCCTCTTTGAAGAAAAAGTCAAGAACCGCTGGAAGGGCCGTACACTGACCAATAAGCTGGTCTTCGTCGAATCGGAGGCGGACCTAAAAGGCAAAATCCTGCCCGTCACAGTAACATGGACGGGGCCATGGTCCATGCAGGCGAATCTCCTTGGAGTGCACTCGCCGCAGCAGGCGGAATTGATCACAATCTAAACAAGGGCGACCGCAACGGTCGCCCTTTTGGAGGGACTATGAATCGGATCCGCCCCATTGCTATCTGTGTGTTTAGGAAGAACAACCGGATTCTGGTCGCCGAAGTTTATGATGCGATCAAGAATGAGTACTTTTACCGGCCTCTCGGCGGCGGGATCGAATTCGGCGAGAACAGTGCAGATACGATCTGCCGCGAGGTGTTGGAGGAAGTCAATCTGCAGGTCAAGCGGGAAAGCCTCAAATATCTTGGCACCGTGGAGAATATTTTCCAGTTTAATGGCGGAACGGGTCATGAGATCGTCTTTGTGTACGATGGCACTTTACAAGAAACAGCTATCTATGAGCAGGCGCTGGTGCCAGGCAAAGAAGCCAGTGGAGAGGAGATTCGCGCCGTGTGGAAGCGTCTCGATGAGTTCGGTCCCGGGCAATTGACCCTGTATCCCACAGGTTTGCTGGAACTGCTTCGATAACCGTTCTGCAGGGGCGCTACCTCAAAGCGGAATACGGCTACAATTGCGTACCATGAACAGGCAAAACGACAATGAAAAATAACCAGCCATCCCTGCTATCAGGTTTCCTGTCCTACGTGTTGGGAGTGATCATCGGACTATCGCTTCTGGGCATTTCCGCATGGGCCGACATGGAATCCACCCTCTATGGCTTTAACAGGCTTGCCAATGCGGGCCTGGGCGGTTTTCGCTGTCCCGTTGTGATGACCCGGCAAGAGACACGCACGGTATCTCTGGACATCTCCAACCCCACGGACCGCCGCATCTCCCCATCCGTGCGAACGGACATCAGTACACCGGCTCTCCCGGAACAGTTTACAGAAAGCATCGCCCTGGAGCCCGGTGAGTCGCAAAGACTGGAGTGGACTGTAGGTCCTGACAACATCGACCTCGGTCGTTTCATCTTCGCAAAAACTCTCCTGTATTCTTCTCACCCCCTTCCAAGCCAGGAGGCAACCTGCGGCATCTTTATCCTCGACCTTCCCGGCAGCGGACAGGTGATTCTGCCTATCCTCATTGCTCTCAGTCTCCTGGGCATGAGTTGGGGGTTATACCGGCTGAACCAGCTCCGCCTTGCCAGTGATTTGCTGAGGAAGCACATGGGCCCGATGATCTTTATGGCGTTCATGATCTTCGCGGGTTTGATTGTCAGCTTCCGGGGAGGCTGGGTGCCCGGCGTGCTCATCTTAGTGGTGGTCATCTTCATGATCGTCATCATGCTCGGCTCCTGGCTCATGGGCGAGCGTCAAGTCCATCATTAAACCAGCCGGGGCAATGGAACAAAGGAACCCGGTGCTCAACTCAATACCGAAAGGAGAAACGAGAAATGCGTTGGGATGAATTATCCGGAGATCTTTTTACCAAAGCGGTTGAAAAGGCGGAAGGAGTTTGTCTGCTGCCGCTATCGTGCGTCGAGCGGCACGGGCATCACCTGCCGCTGGCGACCGACATGTACATCGGGCGCGAAGTGTGCAACCGCACCGCGGCGCTCGAGCCTGCGATTGTGTTTCCCGATTACATCTTCACCCAGATCCTCGAGGCGCGCCACTATCCCGGTTGCATTGGCATTGATCCGGAGCTGACCATTCGCCTGCTGGAGAACACCTGTCGTGAGATTGCACGTAATGGCTTGAAAAAGATCGTCATCGTGAATGCCCATGGAGGCAACGATCATCTGATCCATTATTTTGCGCAGATCCAGCTCGCAAGTCCACGCGATTATGTGGTTTATGTGGCAGATCCTTTTTTCAGCCCGGAAGATGAGGAAGCGATCCGCGCCCAGTGGGAAACATCTGTGGATGGTCATGCCGGTGAAAAGGAGACGAGTGCGATCCTGGCGATCCGCCCGGAGCTGGCGCAGCGTGATGCCATGCCCGCCGATGGAGAAGGAATGCCGTTGGGACGCCTGCAACATTTGCGGGAACGGAATATCGATGTC
The DNA here is from genome assembly GCA_036781265.1 of Anaerolineales bacterium. Lineage (GTDB taxonomy): Bacteria > Chloroflexota > Anaerolineae > Anaerolineales > Villigracilaceae > Defluviilinea. Next base: position 13,308 of record DAIQBG010000002.1, on the reverse strand, counting down.
GGGGTCTGGTGGTATGCGGATTATCCCAGCCATTATTGCGGGGATGGCATTCCGGCAACGCCGGAGAAAGGCAATCTCTGGCTGGACGCGCGGGCACGGGGCCTGGCAAAAACAATTCGGGCGATCAAAGAGGATACCGAAACGAAGCGACTTCAGGATGAGTTTTTCCAAAACGTCCACAGAAGTCAATGACATACAAAATCGTTCTGCCCATCTTCGCTTTCCTGCTCATCACTGCCAGCGTCGAATCCTCAGCGGACTTGAAGATTGTCCGCGCGGCCCCGCTGGCTCAAATGAGTACCCTGGTCCTTTATGACGCGGCTTCCGGCGCCATTCCCACGGCGCTGATAGCCTTTACGGATTTTCCCCCTGGCGGAGCCACGCCAACCTATGCCGAAGGCGTGACCACCCTGGATACCACTTCCATGGGGAGTGATACCTATGCCGGATGGGCAGCCAGTGGCGCGACAACAGCCGGCTTCCCCATCCTGGACCGGACGGAAGGCTTTGCACTCGATTTTACGCTGCAGGTCGAGGCTGAATCCCATGACAGTAATCATCGCGCCGGATTCAGCGTGATCATCCTCACTCAGGATGCACGCGGCGTGGAGCTGGCATTCTGGGAAAATGAGATCTGGGCGCAGAGCGATGACTCTACAGGCGAGTTATTCCGGCGTGGCGAAGGGATTGCGTTCAACACAACCGCCGGGCTGACGGAGTATCAGGTAACGATCGCCGGGGATACCTATACCCTGAGCGCCAATGCACAGCCGATCCTGAGCGGACCTTTGCGTGATTACAGCGCCTTCGATGGCTTCCCGGACCCTTATGAAACGCCAAACTTTCTCTTTTTTGGAGACGACACAACCTCCGCCCAGGCGCGAGTCCGGCTGAGCTTTATTGCGGTCACGGGAAAGCAACCCGTCTTGCCCACTCCCACAACAATAGCCACAACTACAATCGCTCCCCTGCCAACGTCTTCCTTTACCCCGCCTCCGGGTCCTACACCATTCCCCTCGCCAACCCCAACTACGGCCCCCGGAGGTCTTTGTCCATCCGGCTGGATTCTCCTGGCGGTGATGATCCCAATGGGGATCGTGGTGAAGAAAAACCGGGCGGGTTGTTAGCCCGCCCGGTTCCTTCTACTGCACCAGGTTTCGCAGCACCGTATGGAGAATGCCTCCATTGCGGTAGTAGTTAACTTCCACGTCCGTGTTCAACAGCGCGATCGCATTGAATTCCACGACCGAGCCATCCGGCCTGGTGGCACGGATCTTGACTGTAGATTTGGGTGTAATCTGATCGCTCAAACCCTCGATATCGAAGACCTCCTCGCCGGTCAACCCCAGCGATTCGGCGCTCTGTTCGCCGACAAACCTTAACGGCAGGATTCCCATGCCGACAAGATTGGACCGGTGAATCCGTTCGAACGACTCGGCGATCACCGCTCTCACGCCCTGCAGCATCGGACCTTTTGCAGCCCAATCGCGGCTGGAGCCGGTGCCATACTCTGCGCCAGCCACCACAACGGTTGGCACACCTTCCGCCTTGTAGCGCATGGCCGCATCGAAGATCGGCATCTCCTCACCGGAGGGGAAATGTTTTGTCCAGTTGCCTTCCCTGGGCGCAACCATTAGATTCTTCAAGCGGATGTTGGCAAAGGTGCCGCGCGCCATCACCAGGTCGTTGCCGCGCCGCGTGCCATACTGGTTAAAGTCTTTGGGCTGTACGCCTCGCTCCTGCAAGAACTTCCCGGCCGGAGAGTCGGTGGCGATGTTGCCAGCCGGGGAGATATGGTCGGTCGTGATCGAGTCGCCGAATAAACCGAGGACACGCGCCCCTTTGATGTCTTGAATCGGAGGCAGGTCCAGCGTCAGAGTCTGGAAGTAAGGCGGGTGATGGATATAGGTCGACTCCTCGCTCCATGCAAAGAGGTCGCCCTGCGTGACCTCGATTTCGTTCCACATGTCGGAGCCGCTAAAGACATCCGAGTATTTATCCTCGAACATTTCTGCGCGCACGCTCGCGGCAATTGCCTCGGTGATCTCCTGCTGCGAAGGCCACAGATCCTTTAGATACACGGGCTCACCATCGGATCCGACCCCCAGAGGCTCCTTGCTCATGTCAATATCGACAGTGCCCGCCAGGGCATATGCAATCACAAGAGGCGGCGATGCCAGGTAATTGGCTTTCACCAGGGGGTGGACGCGACCTTCGAAGTTGCGGTTACCGGAAAGGACTGCCGCTGCGACCAGGTCTGAGCCGGTTACCGCCTTGGCAACTTCACCCGGCAAGGGACCCGAATTCCCAATACAGGTTGTGCACCCGTAGGCAATAACGTTGAAGCCCAACTGGGAAAGCGGATCGATCAAATCTGCCTGCTTAAGATATTCCGTCACAACACGCGAGCCGGGCGCAAGCGATGTCTTCACATACGGCTTGACGCTGAGTCCTTTTGCGACAGCCTTCCTGGCAAGCAGTCCCGCTGCAAGGAGAACGGAAGGATTGGACGTATTGGTACACGAGGTGATCGCCGCGATCACCACCGCACCATGGCGCATCTTCTGTGTGCCACCGTTTGTACCAAAGATCGCCTCGCGGGCCAGCGCATCGGGGGACAATTCATAGCCGCGTTCCTTCACCGGCGCAGTCAGAGCGCTCTGGAAGGTAGATTTCATCTCTGATAAAGCGACACGGTCCTGCGGTCGCTTGGGACCCGCCAGAGACGGCACCACTGAGCCCAGGTCTAGCTCGAGGGTGTCGGTAAATTCAGGATCGGGGGACGAGGCCTCCCGGAAAAGGCCCTGCTCGCGCAGGTAGGCTTCGGTCCGCGCCAGGACCTCTGGCGGGCGGCCGGTCAGGCGCATATAGCGCAGCGTCTCGTTGTCCACAGGGAAGTAGCCGATCGTCGCTCCGTATTCGGGCGCCATGTTGCCGATCGTGGCACGGTCTGGCAAAGACATGGAGTCCAGACCCGGGCCAAAGAACTCGACAAATTTATCCACCACGCCCCTCTTGCGCAGCATTTGTGTTACGGTCAGGACGAGGTCGGTCGCCGTGACGCCTTCCTTGAGCTTGCCATGCAGCTTAAAGCCGATGACATCCGGCAGCAACATATCCATGGGCTGCCCGAGCATCACAGCCTCGGCTTCGATCCCTCCCACACCCCAGCCGACCACACCCAGACCGTTGATCATGGTGGTGTGCGAATCCGTGCCAACCAGAGTATCCGGAAACGCGACCACTTCTCCCGAATCCAGACGTCGGGTGCCGACCACATCGGCCAGATATTCGAGGTTTACTTGATGGACGATCCCGGTCATCGGTGGGACGACGCGAAAATTGTCGAATGCCTGCTGTCCCCATTTCAGAAATTCGTAGCGCTCGCGGTTGCGCTGGAACTCGATCTCGGTGTTCCGCCGGAGGGCATCTGTCGTGGCAAAGAAATCCACCTGAATGGAATGGTCGATCACCAGGTCGACGGGCACAAGCGGGTTGATCTTCTTCGGATCCCCACCCAGCCGTGCCACTGCGGAGCGCATTGCTGCCAGGTCCACGATTGCCGGCACGCCCGTGAAATCCTGCATGACTACGCGCGCAGGAAGGAACGGGATACCCGGGCGCATACCCTTGGGCCGCCACATGGCAATATTCTTGACATCCGACTGCTCGATCTCACGATCGTTGCATTGCCGGAGAGCTGCCTCGAGCACGATTCGTATGGAAAACGGGAGTTTCTGCAGTGTCGTCAGGCCCGCCTTTTCCAGCGCGTCGAGCCGGTAGATCACATACTCTTGATCCCCTACTCGCAGCACATCACGTGCATTGAAAAAATCATTCTTCATTCTGTCTCCTTTGGTGTGTGAATTTTCGTCACACCACAATTGACTTAAGAACACAAAGGAGCGCCTTTGATATCCTTGCGTACTCTGGTAAAAGCCCAGAGATGGGTGTGGTGATTCCTACAGTTTTAGATCCTTTGTCAGCTGGTTGACCAGCGGTTCCTTTTCATTCTCTGACAGAAAACATGCATCTGCGGCGGCAACAATGCGCTGCCTGAGCGTGTTTTGCGGCATGCGCAGGTCTTCGCAGGCCGTGTAGTACTCATGGCTCAGGGTGATCCGTGAGATGCTGGGATCATCGGTGTTGATGGTCACGTTCAGCCCTGCATCGCACATCCTCATCAGAGGATGGGTGTCCAACGAATTGACGACACCCGATTGATAATTACTGGTTACACAGACTTCAAACGCCGTGCCGCGTTCACGCGCCAGCGCCATGATATTCTCATCTTCAAGTATCCGTACCCCATGACCGATCCGTTCGGCGCCCAGTCTCTCGATGGCTTCCTTTACGTTGGTGGCGGGTCCCCATTCACCGGCGTGGATCGTCACGTGCAAGCCCGCCTGGCGAGCTTCCTTGATAACCCCGTAGAACGGCTCGGTCGGGAACTCGGCTTCATTGCCGGCCAGGTCGATCGCCACCATACCATTCTCAAGATGTTCCGCCGCCAGCCAGGCCACCTGTTCCGCCAGTTCCGTGCTTTCGTGGCGATTCATCGAAGCAATCAAGCGGACGATCACGCCATGGTTTGCGCCGGCTTCGGCAGCGCTGCTGATGACCCAGTCCATGACGTCGTGCAGCGGGAAACGCTCGGCACGGCTCAGGGCAACCGGGGTGAAACGCAGCTCCATGTACTTAACATTGTCCCTGGCAGCATCCTCGACGGCTTCCCTGGTGATCCGGTGAATGGCGTCAGGCGAGCGATAGAACAGGCGGAGCGTATTGAATTTGGCAAGGAAGTTTTGAAAAGTGAACTTGTCTTCTTCCTGTACTTGAACCAGGTTGCTCAAGCGCAACACGTCCGCCGGAATGGTGATCCCATGCTGGCGTGCAATATCCACCATGGTATCCAGCCGCAGCGAGCCTTCAAGGTGCCGATGCAATTCGACCTTGGGAAAAGCCCGGTATGTGTTGAGAGAAGCTGTCACGCGTTCCGTGGATGCCATCTTCTAAGAAGTGTAGGAAATCTGCGTTACACCTGACCCGACTCCTGCAAGCGGTGTCCGGGGAGAACGCGTTGCTCCACTATATCTTTAGTGTCGTCGCCTTCTCTTTTTCTTACTGTTTTCTGTTTGTGCAGACTGTGAAGCCGGGGTTGATGGGGTTGAAATACTTGCTGTTTCCACCGGCGTGATCTGAACCGGCCGGGGCTGGTAGGCGAATACTCTGCTGATCACCAGGCCGCGGATATCTTCCACCAGCTGCGCGAACATCTCCGATGCTTTCGATTTATATTGTACCAGCGGGTCACGCTGTGCGTAAGCCTCGAGCCCGATCGAAACCCGCAGAGCTTCGATACGCGTCAGATAATCTACCCACAGTTCTGTAGTGGCGCTCAGCAGCAGCTGGCGGTGGACCTCATTCAGAGCATATCTGCCAATAGACTCGACCAGCGCCTCCCGATCGGACTCCCCGAGGCCTGCTACTGGCTCATCTAGGCGGTCTTCGCCGAACGCCTTTTTTGCTGCCACGCCGAAATCCGCCAGCCGCTGCGCATTCGCCGAAAGCCGGGCAAATTCCCGCTCCCCCCAGGCATAGCGCAGAGCTTCCTCTGCCTCGTCGAGATGAGTCAACACATCTTCAATCACCTCGTCTGCCGGCTGACCTTCCAGCAGCTGGGCAATCAGAAAGACATAGCTAAAACGGTTAAAGACGTGTTTGACCTGGCGGTGGGTCTTCTGATCGAAATCCGTACGCGAGCCCTGCGAGAGGGACAGCAGCAATTGGAGTTTGGTCGTGTCATTGATTTCGCGCGGCAGGAGATTATGGATGTCGTTCCTGATCTGCCCGCCGCGCTCAGCGTCTCCGACCAGTCGCTCGCGACGGCGCTTCAAGGCCTGCTCCGCCGCGTCCATGATCTTGTCGCCAGCGTCCTCCCAGTTGGAAATTTCGAAGCGGTCTGCCAGCGGTTCGCCAAAGCGGTTCTGGACGGCCGCGATCACACGCGAAGCGTAAGTGACCGTCAGGTTCGCAGAGGCTAGATTTTTCAGATCCTCTTTCACCTCCGCCGGATCTTCCCCCAGCGTTCGTAGTTGCTCGCCGTTCAGTCTCAGCTGCATGCCAAGCAGGCTGTTGATCTCTTCGAGCATCTTCTGAGGACGCGGGATGTCCTCCTCTTCTCTGTCACGCAGACCCTCGAAGTAGGCATCCAGCGTATCTGCTCGTGACGCGATCTGCGCGTCAAGTCCCTCTTCCGTCCGGTCGATCAGATTATCGATGGCTCGCAGATGATGGGCATTCTCGGCGTCAATAGCGCGCGCGATCAGGTCGAGGGTTCCCTGCCTCAGGATCTGTTCTGACTCCGTCGAGTTGGAGCCTTGATTGAGCTCCTTCAAAAGGAGCGCAAGGCCAAAGCTGGGGAAGAGCCGGTCTCCACTCATGAAGGGCGGCTGAACCTGCTCGAGCCATGCAATCAACTTCCAGGGACCCTCCTCGTCCGTCAGACCCGTCTGCACGCGCTGGGCCACTTCCTGCTCCAGCATCTCGGCAATATTCTCGCCGAGATCCTCTTTGACAAAGGTCCGGTCGCGCTGTCCATAGACCTGCGCACGCTGCTTGTTGAGGACATCGTCGTACTCAAGCAAATGCTTGCGGACGTCGAAATTTGCACCCTCGATCCGGTGCTGAGACTGCTCGATGATATTACCCACCAGGCGCACTTCGAGAGGCAGGGAGTCGTCAACACGCAGCCGTTCCATCAGGCTACTGACTTGCGAGCCGCCCTGAAGACGCATCAGATCATCCTGCAATGACAGATAAAAGCGTGACGAACCCGGATCGCCCTGGCGGGCGGCGCGACCGCGTAACTGGTTGTCAATGCGGCGCGCTTCATGTCGCTCGGAGCCGATGACATGCAAACCGCCCAGCTCCTTGACGCGCTCCATATCTTTGAAGTATTGCAGGAAGAGCTGGACCTCCGCATCATAGATGCCATAATTCGAAGGATCGACTTTCTGTAACGCCTCGCGCCGCTCTTCCTGGGTCATGTCAAACGGATTCTCGTAGCCGGACCTGCCCAGCACACGGTTCACGGCTGCGATCACTTCCTCTGCCAGCTCGCCGCCAAGCTTGATGTCTACACCGCGACCCGCCATGTTCGTGGCGATCGTCACTGCGCCGAACGCGCCCGCTCCGGCAATGATCTGAGACTCTTCGGTATGCTTGCGGGCATTCAGTACCTCATGAGGCACGCCGCCATGCAGCACCGACTTTAGGCGGGCAACGTCTGTTTCCTCCAGACGCAGGATGTCCAGGACAATATTCAGGTTGGATGGATCTTCCGGATTGATGTTGGTGATTCCGTACGGCTGGATGAACTTGCGCAGCGAATCGGGTGTCACCTTCTCCAGCGGCTCGTTGAACGGCTGCAGCTCCGGGATGAGACGCCCGTCCTCCTCACGTTTGTTCGCCTCCATCCAGACGCGCCGGACAAGGGCGACCTGGATCAAGCGCCGGATCGGCTCCCCCTTCAGCCTGTTCGAAAGAAGCTCTGACGATTCGACGGAAGTAGTTCCCACCAGCATTGGACGCCCGCGCACATGCTCGCGGACGATCTCCAGCACGATCGCGCGCAGTTTGGCTTCCACCGTCTTATAGATGACATCGGGATAATCCTTGCGACGGTAAAAAAGCGGTGCACCGCCTTTGTCTTCACGTTTTGCAAAGTACGAATAGGAATATCCATCCTCATCTTTTGCCTTAACCTCGGTAAGGAGCGCATTGTTACCAAACGCCTGGTACTCGAGGTTGGGCGGGACCGGCACCACGTCCAGGCTGTAGATCTTGCTGAATTCTTCCGCCTCGGTCAGCGCCGTGCCGGTCATGCCGGCGAGCTTTTTGTACATACGGAAGTAATTCTGCAGCGTGATGGTCGCGTACGTCACGTTCTCCGGCTCGATCTTTGCGCCTTCCTTGGCTTCCACGGCCTGGTGCAATCCGTCACTCCAGCGCCGGCCTGGCATCAGGCGGCCCGTGAACTCGTCAACGATCACCACCTTGCCGCCCTGCACCAGATAATCCTTGTTGCGATGAAATACGAATTGAGCGCGCAATGCCTGCTCGAGATAGCCGCGCAGGCGCGCCTGTTCCGGGGTCACATCTTCGGGTCGGTCAGGATCCATGAGTGGCTGGCCGAGCATCTGCTCGACGCGCGCCAGACCGACCTCAGTGATCGCGACGTTACGATCCTTTTCATTGATTTCGTAATCTTCCGGGCGGAGCTGCTTGACGACCTGTGCCATTTTCCCGTACCACTCCAGGTTGCCGGAGGCAGGACCGGAAATGATCAGTGGTGTGCGGGCTTCATCGATCAAAACATTATCCACCTCGTCCACGATCGCGTAATGATGCCCGCGCTGCACCCGGTCACTCAGGCGCATGGTCATGTTGTCGCGCAGATAATCGAACCCGAACTCGGCATTGGTGCCATAGGTCACATCGGCTTCGTACGCCAGCTTCCGGTCCACCATGCGCAGGTGGCGCTGATCCTCGTGGGGAGAGTCGCGCTCGAAGTCCACGAGGAATGCCTTCTTGCCGTTCTCGGTCACCGCTGCCATCTGCAGCACCCCCACAGATAATCCGAGCATGTGATAGACAGGCGCCATCCAGCGCGCGTCGCGTCGCGCCAGGTAATCGTTGACCGTGACCAGATGGATGCCCCTGCCAAGCAGCGCGTTGAGATAAATCGGCAAAGTCGCCACAAGCGTCTTGCCTTCACCTGTCCGCATTTCGGCGATCGAACCGCGGTGCAGAGCGATACCGCCGATCATCTGCACATCGAAGTGACGCATACCGAGCGTCCGTTTGGAGGCTTCGCGAACGACAGCAAACGCTTCAGGCAGAATTTCATCCAGGGCATCCTGATAAGCCCTGAACTGCTGCTTTTCATCCAGGCCATCTACGTTCCCGACCGATTCGGCTAACTGAGCACGGAGCTCACCCGTTTTGGCGCGCAGCGCCTCATCGCTGAGCGCCTCGATCGCAGGCTCGAATGAATTAATCTGCTCGGCGATACCCCGGAATTGCTCAATGGTTTTTTTGTTGGGGTCGCCGCCGAATATTTTTACGAAGTTTTTCAGCATAGATACCTTTTCAATAAAAGATTATACTGCCTCTTCAACACTCTCATTTTGCACCGGCTCTGCAAAGAAATCATGAGTCTAACATGGGAGTATTAGCAAAACGTAAAAAACCGCCGGCAGCGCGTCTTTGAAACCCATGTTATGGTAGAATCGCATCCGCTCCATAACAAACCATGGGGTCCTTGTGGAGGGATGGCCGAGCGGCTGAAGGCGCATGTCTTGAAAACATGTTTGGGTCACACCAACGTGGGTTCGAATCCCACTCCCTCCGCCAGTAGTGACGACTTCAGTCGTCTGGAACAAGAGCGACTAAAGTCGCTACTACATCAAAAGATTTGGGGAGGTGCCAGAGTGGTCGAATGGGGCCGCCTGCTAAGCGGTTACCGGGGCGAAATCCTCGGTCGCAGGTTCGAATCCTGTCCTCCCCGCCATTTGAAAAACACGTCCACGCTCAGGGCGGGGCGTGTTTTTCTTTAAACACGAAGGACACAGAGTGCACCCAGGCGGTTGTGTCCCCGCCAAGAGAAACGCATTCTTCAACGAACGTATGTGGTTGTCAACACAAAGCAGACGAAGAATACTAAGGACATAAGGGAACGTTAAAACATTACAGGCTTAACTTAAGCCCCAGATGGGATCCCTCAAACCCCAGTCTTTCGTAAAAGCGATGGGCGTCACGGCGATTCTTATGGGTGGTCAATTGCATGATGTGCGCCCCCCGCTGCCGGGCACGCTCGATGGTCCATCTCATCATCTGGCTCCCTATCCCCCGGCTCTGGAAGCGTTTATCCACCCGGACCGACTCGACCTGAGCGCGCAAACCTCCCCGGTAGCTGAGCGACGTCAGGAAGATCAGGTGCAGCGTGCCGATCACCTCATCATGCCAACCTGCGACAATCAACTCGTGATTGGAGTCGGCTTCGATTTGCTCAAATGCTGAGTAATACGACTCTGGCAGCGGATCTTGATATCGCTCGCGCCTGCTGCCCAGATCGTCGTCCGCCAGCAAACGCACGATCGACGGCAGGTCAGCGTGTCTCGCCCTACGGAAGATCAACTGCGAGGTGATCACTCACTGCGTTCCTGGCTGGTCAACGCCATATGCCGGGGATTTCTGCGAATATATGCCGCGGCATACGAGCACATGGGAACCACGCGCAATGCATTTTGTTTTGCATACTCCAGGCCTGCTTCCACAATCTTCGCTGCCACGCCCTGCCCCCGATGCTCGGGATAGACGCCCACGTGCGTGATGACGAAATTCTTCCCTTCCTGAATGTAATCCAGCTTGGACCGGTAGCCGTCGATCCATACTTCAAAAGCCTTGTCATCTTCGTTGTGGGTCACTTCCAGTTTTTCCAGATCCACACTCATTACGATATCCTTTTCTATTTCTGCTTCTCTCGGGCAAACATCGCGATGTATTCCATGATGAATTTCAGCGCCGCGAAGACCGTTGCTTCCGAGGGATCGATCGGCGGCGCAACCTCCACGATATCCAGCCCCACCAGCGGTAAGCCCTGCATGGACTTGATCAACGTGATCACCTCGCGCGAGGTCAATCCGCCCGACTCAGGAATGCCCGTTCCGGGCGCAAATGCCGGGTCCAGGCAGTCGATGTCCACCGAAATATGGACTGCATCGCATAATCTTAACTTACTATGGACGCTGGTTGCCACGCTTCTGATACCGCGCTCTGCCACGTGCGCGGCGCTGTATACATTCAGTCCGCCATTCTCGATCAGGTCGATTTCCTGGTCCTCCCAGGAGCGTAACCCCACCAGGCAAACATCCTGCGGATCGATGCCGAATTCGAGGGCACGCCGCAATACACAGGCGTGCGAGAGCCGGGAGCCCGTGAACACATCGCACAGATCGGGATGGGCATCCACCCACAGCACACCCAGCCGCTGACCCTGGAAGCGTTTGCGCTGTGCCTCGAAGACCGGGATGCTGATCGAGTGGTCTCCGCCGAGCACGATCGGCACATTGGGCAGCGTCGCCACTCGGTTGCAGATCAGCTCGAAATCCTGCTCCTGGTCCGCAACCTGGATGTCTCCAATATCGGCGATGCGGATGCTGCCGAGCCGGGTGCGGTCTTCGCTGAACGGCGTCAGGTGCGTGGACCAGAACCGGAGCCGCTCGGGGGCCTGCGCGGCTCCCCTGCGTGAACAGGCGGCGCCATCGTAGGGGACACCCAGCACCGTGAAATCCGAGTCCTGGGGAGTGTAGCCCGGTTTGTGCAGGTCAGCCCAGCGTCCGTGGGTCGAAGCGGGATCGGTCATAAGTTCTCCATGATTATGATTGTATCGTTAACTAAAAGAACGGACAGCGCCGGCTGTCCGTTCTTTCTTACAGGAAAAACCTGGTGTCCTTCGTGCTCCTCGCAGTTGATCTTCTTGCCCGTCCTTATTCCGAATTGATGAAGGCAATCAGCGCTTCGATCTCCGTTTCCTTAAGACCTAAATTCGGCATCTTGGTATCCGATTTTGCCGCGGCGGGATCTTTCAGGCGGATGAAGAGAATCTCGGGAGCCGAGGAATAATTGGTCAGGTTCGGTGCGCCCATCTCAATCGTCCAGTACGAGGAGGCGCTCTCCACCCGGTTGTTGGCGTGACAGGTGATGCAGCCTTTTGCCACAAAGAGCTGCCGTCCCATTTCAATTTGAGAAACGGCCGGATCCGAAGAAAGCTTTTGCGCTTCCACCTCCGGTACAGCGGATCCCATCGCGAAAGAAGCCAGTCCCACGGCGATTCCTGCCACGGCCAACCCCAGAGCCAGGCGGCTTCTGCGTTGATATGCCAGGACCAGACCCACGAGTCCAGCGGCGAACGCCAGCGCACGCAGGATGACAAGCGGCGGGACGGCGGCCGTCATGGGCTCGTTTTGCGGCGTCTGATTGGCTGTCACTCCGCCCGGCGCGGCGACAGAGAGCGTCGGCATGGGCTGGTCCATGGTGAACGCCTGAATGGACCAGCTCCAGTCCCCTTCTTCCGGGAAGGTCAAGGTTGCCACGTAATGTCCGGGCTTGTCGCTGGGTCGGGCATGCACAATGAATGGTGTCTGGGCAGGCAGGTAGGCAGTGATCGATGGAGTCAACCCTTCCATGGGTGTCTGCCCGTGCTGCAGGACCGTGAATCCAACGGTGAGCGGCTGGCCTGCCACAACGTTGGTCGGTAACTCATCCAGGCTGATGACCGCCCATCCACCGGCGAAAGCAGGCACTGCGAAAACCAGTGCCATCAGCAATGTAACGCCAAGAACCATTCGAGCTCGCGAGAACATATTCACCTCCTTGACACTGTTCATTCCTAGCTGATCATCGCGTGGCAATTTTGCGCCGCCAGAGAGCAAACACAGTGAGCGCTGTGAGAGCCGCGAGTCCGCTGGCAGCGACGATGAGAAGCACCGTCGGGGATTGGACCCAGCTGATAGTCGGCTGAGCCCGGGCAACCGAATCTTCAGCCCCCGCCTGCGAGGCAGCTGTGACCGGTTCTCTCTCCTGCACGGGAACAGATGGAGCGGTCTGAACGGAGAGCGCAGAGGCAAAGCTCCGCTTGATCATGGGGTTGGCTGTGTACCACCCATTGTCATATTCGGATTCGCCGTTCTCTATGCCGTCATAAAAGACGAGTCCACTCTCGGGAAAGTAGTGCAGCCGGTCAAAGGCGCGGGCTCCGATGCCCTCCTTGTAGTAACGAATGATCTCATAGCCCTCGCCGGGATCTGCCGGCGCTTTGGTCCGGTCTTCGTAGAAGTTTGCGAATGTAAAGAAATCCTCGGTCAGTGTAGGATCGGTCGCCGTCACGGCTTCTTTGAGTCCCGGTCCGGTGATCGTGATGTAATCGAAACCTCCCTTGGCAGAGACCGTGACGGACATCAGCAGGCTGAGGAGCAGAGCTAGCCCGAGGGCAGTGCGAAGACGATTTAACATGGGTACCTCCTTGGAAAAAGTTGTTCTGTACCCATACACCGCACGCGTCGGTCAGGTTCCTTCCGATCAGCGGACCGGTTGCAACGATTCGGCAATTCGGATGGCTTCCTCCAGGCTCAGTTCCGTCTCGAGGCGGTAGGTGATCTCTCCCTCAGTCCAGATCAAAACGCGACCGTCCACCATGCGGATGAAATCAATATTCCCGTTCGAATACCGGATCGGGTAGGGACC
>DAIQBG010000001.1:287992-328716 GCA_036781265.1 Anaerolineales bacterium | reverse complement strand
AGGCGCAGCTTGCGGATCGCCAGGAACTCCAGAATGCGCTCCTTGACGTCTTCCAGACCATAATGATCTTTATCCAGAATCTCTCGGGCGTGGGCAATATCCAGGTTGTCCTCCGTACCCTTAGACCAGGGTAAAGAGACCAGCCAATCAAGATAGCCTCGAATCACTCCGTATTCTGCTGCGGCAGATGGCAGTCGAGAAAGGCGCTCGAGCTCCCGTCGCGCCTGTTTCTCAGCTTCCTCGGGCATGTTCGCTTCGTCGATCTTCTTGCGGAACTCCTCCGCCTCGGCGGCCTGTTCATCCCGTTCACCCAGCTCCTTCTGGATAGCTTTCATCTGTTCACGCAGGAAGTACTCACGCTGGACTTTTTCAATCTCCCCCCGCGCCTCGTTTTGAATCTTCTGTCCGAGCTGCAGGACTTCCGCCTCGCGCACCAGAAGCCCGATCAATTTCTTGAGCTTTTCAGCCACAGAATCGATCTCCAGGATCTCCTGCGAGTCCTTGATATCCATCCGCTGGAAGTTCGCAATGGTATAGGCGGTCTGCAATGGATCCTCGACGGAGGTGATCGACCCCGCCAGCTCTTCCGGGAAAGAGGGAATCATCTGTGTGATCAACTGGAATTGATCGCGCGCATTTCTGGCAAGGGCATCGATCTCTAGTCCCTCCTCTACCAGTTCCGGGGTAAGTTCGATCCTTGCCTTCAGATAAGGTTCTTCCGCGACGAACTCGCCCAGGCGAAACCGGTCCATTCCCTGCACAAGCAGTCGCAGGGTTCCATCGGGCGCACGCAACAGGCGGTGCACAATCGCCACCGTGCCCACGCGATACAAATCGTTCGGTCCCGGTGACTCCAGCTCCGGGTTGACCGCCGCCACCAATCCTACGAGCTTATCACCGCCAACCACATCATCGACCAGCTTGATGGAGCGGGGCTGACCCACGGTCAGGGGAACGGCAGTCTGAGGATACACAACCACACCGCGCAACGGCAAGATCGGCAGGACTTCGGGATATCTGGTTGACGTGGAGGTCTCGGAAGGGTTCGGCTCTGGCGGGTTCCCATCCTTCTTCGGGAAGCGTGAGAGCATGGAGGGCATGATCATCGACAAGATTTCATTTTCCTCTTCGTCATTCCACTGAAGCAGGTCATTTAGACTGGTTTGCCATCGGGAGGCAGGCATTAGTGTTTTTCCACCTTGTCTTGCTTCGGATTCAATTTTGGAAGCACCATGTTCAGGAACCCATCTTTATATTCTGCGGACGCCCGTTCCATATCCAGACTGCCTGGAATTTCCACCGCTACCTCGAATCGGCCGAACCGGATTTCCATCTGATGATAGGCACGACGCTCATTGAGATCAGGACGGTAGCCTCGGACTATCAAAATTCGGTCCTCAAACGCCACCTCGAAATCCTCGTCCCGCATACCGGCAATTTCCACCTTGACTACATAATTTTCCTCGGTTTCGTAGACATCCGTGGGAGGGCTCCAGATGTTTGAGCGCACATGCCAGCTGACAGTTTGAAGAATGTCACGTCTCATGTCGGTCACCGTAGTAAATGTCTTGCGAACTATAGTAGGCATACGATCGTACTCCTTACACTTGACGATGGACAGAAGAGGGAAAATCAGCGCCCCTGGCGAGATTCGAACTCACAACCAACAGCTTAGAAGGCTGCTGCTCTGTCCATTGAGCTACAGGGGCCGATAGTACAATTGTATTACGTCCTTGTAAAACAGGCAATCGCCACCCTTCGATGCTAATTCAATTAAGCGCTATAGGGCCTGATTCCCTTGTACACCCGTGCGCCGGCAAGGGTTCTTAAGATCGTTTCGGGCGGGCGGTTCAGCCTCGCTGCCAGCTCGCTTGAAGTCATCGGTTGATTGCCATTGGTCAGGAAAAGACGAAAAACGGCTTCGACAAGCGCCGTGTGCTCCGTCAAAAAGTCTGGCTGCTTGACACAGTGGGTCATGAGAGCATGCTGAATGCCATCTACAGGCTTAACTTCCGCAGTGACCGGATCCACCCAGTCTATCGTCTGACCCTGCTCTGTATTTTCAAACGTGACCTGATGTTCACCGCACAACAGGGTGCGTAAATACACATGCCAGTCACGCTCATTCTTTTTCCACCAATCGAAATCGATGTGGAACGGAGTATTGACATTCGGTTTGACTAAGCTGAAACGCTTTCCTTCCACAACCATGCTCACTCCAGCTCCGACAAGCGGAAATGTAGATCACCGACGTGTGTAAAGCTGGCGCTGCTCGCCAGCATTGCCAGCAAAGGCTCGGGCGGGACCCGCTGCACGATATTTACCGCCGAATACAGTTCCTGAGCATGCACATGACCCTGCGGCGTGAGCTTGGACATCTCACGGATCATATCGGCTACTAATCTTTCGAAGGGACGCTTTCTATCCTGAAGCCAGAGTTGGTCTACGGTCTCCATGGAAGGAATTGCGAAGGCCATGCGGTCATTAAATTCCGCTGAGATGGGCTGCTTCAACAACGCAAAGACCATCCCGCCATCCGTCCCAACGATGACTGTACGCACCCAGTCCTTTGTCGAGCGATAGGTTTTCGCTTCGATGATTACTTCTCCGGGGCGTTCACCATGCCGGATACGGACCAGACTACCGGGCATCAGATCGTTGGCCTTATACCACTCTCGTAGCCCGTATACATAACCATGCTCACGGACCACCCAGCCAGGCATACGCTGCTTTGTTCGGCCATCGACCAGGGTAAATCGAACGCGCGGCGATTCATAGGCTGTAGGGAAAAGGGGCCGGACCCGAGCCGAGAGCGGCAGCGTTCCTGCCCGCAGATGCGGATAAATGAGAGCGACGGTTACTTCCCTGACATTCATGGCCGGATCGGGTGTCGTCACACTTAATTCATCGTCCAGCTGGGCAACAAGATTCAACATTTGAGTACTGAGCGCGGAGCGATCATACTCGATTGGCGCATAACGCAGGTGCAAAGGTACATCCCGCACCTCTTCCGGCTCAAGGCGGCGCAGACACCATAAGACTTCGCCCGCAGGACCTACTTCGTCGAAGCGTTCGTCCTCCTGGAGCGCATAATTGAGAGAGAACTCTGCCAGCTTAGGATTGACGCCATCTGGCAGTGCCACATCTTTAAGCAATGCCGAGGTGGGAAGCGGTTCGCCGCCTGCCATGTCCAGCACGGCTTCCGCCAGATTTAGATGCCCCACGTTCACATCGATGAGTAGAGCGCGCGGGAACCAGCGACCGGCAATTCGTACAATTTCGTCCCCCGCCCGGAACTCGTCCTCGATCTTCCCTTCGAGGGCATCACCATGCTCTTGGAGCACGGCCTCGGCATCCAAGCCTTCCTCTTCCCGAGTTGCCGTCTGATCGTTCAACACATGCTGAGGAAGATTTGCAGCAAAAAGACGCTCTGCACCATTGCCCAGCGCAACGGTCAGAACATCAAAGGAACCAATCTCGGGGTTCGCCCCGAGTCGAACGGAAGTAACCGTGCCATGCTTCCAATTCAATGCCGGAAAGATCAGCTCGTCGCCGACCTGATAAGCATCCTTTGGGAAATACGTTTTCCCGCCAGCCTGACGGCGTTGCTGTGTGGCAAGACGCTCCGCTCGAATACGCTCGTTGATGAGCACTGCGACAAGCTCGCGTGCCGTCAGCGGGGTTTCTAGTTCGAAGAGATGATTATGGAGGAATTCAACGTCTTGCTGTGTGATCTGGAGATCGGTCCAGTAGTCTGTGGAAATAAGTGGGTCGCTAACCATTACTCAGCCTTGGTGTAATTTCGTTATGCAATCTCATGCATAACGCGGCTATTATACCTTACCTTGTGATGGTCTGCACGTTTGGCGCCTGCAATCCGGTAAATTGAACGATGTATAATCGCCAACATGAACGTATCACTGGCCCAGGCCTTGCGAGTGCATCCTTCGCAGACGGTTGCCTTCGTTGGTGCAGGCGGTAAGACAACGGCAATGTTTCAGCTGGCACGAGAATTGCCTCCGCCTGTGATCATCACGGCAACCTCGCATCTGGGGGCCTGGCAAACTCGACTCGCAGACCAACATCTCATCGTGATGACTGCTGAGCCGCTCGAGCAAATGCAGCCAGTACTGAACAGAGTCACTCTCATCACCGGAGAGCTGGATGGCGACAGAACGAGACCGATCGATGACTCCGTGCTAGAGCGGCTGCACGAGTTCTGTGGTTATCACTCCATCCCACTGCTTATCGAAGCCGATGGCTCAAGAACCAAACCGTTGAAGTCATGGGCGGAACATGAACCCCCTATCCCTCCTTTTGTCGAATTTGTTGTACAGGTTGTGGGACTCTCAGGTCTTGGCCAGCCGCTAAACAAAGAACAGGTCCATCGGCCCGAGCTGTTCGCAAAATTAAGTGACCTGGCGCTTGATGACGCCGTTACTCCTGACTCGATTGCCCGTGTATTAACGCACCCCGAAGGAGGCTTGCAAAACATTCCGCTCTCGGCGCGACGGGTCGCTCTGCTAAATCAAGCGGATACAGATGAGCTTCAGTCCGCTGCTCGCGGATTGGCGCAGTCTTTGCTCCCGGCATACGATGCAGCAATTATTTCAAGCCTCGCGGGGGAGAGAATTTTCGCCGTATACGAACCGATAGCGGGAATCATCCTGGCTGCCGGCGGCTCGAAGCGTTTTGGGCAACCAAAACAATTACTGGATTGGAAGGGACAATCGTTTGTCCGTGTAGTCGCGAAGACGGCACTGGAGGCGGGCCTGGATCCAGTGGTGCTGGTGGCAGGTGCCCAGGCGGAACAGGTAAGGGCTGCTGTCGCTGATCTGAATGTCCGGGTAGTCCATAATGAGGACTGGGCGAGCGGCCAGGGAAGCTCGATCCGGGCTGGAATAACGTCCCTTATCGCTCCTCTTCCCACGGCCGGCTCAGGGCATGCACGACCGGGCGGTGCCATTTTTTTGCTCGGCGATCAGCCACAGGTCACCCCATCCATTCTTCGCGCCCTCGTGGAGCGACATGCACAGGGTCTTTATCCCATCGTCGCTCCCATGGTCATGGATCAGCGTGCGAACCCGGTATTGTTCGATCGTGCAACCTTCCATGACCTGCTACAGCTCACGGGAGATGTAGGCGGACGCGCAATATTTCATAAACATCGCGTGGAATACCTTCCCTGGCATGATGACCGGCTCTTATTGGATGTGGATACGCCGGAGATGTATCAGCGCTTGATTTCCGATAACTCTCTATGATTGCTGCAATCATCCTCGCTGCGGGTCAATCCCGGCGGATGGGACAGCCAAAGATGGTCTTACCGTGGGGAAAACTGACGGTGATCGAGCATGTCATCACGGTTTTTCAACGAGCCGGGATCGAGGACATTCTCGTGGTAACAGGCGCAGATCGCGAGCAAGTGGAACATGCTCTCGAGCCTTATACCATCCGTTTCGCCCATAATGAGGAATATAGATATGGAGAAATGCTCTCATCACTGCAGCATGGGCTGAGGGGGATGAAACCTGAAGCGGAGGCAACCCTTATAGGTCTCGGCGACCAGCCGCAAGTCCAGGAGAGCACGGTTCGCCTGGTCATGGGGGCGCATCTGCAGAACCGAACCGGGCTGGTGGTCCCTAGCTTCCAAAAGCGGCGCGGACATCCCTGGCTGGCTGCGCGCTCACTCTGGGGTGAATTATTGAGCATGAGTCCACCCGCATCGCTGCGTGACTTTCTCAACCAACATTCAGCAGAAATTGATTACGTCAACCTAGACACGTCCAGCATTTTGGCTGATCTGGATACCCCGCACGACTATGAGCGGTTCCGGCCCTTGCAAGATTGAGACTAAACGGCCGTCCATTCTCGACTGCCCGTTCTATTTGAGTCGATAGAAGTATGCATTCGTCTGGCGCAATTCGAACCCGATGGATCGATACAGTCGATTGGCAACCTCTCGCTTCGGGTTCGACGTCAGCGAGACGCCCTCCGCACCGGCCGTCCGGGCTAGCCCGATTGCATGCTGAACGAGCATCTTGCCAATCCCCTGGCCTCGCTGATCTTGATCTACGACCACGTCTTCGATTATCGAGCGCAGGCCGGTGGGTACACGGTAAATCGTCAGGCATAAGAGCCCCACTATGGAACGCTCTTGATCAGGCTGGCGCGCAACTAGCAGTGTTGAGGCTTGCGAATGGATGAGCTCTCTCAATTCTCCACGAGTTGGAGGAATTTTGTGAGCGCCGAGTTGCGGCACCATGCGCTGCACCGCTGCATAAAGCTCTTCCGTTAGCTCGTCAGCTTTTTCAATATACATAACCCCTAGGCGTGTTTCACTCCTCCGATCATGGGAAAGAAGCTTAGAAGCACGTAATATCCTACGTAGACCAGAGAGATCCAGACGACCCATTGTGGTACGGATGGGTACTGCATTAACGCCCATACGCCAATGGCGCCGTATAGATACGTCAGTACCAAAGTGAGCCGACGCAAACGTGAATTACGGGTGGGATAGATATACTTAACCGGTACAAACACCAGGATATTGCAGATGAGCACGAGCACCAGATTGACCCACGGGTTCAGCCCGAGCAGCATCAGGTAAATCACCAGGAAATTCCAGACAGAGGGAAAGCCCTTGAAAAAGAAGGATTGCTCGTCCGTCTTGGCATCCACCTGGGTAAACTGGTAAGCAGAGGTCAACAGGATCGAGATCGCCCCCGCCATTTCCAACCCCGCGGGTAGGAGATTGGGAGCCTTGATGAGAATCAGGGCGGCGACCACAACATAGTTCAGATAATCGATAATATTGTCGAGCAATGCACCGTCCAGCCCGCGGGCATATTCCTTCACGCGGAACCAGCGCGCCAGTAGTCCATCGAACCCGTCCACTACCATAGCCACGATCATCCAAAAAATAGCCGCGCGCCAGTTCTGCTCAAAAATCGCGACTAACGTTAAGAAACCCCAGACTGCGCCTGTCGCTGTAAGAAGATGGACACTCCAAGCCAGGATCTGCTTGATAGGCAATGGGAGCTTTTCAAACATTGTGCACCTCAGCAATAAATCTCACTCCAGCAATTATAAAGGCAAAGGCGTGACGAGTGTGCGCGTCACGCCTTTCAAATTTATCGTTTCACCAGACCGACCCTGAGGATCTCCCCGTCGAATCCGTCCTCCACCACGGAGGACTGTGGCGGCGGGCTCTCAAACGCCAGGCTGGAGGCCAGCGTCTCGGCGACCACGTACTCACGGTGCGCCTCGAGCGCAGCTTGCAAACCCGGCGAAGCCTCGACAAACAAATCGATGCGATCGGCTACCTCCAGATCTGCACTCTTGCGCAAGTCCTGCACCCGGCGCACAAACTCACGCGCCAGCCCTTCTTGCACCAACTCCGGTGTCAGTTCCGTGACCAGTGCCGCGACATAGGCGCCTTCCTCCGCTACGGCGAAGCCTACCTTGGCAAGCGCCTTGACCTCGACTTCTTCAGGCAGCACCCGATACAAATCGCCATTGACCTGCACCTGCAAGGCATCCCCCCCCAGCAGGGTATGGGCGGCATCCTCGGGATTCAGTGCCAGGATTGCCTTCTGGATCGCGGGGAACTTGTTGCCATACTTCTGTCCCAGCTGCTTGGGAAGCGGCTTGATCGTGTGCGAAATCGCTTCCGTGGAACTATCCAGCAGGCGGACCTGCTTGACGTTCAGCTCATCCATGAAGAGATCGGCATAGGTCTCGACTGCGCGCCGCTCGGAGGCATTGCCCACGGAAAAAGCGGCCTCTGCAAGCGGCTGGCGGACCTTACGATTGGCTTTCTGCCGCGCCGAATGCCCGAGTGAGACCAGTCGCATCACCAGCTCCATGTCTCTGTTCAAGGATTGATCGATCATCTCTGGTAGGACAGCCGGCCATCCCGCCAGATGAATCGATTCAGGAGCTGCTTCATCCACTGAGCGCACCAGGTTCTGATAAAGCTCTTCCGCAAGGAACGGCATCGAAGGCCCGAGCAATTTTGCTACGGTGACCAGCGCCGTGTAAAGTGTGGAGTACGCAGCCTGCTTATCGGAATCGGACTCAGATTTCCAGAACCGCCGGCGCGAACGGCGCAGGTACCAGGTGGACAGTTTTTCGACAAAGGCTTCAATGGGACGCGTTGCGTTTGGCACATCATAATTTTCGTAGGACTCCGTCACATTACGGACGAGCACATTCAGCTCTGAGAGCAGCCAGCGATCGAGGTCGCCGGTTGCGATGGGGAGGGTCGTGACGGTCGGTTTATCGAGATTCGCATAGGTCACGAAAAACGAATAAACATTCCACAACGTGAGCGTAAAACTACGTATGACCTCGCCCACCAATTCCGAAGAGAAGCGCCGTTCCTGACCCGGCGGCGTCGCCGTATAGAGGTACCAGCGGAAGGCGTCTGCCCCATGAACGTTCAGCACGTCCCAGGGAGCGAGGATATTGCCTTTGCTCTTCGACATCTTCTGGCCATCGCCATCGAGGATCAAGCCCAGACAGATGACATTCCGGAAGGAGATCTCATCAAACAATAGAGTACTGATCGCATGCAGCGAATAGAACCAGCCACGTGTCTGATCGACAGCCTCACAGATATAATCCGCAGGGAATTGTTCTTCGAACTTTTCCTTGTTCTCAAACGGATAGTGCCACTGGGCGACCGGCATAGATCCCGAATCAAACCAGACGTCGATCAGGTCTGGAGTCCGCGTCATCTTTCCGCCGCAGTCCGGACAATCCCAGTGAACTTCGTCCACGTACGGGCGATGCAGATCGAGATTGCTCAGATCCCGGCCTGCCTTTTCGGACAATTCCTGGACAGAGCCAACCCCTTCACGATGCCGGCAAGATTCGCATTCCCAGATTGGCAGCGGCGTCCCCCAGTAGCGCTCACGGCTCAACGCCCAATCGACATTGTTTTCCAACCACTTTCCAAAACGACCGGTCTTTACATGCTCGGGCACCCAGTTGATGGTGTTGTTCAGTTCCACCAACCTCTCGCGAAATGCGCTTGTACGGATGTACCAGGAATCGCGCGCATAGTAAAGAAGCGGCGTATGGCAGCGCCAGCAAAAGGGATAAGTATGAGTGTAGGATTCCGCTTTCAACAGCAGACCTCGAGCGCGCAGATCTTCGATGATTAGCGGATCGGCATCCTTGACGAACTGCCCACGCCAGGGAGTGACTTCGGCGACAAAGGCGCCATCCGGTTGAACAGTCATGAGCACAGGCAGGTTATGCTCACGCGCCATATCCATGTCTTCTGCGCCGAAGGCGGGCGCCATATGCACGAGCCCGGTGCCGTCTTCCGTCGTGACGAAGTCACCCAGCACTACAAAATGCGCAGGCTTGTCCGGCGGTAGGAAAGTGAACAGGGGATGATACTTCACACCATTCAAACGCTTGCCCCTGAAGGTCTCCAGCACCAGAACCTCTTCGTCGCCGAAGACCTTCTGCACCAGGGATTTTGCGAGCACGAGCTTTTCCTCTGTGCCTTCATGATCGCGTTGCACGACCACATACTCTACCTCCGGATGCGCAGCCACGGCGACATTGCCTGGCAGCGTCCATGGCGTAGTAGTCCAGACCAGGAGAGAAACGTCCGGCTGGTCGACCAGGGGCATCCGGACGAACACGGAGGGGTCATTGGTTTCTTCATAGCCGAGCGCAACTTCATGGTCCGAGAGTGGCGTACCGCAGCGCGGGCAATAAGGCACCACCTTGTAGCCCTTGTAAAGCAAATCCTTGTCCCAAAAATTCTTGAGTATCCACCAGACCGACTCGATGTAATCGTTGGTATATGTGACATAGGCCTCTTCTAAATCGACCCAGAACGCGATCCGATCCGTGAGACGCTCCCAGTCCCGAATGTAGGTAAAAACGGACTTCTTGCACAGCTCGTTAAATTTATCGATGCCGTAGGCTTCGATCTGCTGTTTGTTATTGAAACCAAGCTGCTTTTCGACCTCAATCTCCACCGGCAATCCGTGCGTATCCCAGCCGCCACGCCGCGAGACATGATAGCCGCGCATGATCTTATAGCGCGGGAACATGTCTTTGAAGGCGCGCGCCAGGACGTGGTGTACACCAGGCTTTCCGTTTGCTGTCGGAGGGCCCTCGTAGAAAACATATTCAGGTCCTCCCTTGCGCTGCTCAACTGTCTTCTTGAAGATGTCTGCTTGCTTCCAGAACTTCAAAATGTTCTCTTCCATTGAAGTGACGTCGAGCTTAGGTGATACGGGTTTGAACATACCTGCCTCCAATTACAAATACGGTTGGGATACGACGGCGCTGGTTGAATAGTGCAACGCACGCATCGAGACTCGCCGCCCGGTCGACCGTCCTATTTATGATTAAAACAAAAACTCTCATCTCGGACAGAGACGAGAGCCAAGACTCACGCGGTACCACTCTGATTTCCCCGCCTGGATTGTTCGCGGCGGGACGCTCCCTGGACGACCGACATCGCCCTGTTCTGCTAACGGAGAACAACGCCGGCTTGCTTACTTTCGGTGGAACGCTCGATTTCAGCGCACAGCTCCGAGATGATTTTCGACCCGCTGTCCTGATGTGGCTTTCACCACGTGCCGCCACACTCGCTGCCAGTTTGGACAGGCCTACTCGTTCTCTTCATCGCCTTTTCCCGCTGCGCGGGATTATAAGTTATTCCGTCGATTATGCCACGATTCAAATTGACCGTCAACATCCCAGACAGGCTGCACGGTCGTTCAGTGCCAGCTTCGAGCCAGCGCCGAAAGGTGCCCTGCCTTTTTTATCCCTCTTTCGAATACAAAAGATGTGATTTCGGCCGGACAATTGAGACGAATTGGCGGGTTATTCCTTCCCACGCCGCGATTAGTATACAGCCACATGTCTTGAACTCGGTAGAGCCCGCTGGGATACTTGCGCCCCAGGCGGGGTAAGATGGGCGGCCCAAGAAGCGGGAGGACAACCTGGCCGCCGTGGGTATGGCCGGAGAGCTGCAAATCGAACTTTCCGGTGACTGCACTGATCTCTGCATAATCTGGCTCGTGCGCTAATAGGATGGCGGCTGCATGGTCCGGCACCTGAGCAATCACTTTGTCGAGGCGGACATTTCCTTGCCGCACATCGTCCACCCCACAGAGATGTAGATGATCGTATTCCCGGCTCAGAGTGAAAACTGAGTTGGTCAAATCGGTGATCGCTGAGCGCTGCAACATTTCGCGGATGGCCCCGGGGTTTGTCCAGTAATCGTGGTTCCCCAGAACCGCGAACGAGGGAATCAAGGCCGCTAATGGCGCCAGGACGCGGCTAAGATCATCCAGCCACTTTCTCGAGCGGCTTTCATAACCCCGGCCCAGGAGAAAGTCACCGGTGATAAAGAGAAGGTCAGGGGTCAACGCCCTGACCCCATCAACGACCTGCTGAAGGCGATCCACATTCATCCAGCCACCCATATGAATATCACTGATCTGCACGGCGCGAAGGCCCGAAAACGCGCGAGGAAGCCTCGGCAGCTTCAGCCGGACGGATTCCACCCGAAATGAATTAGATGACACCTAGGGCTAAATTCCCCTCGGTTTTTTCAAATCGTTAGTGTCCATAGATTTCATCACTCTTTGCCGCCATGATGAAATCATTCTGGTGCAAGCCGCCGATCTTATGGGTCCACCAGTTGAGCGTTACGCGCCCCCACTCGGTGATGATCAGGGGATGATGATCTTCTTCTTCGGCAACTGCGCCAATTTTGTTGGTGAACTCCAGTGCCTGAGCAAAGTTCTTGAATTTAAAGACCTTCTCCAGCCGTTTTGTGCCGTTTACTTCGTTGACTTTCCATTCATGTAGCTGTGGCAATAATTCTTGGACTGCTTGATCGGTCAGGGTCGGCTCGCCCGCGCGGCAAGCGATACATTTTCTGTCTGCAAGATTATTCATTCGAGCCATCCATTCATCTCAACGCATCCAGCAGTTCCGGCATATCCTGTACACGCAAAAAGTGTATTCTCAGAACTTTTCGACCCGCTTCGACAAGCGCTTCATAATCGCCCAGGGCCTGGGCATGGAGCAAGCTGCCGAACGTCAAGCCCTCGGTTGGAATCTCGAAATCCGCTGCCGGCTCTGCGGTGATGACCAGGAACAAAGCATTTGCTGGTCCGCCTTTATGGAATTGCCCCGTCGAGTGCTGAAAGCGCGGACCAAATCCGGCTGTAACTGCGTTGCCTGTGCGAGCACGGATGGCAACGCGCATCTCCTGCAGTAGGCGGATCATGTCGTCGTTGCGCGACAGATAGGCATTGATGGCGACGTAGCCATTCGGCTGAGCGTCAGCAAGATACCCCTTCAGGATTTCTGCCAGGTTTGAGCCGGAAACACCGGCATTCGAGAAAATACTGATGTCGCCCCCCATGCTCACCCAGTCCGCATTCCCTTCGTCTAACCGGCCCGTGTTCTGGTAATCTGCGATCTTCGACTTTGTGATCTTCTTGCTTGATTCCACATTTGGCTGATCAAATGCATTCACACCCAGAATCGCGCACGCGGCGGCGGTCGCCACCTCCCACCTGTACATTTCCGCCCCAATCTCATAGAGATCAGGGATGGCGAGCTCGATGACCGGGTGACCGGCTCCCCGCAAGGTTGTGAGGCTTTCATCCAGATCGCCGGTCTGGCGCAGATAGACAAAGATCCGATCGTTGCCGTAGACCTCCGGCTTGCCAACCGGCTCGAGCGGCACGGGCAGGATGCCTTTGCCATCTTTCCCACTGGACTCGGCAATAATTTGCTCCACCCACAGGGCAAACGCCGATAACGGAGCATCTGCCAGGAGGGTGAGCTTGTCACGACCATTCATAGCAGCCTCACCAAGGACGGCGCCCAGGGCAATGCCCGGATTGCGCGCCGTGGGAACGCTTTCGGAGCACTGGCGTTTCATCCACTCGGCGCGATCCAGCAATCGAGCCAGATCCATGTCCAGCAAGGCCGCGGGGACCAGTCCAAAATCCGTCAGTGCGGAATAACGTCCACCGACGGTCTCGTCGGCAGAGAAAATCTTGCGGAAGTTATGTTTCTGTGCCAGGGCTTCAAGAGAGGTGCCGGGATCGGTGATGGCAACAAATCGAGAGCCGTCTCCATTGCTCAATGCCCAGAAGTAATGGAAGGCTGCCATCACCTCGGCGGTGCCGCCGGATTTGCTGGCGACAATGTACAGGCTCTTATCCGGTGGGAAGTTTCCGCCAGCCAGGGAAACCTGCTCCGGATCGGTAGAATCCAGAATGGCAAGAGACACAGGTGATTCAATGTTCGCGGCCGCCTGCAGCGAACTAAGGACTTCGGCAGTGAGCGACGAACCACCCATTCCCAGGACTAAGACCCGACCGATACCTTCGTTGCGGACCTGCTTTGCGAAGGACAGATACTCATCCAGGCGTCGACGCGCTTTATCGGGTGAGTCCATCCAACCCATGCGCTTGCGCACCTCCGCCTGCCCCTCGGGATCCTGTGTCCACAGGGTGGGATCGTGTTGCCAAAGACGCGCCGGGAGCGAATCCGTTTCGAGCTGGGAAATGCGCCGGGCCACAGACTCTTCCAGAGGCCCGAGTGACGCCGCGGCGGTCGCCCTGCGGTCATCGATGGTCTTGAGCAGCTGCGAAAAAGCATCTGCAAAGGCTTTTACACCTTCCGCCTCCAGTTCTCGGGTCACCGTATCCATCAAGATTCCCCTCTCTTCGATTTGCTTGATCGTTTCCTGTGCTTCCTCCACGCCCTGGGTAATGGTTACTTTCGCCACACCATGATCTCGGAACGCTTCCAATGTGGCAGGCGGGACCGTGTTCACGGTCTCCGGGCCGATCAGGCTGTCCACATAGAGGGTATCCGGATAATCTGGATTTTTTGTACTGGTGCTGGCCCACAAAGGGCGCTGAACGCGTGCGCCCTTGACTTTGAGATTTTCCCAGCGCCGAGTGGAGAAGACTTTCTGAAATTCATCATAGGCAAGTTTTGCATTAGCAATCGCAGCTTTGCCCTTGAGCCCTGAATCATCCGGGAGCTGAGGATCGATCTTGGAGTCCACGCGGGAAACGAAAAAAGATGCGACAGAGGCAATGTGATGAATGGAATGCCCGGCAGCCAGATGATCTTCCAGGCCACTGAGATAGGCTTCCATGACTTCGGCGTAGCGCTTCAGAGAAAAGATGAGTGTCACATTGACGTTAATTCCGACCGAGATGGCTTTGCGAATGGCCGGGATTCCCGCCTCTGTGGCAGGAATCTTGACCATCAGGTTCGGGCGACGGACGCGCGCCCAGAGCTGTTCCACCTGGGCGACGGTCGCGTCGGTGTCATCGGCGATATCCGGACTGACCTCCAGACTTACGAACCCATCCGCGCCGTTCGTCTCTTCGTAGAGGGGCTGGAAAAGATCGCAAGCCGCGCGGATGTCTTCGATCGCGAGCTGCCAGAAGATTTTCTCGGCGTCCCAGCCCGCCCAGGCTAGCGACTTCAGGGCCGCATCGTAATCTTTGGTCTTGGCGATGGCGTTATTGAAAATACTCGGATTGGACGTCATTCCCCGGATGTCGCCTTGCTCGATCATGGCTTTGAGCTCGCCGTTTTCCAGCTGGTTGCGCTGAATATTATCGAGCCATAGGGACTGCCCGAGGGAAGTCAATTTCTGAATTGGAGAGGTCATCGTTTACCCTTTCATTCATCCTTACAGAACGGATTCACCGGATTCCATTTTGTGAATCTTCCCGACACGGCGCGCCAGTCGCTCTCCTCCCGGATCGTGGCCCATGTAACGGGCTTCCAGGAATGCTTTGATCAAAGCGGTGGCCAGCTCGGGCCCGATCACACGTCCGCCCAGGCAGAGCACATTCATGTCATCATGCCGCACCCCCTGCGCGGCGGAGTATGTATCATGACAGATCGAGGCAAAGATGCCCTTCATCTTGTTTGCGGCGATACATGCGCCCACTCCCGACCCGCAGACCAGAAGGCCGCGTTCCGCCTCGCCGCTCTGCACAGCACGCCCCACCTTCTCGCTGAAATCCGGGAAGTCTACCGGCTCCGCGCTATCGGTACCGAGATCGATGGGCTCGTGTCCCGCGTCGCGAATGGCTTCGAGCACGGTTTTCTTGAGGGGAAAACCGGCATGGTCAAATCCAACAGCAATTTTCATGTCTCCTCACAACCTAAAACCAGTCGGCCACGATCACCCGTCCGATACCCATTACAGAGAGGGAAACCCCTGCAATGAAATTAATCATGCGCGCCTCAGCATTCCCAACCCAACCAGCCGCCCGGTCCATGTTGCGGTCACGATGACTTCAGCAATTCTTTTGCCCTGGCAACAACATTCTCGACAGTGAACCCGAACCTTTCGAAGATGACCTTATAGGGAGCGGAGGCACCATAATGATCGATGCCGACCACCGCGCTGGCGTACCGTTCCCAGCCGAGAGTGGCTCCCGCTTCGACTGCCAGCCGCGCGCTAATATGCTTTGGCAGCACGGAGGCGCGGTAGTCTTCCTCCTGTGCTTCGAACAGTTCCCAGCTGGGGAAGGAAACAACACGGGCTACAATCCCTTCTACGGCTAGCTGTTCCGCAGCTTCGACAATGAGGCTGACCTCCGAGCCAGAGGCGATCAGGATCAGTTGTGGATTCTTCCCGAAGTCCTTCAACACATAGGCGCCCTTACTGAGCATGTCCTGCTGCGTCCCTTCGAGAGTCGGCACATTTTGGCGTGTCAGAGCAAGAGCCGTGGGACGGGAAGTCTGTGTGATGGCCATTCTCCACGCTTGAGCCACCTCATTCGCGTCCGCGGGGCGAATGACCAGTAAATTCGGCACCGCCCGCAAAGCCATCAAATGCTCGATGGGCTGGTGCGTGGGACCATCCTCGCCGAGGCCGATGCTGTCATGGGTAAATACGAAAATGGAGGGGATACCTGAAATCGCCGCGATGCGAATGGCAGGCTTCATGTAATCCGAAAAGACCAGGAACGTCCCGCCATAAGCGATCAGTCCTCCAAAAAGATTCATGCCGTTCAGCGCGGCAGCCATTGCATGCTCGCGCACCCCGAAGCGGAAGTATCTGCCGGACGGGTTATCCTTCTGAAAATCACCGGCTTCTTCAAATTTGGTGTTATTCGAAGGGGTAAGGTCGGCCGAGCCGCCGACAAGCTCGGGCAGCTTGGCAGCCAAAGCATTGAGCACTTTCCCGGAGGAAGAACGGGTTGCCATGCCCTTTGCATCCGCGGGGAACGTCGGCAGGTCCACATCCCAGCCCATCGGCAGATCACGGTCCAGCCGCCGCTGCAGTTCCGCGCCCAGCTCGGGGAAGGCTTGTTTGTAGGCGTCGAAGCGCTGCGTCCACTCCGCCTCGATCTCGCGACCGCGTTCCACAGCCTCCCGGTAAAACTCCATTACCTCGCCGGGGATGAGAAAGCGCGGTTCCAGCGGCCAACCCAGGTTATTCTTGGCAGCCATGAGCTCCTCATCTCCGAGCGGCTCGCCATGTGCCTTTGCCGTGCCCTGCCGATTGGGTGCCCCGAAGCCGATCGTCGTGCGAACCGCGATCAAGGATGGCCGCGGATCTTCTTTGGCAGCCTCGATAGCCGCGTGAACCGCTTCCACATCGTTACCATCTGCAATCCTTTGTAGATGCCAGCCATACGCCTCGAAGCGACCACCCCGGTCTTCGGTAAACGCCAGGTCGGTGGACCCGTCGATCGAGATGTGGTTGTCATCATAGAGATAGATCAGCCGACCCAACTGTAAATGTCCTGCCAGTGAGGCCGCCTCGGATGAGATGCCTTCCATCAGGTCGCCATCCGTCACAATGCCATAGATGAACGATTGGATGATCTCGTGCCCGGGTCGGTTGAACTGCGCAGCGAGATGGGTGGCTGCCATCGCCATGCCCACTCCCTGGCCGAAACCCTGTCCGAGTGGGCCTGTCGTGGTCTCCACACCCGGGGTCAAACCATATTCGGGATGGCCGGGGGTCCTGCTCTCGAACTGGCGGAAGTTCTTGATTTCATCCAGAGAAAGGTCGTATCCCGTCAGATGCAGCAATGCATAAAGCAGCATGGAACCATGCCCGCCGGAGAGCACGAAGCGGTCGCGCCCCGCCCACTTCGGGTTGCGCGGATTATGGCGAAGGTGGCGAGTCCACAGGGTAAATGCCATTGCGGCTCCCCCCATCGGAAGCCCGGGATGTCCCGAGTTGGCTTGCTGGACTGCATCCGCTGCGAGAAAGCGGATCGCGTTGATTGCGCGAGTCTGTAGATCGTCTGTCATATGCTCCCTGCTTGAGAAAGATAACTCATTTTACCATTGGCACAGGAGGGATATAATCGTCGTAAACATTTCTCTGGAGACTGCACTTGCATCCTTATGCATTTATTGCCCAGCAATTTTCCCCGTCGGGAAGCGTGACGGACATCCGTGAACTTGGCAACGGTAACATCAACGACACGTATCTGGTGTCGACGGATGCAGCCCTGACACAAGAGCCACAATTCGTGTTACAGCGTATCAATACGCAGGTGTTTAGACACCCCCTGTTGATCATGCAGAATATGCGCCGCATCACCGATCACATGCACAGGAGGGCCCGTGAACACGTGTCGCCGCAGCGTTGGGAAATGCCGCGGGTCCTTTCAGCCTGCGACGGGCGGGATTTCTACATCGATCCACAGGGCAGCTTCTGGCGGGCGATTAGCTATGTGCACGGCACACGCTCCTTCGAAACAATCACAGACCCGGCGCTTGCCCGCGAGGTCGGCTACGCCCTGGGAACGTTCCAGTATCTGATCAGCGATCTTGCCATAGAGCAGCTCGCGGATACACTGGAAGGCTTTCACATCATGCCCCAGTACATGAAGCAGTTCGATCAGGCGTTTTCAAAGAACGGATTCAAAGCCAGCGCGGAAGTGAAACACTGCCTCCGATTCGTCGAGCAACGGCGTGCAATTGCACACGTGCTCGAGCACGCTCGCGCGCAGGGCAGGCTTCGCCTCCGACCGGTCCACGGCGACCCAAAAGTGAACAACGTGATGATCGATCAGGTCACCGGACATGCCGTCAGCCTTGTAGATCTGGATACGGTCAAACCGGGACTGGTTCATTACGATATTGGAGATTGCATGCGATCCGGATGCAACCGACTCGGGGAAGAGACAGAGCGTTGGGAAGCCGTCGAATTCGATCCAGAGCTCGGTGCGGCAATCCTGGAAGGGTATCTCGCCCAGGCCCGTCGATTTCTAACGAATGCGGATTACGAGTATCTTTATGACTCCATCCGCCTGCTGACCTTTGAGCTGGGAGTTCGTTTCTTCGCAGATTATCTGGCAGGCAATGTATATTTCAAGACCAGGCATCCAGAGCACAACTTGCACCGAGCACTCGTCCAGTTCCAGTTGACTCAATCCATTGAAGAGCACGAGACCGATCTACGCCGCATGGTTCAAGAGATCGTCGCATCGCCCCATGACTGACCAATCGTTCTCCCTCATTCCATTGGCTGCAGCTCATATACCCGCGATTACGATCACTGGCCAGGTATCGATGCAGGGTACGCGGTTGCGTGTACGTTATTCGCTGGCAGGAGATATCCACTCAGTTTTGCTACCGGCGGAGTCGGGCAACCCGAGCCGCAAAGGCGAGCTCTGGAAGCAAACCTGCCTTGAATTCTTCCTGGCGCTCAAAGGCCGGCCCCGGTACTGGGAATTCAACTTTTCCCCCTCGGGAGATTGGAATGTCTATCGAATGGAGGGATACCGGCGGATCGACTTTCGGGAAGAAGCGTCCATCCAGCATGTGCGACCGGAGATAAGCCGAGGCTCGGACGGCCTGACGCTAGACATCGCAGTGGATATAAGCTCCATAGTTCAGGATGGTGAGTCCCTTGAGATGAGTGTGACTGCGGTCATCCAGACGAAGGATGGCAATGAAACGTACTGGGCATTAACCCACCCTGCGTCCCAGGCAGATTTTCACGACCGGAGGGGTTTCATTCTCGCGCCGGAAAGACCAACCCACCCTTTAAAACAATCTGACCCGGTCGGTTGACAGCCAGCCAGGCTAAATACGCGACCATCAGAGCATCCAGCTCTTTAACGGCAGGGATGTCTTCAAGCGGGAGAATGCCCTGGATTAATTTGTAGCGAGTCATCTCTTCGAACATGTCGATGGGGTCTTTGATCTGCAGTCCCTGCTCGTACAAGATCGCTGTGCGCTGGAGACGTCCTTCGAGACTGCGCCGCGGCAAGGGTTTTTGCCCGATCAATGCCTGGAAGCACTCCTGCGCATTGGCCACGAGTAGTTGCTTTGATTCGGCTGTGCGAGGGTAGCGAGTATAACCAGCGTCAATGAGTTTTTCCCTCAGAGCCTCGTCAATGGGCCGTTCAACGGAAGGTGTATTTATGGCGAGCCAGAGGTTTTCGTAATCATTCAGGCAGTCCAGCGCCTGAGGTGCCGTCCACTGCTCCATCGCCATCACGTTGAGATCGTCGTCGAGCGCTGCGAACGTCACGGGCTTTCGACCGGAAGACACTTCAAGCCCTGCGAAGGTGATAGAATCCGGAGACATACTAAATTCCTCTCTACTCAAAATTCAACATGAGTGTAGCCGAAAAGAGACAGCAATGCAACTGTCAATTGTTAATTACATATGAGCCGGGGAACTGGGACCATACGTCTCTGGGGGGTTGCAGGAGGAGAAATTTCATCTTAGAATTTAACCTGGAAGTGTAAGACGACCTGTTTCGGAGATACAAATTATGCAGGCTGACCAATTTCGCGTCACGGTCGTGTTCTGGGTTGTGATAATCGTAGGTTGTAACACTTCGCCCACACCGGCATCGTTAAGCGTCATCACAGATGAGGCAACGGAGCCGTCCATTCGTGAGCTCGAAATCGAAGCTCTGCCCGGGGTGCAGTCTTTGTCCCTGGAGTCTGCACCGGATGGGACGCTTTTCGTCGTCCAGGGGGTAGAGCATAGTCTGTTTGTGTCGCGTTCCGAAGATGGTGGTCAGACCTTTAGCGCTCCGGTGCTGGCAACGGCTGAGCTGCCGGTCCATGTACTGCCCATCGAACGTCCTGCCATCTCAGCTGATGGCAATGGTCGGGTGGCGGTCGCCTGGCTGCAAATGCCACCAGATTTCCATGGGGCGGACATCTGGTTTGCCGTTTCAGATGATTCCGGGCAGACGTTTGGGCCTGGCATACGGGTCACCACAGAGCTTGAGGGGGAAGTTGCCATGGTCGAGGTAGATCTGGACAGGGAGGGCAATCCTTTTCTGACATGGCTCAATGGAAGCAAACTAAGATTCTCGCGATCGCATGATGGCGGTGCAACGTTTACAGAGCCAGCCAGCGTGGGACAGGGAGCGTGTGAATGCTGCCAGCCCCAGATCTTGATCATGGACGAATCGCTGCACATCGCCTATCGCAGCCTCGAACCGGGCAACGAAAAAGGAGATATTCGCGATATCGTGATGATCCACTCTACAGATGCTGGAGAGACGTTCACTCCCGTCAGCCGCGTCAGCGACACGCACTGGTACCTGCCTGCCTGTCCCATCGCAGGGCCCTCTCTGGCAGTCTATGACGATAACTTCTACATGGCCTGGATGGACGGTCGCCTTGAGCCAGCCGGTCTCTTCAGCCGCGGCGATATCTGGCTGGCTTCATCCGGGGATAGTGGAAACACCTTCTCCGAGAATGTTCGCATCAATACCGATCAGGAGATGCACCATACCCTGCCGAGCATCGCCATCGGTCCGGGCGGTCGAATTCATATTGCCTGGGAAGCGCAGGCGCAAGAGTCGCGGAAGGCCTTTCTCTATTACACGACCTCCGACGATGGAGGTCAGAGCTTTGCTCCTCCGTATGTCATTGCCGACAACACGGATGCGAGCCTCGGCAATCCGAGCCGACCGGTGCTGATCGTAAACCAGGCTGGGCAGCTCACCCTTGCATGGCTGGACCGGCAAGGCGGTCGAATAGCCGCCTGGGCCGATACAAAATAGTATTCATAGACCTGCCTTCTTGAACAGGTACAATTCGCCTATGCACTCGCGCAATCGTCGCATTGCCTTCGTATTTCTCCTGGTGCTTGGACTCGTATGGATCTATCTAAGTAAAGATAGTGACAACTCAACCATAGCCGGGAGGGTTGCCGCGCCTCAACAGGATTTCCTGGCACCGGATTTCACTCTTAATACGTCGGGTGGTGAGACCATTCGGCTCGCGGATCTACGCGGTCAGGCCATTCTTGTCAATTTGTGGGCAACATGGTGTCCGCCCTGTCGGGAAGAGATGCAATCCATTGAAACCATTTACCAGGCATATCGAGACGAAGGCTTCACCGTTCTGGCCGTGAACATGACCTATCAGGATAATCCCGAGCGAGTATTACCATTTGTCCAGGAGCAAGACTTGACCTTCCCCATCCTGCTCGACATAACCGGGGAGATGGCACACACTTATCAAATGCGCTCGCTGCCTTCCTCCTACTTTATCCGGCGCGACGGCACAATCGATCAAGTTGTCATCGGAGGACCGATGTCAGAAGCACTCCTGCGAGCGCGCGTCGAGGCGATTCTGGAGTGATGGAGCTCTTTCAATCTGTATTTGCCCCGCCTCGCCATCTCATCCTGCTGCTGGGGGCCCTGTGGGCTGGATTGGCACTTGCCGAAAAGAGAACGGAGAGAAATCAGGTTTCCAGCGAGTCGCTCAATAACCTGGTCTTTTTCGGCCTTGCCAGTTATCTGGCAGGCGGACGCGTGGTCTATGCACTTCTAAATTTCCCTGCTTTTATGCAAAGCCCATCGAGCCTGGTTTCACTCAACCTGGACTTGTTCGACCCACCTGGAGGGATGCTCACAGCACTTCTTACAGGCTGGATCTATGCATTGCGTCATAACCTTCTTTTACGCCCTACCCTGGATGCATTGACTCCCTGTTTCGCGATGCTGGTCGTAGGCATCTCCCTCGCCCACCTCGCAGCAGGCACGGCCTTCGGGCGTCCCACTGATTTACCCTGGGGGATCCAGCTCTGGGGAGCGGCTCGCCACCCCAGCCAGATCTATGAGTTGATCGCCTCGGTTCTGATACTTTGCCTGATCTGGTTTCGTATCAGGACCTCTCCACCTGGTCTGTTATTCGTCACGTTTATGGCATTGACCGCCGCAGCGCGGCTGTTTCTCGAGAGCTTCCGCGGAGACAGCACACTGGTCCTGGGAGGCTTGCGGCTGGCACAGGTGATCGCCTGGACCGTGCTCGCGGCAGCGCTGATTGCCAGTGAACGGCTATTGCAGAGCCAGAAAATGCAAACGGATCGGTAACGGCATATTCATGGCGCCTGTCTACGCCGAGCGGCATGAATGTAACTGATGTAGCCGCAGCGGATTTCGTCAATTGCGCAGGGCGATCGGTTGCAGATAAGAGTCAAGCAACGCGTCCATCTGCTCCACGGACTCACAGACAAAGAACATCGGGTTGAAGGCGTAGACCGTCTTGGGTATGAGCGCGATCGTTTCGATGTCGAACGGCGCCAGAATCACGTCCCCGCCAAAGTAGTCCACCCGCTTGATTCCCAGGGAGCCGTACAGCGAGTGGACGACGTTCCAGCCTTCGTCTTGCGAGGACATCTGCCCCCGCCGGTGCAGATCGTTCACGCCCTCGATGATGCGATGGATTTCCTCCTTGTGAGCCAGGAAATGCGCGTTGAGCTGCTCGAAGATATCGCCGGTGTAGTCGATTACGCTCTCGCGCGAGAGTCTGTAAAATTCCATAATGGCATTGGCGAGCTCCGCACGCCCCGAGATGATGCCTGCCCCGAACACCTTGAAGCGATTCTCCTGGACCAGCAGCCCAAACTCCGTGCTGTACCAGGCAAGACGCTTGATCACCTCCCGCTCCTCAGGGGTTGCCTTAATATACGCCGGCGCGAACTTGTCCTCGATCCGGGCGTAGAACGCCATAGTCAGGTATGGCAGGTGCCCAAATATGTCATGGAACATATCGGGCTCGGGCGTGAATTCAATCTGATCGCGAGTCCTCAGGTAATCGGTGATCAGGAAGGTGCGCTGCGCGAACTTTTGATACCAGTCATCGGCCGGAGTATAACGGACTACAGTGCGCTCGATGCGCCAGCCCGTTCGTGGGGTGATCCGGCTGTTCAGGTGGGCTACCGTCGGAATCTGATGCGGGTCCAGGTCCAGAAGCGCGAATCCACTCTTGAATTCTTGACAGATGTGTTCCATCAGATAAGGCTGGTTAATGCCGGCATACAGGTCCGCCCAGATGGCGTGCTGCTCGGCGGAAAAGTGGATCTCCTGATTCTCGGCGGAATATTCACTGGAGGGGTCGTACTTTTGTTCGGCAATATCCCCCGTATAGATTGGCGGATTTTGATTCGTGGTCATACTTTATCCCTTTCTCAGAATCGATTGGAGGACACAATACATTGATCACATCCGCAATGTCACCAAGGATATTATCACTACAAAAAACGTAAGTCAATACGACCCAAGGAGACGAATAGGTTACATGTTTAGAAACGTTGAGATGATAAAATCGTGACAACATGGCTGAAACATTGACCGGACAAACGATTCTGGTGACCGGTGGAGCGCGCCGGGTAGGAAGGATCTTCGCTTTGGGTTGCGCCCGTGCCGGCGCGGATCTCGTCATCCATCACGGGCATTCGGAGGAAGAAGCAGAGCAAGTCCGCAACGAGATCACCCGTCTCGGCCGCCGCGCCTGGATTTTCAGTGCGGACCTGAGCGAGGCCAGGCAGGCACAAACACTGATCCCGCGCATCAGCGAAGTCACTCCGCTACACGGTCTGGTGAATAGCGCCGCCATCTTCGAATCGCTCTCGCTGGAGAGTACCTCTTACGAGGACTGGCAGAATCACTTGAACATTAACCTGACTGCCCCGTTTTTACTGAGCCAGGCGTTTGCCAAACAGGCACCGGATGGGGCGCGGATCGTAAACATTCTCGATTGGCGGGCCCTGCGCCCGGGCGCGGACCACTTCCCCTACACGATCAGCAAAGCGGCGCTTGCGGCAATGACTCGATCGTTGGCTGTCTCGCTCGCACCGGCAATCACCGTCAACGGTCTCGCCCTGGGCGCGATCCTGCCCCCTTCCGACGGTCGCAAGAACCCGGACATTATCAAGAACGTCCCCGCGCGGCGCTGGGCAGAGCAAAGCGAAGTAGAACAAGCCCTGGTGTTCGCGCTGACCTGCCCCAGGTATATCACCGGCGAGATCATCCACTTAGACGGTGGCCGGCACTTGGTGTAAATAGGCCGCAAATCACCCACTACAATATTGACTATGCGCAAGAAGGATACTGGCATATGGACAAAGTCATCATTCAAGATCTGCTCGTTCGCGGGATCATTGGGGTCAACGATTGGGAGCGCAAACGCGCACAGGATATCCTGATCAATATTACCCTCTTCACCGACACGCGCCGGGCAGCCGAAACCGATAGCATCACCGATTGCGTCAATTACAGCACAATGAGCAAGCGGGTCCAGGCGCATGCAGAAAGCGCCGGGCGATTGACGGTAGAGGCACTGGCAAACGACCTGGCAAAAATCTGCCTGGAGGAACCCAGAGTTCAAAGGGTCGTGCTGCGCGTGGAAAAGCCCGGCGCCGTGCGCTTTGCAAACTCTGTCGGGGTGGAAATAGAACGCAGCAGAGATGAATGAGTTGCATCGGGCGTACCTTAGCCTGGGGTCGAACATCCAGCCAGAATACCACCTGGTCCGTGCGATTGAGCGCTTACAGCACCATGCCACTCTAGAAAAGATCTCAAGCGCCTGGGAGTCTGAGTCTGTGGGGGCGGATGGACCAAACTATCTGAACGCATGTGTGCTGATGCTGACCTCGATGCAGGACGAGGGGCTCAAGCAGCAAGTGCTCCTGCCGCTTGAGAAAGAGCTCGGCCGACAGAGAGGCGCGGACAGGTTTGCCCCGCGCACCATGGATATTGACATTGTCATCTTCGACAGTCGATCCTGCGATCCCAAGTACTGGGAGCAGGCATTTGTGGTCGTTCCCCTGGCGCAAATTTATCCGGAGTTTCCACATCCGTTCTCCGGGGAACGCCTCGCGGAAACAGCCAGACGGCTGTGCCAAAAGTTCTGGATGGTAAAGCGCCCTGAGGTACTCAGGAGGTTTGGCGGCGCAGGGTGAATGCTTAGGTACTGGCTCACATTCCCGGCCGGGCACAACTACTCAATAAACCTTGCAACTCTGTAATGCAAAGCAAGTCAGAACCAGGATTTTCACTGCGTCAAGATTAGAATGAACCAGAAACACTCAGATCCGATTCACGAAACGAGGAACGCGTAACGCTAGATGTCCCTGTCATTATCCTTACTTAGCCTAAACTGTTTTGGAACACCGGTGCCGACGACCCGTAGTAGATTGCAAACCTTGGCTCATCACCTGGAGCACAGCAGGCTCGAGATCG
The DNA here is from genome assembly GCA_036781265.1 of Anaerolineales bacterium. Taxonomy (GTDB): domain Bacteria; phylum Chloroflexota; class Anaerolineae; order Anaerolineales; family Villigracilaceae; genus Defluviilinea. Next base: position 303,205 of record DAIQBG010000001.1, on the reverse strand, counting down.
TCTGCCTGCAGGAGGTTCAGCTCGCTATGTATCAAAACCTGATGTTCCAGGCGTGTGCGAGCTATCCTTTCCAGGCGTATGAGCCCCATCTCCATTGTCCTAAAGGTGGACTGGTCACCCTGTCCCGTGCGCCGCTACTAGCCCAGCACTTCGAGACATACGGTGAGCAGGGGCGCTGGTATCTTCCGACGGCCATGGATAGATTTCTTCGCAAGGGAATGCTGATCACTGTTTCACAATGGGGCCACGTGCCCGTGGTGGTCATTAATACCCATATTCTCGCGAATTACAGCGGTGACTGGGAGCGCCGTGGAATTTTTACTCGTATGCAGGAGAAGCAACTGCGCCAACTGGCGGATACCGTAGCGGCGCAGCCATCGAATGCCCTGGTGGCTGTCGTTGGTGACTTCAACTTGCCGCGTGGCAGCCGTCTCTATAGCGATTTTCTGCACCAGACCGCTCTGGTGGATGCGCTTGCCGGAGACGCACGGCCAACTCATCGTCCCCCTCCTGGCGTGCCCGCCCACTATTCCTTGCCAATCGATTTTGTTTTCATACGGGTGCCCGCAAGCCTCGCGTTGCAAATCACAGGTGATTTGCGCTTTTGCAGCAAAGTGGATTTGACTCACAAACGTCGGGATTATCTATCCGATCACAATGCGATTGAGGTTGATTTCACACTCAGTATGCCCGCCTGACACCGGAGCGAAGTTCAACCCGCCCCCACTGCCAGCCTCGCGTACGGCCAACGGTCAAAACTGAAGCGGTTTACTTCCCCGGCTGATATTCTCCAGAAATTCCTGGCGGGTTGCCAGGTTTGCGCGAAACGCCCCATGCATAGCAGATGTTGTCATGCGGGCGCCATGCTTCTTGACGCCGCGCATCATCGAACACAGGTGCATTCCTTCCACCACTACGGCAACGCCCTGCGGCTCGAGGATTTCCTGCAGCAGGTCGGCAATCTGGCGGGTCATGCGTTCCTGAACCTGCAGCCGGCGTGCATACATCTCCACAATCCGCGGTATCTTTGACAGCCCAATCACCTTTCCCTTGGGCAGATAAGCGACATGGGCACGTCCTAAAAATGGCAGCATATGGTGCTCACATAGGCTGTAGAACTCAATATCCCGCACCAGCACCATCTCGTCATAATTAATATTGAAGAGGGCCCCGTTGATAATCTTCTCGGGATTCATACTATAGCCACTCAGTAACTCCGCATACATGCGCGACACGCGGTCCGGCGTATTCTGGAGACCTTCACGCTCTGGATCCTCCCCCACAGCAGAAATCAAATCGGACACGGCTTTCCTGGCAGCCTCGAAATCCATATTGATCATGTCCAGCTCTTTGGTCTCAAAATCGTCGTCAAATTCCATGTTCTCTCCGTGATAAGACCAGTGGCGCCTGCGCGCCACTGGTCTCTTTATCTTTCTAATCCATCAGCCCACCACAGGCTCAATTAACCCGTAAGTCCCGTTATGACGCCGGTACAAGACCTGGATGGCATTCTGGTCGGCGTTGAAGAAAATGAAGAAGTTATTGTGCCCGAGTAGACGCATCTGCTCGAGCGCCTCATCCTCTGTCATTGGGAGCACGACGAACTTCTTGCGCCGTCCAATCAAGGGCAAGAGCTCGCCCGTTTCGTCCACGGGAAGCTCTTCTTCCTCCACCACCTCGGCAGCCGAGCGCCCATCGCCCCGCCCGCGGTAATGTTTTCCTTTGTAACGATCGATCTGGCGCTGGATCTTGTCGAGCGCGGTGTCGAATGCCGCATGAATGTCATCGGCGCGTTCCTCAGAACGCAGGATGAATCCTTTACCATGTACGGTAATTTGCGCTACCTGCCGATCGAGCGCGCTGCGCGCCGACTTGACATGTGACAATTCAATTCGGACCTGGTCAATCTCCTGGAGATATCGATCCAGCTTGGCGGCTTTTTTCTCAACGTATTCGCGCGTATTGTCGGTCAATCTCATGTTCCGGGCGACGGTCTCAATCTTTTGAGTCATAGAACCTCCTCAATGATGTATCAACTTTTTGAATGACAGTTGTCAAACACGATCCAGACCATGATGGGCTAGCGCCCGTGCAATCGTCAAGACATAGACCTCCTGAGCGCCCGCAGAGAGCAAAGCACCGGTGCAAGCCGCAATGGTAGACCCGGTTGTTGCCACATCATCCATCAGAAGAATCGAATGTCCGTTGACCGTTCGAGGCTCAGCCTGGTATGCCCGATGGACATTTTCGCGACGTTGTGACACGTTCAGACCAACCTGGGAACGCGTCTCGCGTGTCTTCGAGAGGGCAGAGGGCTCATACTTCCATCCCATGTGATAGGCCAGGGGACGCGCCACCAGGCCCACTTGATTATAACCCCGCTCTTTCAGGCGTTCTTTGCCCAGTGGAACCGGGATCAAGCTTTCTACGGGCCACTCCAAACCACGCACAAAAACCAGCATTTGCATCGCGATCGACTCTCCAAGCCCCATGTTGCGGTGATATTTTATGGAATGCAATCCCTTTTGCAAAGGAGAATCAAAAACCGCCCACGATCGCATCTGACGATACGCAGGCGGATCTGAGCTACATTTTTCACATGTGGTCACACCTTTGACCGGGATGCCGCATCTTTCACAAAAGTCGTGGTCTATGATGGGAACGCGCGCCTGACAACCTGTGCACCAGCGCGAACCCGGTTGCCCGCAGCCCCCACACACGGGCGGGAACAATAAATCCAACCCATTCCAGGTCAATCGATATAGGCGATACGACCAGGGTAAGTTGTTCACAACCAATGCAGACGACTAATTAACTCACTATAGAGAGCCCATAATCTGGATGACGGCCGGCGTCAAGATGATGATCATGATGGATGGAAATACCAACAGCGCCAACGGGATAATCATTTTGATGGGGGCCTTGTGCGCCTCTTCTTCGGCCCGCTGCCGGCGCTTCAACCGCATTTGATCGGACTGAATTCGCAGGACCTTTGCAAGGCTGACACCAAGCTGCTCGCTCTGGATAATCGCTGCGACGAAGCTTGTCAGCTCGGGAATGCCCAGGCGATCTGACATATCTTTGAGGGCTTCCCGCCGAACCTTCCCCAGTTGAATCTCACGAATGACTCGTGCAAATGCGACCGAAAGCTCTGTCTCCCATTTTTCCGCCACTTTTGACATTGCCGCATCAAACCCCAAACCTGCTTCCACACAGATCGTGAGCAGATCCAGAGCATCCGGCATGGCATTGCGAATTTCCTTTTGTCGGCGCGTGATCTTCGTGGTTAACATGATGTGCGGAAGATAAAAGCCCGCGACCGTCGCTCCCCCGATCAACATCACCTTGTCAGTGGTGGTCCATGTGGTAGAGCCCAAGAAGAGCCAGAGTGCCAGTCCACCCATGAGCACTCCCAATATAAAACGAATAGCCAGGAATGTTGCGGCATCGATGGGCCAGGGATTCCCTGCCAGCTCCATCTTCCTGTCTGTATCCTGTATAGCTTTTTGGGGGGTAAACCGAGCGGAAAATTCGCCAATGCGGTTAATCAGAGGTACCAGCACACGCTCACTGAACGGCTGGGATAATTCGATCTCTTCCAGTGAAGCGACATCTCCTCGCTGGATAAACTCAGCCAAACGCGCTTGCAGGGGATCGTTCTCCTCCCCCTGAGCATTTCTCCGCAGACTGATGACGACCACGGCGATCGCGCCCAACAAAACAATTGCACCAAGAATAATGAGAACCATTTTATACCTCGATATCCGCGATCTTCATCATCACCATATAACCTGACACGATCATGCCGACGACCGTAATAATGGCTAGCCAACCGCAGAAAGGTCCACGATCGAAAAAGCTCATGAGGTACTCAGGGCTTACAAACCACAAGGCAATGGTCAAAAATACGGGGATGAGCGACAAGACCGTGGCAGAAGTACGGACAGTCGCCGTCATTACCCGGATTTCACCCTTAATTCTGACGCGCTCCCGGATCGTGAATGAGATCGTATCCAGAATCTCCGACAGGTTACCGCCCACTTCGCGTTGAACATTGATGGCCGTAACCACAAAATCAAGATCATCGCTCGGGATCCTGCGCAGAAGGTTTTCGAGTGCCTTTTCCATAGAAATGCCAATCTGCATTTCCTGGACCACCCTGTGAAACTCATCCGAGATGGGAACAGGCATTTCACGGCTGACGGCTTCCATCGCTTGCATGGTGGAGTACCCGGCGCGCAAGCCATTGACCATCAGGTTTAGCATATCGCCCAGTTGATCGTTGAACTTGTTCAGTCTCACCCGCTGCTGACGCTTCACATAAAAACGGGGAGCAACAAAACCGATCAAGCCCCCAATGATTGCGGAGACGATGCTGGGCTGAAGCAGCCATCCGGCAAAAGCCATAACCAGAGTGGACATGAATACGAGAGCGTAGTACTCCGCCACCTTGAACTTGAGATCAGCACGCGCCAGCTCGCGCGCCACCCGATCCCCCATGGAAGACCGTGCCACACGGCGATTGAGCCATTCCGTGATAATCGAGCCCCCTTCTTCACGCTCCGGCGTCTGCCGCTCATCCTCCAGAAAGCGTCCCAGGCGTTCCTCCACCAACGAACGCTCGCTGGTAATGGAAACGATCACCCCCACGATCAGGAGGACCAAGACTAAGACACCGCCACCAAACAAAAGAATTGGGTCCATTTTGCTACCCTACCAGACTCGCCATCAATAACGACGGCGCTCGCCAATTCCGAAAATCGAGGGCGGCAAATTGATGCCCGCCGCTTCGATTTTATCCATGAACTTCGGACGTAAACCGGTTGGTCGCAGGCGTCCAACAATCTGCCCGTTTTCGATGCCGGTTTGTTCGAAGACAAAGATATCGGTCATGGTAATGACTTCGCCTTCCATGCCGCTGATCTCAGTCAGGTTGACGATCTTGCGGGTACCATCTCTCATGCGTTCCTGATGGACGATGAGGTCAATGGCGGAGGCAACTTGTTCGCGGATGGCTCGGGAGGGCAAATCCATGCCCGCCATCAGCGTCATGGTCTCAAGACGAGCAAGAGTGTCGCGCGGCCCGTTTGAGTGCAACGTCGTCATAGACCCATCGTGACCGGTGTTCATCGCCTGCAACATGTCCAGGGCAGCCTCATCGCGGATTTCCCCGACAATAATACGTTCGGGACGCATACGGAGGGAGTTGATCACCAGGTCGCGGATGGTCACTTCCCCGCGGCCTTCGATATTGGGTGGTCGAGATTCCAGGGTCACAACGTGCTCCTGGCGCAACTGCAGCTCTGCTGCATTTTCGATGGTAATAATCCGCTCATCGCCAGGGATAAAACCGGACAGGATGTTCAGGAATGTCGTCTTCCCGGAGCCAGTACCTCCGGAAATAACGACGTTCAACCTTGCCTCAACACAGGCCTTAAGGAATTGCACAGCTTCCTGAGTGATCGACCCGAACTGGATCAATTGCTCGACGGTGATGGGATTGCGCGAAAACTTTCGGATCGTGAGCACGGGACCAACTAGAGAAAGCGGAGGAATCACGGCGTTCACACGGGAGCCATCGGGCAAGCGGGCATCGACGTAAGGACTGGACTCGTCGATGCGGCGACCGAGCGGCGCAACGATTCGATCAATGATGCGCATCACATGATCATTATTCTCGAAGGTCACCGGGACGCGGTGAATCTTGCCTTTACGCTCAATATAAATATTCTTGGCGCCGTTCACCATGACCTCAGTGATGGTTTCGTCTTCGAGAAGCGGCTGGAGCGGGCCAAAACCCAGGATTTCTGCTGCAATCTGCTCAAAGAGTCGCGCACGTTCAGGTCGTGAGAGTACGATGTTCTCTTCCGCCAGGATCTGCTCAAAGAGATCCTGAATAGTTCGTCGCACCTCATCGGTCCGGGTGATGTCCATGGAAGGATCTAGCTCAGAGAGGAGCTTGTTTTGCACCCGAGTCTTGAGATCGAAATAAGAACCGGCCTGCGGAGATGTGATGGGAGCGTTAACCCGCCGAGCCTGGAGAGATGACAATCGGGAACCTTCGCCACCCTGATTATTGGACGACTGCCCTGAACCTGAAGAATTACCCCCCTGACCTTGTTCGATACGTTTTAAAAGAGACATCTTTCTTTATCTCCTTAGAAATTAAAGCCTACGCATAAAAATTACCGTCTGATCATACGATTTGGCTCATCTGCGGATTCCTGGGCCGCTACGCGCGCCCGAACACTTTCAGCCAGGGAGAAGACTCCCCGCGCCGCAGGCTGATTTTTGCTGTCAAGGACAAAAGGCACTCCCCGGTTTACCGCTTTCGTCGCGGTTGCTTCATCGAGGGGAATCACAGACACCACGTCCTGCTTCAGGTTGTCAGTAACCCGATCAGGGGTGATATTGATCCTCTTGTCGAATCGATTCATCACAAACAGAATCCGCTCGCGATCAATCCCCAGAGTCTGGGAAAGGTCGAGGAAGAGACGGCAATTCTTAATGGCGGGGATATCCTGCGTAGTGATGAGCACCACCAGGTCGCTGACATCGATGGCGGCTAGCGTGACATCGGTGAGCAGGGAAGCCGTATCGACCACCACATAGGCATACATCTGGCGCAGGTACTCCAGCACTCTGGTAAATTGAGCGCTCGACACCTTTTCTGCATATTCCGGCCGGCTTGGCGCTGCCAGGATATGAAGCCCCGAGGCCGCATGTTTTAGCATGACCTCTTCCACAATCTCCGGATCCAACTCCTCGGCTCGTGGTGCGAGGTCCACAATTGTATTTTTTCCCTGTTCGTTCATGAAGACGGCAACGTCGCCAAACTGTAAATTTCCATCCACCAGAGCAACGTGAGTATCTGCATTATGCAGGGTCAGTGCCAGGTTGACGGCGATCGTCGTGCTACCCGTGCCACCCTTCGGGCTATAGATTGTTACAATCTTGCCCCGGGAAGCGCCATACCCCAACGGCGCGCCAACGTTGCCGACGATCGGGGAAACCTGAACCTGTGCATTCTTTGAACGCTCAGCCTGCGCCATCGAACCTGCCCGACGGATCGCAGAGATCAGCTCATCGCCCATAGGTGGCTTCGTGAGAAAGTCCCTTGCGCCGGCAAGCATGGCGCGGCGCATATAGTTTTGATCTCCCTGGACAGAAAGGATGACCACCTGGACAGCGGGCTGCTTTGCCCGGATGGCTTCCGTGGCTGAGATGCCGTCCATATCCGGCATGTTGATGTCCATTAAGACCACATCCGGCTGCATGTCCTCCGAGAGCTGAATCGCCTCTTTGCCGGTGCGCGCAACCCCCACTACTTCTACATCGGACTCAAACTGAAGGAGCTTTCTGACGTTTTCCCTTGTTTCAGAAACATCGTCAACAATTATGACACGAATTTTGTCACCGGAGGGCATACGTATTCATTACCTCAAGCGTTCAGACGCTATTGCTGCGGCTGGACGGTATTTGGCGGCAGGATAGGCGGCACCAGGACATCAACCCTGGGCTGGACTGCGTAGGGCAGCTTCGACGGGAGGGAGATGTTATATTGCGTCAACAGGCTGGTGAGCGTCGCTGATTCGGCGGCGAGCCGGGACGTATCGTTGGGGTTCCTGAGAGAAAGACTCAGCACAGCGCCACTGTACACAAAATAATTGAGGGATATGGAATCCTGCGGATTGACCATCAATGTCACGATATCTGGATTGGCTTCCTGCTGTACCTGGGCAGGAGAGGGGGTGACATTGGGATCAGCGGGCGCAGTCGTCTGCAAGGCAAAATTGCCAAGCTTCAGAACGACGACATCCTGAAGAATGATCTGGCAGACCAAGCGCGGTCTCTGTGCCTCCGAAGGAACCACATACAATGGGGCCTGTGTCCCCACGGAAGGATCGAGGTCGAAACGACCCTGGCGAGAGGCTTCGCCGCCACTGGTTACCGAGGCGGAGATCTGAGGCGGCGCGCCTTCTTGAGTCACTCCGGCACCGGTTAAGACTGCAGTGAAATTGGGCAGGATGGTTTGAAAGGCAGGATCGATATCTACAAACAGCATACAGGCGTTCACGTTCACATGCGCGCCATCATCCACTCCATAGCCAACCAGGGAAAGCCGGTTAGTTGGGATAGCGGCGGCAACCATGCCTGAGGGGATCTGCACTGCCCAGTTGGGGCCGGAGATCTCCACAGGGCCCTCACCCACCATTGAGGCGGTAATGACCACACCCTGCTCAAGCGTAAAGCGAGCCGTTTGATCGATAAGAGCAGACTCCTCGCCAACCGTAAACATAACCTCGGCTACGTTTTCCGGTGGGATCGAGAACGTTCCAAGCATTTCTCTAGTAATTGTCGTACCTTGAGGGATGTTCTGCGCAGCAAAATAAACCTCGGTTAGTGCCGCCGGGGTGGGCTGGCCGATCGGTGCCTGTCCGAATTGTGTGTATGCAAAATAGAGCAATGCCAGACCAATCACAACGATCAAAACGAGGAAAATAAGGATTCGTCCGCGACGCATAGTGTGGTACTCCTCTCTTCATCTGCTCTGCCGCTGGAGGCCGGCAGGGACTGGATTTGTTAACATTATACAGTATAAACTAAAATGGATAATATCAAATTGGTAAAAAAGTAGGACTCTGTCGCGTGACAGAGTCCTTTGCAGACATACAGCAATTCAGGTTACGGCAGGGAGTTGCTGATCGTGCTGAAGGTATTGCCGATCTTGGGGCCAAGCAGACGCATGACCGCGATTACGACAATAGCCACGAGCGCCAGGATAATCGCATACTCAACCAAGCCTTGACCTTTTTCTTTGGGAGCGAATAACATGATATTAGTCCTTTCTTGAATAAATTTGTTCTCTGAGAACCACTCTCAGAATAGCCATATTTTACTTGGTACACAGAAAAGTGCAAGAGGCAGAAGTACCCAAAAGGCTTACATTCCTGTTATGTAAACCTGACAAAGCTGCAATGCACAAATCGTCACGAACGGGCTGGAACGGCAAATAATATCCTGGTTCCCCTGCCCAGAGCGCTGTCGATCTCGAAAGTGCCTCCGAGCATCTCGGTACGTTCTCGGATCAGCTTCAAGCCCAGGTTGTTCCCTTGCTGGATGGAGTCCGCATCAAATCCCTTTCCGTTATCATCGACGCTGACGCGAATTCGATCTTCTCCCATATCCACAATAACCTTAACCGAGCTCGCCTGGCTGTGCCGGGCGGCGTTTCCGAGCAGCTCCTGAATCGCTCGGAACAACATCACTTCCAGATACGGTTCCAGACGGCGTTCCTGACCTGTCACCGTTACGTTGACATCCAGTCCGGTCTGTTCTTTGAAGGCATCTGCATACCGCCGGATGGTTGGAGCCAGACCCAGGTCATCCAACATCATAGGACGAAGCTCAAAAATGAAGTTGCGGACCTTCTGGAACGTTCCCATGGCAGAAGCCTTGAGGCTGTTCAATTCTTCGCGCGCCTGGCCCGCATCCACATCCATCAGGCGCATCGCAATCTCAGTTTGCAGGATAAAATTGGAAAGGGCCTGCGCGGGTCCGTCGTGCATCTGGCGCGAGAGACGCTGGCGCTCTGTTTCCTGTGCGTTGACCAGCATCTCGACGTTCGCCAAAGGACCACGCGTGCCCGAGCCGGAGGAAACCGGGGAAGCTGAGCTCGAGAGAACACGCGCTCGCTCCAGCGCCGATCGAAACCGTTCCAGATGAGACTTCTCGTTCTGCAGCTTTTCCAACTGTCCGCGCATGACGAAGAGACGCTGCTGCGCGTCGAGAGCTGAGTCGTACGCGTTCCGAATATCTTGCAAAGGCATCTTGTCAAACTGATTTTGAATCTGCTGAAGGTGGGTTGTGATGGCAGCGTTACGCTGGGAAAGTTTGAGAACCTCTCCCTGGCTTTGTTCGATCATGAGCGTTACCTCGCGTAGCGCCTTCTTTGTCTCCTCCAGCTCTGCATCCAGATCCAGGTCTCCCCCTGTGGACGTGACGAGATCCATTGTCATAAACCTACTCCTGATTTCTTACATGATCGTTCTGCAGTTTGACCCAGCCACGCTTCAGGGCATACACAACCGCCTGCGTACGATCCTCAACCCCAAATTTGCGCAGGATAGAGGTGACATGATTCTTGACAGTCTGATGGCTGATGCCCAGCAGACCGGCGATCTCCTTATTGCTCATCCCACGAACGACGCAGGATAGGACTTCCATCTCTCGCTCAGAAAGAGGATGAAAGGGTGAACCGGGCTCGCTATAGGAGCGCCTGGCGCCATCCATGTGCTCATCGATCCAGTGATCCAATTCTCTGCGGGTGAAGATCTGACCCGCCACCGCGTACTTTCCATCGTAAACCGCCCGCACCGTCCGGGCGAGGGTTTCGGGCTGGATCTCTTTGGCACAGTACCCGACAGCCCCTGCCAGGACCGCATGGATTGCCTGTTCGATATCATCATAGCCGGTCAGCAGAACCACCCGGGTTGGCAAATGCTCTGAGGTGACCTGATGTGTAACCTGCTGTCCGTTCAAGCCGGGCATGTTTACGTCCAGGATCGCAACATTTGGTTTCAATGCACGGATTTTCTCGATCGCTTCATCTCCATCCGCGGCCTGTGCCAGAATCCGGAAATCCTCTTCCAGCGATAGCGTATCCACAACCCCCTGGCGGAAGAGCGGGTGGTCATCGGCAATAAGCAGTGTTATCTCGTTCATCTCAGCCTGTTTTATGCGAAATCTTAATGAAAGTATAGCACAGGAGCGACCTGCGGGCAATTTACGGACATCAAATCACATTTCAGTTTCGTAATAAGCACTATCTCCATCGGAAGACCTGGATGTGTTCCTCGAATTGGACAAGCTCGTGCTCCAACCCGGCCTCGAAAACCGGTTGCCCGCGCGAGGTCAATTGCGGATAAAAACTGGGAAAGGTGATCAAATAGTCCACTGCACTTTCGTCGAGATAGTCAGCCAGCCGATCCTCGTCGCGGATAAACGGAACGACTTCGGGTGATGTCAATCCCGCCAGATCAATCAACGGATTTGCCACAAAGAACCCGAGCGCACCGATATCATGAACGGCAAGACGGGCATCTGAGGATAAGTTCTGGTCAACCCATTCGGCAGTGCGTATCATTTCGCTTTCGATTAGAAAGACATCGATGGCATTCTGGCGGGCGCCGATGAAGGCAAAGGCAATGGTAAGAACGAGGGTGATCATTCGCCAGAAGGTCACAAGATATCTGTTCATTGCCCTGGAACTCGTAACCTGTATCAAACCGAGCATTCCCCAGAGATACAGAACAGGAAAGGTGGGGATGATATAGCGACCATGTTGGTAGGCTGGTAGCCGGGCAACATAGATAGCGATATAACCCAGACACCAGATCAGGCTTGCGAGTGCACCCCAGTTCCGCTCGCGTCCGCTCCTCCAGAGCCAGAGAACAGCCCCGGGAAGCAACACCACAAACGGACTGGCAATGACAGGCGATGCGTAATCAAGCGTACGCTCGAGAAAGGTTTTCGACAGCCAGTAAGTCTCGTACTCCGCTTGTTTGGCATAAAATGTATTCGGCATTGGGCTACCCGAAAGGACGAGATTGAAAAACAAATAAGGAAACAGCAATGCGCCAAAACCCAGCAACGCTTTCCCAATTGCCTGCAGGCGAAGACTGACGGTTGGCTCAGAAAACCAAGCGACAAACACAATTGGACCTAAGAGAGTCAGCCCGTCGGGGCGAACCCAGACGCTGAGACCTGCCAGCACACCCAGGGTGAGATAACGACGCGAACGAACGATCAGAGACCCGAGGACAACCAGGCTAATCAGTCCGTGCAGCAGCGTTTCCATACCGGAAACAGCCGACCAGGTGAGATGCCAGGCAAAGCTAAGAAACAATCCGACCCACGGGATGCGTGAACTGTACTCTGGCAACAGACTTCGAGCCAGCATTTCTCCATAGAGGGCTATCAGAAAAAGAGCTGCCCAGCCGAGAAAATACGTCCATACATAAGGCGCCAGGCCCAGCAGGAATCCGATCGAAAGCAATATTGTCCAGATCGGAGCTGTAGAGCCAGCCGAGCGCTGGCCTAGCTGGAATGCCCACTCTCCGTGCTCAGCCAGATTGCGGGCGTAGGTTAGGTGAATCCACGAATCATCCAGCGGAAAACCGATGCGGAACGTGAGCCTGCTCACAAGCAGATAAAACAGGACCGCCGCCAGCGCGCCAACCGCAAGTATGATCCAGAGCTCAGCGCGCCGGTTGGACGCGGTAGAGTTTCGCTTCATTGACCTCTCCTAAGAACACAAAGGAGGGATGAGTCTGCGGGCTGTCATACAGGTCTTGAATTGAATTGAAGGTCCCATCCTTTTCAAGAACCAGATATCGGGCTCCAAATCTTTCCGACACTTCCAGGATCGTGAACTCATCACCGTAAGGCAAGGCAATGGCAGAACGACGTGAAACAATGAAATATCCCGGTGGATTGCGTACGATGACCACATCCTCCGGAAGTATGCCGTTTTCCAGGAACAAGCTCTCCACCTCAGAATAGATGTGATCGTCCTGTTCCCAACCGCTTGCGATCACCCGAAAGTTAACGAGATAGATTGTCATAAAAACAGCCAGCAACACGAGCAGTCCCTGGAGAAAATACGGGGCGTGCTTATCAGTGAATTGCCCGCGCCGGCGCGCCCATGAAATCACGGCATCGAGCCCGATTGGAGCAGCAACCCACCAGTAAGGTTGGAATGCAGCACCCGCATGGAAGAAGCTGCCGCGTGCACCGGCAAAAGGAAAGACCAGCGTCATCACGCCGAACAGGACCCACCAGCCCGTCACCGCAATCCTTGTTCTCAATTCATGACGCAGTTCCCATAGACCGATCAGAATGAGAGGGAAAAGAAAAATACCTCCCTGTGCCCCAAAAGCGTTGCTAAGATTGGCGACGAAGGCGCGCAAGCGGCTCTCCAACGCAGGCGCCCAACCCGCGTGTAAAAAAGACTCGCGCGTAAGCTCGCCGGGCGGATAAATGAATGTCTGGTTATAGTTCTGGAGCCAGAGCAAGCGCCCTCCGCCCGGCGTAAGCGGCGAACCAAAGAGGGCAAAGTTGCGCACATGCCAGAAACCCATCACCGCCAGGTATCCCACCAGGACGAGAAATCCAACCGCGAGGAGCGGCAGGAACCAATCACGAAATTCTCCTCGATGTCCACGCTGCGGATTAAGAGATTTCCATGTGACCGTCAACCCGGCGAGCCCAAACCAGAGCAATCCGTCGCTGCGTGCCAGTGTCATGAGCCCCGCCAGAGCACCCAGCACCAAGGGTATCCACTTCTCGCCGCGCGGTGCAAGAAGCAAAAACGCTCCGCCCACCAGCATAAACAACCCATAGTTATCCGGAACTGGCATAAAGGGAGCATAGTACAGGGAAAAAATGGATAACAGTCCCGAGACCATCGCAAGGCGCGTCTGGCGGGAGACGCGGTAAGCCAGGGCTGCCGTCACCAACGGGACACAGGCGGAGAGCAGGACGAAAGGTAACCGCCCGGCCGCATATGTGGATTGGCCCAAAATCCACATACCGGCAGCGGAGACGATCGAGGCAAGCGGCATCCAGTAAGTGTGCGAGGGATGAGGCAAACCGTCCGGGTCATCGAGATAGTTCCAGAGGTAAGGTGCTGTGAACCCGTGGCCTTCCGCCAGCCGGAGTCCCCCGGCAAAATAATAGTCGGCATCCATGTATCCAGGCAGCGTTTGAAAGCGCGAAACGAAGAGGGGAACGATCAAGCCGATGAGAAAGAGAATGCCATAATGCCGCCAGCTCATCGGTAGACTCCGGCCTGGTCGAACCAGGTGCGCGGAGAGCGTTGGACCCACCAGCGCATCCAGTACAGCCCGATGATGGCTGCGGCGGGAGGCAGTACCGCAATCAAGTTGGTGACCAGAGGATCGTAAACATAAAGCGAACGCAGATATAGACCAAAGGGAACCAGCAACACGGACAGGAAGATCATGAGGGTGAACAAAACACGGCGACGCTGCCAGCGCTCCCAGGCCAGGGCGAGAATGAGGATAAAGGGCAACAATAGAACCACATGATTTGATGGAAAGATGGCAAAGCCTACGAGTGGTGTGGCTGCCAAAGAGAGACAGGCAACCCAGACCACCCGACGAAAATGGGCATTGACAGCAGCCACCCATTCGATAAAGAGCAGGAGCCCCAGCCCGATGGAAACCAGGTTTCCAATGGGAAGTTCAGACTCCGGGAACCACGTCGCAAGCATTTGACCGAAAGTCAGGTTTGCCCCGCGAATCCAACCGGAGAGAACGGCGCGAATGTAAGGCAGTGTCCAGTTTGGGTCAACCATGAACGAGACGACCAGCATGATAAAGAGAGCCATCCCCATCCCGGCCAGGACTCCCCAGCGCCGATTATGAATCGCAAAGAGCAGAATAAAGAGCAAAAACAAACTGCCGACTTCCCACTGATATGCCACCAGCGCCATCAAGCCACCTGCCAGTTCATCGGCATAAGAGCGCAGTGCCAGCAGGATCCAGGCATACAGCAAGACCAGGATGGCGGTGGGAGAACCGGTGGCGATGGCATTCAGGCTAAAGAAACTGAAAAGCCCGAAGATGATCAGCGCAATAAACATCCAGCGAGGGGGCTGCCATTCGGAAAGATTGATGGCGAGCAAAACTGTGGCAACCAGCGCCGCCTGAGATATCAATGCCCAAATGCCCCGCACCATCGAAAAGTCCTGGATAAACGCCAGCGGAATATACAACAATACAAAGGGGAACGGATCATTCAGTATATAAGAATATTCGCTCGAAAATGCCAGGCGGCCATAAGCCACCTCCTGGGTCATCCGGGCAAGCTCGGTGCCGTATGGCTGGCTCGTGTCTACAAGAACTACAGGCGATCCCCCCGGCATCGTGCGGCCAAGCTTTTGCCCCTCTGCAGCGGCATCTGTTTGCGCGGCCAGAAAGGTACGGGTACCGCTCCAGCGCATAAAAAGCCATTCGCCTCCGGGAAGCGTGCGTGCGAGAATAATATTGACGGTGAGCAGGGAAAGAAGGGCAAGCAGACTGAATACGAGAAAGCGAAACTCTTCTGCGCTCAGCCACCGACGGGACTTTCGTATATCGCGAAATGCCATTTATTCTTGGATGTAAAATCGAAAGATGGGACGTGTGG
>DAIQBG010000001.1:198562-287892 GCA_036781265.1 Anaerolineales bacterium | reverse complement strand
TTGATCGTCTACTGGCTTGAGCACGCGTGAATGCGCAAGCCTCGGATAGGATTCGCGCGGCTCGACCGCGATCCAACCCACGACCTCGCCGTTCCAGTAGGCAAGCAGTCCGGTGACAATACCTGAATCGACTATCGATTTGTGCATCTGGCGTGTCTCATAACCGCGGGCTTCATCATACGCTCTGCCGCGCAATTTCCAGAACATGCACCAGCATCCCCCGCAGGCTCCCTTCGGCCCGAATAGCTCCTCGAAATCGGTCCACAAATTCCGCTTGATAGGTTTTATCGACAGCTCAATATTCATATCACGGCACGATGATCTTCAAACTTGCTGGCAGAATCTGATATTCAAAATCCTGAACCCAGGCCGGGAGCAACTCCCCATCCGTATGGGCGGGAGAAGGCTTGTCGAGGTGAATGGAAATACGCATGGTATGCAGCTCGCGCATACCATCCATCTCGACATAGCTACCTTCACCTTCATTAAAAGTCCGCGGCAATGCCTGCAACAGACCCAGACGCGTGCCACGATATCCAAACGCCAGCGTAAGCTTCCCATCATAAGGATCGGCGTGGGGAGTCATAAAAAAGCCGCCAGTCCGTCGTCCATTTCCGATGGAGATCAAGGATACCGGCCCTTGATACGCTCCCTCGTCCCAGATGATATCTGCCTGCCACTCAGGCTTGTCCATGATGGCCTGGATTGCGGCAACCACATAACGTGCTACTCCCTTGATCCACTGGATCTTTTCGTGCTTGATCGTCACATACGGCTCCAGCGCTGCCCCGGAATTGTTGACAAAGAAACGATCATTCAGTTTTCCCACATCCAGCAGGCGTGTTTTGCCTGCCGCAATCACTCTGGCTGCAGCGGAAAGCTCAGTGGGCGTGCCCAGTGCATAAGCAAGGTCATTGGCGGAGCCGGTCGGCATGAGCCCGAGCAGAGGGAGCCCGCCGTTCATTGCCTGAGCAGCTTTCATCAAGCCGTTTACGGCATCGCCAATCGAACCGTCTCCTCCGGCAACGATGACCGCCGAGCAACCTTCGTACGCAGCCTGTTCAGCCAGCTCGACGATATGCCCCCTCTTTTGAGATACCGCCACATCAAACTCGACGCCTGCGTCTTTTAACGCGAACTGAACGGCGGGCCAACGCTTCTGTGAGTTCCAACGGTTCGAGTACGGGTTGAGAATTACTTTTGCAGTCATCGGCCCTCCACCAGGTGGGCTGGATCAATTTTACTCCGCAGACTCCATTCCTTGAACTGCGAAAGCAAAACTGCAACGAAAATAAGTACACATCCGAAGACTTGAATTGGGACTAGCTTTTCATTCAATAACAGCCAGCCGGAAAGCACGGCAAACACCGATTCCAGGCTAAGGATCAGGGCTGCATCCGCAGGAGGCGTGTGGCGCTGCGCCCAGATCTGGAGCGTGTAACACAGTCCCAGTGAAAACAAGGCTGTATACAGGATGGCTGCGAGCAAACGGCCATTCACTGGCATAGATCGCTCGAGAAAAAGGCCGAGTGCCAGGTTGAGCATGCCGCACACGACCAACTGTCCGACCGAAAACGACATGGACTCGAACCGCGCGGCATATTTTCCCAGCATGATCACATGGACAGTCCAAAACAAGGCTCCGATGAGCTCGATCAGATCTCCAAGACGGACTTCGAAGGCGCCGCCGGTAGAGAGGAAAAATGCCCCCACACCTGCCAACATCACGGCGACAACTGAAACCCAGTGAATCTTTTCCCGCCAGATAACAAAGAGTAGGATGGGTACGAGAACCACATACAGGCTGGTGATAAAGCCCGCGTTTCCGGCTGTTGTGTACAGCAATCCCACCTGCTGGATGGCGCTGCCGCCGAACAAGACAACCCCCACAATGAACATCCACTTGAATTGTTCCGGTGATATCCGATCGAGTGGGCGCATTGACCGGCCTATACGAAGCGCAAATGGCAAGACTACGACAGCCGCGAGAAGATAGCGGGCCCCATTAAATAGATACACGCTTCCCATTTGCCCCGCAACGCGCTGCGCGACGAATGCCGAACCCCAGATAACGGACACAAGGAGGAGGGTGAGATCTGCTTTGAGGCGCATAGGGGCACGGATAATAAGATCAACCAATCGTAGGCTTCATTTTGGCGTGCTTACTGACCCGGATACGTTTCCTGGGATAATCCGACCAATAATAGCATAGGATTAGATGAACCTCCTGGCATACATCGCATCTCGAAAAAAGGAATTGCTCGAAGCGATTTTGCCAGCACCGCCGTTCGTGCCCCTGTAAGTCAAAAACAAAGTCTGGTTGCAGGTCCAAAGGTGGGGTGGGCAACCACTGAGGTGAGTGTCGCGGAGTGCACAAATGCGCGGAGGACATACTCCTCGATTGATTGGAGCAGGTCAGAGAAGAACACCAGCGCGGGGAAATGGTTTGGAGCAGACCCTTTTCGATCCCCTGTGTGCCGAGCGGATCCCTGTGTGCTCAGGGCTCCCAGTGCTATAACGACAAATGACCCGGACTCCAAGTTGCCATCGTCCCCAACAGCGTGTACAGCTAGCAATTGCATCCTGCCTTGCGAAACAAGGCATTTGCAAAGTCGTTAACTTTGATAGGTCGCACATAAGCTTTGCGCGTGGTTAGCCAGCCGAACCCGACCCTGCTTCTGATTGTCGGCGATGTGCAGGCGAAGACCGCTGGAACTGGAGGATTTTAGATAACTGCGCCCGGGGAGCCACCACAATGTAGTCACAGGTTTTGCGCCAGCCCCTCGAGCTGCTCATTAATAAGGAACAGGCCTCCGCCTGGGACAGGCTGTCCCTCAGACAATTTGAGCCAGATTTAGGCTGCAAATGGGACGGCATGGAAGGCCAGCTGCCTGTCGTAGTCTGAGACTTAATATGTAACGTACTCTTATGCCGTGTTAATTTTCATGCAGGCAAAAGAGGTATACTATTTGGACAATAGGAGATAAATGGATAATCCTTTCGAATCTACCGGACGTGTAAAAGCATCTCTTAATACGCAAAAATATATCGCCTCAGACGAAATTGCGACCATCGTCTTTCTGGCGCAGAAACTGGGAAAGCCCCTCTTAACGGAGGGACCTGCCGGGGTAGGGAAGACTGAACTGGCGAAAGCTATCGCGGGCGCTACGGGTCGCGAATTGATCCGCCTGCAGTGTTATGAAGGACTGGATGAATCGAAAGCTCTATACGAATGGGAATATTCCAAGCAACTGCTCTACACGCAGCTGCTGCGCGACAAGCTGAATGATACGCTTGGGAAAGCCGAATCGTTGTCCGAGGCAGCCGACCGCCTGGCGAAGGAGGAGGATGTTTTTTTCTCCAGCCGCTTTCTGCTGCAACGTCCGTTGCTGAAAGCTATCCTTTGTGACGAGCCCACGGTCCTACTGATCGACGAGATCGATCGCGCCGATGCTGAGTTTGAGGCATTTCTGCTCGAAGTGCTAAGCGATTTTCAGGTCTCGGTGCCGGAGCTAGGAACGCTGACCGCACGCCACAAGCCCTTTGTCGTGCTCACATCCAATAACACCCGGGAATTGTCCGAAGCGTTGAAACGCCGCTGCCTGTACCTATTTATCGACTACCCAACCTTGCAGGAAGAGCTGGCAGTTGTTCGCCTAAAAGTACCGGATCTGAGCCCGAAACTGGCGCAGCAGGCCGTGGAATTCGTGCAGAAGTTGCGGAACACCGAAATGCGCAAATCGCCCTCGATCAGTGAAACCCTGGATTGGGCGAACGCGCTGGTCGCACTCAATGCCAAGAGCCTGGACAAGCAGACCCTGGAAGATACGCTCTCTGTTCTTGTCAAACATGAAGCCGACTTGCAGAAAGCCAAACGACAATTCATTGCACCTCCTCCGGCGCGGGGCAAGCCCGACGAGTTCGGCCGGTTTTCTGGAAACTGATTTTTGCGGCAGGGAGTTTTCGGTCTTCTTACTGGATCGATCGGTTTATTAGAGGTGTGAATTATGGAGTCCCGGATCTTACAATTAATCGCTGCCTTGCGCGCCAGCGGCGTGCGCGTGTCTCTGGCTGAAAGTGCAGAGGCGTTCTCCGCGGTCGACCTCATGGGTATTCAACACCGCGATCACTTCCGTCTGTCGCTGCGCACGACGTTGATCAAGGACATGCGCGACCTCCCAATTTTCGACAAGTTATTTCCCCTCTTCTTTGGCAGTGGTGAGCCTCCCTTGATGGGCGGCAACCCGACGGACGATATGTCCCCTGAGGAGGCCCAGATGCTCGCAGATGCGCTGCGGGAATTCGCGCAGAGTTTACGCCAGAGAATGCAGCGCTTGATGAATGGTGAGCAGCTGTCCAAACAAGAGTTGGAGTCTCTGGCACAGATGGTGGGGCTCAATCAGATGGACGATCTGCGCTACCAGGAATGGATGGCGCAGCGCATGATGCGCGCCCTGGCGTTCCCTGAGGTCCGGGAAGCGCTGCGGGAGCTCATGGAACAGCTGCAGCAGATGGGCATGAGCAAAGAGCGCCTCGACCAGATGAGAGAGATGATCCAGCAAAACATGCAGGGTCTCGAGCAACAGATACGCCAATTTGCTGGCGAGCGAATCGCCGAGAACCTCAGCGAGCAGCCGCCAGGTGAAAACATGGACAGCCTCATGAACCGGCCCTTCCAGTCGCTGGGGGATGATGAGAAGAAGATCCTGCAACGCGAGGTGAAACGCCTCGCCGCCGCCTTGCGCACCCGTATTGCCCTACGGCAGAAGCGCGCCAAGAGCGGGCAGCTGGATCCAAAAACCACGATCCGCGCCAACCTGAAGTATCACGGCGTACCGATGGAGCTCAAGTATCGCGACCGCACGCGCAAACCCAAGATCGTTATCATCTGCGATGTGAGCACGTCCATGCGCTTTTGCTCGGAACTTATGCTGAGTTTTCTTTTTGCCCTGCAGGGCCAGATCCGGAAGACCCATGCCTTTGCCTTCATCGATCATCTGGAATCGATCTCTGAAGATTTCAACGGCCGGGATGCAGACGAGGCGGTGGCGTCCGTCCTCCTGCGTATGCCAAGCGGACACTACAACACGGATCTGGGCTGGTCGCTTAATGATTTCAACAATGAATACCTTGACACGCTCAACGGACAAACCACTCTGATCATCGTGGGTGACGGCCGCAACAATTATAATGACCCCCGGCTCGACATCTTCTCTCTGATGACCCGACGCGCGGCGCGTACAATCTGGCTTAATCCCGAACCGCCGCTCATGTGGCACGGCGACAGCGACATGTCCAAGTATGCTCCCCTGTGCAGCAACGTGCTCAAAGTGGGAAATGTGCGCGAGCTGGTAAGCGCAGTCGATCAATTGCTTGCCGATTGAACTCGATGGGCCAAAAAATGGCTACGCAATTCCGTCCACACAACGAAACTTCACCATGATCAGGAAGGGTGGAGGATAAGTTCGTGGCTCTCTCTGGTGCTGCATTCGGTTAAACTTCCCCTATGTCACCTCTGGGAGAAGTTGCTACCCTTTTTCTCCGGCTTGGTTGTACTGCCTTTGGTGGACCCGCAGCTCACATTGCGATCATGCACGACGAGATCGTCAAACGACGTCAGTGGCTCACCGATGAGAAATTCCTGGATCTTCTGGGCGCGACAAACTTAATCCCGGGCCCTAATTCCACAGAGATGGCGATCCATATCGGCTACATGCGTGCCGGCTGGCGCGGCCTATGGGTTGCGGGAATGTGCTTCATTGTGCCAGCGGCCCTCATTGTTCTCGCCTTGGCATGGCTGTATGTCCAGTTTGGGACCACCCCGCAGGCGAGCTGGCTGCTTTATGGGATCAAGCCGGTCGTCATTGCAATCATCCTTCAGGCGCTCTGGACACTGGGACGCAAAGCTCTCAAAGATATCCCCCTGACCCTGATCGGCGCGACTGTGTTTGCGCTTTATTTCTTCGGGATTAACGAAATTGCGCTCATGTTTGCAGGTGGCGCGATCTTCATGCTGCTGACCAACCGGGAAAAGCTACGACCACGATCTCCTCTATTCCTCCTACCACTTGGGGGACTGGCGCTGCAACCGGCACCAGCATCGTTCAGCCTTCCTACCCTCTTTCTGATATTTCTCAAAATCGGTTCCGTCTTATATGGCAGCGGTTATGTCTTGCTTGCCTTCCTGCGCGCCGACTTTGTCCTGCGTCTCGGCTGGCTGACCGACCAGCAGCTGCTCGATGCGGTAGCCATCGGGCAGGTGACACCAGGTCCATTGTTTACGGCAGCCACGTTTATTGGCTACCTACTCGGCGGGGTACCCGGTGCCCTGCTTGCGACGCTGGGCATTTTTTTACCTTCCTTTATCTTTGTTGCCATATCAAATCCATGGATCCCGAAAATACGCAACTCAACCTGGACGGGTAGCCTGCTGGACGGGGTGAACGCCTCGGCATTAGGACTGATGGCAGCCGTAACGGTCCAATTAGGCATCTCGTCATTGATCGATTTGTTTACGGTCGTCATCGCGCTCATCTCCCTCCTGCTATTACTCCGATATAAAATAAATTCGACGTGGTTAATCGCTGGTGGAGGCCTGGCTGGATTTCTCATCTCGCTCGTACAATAAGATCCGAGGCCTTGTATCGCGTCCACTGTCACCAAGGAGATTTTTATGGCTGAACCCGTCCTCACTCAGCAGCATGCGAGCACTCTGCAGATTACCCTCAACCGGCCGGAGGCGTATAACGCCTTGAACCTGGACATGATGACGAAACTAGCGGAAACACTTGCCTATGCTGCAACAGATGCTTCGATCCGGGGCATTGTGCTGACCGGGAACGGCAAAGCGTTTTGTGCAGGCGGCGACCTCAAGTGGATCAGCCAGCAAAGTACAGGGGCGGGATCCGTGATCTACCGACTTGCTCCACAGTTCCATCTCTCGATTATCGAAATCCGGCGGATGGGAAAGCCGGTCGTAGCCGCCATCAATGGCATTGCGGCGGGCGGTGGCTTCTCCCTTGCCCTCGCTTGCGACTTCCGCGTGATGGCGGAGTCGGCTGTCTTACGACAGGCGTATACCTCCAGCGGGCTGAGCATCGACGGAGGCGGGTCCTTCACCCTGCCGCGAATGGTGGGGCTGGCACGTGCAATGGAGATCATGGCGTTCGACCAGCCGATTTCTTCCCCGCAGGCACTCGAATGGGGGCTTGCCACACGCGTCGTCCCCGCAGCCGAGATTCTGCCGAACGCTTTTACCATGCTCGAAGAACTGGCGAAATCTTCGCTCCATTCCTTTGCATGGTCGAAGAAGCTGATGAACGATTCCTTCTCCCACTCCCTGGAGGAACAGTTGGAATTGGAACGACAGGGGATTAGCGCCTGCGCGGCCCACCCAGACGGGATGGAGGGCATTCGAGCGTTCGTGGAAAGACGCCAACCTACTTTTGGAATGCACTAACCAGGTGATGGTGACGTTGTTCTGCTGTGGAGCGAAGCCGACTCACAAGAAGAATGGGTTCCCCTAGGGGCACCCATTCTTCTTTTCTTACACAAGCCGCAGTAAAGCCTGCCTACTGCACAGTGAATTCCTGCTCCCCGACCTCGGTGCCATCCATGTATATTTCCACCTTATAGTTTCCGGCGGGCCAGGGCTCGTCATTCGTCAACTGGAAGTAAATGTTTCCGATGCCCTCTTCATAAGTGTAATCGATGGTCTGGAAGGGAGTGTTGGGATCCTCACCCTCAATGTTGAGCGCATACCAGCGGGACTGGAAATTCGTCCCCGGCTCAACTCCACTGACGTCGAAGAAGACATAGAAATCATCCTCCGGTGAAAAGGTGTTGGTCCGGTTCGTGCCTGCCTCATCCGTTGCCATGTAAAAGTTCGAAGCTCCCGGTGTGGTGCTGCCGACGCCGCAAGCCAGCGTGACCAGCAAAATGACAGCGATAGCCCCCAGCACACGATGTATATTTGCGATCCTCATATCAGTCTCCTTTTGGATTATTCGAGCTCAATATAAATCCGCTTGTTGATTGCACCCTTGCTTTTGTAATCAACCACGCGGATCGTGCCCACTTCGTCAGTATTTCGGACATGGGTCCCCCCATCTGCCTGCAGGTCGAGCCCCACGATTTCGACGGTCCGCACCTGTGGAATTCCTTCCGGCAGGAGATTGATCTTGGTGCGAATCAAATCCGGGATCTGGAACGCCTGTTCGCGCGGCAGGATCTGGACGCGCACCTCCCGAGCCCTGGCTGCCTCCGCATTGACGGCTGCTTCGATCTCGCGTACGAGCTCCCCGTGCATGCTCGCAAACTCGAAGTCCATCCGCCCCTTGAGGGGCTCCATATCCCCGCCGGTGACCAAGGCTCCATACTCGCGGAAAACGGTGCCGCACAATACATGCATTGCGGTATGCGTACGCATCAGCTCATAACGCCGCGCCCAATCCAGGGTTCCGTGCGCGGTAGTCCCAGTAGAAGGCAGGGGCAGGTCTCCGCCCAGGAAGTGGAAAACGTCCTCGCTCTGCTTTTTCACTTTTTCCACGGGATACGTCACGCCATCGATCCTGAGCGTCCCAAAATCACAGGGCTGACCTCCCCCACCTGGATAAAAAGCTGTCCGATCAAGAATAACCGCCCGTTCGGCCAATCGGACAGATGCGATACTGGCATCGAATTCTTTGAGGTAGCTATCGGTCTGGTATAACAGCTCGGTCATGACAACTCCATTGAACGAAGTTTACTAGCAATGCTTAAATCAGCCAATAGGGTAATCTTGGACTTTTTTCAAGGAGGCAAATACGAATCTGGAAACTATCATCATCACAGCGTAAATGAAATGCCGGCGGATGTTCGTCAAAAACCTGAGCTCTATCGGGGACGCCAACTACAATCGGGTGGCAGACGCATTTGAGAATTTAGACCTGATAGCCGACAAAGACAGAAATGGTACGCCCAACAGCCTCGACAACCCCGTGACAGGAACGTGAAGGTGGCCGCCGATGGGAATCGATTCATTGGTGTCGAGAATTTGCCCCCTGAGGCCTCGCCCGTGATCAAGAACACATGCGCAGGCTGGATGCGAACATAATGGGATCCTTAATTTTGTGGGTGGGAGGCTGACGGCCTCCCTGGGACAAGCTGCGCACGTAATCGTGGGCTTTGAAACCTGTTCTCCAGGCAGTGCACCTCTTGCCGTTTCGCACCCGACCCTAACGCCGGCGACCTCCAGTGGATGTTGGTATTGAGTGGTCTATTCATCTGCGCAGGCTGTGCCGCGGTTGTGGCAGGCCTCTGGTGTTTCTCTTGGGCTCAGACGAGGCAAGGCCCAAAACTCCTCAGCTAAATTAGCGTTTCATTAGAAGGTTACAGGCTACTTGACTTTGATTTTAGATTTCTGTATAGTATTTTCGATACCAGAGTATATGGCACGGCTGCCCACCGGCACGCGTGCCTTTTCTTTGTTTGCACACATTCCACGGTAATCTAAGGAGCACGGATGATCCAGGTCAATGGTCTCACCAAAGACTACGGCGCGCGCCGCGCCATTGACAACCTCACCTTCGATGCAGAGCAGGGAGAGATTGTCGGCTTTCTCGGGCCCAATGGCGCAGGAAAAACGACCACAATGAGAATCCTGACAGGCTACATGCCTCCTACCGATGGATCCGCCACGGTGGCTGGATACGACATTGTGGAGGAGTCACTGGAGGTTCGTAAGCGCGTGGGATATCTGCCGGAGACCGTGCCGCTGTATAACGACATGACCGCTCTGGAGTATCTGACCTTCATGGCGGATCTGAGGCATATTCCCGAGCCCGAAGAGCGTGCCCACGAGACTCTGGAGAGGGTCAACCTTGAAGATCGAGCCAACAGTTACATTGCTACGTTCTCAAAAGGCATGCGCCAGCGCATCGGCCTGGCACAGGCGCTCATTCATCGGCCAGAAGTCCTGATCCTCGACGAACCGACCATCGGCCTGGATCCCGCCCAGGTGGTGGAAATCCGAAATGTAATTCGCGAGATCGGCAAAGACCGAACCGTCCTTCTTTCGACCCATATCCTCACCGAGGCTCAACAAATGTGTGATCGGGTGCTGATCATCAACAAAGGCAGGATCGTCACCGAGGATACGCCCGAGAATCTGCAAGCCCGACTGGTCGGCTCTCAACGGGTGGTGCTGCGGGTGCGTGGCGACGCGGACGGCTTAAGTAACCGGATATCACGCGTGAAGGCTGTCCGGGCGGTCGAGACCAAGCCGGATGGCTCGGTTGAGTTTGAGTTCGCTGCCGGCGAAGATGCCCGTCCTCAGGTAGCGAAGTCTGTCGTGCAGGCAGGTTATGAACTGCTCGAGATGCGACCCGTGGGCTTGAGCCTGGAGGAGATCTTCCTCGAGCTAACTCGAGAGAATGCCGTCGCCGACAATGTTTCGTGAGGCTTTATGAGAAATATATGGATCATCGCAAAACGCGAATATAACCATTACTTTATTAGCCCGATAGCCTACGTGGTAGCATTCTTGATCCTGTTGACGATCGGGATTATCTTTGCGATCAACGTTTTCTACTTCATACAGAATGCGTTTCAATCTTTCGGGCAGGTACCAGACATTTCCCCGGTCACCGGGGCATTTGGCTTTTTGCTGGTGCTGTCCATCCCGGCCTTGACGATGCGCTTGCTGGCAGATGAGGCCCGCATGGGTACGTTGGAGCTGTTACTGACGGCGCCGATCCGCGATTTCGAGCTGGTCGCCGGGAAGTGGCTGGGTGGGTTGCTATTCATCCTGACTGTTCTGGCCGTTACGCTAATCTATCCCCTGATCCTGAATAACCTGGTGACGCCGGGCATCGATCAACAGCTGGTGGTCTCCTCGTACCTGGGCGTTATCCTGGCCGCGGCTGCTCTCCTGGCGCTCGGGGTTGGCATCTCAGCGATGTTCACCAACCAGGTGGCCGCATTTTTCATCACCCTGAGTGTTTTCGTGCTGCTGTGGTGGCTGATTGGTTTTCCGGCCCAGGTGATGCAGGGATCTGGGGGTGAGCTGTTTCGCTACTTAAGTATGCAAACTCATTTTTACGAGTCATTCAACGTCGGGAACATCTATCTGACCGACATCGTGTATTTTGTCAGCCTGATTGCGCTGGGATTGTTCATGGGGACGACTGCGGTGGAAATGCGGAGATGGCGCTAATGGATAATCGGAAACCATCCACTACGCGGGCACGAAACTTTTCCATGATTGCGTTGGTCCTGGCGCTGCTGGCATGCGTTGCCACGTTCTTCCTGGCGGTGATGCGCGGGCTGGTATCCATGCAGATGTTCAGCGGTCTAACGGCTGTAGATATCAACCGCTATCTCATGATCAGCGCTGGTCTCATCATTCTGGGTCTTGCTGCTTACGCCATCCTCGAGCCAGATCGGGTTCGCCGCTTTTTGACAGGCCGGCAGGCCCGCTATGGGAGCAACGCAGTCGTTATGGCGATCGCCTTCCTGGGCATTTTGATCGTAAGCAACGTGATCGCGTTCCAGAACCCGGTAAAAGTTAGCGACCTGACGGAGGACAACGTCAACACTCTGTCGCCTGAGCTGGCAAGTGCGCTCGAGACGCTGCCTGAGAGTGTGACGGCGACCGGATTCTTTTCTCAGAGCACAGAGTCCGCGGAGACGCTTCTCAACAACATCAAAGCGAACAGCAACGGCAAGTTCGACTACAGCTTCGTCAACCCGGACCGAGACCCGCAGGCAGCCCTTAACGCCGGCATCACGGGCGACGGGAAGATCTTGCTGCGTATGGGCGACCGCCAGGAGATCGTGGCCTTGGCCAGCGAAACAGAAATCCTGAAAGGGCTGCTGCGCCTGCTCAATCCCGGGACCAACGTAGTTTATTTCCTGACCGGACACGGCGAGCGGGATGTGGAGCAGGCTGGAGAGACTTCGATGACTCGCGCCCGCAGCACACTCGAGAGCAAGAACTATCGGGTCGAAACCCTCAATCTGCTCGCCGAGAACGAGATCCCGGAGGACGCGAGCGTGATTGTGATCGCCGGACCGCTCCAGCCGGTTTCGGAAGATGAGATCGAGCTCCTCAACGAATACCTTACGGAGGGGGGCTCCTTGATCGTCATGGAAGACCCGATCGCCCTGACGGAGTTTGGCGATTCCGCCGACCCTCTGGCAGAGATGCTGGCACAGGACTGGGGAATTACCTTTAATAATGATATCGTGATTGACCTGAACAGCCCCCAGCCGACCACGGCCACGGCCGCCTACTATGACGCCAGCCATCCGGTCACCATCAACACAAATAATCTGGTTGCCTTCTTCCCGTTCTCACGCAGTCTCACGATGTCTGGCTCAGCCGGAGAGGTGACGGTAACGCCGCTTATTCAAACCAACGAGCGCTCCTGGGGCGAAACCGATTTTGAGAGCCTCTCTGGAGGCGGGCAGGTCGGCCTGGACGAAGGTGAGACGGCTGGCCCGTTAACCCTTGCCGTTGCGGGTGAAAACGCGACAACCGGTGGACGTGTGGTGGCCTTTGGCACCTCGAACTTCGCCGTGGATCAAATCTTCGATGCCTACGGCAACGGCGACATGTTCGTTAACGCCGTAGACTGGGCTGCTGAACAGGAAGACCTCGCAAATATCACACCCCGAACCCCCACGGAACGCACGTTCAATATCCCTGGGCAATTGCAGTGGATCCTGATCTTGCTCGGCTCAGTGTTTATCATTCCCGGTTTGGTAGTGCTGGCCGGTTTCTCTACGTGGCTCAACCGCAGGCGCCAGGGCTAGGGTATGATTCGGACCTCCACCGTCGTCTATCTGGTACTCTTGCTGGTTCTGATTGGAGCGTATCTTTACCTCAGAAACCGCGGGGAACCGGCAACGGACATCGAACTGACGCTCGAACCAGAAACAGAAGTCTCCTACCTGTTTTCTGCGGCGGATGGTACGCCGTCTCGAATCCGCATCGAGGCAGAATCAGGAGAAACCGTCGAGCTCGCGCGCAATGTAGAGAATGCATGGGCACTGACAGAACCTCAGGAAGCGGCGGTAAACCAGGGGGCAGCAGAAGCGATCGCCACTCAAGCCAGCAGCATGCCTATTTTGGACACCATCCCCAACGTCGATCCCGAGGTTATAGGTCTAGATGATCCTGCCTATCAGCTGACCGTTGAGTTTATCGACGGCTCAGAGAAATCCGTAGGGATTGGCAGCGTGACGCCGACAGAAAGCGGCTACTATATACGGGATCACACTGGTCAGATCGTCATTGTCAGCCGGAGTGCTGTCGATGCGCTCATTGGGCTATTGGAGAACCCACCCTATCTGGAGACTCCCCTCCCCGCGGAAAACACGCCTGCAAACGCCACTGCGACACCGTAGCCGGAAGCTTAAAATTTGTTAAAGTACAAAATAGCAATGAAAAGAGTATTGAATTTCGATACAAAAACGTGTATTCTGTAATAAACATAAAAGAATTGGATCTGTGACGAATGGATGTAGATAAAATTTTGATGGTTGACGAAGAAGAAGAATTCTCTGCCATAGCTCGGCTTGTAGAACTGGGACGTCAAAAAGGATATATTACTCTTGATGATATCCTGCACTTCTTCCCGGAAGCCGAACAGGATGTTGAGCAGCTGGAAGAGGCATTTTCAGCGCTCTTAAGCGCGGGGATTCCATTTATGGAGGATACTGCCACCGTCGAGCCGACCGAAGATGAACTGGTGGCTGTGGAGGCAACAGAAGCGGAGCCCGAAGTCGATCTGTCGCTCGACGACTATCTGGCGAACATCGATACGGACGATACGATCGGCCTGTACCTGAAAGAGGTCAGCCGGGTCCCGCTCCTCACTGCCGAAGAGGAAGTCAAGTTAGCGCAGCGCATCGAGCGCGGGCGCATGGCGCGCGAAGAGCTGGCAAAAGGCAACGCCAGCCCGCGCCGCCGCTCCGAGTTGCGCAAGCTGATCGAAGACGGATGGGCTGCGCGTGAGCATCTTATCACCGCCAACTCCCGCCTGGTCATCTCCGTGGCAAAGAAATATATGGGTCGTGGAGTTCCCTTCCTGGATTTGATCCAGGAGGGAAATATTGGTTTGATCCGCGCCACGAAGAAGTTTGACTACCGGCGCGGGCACAAGTTTTCCACCTACGCGACCTGGTGGATCCGGCAGGCAGTCACGCGCGCTATCGCCGATCAGGGCCGCACGATCCGTGTGCCTGTTCACATGGGAGACCAGATCAACAAGCTACTGCGCGTCCAGCACCAGTTGACGCAACGCCTGGGTCGTGAGCCCAGCGTGGAAGAGCTGGCTGTGGCCCTGGACGTCCCACCGAAAAAGGTGGAGAACATGATCCAGGTAGCGCGGCGCCCACTCTCGTTGGAAACTCCCACGGATGACGAAGAGGACTCCGTGCTGGGCGATTTCATCGAGGACGATGAGGCTCCACCGCCTGACGACACGGCGACCTATAACTTGCTGCGTGAGCATCTGGGCGAGGTCTTAAACGGTTTACCGCCGCGCGAGGTGCGTATTTTGCAATTGCGCTATGGCTTGCTCGATGGGCAGGCATATACGCTGGAAGAAGTGGGCCGCAAGATGGGTGTAACTCGCGAGCGCGTCCGACAGATTGAAGCCCAGGCCTTGAGCCGCCTGCGGCACCCCTCCATCCGGCGCAAGCTGCGCGATTATCTCGGCGAATAAATAAACAAGCGACACACTCTGCTGTGTCGCTTGTTTATTTAAGGGAGCAAAGTCCCTTCATTCGCTCTTTCTCGGTCCATGCTGCACATCAAAGATCGCTTTGCCCAATACTGGAAATCCCTGAGCGAGTCCTGGCGCTATGCCATTCTCGCATTTCTCATTCTGCGGCTTTTTTATGCTCTCTGGTCCTGGATCATTCTAACCATCCAGCCGCTAGCAGTTCAGAATATTGACCTATCAGGGGAGCCAGTCCTTACGATTTTCGACCTGCAGGATAGCCGGGCATATACCTATCGGCGTGAATTACAGGGACAACGCTTGACCTTTCGGGCCGCGAGCGCCCATACGGTCATCGACTTACAAACGGGTAGTGTCTGGGAGATTTCCACAGGCGCAGCTCGGGCGGGCCAGTATGAAGGTTCGATTTTGACTGGCGCTATGACGCGACCTGAAGACATCTTCCCTTATTATCATGCTAATCCCTATCACGTCCCGTGGCTGGCAACCTGGCAAAGATTCGATGCCAACTGGTATATCACTGTGGCAGAAAAGGGTTACGGAAGTGTAAGAGGGGACGATCATTTCCCCCCGCTGTTCCCGGTGCTGATCCGTGTGCTCATGCCGATCCTTGGCAGCGCATTCCTTGCGGGACTGACCATCTCCCACCTGGCTACTTTATACGCGATCAAGCTTCTACACCAAACATTCTTTGAGTGGGCGGGCAATCCGCTCGCAAACCGGACTACGCTTCTCTTTCTAGTGTATCCGACATCATTTTTCCTGTTCAGCGTTTATTCCGAGTCCGTATTCCTGGTAATGGCACTATTGTCTCTCCAGCAGATGAGAAGACAGCGCTGGGCCTGGGCCGGATTCTGGGCCTTCTGCGCGATACTGACCAGGCTACAGGGAGCCGCGCTGGTTGTTCCCCTGCTCTACCTCATCTGGCGTGATGATTCCGCGCTACGGAAGCCGGTCCACTGGTTGAGCCTGGCGCTCCCGGCTCTCGGGGGATTCTTCTATCTTTTCCTGCGTTTCCACCAGGTGGCAGACAATGCCATTCCCCTCGTGGAGCCGGCGTGGCATGCAAGGCTCGTTCCACCCTGGGAGACGTACGGGTACGCCGTCGAGACGCTTCTGTCGGGCAGCTTTACATTCATTGATTTCTTGAATTGGGCCGTCGTCACCCTTTTTCTAATCTTGCTTATCGCCGGCTGGCGAAAAATCCCGCTCGAATATAATCTCTATGCTGCCTTTAGCCTCTTCATCATGCTTATTCGTATCGTCGAAACACAGCCGCTCATTTCGATGTCACGCTATTCACTCACCCTCTTTCCATCCTTCATTGTCCTCGGCATGGCCGGTCAAGACCCCTGGCTGCGACGAGTCATGCTCTATACGTTGATCCCCCTTAACCTATATTTAAGCGCCCAATTCTTTTCATGGGGCTGGGTAGCGTAGCGTTGGATGAGAACGCTCCGTTTGTTTCTTCCGCGGCTTGAGTACATCCTGCTCCTTGCGGTCTTCTGGGGCGTCGTCTCCAGCGGACCCCGGATATTGAATTTCGATGGGGACCTCCCACGACACATCCTGAACGGCCAGCTAATATTGCAGGAGCGGCAGGTTGCTACGACCGATATATTTTCATTCCGGACGACCGGATACCCGAGCTTTCCACATGAGTGGCTCACGCAGGTCGCATTCGCCCTCGTCTATGGATGGCTGGATCTGGATGGCATTGTGCTGCTGACCGCGCTGGTCATCACGCTGACCTGGGGGCTCGTCTTTCGCCGCGCCATGCGCAGCTCGAGTAGCCTGCTCATCGCATTGATTCTAGTGGGGCTTGGCATCGCAGCCAGCCAGATCCATGTGCTTCCCCGCCCGCATATTTTGTCCTACCTTTTGACCGTCATCTGGATTTCCCTACTGGAGAACGTGGTTGAAGGGCGGGGCCGCCTCTGGTGGATCCTGCCAGCGGTCATGCTGCTGTGGGTCAACCTGCACGGCATGTTCATGTTCGGCTTGCTGATCCTTACCATTTATCTCATCGGCAATTTTCTGGACGAGCCATCCAGAGCCTGGTTCACCGCTTCGCGGACAAGATCGCTCGCGCTGGCTGGAATTCTTTCATTCCTGGCCACCTTGGCCTCCCCCTCAGGGCCGCGCATCTGGGAGGCGATTACCTCACTGGGGAGCAACGCCTACATTATGTCGAGAATTCCAGAATACCAGTCTCCCGACTTCCATATGCCAGAGACCTGGCCTTTTGTTGCTCTTTTACTATTAACCCTGATTGGTCTTGGCCGCCTGACAGAGAAAATTTCCTGGACAGAAACCCTACTGGTGTCAGCGTTTGCCGGTTTCGCGTTGTACAGCAGCCGCATGATCCCCATATTCGCCCTGGTCGTAACTCCGATTGCCGTGAAGGTCATGGCCAATTGGCTGCGGATTGAATATCCCAGGGCGCGTCTTTGGACTATAGATGCAAATTTGCAAAAAACGAATTCCTTATCCAATGGACTGATCTGGATCGTCGCCAGTATCCTTCTGGTCGCCATTATCCTCAGATCTGGCACAACAATTGACCCCGAAGGTCGGGGAAATCGGTTTGACGAACGATTCTTTCCCGTCGCAGCGGTCACGTGGCTCGAAGATCAGCCGGAGATTGGTCGGATGTTCAATGAATTTGACTGGGGTGGTTATCTCTTGTTAAGCCTTTGGCCCGACCATCAGATCTTCATGGATGGGCATACCCATATTTACGGTGAGACTCTCACACGCGAATACGAGCGGGTGATCTCGAGGAGCCCGGGCTGGGAAGATATTCTCGACAAATACCAAGTGCAGTGGGTCATAATTCGCAAGAACGCCCCATTGGTACCAGCGCTGCTGGCGCTCGGGAACTGGGAGCTTGCTTACGAAGATACAACAGCAGCCATTCTGATCCGAAGATAACGACCGACACATACTATTGTCTTTGATAAATAACAACATCGTCCGTTTCATAGACAGGATCGAATCCGTCTGCTTCGCCCATAGACCGAACGAAGGATCGAAATGTTCTCGGGAGATCGAGCGGTACGCAATTGTTGACGCGTAAGACTTTTGAGATATACACATAATCATATTGTGACCGGTCAAGGGCCACATCCAGGCAGGCCGTCTCCCCCGCAGATAAGCATTCCTGCACAGGATAGGTCGACCTGACATAGGCGCTGAAATTTCCACCCTCTGTCCACTCGGTGCCCTGGACCGTGTAAATACTCTGCCGGCCGGCCAACGCGGGGAACCACTCCAGCACCGAGTCGCACGAAACGGATGTTGTCCCCGTTAACACCAGGAAGCGGGAGTCTACCGGCGTATTTTCCCGCACCCAGATCATGGCGTCGCGGTCCGGAGGATAAAGGGTTGCCCGGGAAAGCTGGAATCCAAACTGGTACGTGGAAAACAATAGATACAAAGCTAAATATATAAAGATGTTGCGCTCGGCAGGAACAAGCCTCTCTGGCTGATCCTCGCTCATTCGTCCGGCAATGGCAGGCAGCACAACGTCCAGCAGTCCGATCGCCGCGAGCATTGCCAGGGGAATCGCGGCGGGTCCCGGTGCACTGCGGCCCTCCACAAAAAATGGAATGATCATCCAAACCGGCAGGAGGTATTCCCTTCGGACGAGGCGGTGTCCGATGCCGATCAAGCCCAGAACTGCGATCACAGTTGCATACAACTCCTCCGTAAAGACGAAGAAGAGCAAGTGAAAGACAGCCAGCGCCCTTTGTCCTGTTTGCGCCCCTGCGAGCAGCGGACCGAGTCCATGTTGCCGGATCACAGTAATCCACCAGGGAGAGGTCACGAACAGGACAATCATGCCGACTCCGATCGCGCTGACCAGTGTTTCACGCTTTCTGGACAACATGAACCACAAAAGCACAGCAGACACCAAGGTATGCACAGCCGCCTCCGGATGACTTAACACAGCCAACCCGCCAAGGAAGCCGGCTAGAAGAACATCCCGGCGACGGTTCTCCTCATATAGACGGATCACGACGGCGAGAGTGAGCAGCATGAAGAACTGGCCCGGACTGCGTGTCAGACCTCCGCCCATCACAAACCACGAGAGCGCCCGCGGCATCAGCGCGAAAAACAGCGTTGAAACAGCCGCATAGTATTTATCCTTGAGCAGCCTCAGGGCAAGAAAATAAAAGGCGAGGATAGCCAGCGCTGCAAAAAAGGCAGGCAGCCAGCGCATGACCTGGATCGTATCCACCCCAGACAGGTCGGCGGCTACCCGGCCCAGATAAAACCCAAGAGGCGGATACGCATACGGAATCTCCAGATGGTTGTAACTGGTAAATGCCGGTAGAGCATAGCGGCTGTCCTTCAGGTCATCCACCATGACCGTGAACATTCCCCCGTCGTTGATTGGGAAGCCTGCAAGCAGGGTCGGGTTGAAACGCACAAACGTGCCGAATAACAATGCAAGAATCAGGATAAGATCAGCCCACTCGGAGCGGTGGATAGCTTTCATGGATGCAATCTCCAGAGGTGAAATGCAGGGATTCTAACATGCCCGCTCCCCGCGACCTGGGCGCGGTGACTCAGGTAGAATTGTGGAACATGGAGAAAGTGAATTATCGACGCATCTTCATCATTGCTGGAACCAGCGCCCTCCTCCTGTCCTACCTTGGCATCTGGCTCCGGATGATCAATGACCCTGTGGAAAGGACAGGGTCAGACTTCATCCACTTCTACAGCGCCGGCAGGATTGCCCAAATCCATGGACCCGAACATGTCTATAATCTGCGTCTGCAGCATGATTTTGAAGAGGCCCAGGTTGGCTTTGAGGTGGCCGACAATCAATTCTTGCCCTACAATCATATGCCATTTCTGATTCCACTTCTGCAGCTGACGATGAGCACGGATTATGTGCAGTCCTTCTACCGATGGGTCGCGTGCATGATTGCGGTTTATCTTTTAGGGCTTATCGTGCTCAGGCAGCTCTGTCAAGCGATGGCGGCTGATATCCGGTCTGTTCATACGCTAATCATAGGCGGTCTGCTGTTCCTGCCCTTCTTTGTCAGCCTGATGAATGGACAGGATACAGCCATCTTATTTCTCGGCACTACGATGTGGGCGTACGGGCTGATCACGCGGAACTCCTGGTTAGCCGGGGCGGGACTTAGCCTGACGTTGATTCGCCCGCATATCTCCCTCCTGCTAGCGCTGCCTATGCTCTTCCACGACCGGAAAGTCTTCCTGAGTTATGGCATTGGCTCGGGCCTGTTGGCCGCCATCAGTTTCTTGATTCTTGGCGTTCAGGGGACGCAGGAATTTATCGCTATGCTGCTCCTGAGCGCCGGAGGGGAAGGCTATGGCATCAAGCCCGAAGCAATGTTCAACCTGATTGGCGGGCTCACCAGACTGGTTCCCTGGCTTACGGGCGATCAGATCCGTCTCGTCGGATGGCTCGTTTATGGGCTGACCGTGATCGGACTCTGCGTATTCTGGAAGAAGCAAAATTGGACCACTTACCCCATCGGCTTAACCGTCATCCTGGCTTTATTCGTTGCGCCCCATCTCTATTTTCACGACCTTACGATTCTTCTGATCTCAATTACGGGGCTCTATCTGTTCAGCGATGAAACCGGAACTCCGAGTACATTGACCGTGGCGATCAGTCCGATCGTTATCTCCCTGCTTTTTCTCGTCAGCAACATTTCGCCTTATCTGCAATATTTGGTGCCCTATCTGGTGATGACGGGGCTGGCAATGTATGCGTACCTGCCCACCTCCAGAGGGCTGATTACCAGACCGCATCGATCATAATGGCAAGAAATATAAAAACAAGATAGGTGCTCGACCACTTATACATCCGCCAGGCAACCCGGTTTCCGCCCTGCTTCCAGACCGCCCAGGCGGCGTAGATCAGCGCTGCGCCCAACACCAGGGAGGAGATGAGGTAGACGATTCCCGCCAGGTTAAGAAGGGGAAGCAGCAGGGTCACAATGACAAGCTCGATGGTGTACACAAAGACCTGTCGCCGCGTCTCCAGCTCACCGCGTACCACGGGCAACATGGGCACCCCCGCCCGCTCATAATCTTTGACGCGGACAATTGCCAGCGCCCAGAAATGCGGCGGTGTCCACATGAAGATGATCGCGAATAGAATGACTGCCGTCCAATCCAGGTAGCCAGTCGCAGCAGCATAGCCAACCATGGGCGGCATGGCCCCGGCTCCCCCGCCGATCACAATGTTCTGGACGGTCGCTTTCTTCAACCACAGGCTATATAGAATCACATAATAAATAATCCCGGCGAGCGAAAGCAATGCCGCCAGACCGTTCACGAAGCAAGCCAGGATGTAATAGCTCATCAACGAGAGTCCGAGCCCGAACGCCAGACCTTCCGCATCGGTTAGCCGTCCGTCTGCGAGAGGACGCTTGGCCGTACGCTGCATCTGTTTATCCAGCTCGCGATCGATATATTGATTCAGCGCGCTCGAGCCGCCCGCTGCCAGCGCCCCGCCGAGGAGCGTCCATAGGGTGAGCGAGAAAGAGGGCCAGGCTTTGCCGCCGATCACCAACCCGCCGTAGGTAGTGATCAGCAGTAAGCCCACGATCAGGGGTTTGGACAGAGCCAGGAAATCCTTCAGGCGCTGCCAGGTATCTAATCTCCGGGCCTCGCCTGGCTCGCGGATAAGAATTCCAGACAGATACACTAACAGGATCAAAGACACCCATAAGGCGATTGTGGTGATGGTATGCAGAAAGACAAGGTGTTGAGGAAATCCCTGCGTCACTTGCATTGCGCCGACCATGGCCTGCCCGAAAAACATGACACCCAGGATGGTGGTCAGAGGTAAGATTACGACCTGGTGGCGCTGTTCGCGCCAGGCTTTGCGCAAAAGGAAGAGCATCAAGACCGAAGCGACGCCCACCAGCAGGACGTGCGCCTGCTTTAACCAACCCAACGGCTGGCTGGGCAGGCACAAGGGAAACCCATCACAATATGCCCAGGCGCCGGTCAGGGCGACCAGACGTCCGATGACCGTCAGCGTCAGCACAACCACAAAGAGTGCCAGCATCCAACGTGCAAAAGAGGACTTGAGGGAATATCTCATTTTGTACCAGGATCCTGCTTCCGTAGATAAAAGGGATAGCCGAAAAACAAGATGGTCGCGAAGGTGAACCATTGCAGAGCATATCCAAAATGTGAGCCCTCCGTCAACTGGATCTGCGGTTGAAAGGGAATGGGCGGCTCTACATCTTCGGCATCAGGCTCCGGCTGAATATAAACCGGCAGGATGGAATATGGCAGCTGCTCGGAAATCCGCAGCACATCGGCATTATTCCAGATTTCGAGTCTGGACCCGTCCTCCGGCAACTGGTCCGCGACCCCACCGATGGAGGGTTTTCTCTGCCCCAGCCGAATCTGGCCTGAGATGCTCACCGGCCCAGTTTCATCATATTTGCGCCAGTCGGCAGCCGTGGAATTGCCCTCTGCCGGTATCCAGCCCCGGTCTACGAGCACCGCCGCTTCACCAAAGCGAAGTGGGGTCAAGAGGTGGTAACCATACTTGCTGCCATAGTACTGATTCCGCAGCGCAACCTGGTTCTCCAGGTCATACTCTCCAGTCACCCGAACCGATCGCCACTCCATCACATAGATATCATCCGAAAGCTCACGGTTGAGATCGAGGACCGGCTGCGCCCGAGCCGCTTCGAACTGGGCATTGAACGTGCGTCGTTGCTCGAGCCTGTCCAGCTGCCAGATGCCCAGGCGGATACAGAGCGCTGTCCCTGCCAGAACCAACAATGTGAGCAGCAGCCACCTGCGCTGGAACATCTTACGCAGGAGCATTTTGATTTTTCTTCGGTGAAAGAAGCAGGCTATAAAGACCGATCAAAATTGCCATCGGCAGAGCAACATAGGTAATCCCAAAAAGCCTTGTTCGCAAAGTCAGCGGCTCGCGCACATCCAGGCCGAAGTAATTGCCCGGCTGGAATGTGCATTCGAATGCCAGGTTTTCCTCCTGTTCCAGTGACAGTCGGGCGGTGGACTGAGCGGGAATCCAGAGCGGTCCAAGTTTATGGTCCACATTGTCTTCGTTGTCTACGATCAACGTATCGCCCACCACAAAAGTCATGTTCATAGGAATGGAGGGCGGCTGTTCCCCGCGTGCCACCTGGTCCGATGTGCCAGCCGGGATGATCAAAGTGACATCACGGGGCGCCCGCGCTGTCTCCCGCAGGAAGAGAAAGGGAACTTCGCTGACAAGAATACCTATCACCAATCCCATCCCAAGGGAGACCAGAATTCTCGTAATGATGAATTTTTTTGGATACATAATCATCCCAATCTTATCCCTGGAGCAAGAGCTGCAAATCGTTCACGATATCCTGCACCGGGGTGTCAAAGGGGAAGGAAATTCGCAGATTTCCTTGCTGGTCGATCACCGTGACACGCGCGGTGTGGTCGACCAGATATCCTGCCGCAGAACTACCTTCTACAATCGCCCGATACACTCCATAATCATTCCAGACTTTTGCCAGCTCGGCTTCCGATCCACTCAATCCGATGAAGCCCGAATTGAAGTGGCTTACATATTCTTGCACACGTTCCGGCGTATCCCGGTCGGGGTCGACGGTCACATAGAGCACCTGCACTTGATCCGCTTGCTCGCCCATCTCTCCCAACGCCTGATTGAGCTCTGCCATCGTTGTCGGGCAGACATCCGGGCAGGAGGTATAGCCAAAGAAAACCATAACCACCTTGCCGCGCATGTCGCTCAGTCGAAGGAGACTGCCGTCTGCATGCCTCAGCTCGATCTCTGGCGCGACCGGATATGGTTCAGCATACGTTGTCCCGCGGAAACTGGCAGGCTCCGAGAAAAAGTATACGCCAGCCGCCACCGCCCCGATGAGCAGAAGCGACATCAACCCCACCATAAGTATTTTTTTATCCATAATGCTTCTCGAATTTCAAATGGAACTCTCAACTCTACTTTCTATCAAAGACCCGAAAATCGGGGCGACCTTACCAGGCCGCCCCGATTTTCATTGTTACTCTTGTCCGGCAAGAATTCTCAGCTAATGAACGGCCGTTCCAATTAAATATAACGCAGGATAGAAGAATATCCATACCACGTCCACAAAGTGCCAGTATACTGCGGCAGCTTCGACGGGATAATGCTTGACATCGTACAGACCGCGCCTGCCGTTTGCCCAGACAATGCCCAGGAGGATCAGACCCGTCAACACGTGAAAGGCATGCATCCCCGTCATCATGAAGAACGCCGCCCCGGCAGGACTACCTCCGGGGGTGATCCCCTCATGGATCGCAAGCCGCCATTCGACCAGGACAACGCCCAGCAAGAAAGCCAGCCCCAGGACAAAGGTGATGGCTGTGTTCTTGAGAAATCCCTGGCGGTCGCCGTTCTGCATCATGGTCTCGCCGCGGTTCATAAAGAATGAGGAGACAAGCAGCACAACCGTCACGAGCAGACCGAGCGTCTGGTTCAGCTCAGGCCGCGAGAGTCCAAGCAAGTTGATACGGACGATCATCAGCCCTGCAAACACAAACGAGTCCGAGATCAGGAACAGCCATAAGCCCAGACGGTTTGTACCCGCTTTGTAGTTATAAGACGTATCGTCCAGCTCCGATTCCAGATTGAGCTTGTAGACATGCATGTAGTAATACACGACCAGCGCCGCCTTCACGAGCGCAACCACTACCAGCAGGATGACCGAATTGAACGAGATCGCGACGAAGAACTCAAGGGCCGTCAAGACAGCCAGATAGACAAAGATCGCGATGCCCTGTCCGAGCATAGCTCTCTTGTCGTGTGCATGTGCCATTTGTGCCATGTTTTGTTTGTGCCCTCAATTAGTGATGTGGAACGACTTCCGGTTCGGAGGGGAATTCAACGTGCCGCCGGCCGTTCGGGGAGAACTCGACGTATTTCGAGTCGGCCAGGCCATAGTCATAGGGCTCGCCTACCACCTCAAAAGGCACCTCATAATTGTGCACCGGCATTGGCGAGGGGACCTGCCACTCCGGCGACCGCGAGTTCCAGATATTGCCTTCCGCCTTTTCCCCGCGCCGGATACTGTAGACCAGGTTAATGAAGAAGATCAGTACGGAAAGGGCGATCAAGAATGCAGAGATCGTCATGACGAGGTGTGCGCCATCAAAGCCAAGCGCCGGATCATAATCCACGATGCGGCGGCGCATACCTGCTACACCAACAAACATCATCCCGAAGGTCAGTACGAAAAAGGATGGCGTCATCAACCAGAAATGGACCTTGCCCCAGAATTCATTCATCCGGCGACCGGTCGCCTTCGGGAACCAGTAATACAACGCCGCAAAGAATGGGAAGACAAACCCGCCGAAAATTGTATCGTGGAAGTGGCCCACGACGAAGTAAGTATCGTGCAGGTGAAGGTCCACGGAGACGTTCGCGTGCGGCGGCCCCGAGAGACCGCCCATCAGGAACACGACGATAGCACCAAGCACAAACAACATCGGGGTGGGAGTCTCGATCTTCCCTCCCCACATCGTGGCAACCCACGAAAAGAACTTTACGCCTGTCGGCACGGCAACCAGCAGAGTGCTGTACATAAAGGGCACCCGCAGATATTCATTCATACCCGAGGTGAACATGTGATGCGCCCAGACCGTAAAACCGACCAGCGCAATGCCCAGCGACGACATGGCAACCCAGCGATACCCGAACAACGGCTTTCGCACGAAGACAGGCAGCAGCTCAGATATCACGCCCAGTCCAGGCAGTACGAACACGTAGACTGCCGGATGGGAATAGAACCAGAAGAGGTGCTGGAAGAGCACCGGATTCCCGCCTCTCGCAGCATCGAAGAACGGCATGCCCAGTAGACGCTGAAACATGACCAACTGGAAGGAAAGACCGATCAACTGCGTGGCTGTCAGGGCGATGATCGACGTCGCGATCGACGCCCACACCAAAATCGGCAGCCGCATGGCGGTCATGCCTTTCGCACGCATCCGGACCACAGTCGCGATCACATTCAGAGCACCAAGGATTGATGACCACCCCGCGGTAAAGACACCGAGGAAGAACATCTGCATACCCACAGGAGCTCGCGCAGAGAGAGGCGGATAACCCGTCCAGCCAGTATCAAAGCCACCGAGTACAAGGCTCAGCAGAAGCAGGACCGAGGCCGGGACAGCCACCCAGTAGGCAAAGGCATTCAAGCGTGGAAACGCCATATCCTGCGCGCCGAGCAGTAAGGGCACGACATAGTTCATAATCCCGGAGATGCCCAGCAGGATGGAAATGATCATGATGATGCCGTGCAGCGACATCAAGGTGTTATAGAATTGTGGACCCGTCTGGTTAAAAAGCCTGAATGTCGTTGTCAGGAACTGCAGCTGAGAGGCTGCCAGCTCGGTGCGGAAAATCAAAGCAAACGTGCCGCCGATGGCGATCAGCACCAGAGCGGTCACAGAATACTGGATACCAATCACCTTGTGGTCGTAAGAAATACCAAAATACTTCTGCCAGCCGGGTTCATCCGCATGATGGTCCGGAGTATCGATTCCGCGCGCCCACTGCATCCAATCGGCGACAGCTCCGGAGCCGAACACGAAGGAGATCACGCCGACCAGGGCGCCGACCACCCAGGCTGGCTCGCTAAAGAGATAGGTCCCGAACAAATTTTGATTTTCCGCTCCCAGAAGAGCGCGGATACCGGTCACGACCAGCGCGCCGAGCAAGGTTCCCACCACCTGCCAGACGAGACCGCGTGTAATACCGCGGTATCCGTAGACTCCAAAGAAAAAGGCCGTTACGGAAAAGAGAATGGTAAAGGCGCCTGCCAGGGGCCCGTTCCAGATCAACGAACCCGAGATCAGCATCTCGAGCCCGAGTCCAACCCCCAGGCCGACTACACCCGCCAGGACCAAAAGCAGCAACCCTCTCCAAACCGGACTTATAGTTCTCATAATCATCCTCCGCAAACTATCTCAGCGTCTTGATGTACGCGATGATATCTGCGATTTGTTCATCTGTAAAATCATAGGCAGGCATCAGCTGGTTTTCGAAACCGGCAACGATCTTTGCCTGTGGCGCCCGGATCGATTCATGCAGGTACTCATCATCCGCGGTGACAACACTAC
This sequence comes from Anaerolineales bacterium, assembly GCA_036781265.1. Lineage (GTDB taxonomy): Bacteria > Chloroflexota > Anaerolineae > Anaerolineales > Villigracilaceae > Defluviilinea. Next base: position 261,028 of record DAIQBG010000001.1, on the reverse strand, counting down.
CGTCGGTCAACCGCTCCTGCCTTCCAAATAACCCGAACCATGTCGGGCCGATTCCCGGCGCCCCATTGATCGAGTGGCAGGCTGCGCAGCCATTTGCCACCACCAGTGCCTGACCGCGCCCCTCCGGCGTCTGGGCAGCCTCCTGGGCGATTACCAGCTGTTCGCCCAGCCAGGCATCGAACTCCTCCTGCGAAGTCACGATGACGGGTTTTTCCATGTATGCATGGGAGGTGCCGCAGATCTCCGCACAACGAACCATGTAATTCCCCTCGATCGTCGGTGTGATTCTTAATTCGGTAATCCGTCCCGGAACCAGATCCTGCTTGACGCGAAATTCTGGCACCCAGAACGAATGGATCACATCGTTCGAGGTCATTCGCAAAAGAACCTGTTTCCCCACGGGAATGTGCAATTCATCGGAGACTACAGCTACGCCATCTACAGGTGGGTATTCAAATGTCCACGACCATTGCAGACCGGTGACCCTGACCGGCATAGCTTCCGGATCCACCCTGCGAGTCTCCGCAAGATTGACGGCGCCCAGATAAGCAAACGCCATCACCATGAACAGCGGAACGACCGTCCAGGTGATCTCCAGATTCGTGTTGCCCTCCATATGCTCAGCGTCGGTTGTGTCTCCCTTTTTGCGCCGGAAAACCACCAGGCTGTAGACCATCGGTCCCACGATGAGCGCAAAAAGGAAGGATATGGTCATCATTTGCAGGTTCCAAAGCCAGTCGATCGGCTCTGCCTGAGCACTGGCTGCCAGTGGCATGAGTCCCGCCGAGTTCAGGCTCACATAAGCAACCACGGTGATCACAATAACCAATATTCCCACTATGACAAAGTGTCGTCGCATACGTATTCTCTCTCCTCAAAAATCGTATGGGGTCCGCCCCAGTCTATACGCTTCTCTTGTCCAAAACCGTCTAAATGTACCAAACTTTCTGGTATTTGTCACGAATTTCACAGGCGGCATTTCTATGGATAGCCGGTCGGTTCCGTATTCCAATTAATTCATTACGCCCAGCGCTGACAGCACCTCTGTGCTATGCTCTGCGGGCCGCACCTGTTCGAAGACCTTCACGATGGTCCCATCTCCATCGATCAGGTACGTGGTCCGTAATACACCCTCATATTCCTTTCCCAGGAATTTTTTCGGTCCCCAGACCTGGTACAGGTCACACACGCGGTGCCCTTCGTCCGCCAGCAGGGGGAAAGGCAGCTGAAATTTCTTCTTGAATTTCGCGTGTGACTTCACATCGTCCGGGCTCACGCCCAAAATTACAATGCCGGCCTCTCCGTAGGCGGAATAGTCATCGCGAAAATTACAGGCTTCCTTCGTGCAACCGGGCGTGTCATCCGCCGGGTAGAAGTACAGAACAACATTCTGCCCACGAAAATCAGAAAGTTTTCGAGGTGTGTTGGTATCATCCAGGAGTTCAAAATCAGGGGCAGGAATGCCAGCAGGGAGTGGCATGAGTTGGTCTCCTTTTTCATCGTTTATTATAACGTGAAACAAAACTGGCGGCTTCCGTACCCTCACGCGCCGCCTCACGTTACTCCATGGTGCGGATAAATGAAACGAGCTGCCAGATCTGCTCCTCGGTCAGAATGTTTCTCCAGGCAAGCATGGCAGTGCCAGGCTTGCCGGCGTGAATTCGCCAGTACAAATAATCGTCGGCCGCCCCAGCCTGGACCTGAGCAAGATTCCCGGGCGGTGGCTCAAGAGACTGGCCAGCAGGTCCATCGCCGCGCCCCTCAGCCCCATGACACATGGCACAGTTACTCTGGAACAGCTCCGCTCCTTGGGCAGCTGCCGCCTGCCCCAATGGATTGATCATGCCCGCATACTCTTCCGGGACTGAGTCCAGGGGCGGGGATTCGTTGGCTGGAGGGGAGGCAATGCCGCCGGCACAGGCTGATAAATTCAGGGTCCCCAGGCAAAGCAGGAAAAGCAGATATCTCATCTAACACACCTTTAGTATTTTAGTTTTTATTTGGCATGAACAGCCGCCACTTGATCAGTGGCGGCCGGCATGAAGGACTCGCGAGAGCACAACTCTATTGCAGAAGCCGGAACCTCTTGAGCGCGTCCTCCAGCGCATCGATCGTCGCAGGCTTGATGATCATCACATTTGCGCCAAGGTGCATGACTCTTCGGCGGGTCTCGGGCTGGTCATCAGAGGTGATGACGAAGACTGGTACAGGCATGAGATGCGGTTCTCGGCGCAGGTAGGCGAGCAGCTCGATCCCATCTACGCCCGGCATGTTTATGTCCAGGCAGATGAACTTCGGCGTAAGCCCACTGCGCAATATCGTCATGGCTGCGCTAGAGCCATACGCCAGCCGGGTCTTAAAACCGAGCACATTTAACATTTGACCCAGAGCATTGGCCGTCATTCGGTTATCGTCGATGATCAGCGCTTCGAGCATTTAGTCCTCCGCGATGAGTGTTCCCATGAGCGACACATCATAACCTGCCAGCCGAGAGACAGCGGCGCGAAAACGTTCATCTTCCAAAACCTTAAAGAGAGGCGCAAGCAGTTCTCCCTCCGCAAACTGCTTCGGGATTATCAGATCATATCTCTCTTGAAATAATGGAATGAATTCCAGATCCAGGGCGGTGGCTGCGGCGGCAATTCCGAGCCCGACATCTGCTCGTCCAGATGCTATGGCAGCCGCGACTGCCAGATGAGTATACTCTTCCTGGTCGTAGCCTGCAATCCGTCCAGGTGCGATCGCCATGCGAGCCAGATGGTAATCCAGCAGCACACGCGTTCCAGCGCCTCGCTGCCGGTTGATCATGCGAACCTCAGGCTTGGTGAGATCCTCAAGCCGAGTGACCTGTTTTGGGTTGCCGCGTTTCACCATCAGCCCCTGCTGCCGCCCGACCAGCGCCACAACCCGCACAGGGATACCCGGCATGTACTCCCGGACATAGACAAGGTTGTATTGCCCGGTTGCCGGATCGAGTAAATGAGACCCGGCGAGGTGCGCTTCGCCTCGCCGCAATCCGACTAAACCGCCCTGCGAGCCGACATTGGCAGAAACCAGCCGGCGGTCATGCTCCGCGAGGAACTGCGCCAGCAAGTCCAATGTCAGATCATGCGACCCGATGCAAAAGACTGTGCGTTCGATTTCTGCCCGGCTACGATATAAGCGGACCTGGACTGCCTGACCAGCCTCAAGACCCTGCATTCCGCGCGGGATCAAAGCCAGTCCATCCGCCTGCACCAGGGACGTGATAACGCCTGCCCCGCGGGCGAGCGGCGCAGCGAGCAGCCTCTCGCCTACCCTGCCGACGACCACCCGGAGATAATCATCATCGCCAGGCGGGGAAACGATCTTGCGGGTGACGGTCGCAGTCTCCTCCGGCAACTCCTCCGGCTTTCGGCCGAGCCACCTCGCGATCAGCGGCTCGACAAAAATCTGCACGGTCAGGGCAGCGGAGACAGGATAACCGGGCACCCCGATCACCGGGACGGTAGACCGTGGGCCCTCGACGGTTCCCAGGATAACCGGGTGGCCGGGTCGAACGGCAACCCCATGGACGAGTACCGTCCCCAGCTGTCCGACCACCTTCGCAGAAAAGTCTTCGGCGCCAGCCGAGGAGCCGGCATTTAACAGCACCAGATCATGGGTCTGTGCTGCATGTTTTACACGCTCACAAATGAGATCAAAATCATCGCTTATGATGTCATATCGGGTTGGCTCCCCGCCCATGGACTTGACCTGCGCTGCAAGCATCAGCGAGTTGTACTCCAGAATGTCACCCGGCCCGAGCCGGCTGCCGATCGGGACAAGCTCCGTCCCTGTTGGCAGGATCGCCACCCTTGGTTTGCGGGCGACTGTGACTTCGACATGCCCGGCCGCTGCAATCGCACCCAGATCAAAAGGACGCAAACGCTGTCCGGCAGGCAAAACCAGTTGCGTGGCAACAATGTCCTCCCCCAGCGGGCGGACATGACTCCAGGGCGCCATCGAGGCCCTGATCCGAATCACAGCCGGCTCTCGAATATTTCCTGCGATACGTCCGGACTCATCCAGTGGCTCTACGTTTTCGATCGGGATGACCGCATTTGCCCAATCGGGCAGCGGGTCCCCCGTATCCACATACTGCGCCTCCAGACCGAGGCGCAGTGTTACCGGTCTCGACGGTATCGCTCCTATGGTTGCCCCGGCTCGGATCGCAAATCCATCCATGGCAGCGGCGTGATAATGTGGAGATGAGATTTTGGCCCAGACGGGCTGGGCTGTGACGCGCCCCAATGCGTCTTCATCGAGTGGAATGGATTCCGTTTCCAGCACGCGCCAGAGATCCGCCTGCTGCAGGGCCTGATAAAGCCGCGCCTGTGCTTCGGGGAGGGGAATATCGTGAAGATAAACGGACATTGACGACCTGCTTCGCCGCGCGGGCGCATGGAAATTTTGTTTTGAAGATCTCCGTGACCTGCGCCTCGACGGTTAAGTTAGCACTTCCACGTCATGCGGACCCGACTCCCTTAGCCCCGCGCCCGTCATTTGGACGAAGAGCGCTTTCTGCTGGAATTCCTCGATAGAATGTGCGCCGCTATAGCTCATCCCGGATTGCAACCCGCCAACCAGCTGGGTTAAGACTTCCCGGACCCTGCCGCGATAAGGCACGGCCGCTTCCACACCTTCGGCAACATATTCCTCGATCTCCTCATGAGTCAGATCATTGCCCTCGCGCTTGTTGCGCAGGATATTGGCTTCGAGTGATGCCATTCCGCGGGATGCCTTATAACGATGGCCCTTGCGGGTCATAATGAGTCCAGGGCTTTCATCGGTCCCGGCGAGCAGGCTACCGACCATCGCTGTCTGCGCGCCGGCCGCGATCGCTTTTGCAAGATCGCCTGGCTGGCGAATGCCACCATCGGCGATGATCGGAATTCCCGATTCACGTGCGGCTTCGGCGCACTCGATCACTGCGGTCAGTTGAGGAACACCCGCACCAGCGACGATTCGCGTAATGCAGATCGACCCGGGTCCCACGCCGACCTTCACGGCATCCGCGCCTGCATCGATCAGCCGCCTGGTGCCATCTGCCGTGGCGACGTTACCGCCGATAATCTGGGCATCGGAAAAGTGCTGGCGGATGCTCTTGATCATTTCGATCTCGAGCTGAGAATCGCCATGGGCAATATCCACCACAATACAATCGGCGCCTGCCTGCAAGACGGCTTCCACGCGTCGCATCTCCTTGTCACGCACACCGACCGCCGCGCCGACCGAAAGGCGTCCCTTAGAGTCCTTGGTCGCCCGGGGATACTGGGTGATCTTCATGATATCCTTCAGCGTCACAAGACCTTCCACGCGGCCATCTCCATCTACCAGAGGTAATTTTTCCACGCGGTGCTCATGTAATAGTCGCTCTGCTTCCTTCAACGTCGTGTCCGGCGGCGCGCTATGTACTTCCCGGGACATAATGGCAGTGACCGGTTTGCTGTCATCGCTTTCGAACAGCAGATCCCGCGTGGAAACGATGCCGATCAGCTTTTTTTCATTGTCCACGATCAAAATGCCACCGGTCCCGGTCTCGTCCACCACGCGCTTGACATCCCCAACTGTGTGCATTTCGGTCATGGTGATCGGCTTATCCACGATAAACGACTCGGCTTTCTTAACGCGCTCGATCTGCCGGGCCTGCGCTGCGATCGTCATGAAACGGTGAATGATCCCGATGCCGCCCTCACGAGCCATGGCGATCGCCATCTCACTTTCCGTCACCACATCCATGTTCGCAGAGACAATAGGCACCTGCAGGGCGATCTTCTTCGTCAGCCAGCTTTTGGTAGAGAGTGTTCGCCGGGAGTCAACATCGGAATATTGAGGGACCAGCAATACATCATCGTACGTCAAAGCCCTTTGAGGCAATATGTTCATCGTCACTCCTCTTGGATTCAACCGCACGAATTATAATGCTTACTAATGTCTCTTCACGTGCTTTCGCCGCTGGATGGACGCTATGCGAGCGATGCAGCTCCACTGCGAGAGTTCTTTTCCGAGTTTGCATACTTTCGGACGCGCGCCCGCCTTGAGCTGGATTATTTATCTGCGCTTTCTAAAACAGGCTTGATCCCTGCAGAGGCGGTCGCGAACCTGGCGGGGAAGTCACTCAGCTTTACCGAGGACGATGCGCGCCAGATTCAGCAGTATGAGAAAACCACCCGTCACGATATCAAAGCGATTGAATATTTTCTCCGAGAGACACTCCCTTCAGAGGTCCATCCGTGGATTCACTTTGGATTGACCTCTGAAGATGTGAACAACATCGCGCAAGCCATTGCTCTAAAAGATTCGCGCGATCATGTGCTGCTTCCCGCCCTCAATCAACTCATTGCCGTTCTGGCTGAATTTGCCGCGAAGTATCGCGCCTTGCCCCTGCTCGCTCGAACCCACGGCCAGCCTGCCGTACCAACGACTCTGGGGAAAGAAATTGCAGTTTTCATCGCGCGCCTGACCCAGTGTCGCGCTGAGCTTTCGGCTCACAGGTTCGAGGCAAAGCTCAGCGGCGCGGTTGGCAACTTCAACGCCCTGCACGTTGCAGCTCCCCTGCGGGACTGGCTGACATTCAGCCAGGAATTTATCAAGAGCCTGGATCTGCAGCCAAATCTGGTCACAACTCAGATCCTGCCGTATGACAACTGGCTGCGGTACTTCGACTGCGTCCGTCTGATCAATCAGATACTCATTGACTATGCGCAGGATATGTGGCGCTATATTAGCGCCGGGATTTTTATCCAGAAGGTCGTGGACGAAGAAGTAGGCTCCTCGACGATGCCTCAGAAAGTAAATCCGATTGATTTCGAGAATGCAGAGGGCAATCTCGGGATCGCCAACGCTCTCCTCATCCACTATGCTCAGAAGCTGCCGGTCTCCAGACTGCAGCGAGATTTATCCGACTCGACCCTGCGCAGGACATTTGGCGTGGCGCTGGGGCATACACTGGTTGCCTGGAAGAACACCGCTCGCGGGATGGCACGTCTGGATGCGAACGAGGCAAGAATCCGGCAGGAGCTCGACGAACACTGGGAGGTCGTCAGCGAAGGCGCGCAGACCATTCTGCGCGCGGCAGGGCGCGGCAGTGCCTACGAGTCGCTGAAGGGGGCAACCCGTGGGCACGTGCTGGACGAGAGCAGCTACAGGCGCTGGGTGGAGACTCTGGATGTTGACGAAGTCACGCGCCACCGCTTGTTAACCTTATCGCCTGCCACCTATATCGGCCTGGCGGTAGAGATCACAGATTCAGTGCTTCGAGACTCGATATCTGAAAATCGAAGTCCCGAATAACCACGATCGGAGGGTGTATGCCAGTAACAGCAGTCGTTGGGACACAGTGGGGTGATGAGGGCAAGGGCAAAGTAGTTGATTATCTCGCGGGAGAGGCAGACTATGTGGCTCGCTTTAATGGCGGAAACAATGCCGGGCATACTGTCATCAACGAGTATGGCACATTCAAAATCCATCTGGTCCCTTCGGGTATCTTTGCGCAAAACGCAGTTGGCTTGATTGGCGGCGGAGTGGTGATCGACCCGGCTGTGCTGCTGGAAGAGATCGACATGCTCAACGCGGCAGGGGTGGGAGTCGAAGGACGCCTCTGGATCTCGCCGCGTTCCCACCTGATCATGCCGTACCATAAGATTCTCGATGGGCTTTATGAAGAAGCGAAGGGCGCGGGCGCAACCGGCACAACCCGCCGTGGCATCGGGCCGGTTTTTGCGGACAAGGTCAGTTATAACGGCATCCGCTGGACAGATTTCACCAGCCAGGCATTTGAGGCGCGTCTAAAAGTCCAGCTGGAGCTGAAGAATAAGATCATTGCGGCTCTGGGTGGAGACTTGTTGCGCTTCGAAGAGATTCGCGACTCCCATCGCACGTACTACGAGCGTGTGAAACCGTATCTTCGCGAGCTGTTTTCGATCGTCCAGGATGGCTTGACGGCAGATAAACACTTCCTCCTTGAACAGGCGATGGGTACGTTCCTGGATACCGATTGGGGCACCTATCCATTCGTAACCGCCTCGACGACCATTCCCTCCGCGGCATCCGCAGGGCTTGGCATTCCACCGCGCTATATCACAAGAGTGGTAGGTGTGGCAAAGGCCTATACCACACGGGTCGGGGCGGGACCACTGCCCACGGAGATTAAGGATGTTCAGAGCGGGGTCTATCGCAAATTCGGAGAGGTTGCGGCAACGACGGGCCGGACGCGACGGGTGGGCTGGCTCGATCTGGAACTGGTGCGAACAGCTGTGCAGCTAAGCGGCGTGACCGAACTCTGTCTCACAAAGCTGGATGTCTTGACCGGGCTGGATGAGCTGCAGGTGGGGAACGGGTATAAACTGAACGGGCAAGCGGTGCGATATGCCGATATAGATGCTTACGATCTGGGGCGCGTGGATATTGCGTATCGGACCGTTAGCGGATGGCCAGATGATATTGGCACGGCTCGGTCCTATGAAGAGCTCCCCGCAGCGGCTCGTCAGTATGTGAAAATGATTGAGGAAGCAGCGGAGGTTCCGGTCAAATGGATCGGGGTGGGGCCTGAACGCGAAGCAACAATAAGGCGTTAATGGCATATCTTCTCAGCGTCGATATAGCTTCCTATCAATTGATGGTGATGGTCCGGCAGATGACCAAGATAGCAACCTCCCTGCCAGATGGTGGGGAGATTTTCTATTTTGCAGGTGTTGTTTTTAGTATATAAGGAAGCGTACAGTTTTCATCCATCTCCACCAGAAACAATAATCGCCAAATGAAAAAGCTACTCTCGAATTTACCGACCCTCATTAAGCTCTCCTACCAGGGCTGGAAAGAAGACAAAGCCTCTCGCCTTTCTGCTGCCCTGGCATACTATACAATCTTTTCCCTGGCGCCGTTGCTGGTGATCATCATTGCGATTACCGGCCTCTTCTGGCAGCGAGAGGCGGTGCAATCCCTCGTAGAGGCTCAGGTGGAAGGTCTGGTGGGATCGCAAGGAAGGACCTTCATTGCGGACATGCTGGCAAACGCCAGCCGGCCCGCCGCAGGGGTCACTGCCACGATCATCGGCGTGGTTACACTTCTTTTTGGCGCCCTGGGCGCATTCAACGAATTACATAATTCGCTCAATACGATCTGGGACGTAAAGGAAGAGGAGACCGAGGGGTTCGTAGACGCCGTCAAGAAAGTCGTCTTCAGCCGACTATTATCGTTTGGCATGATCCTGGTTATCGGCTTTTTGCTTCTGGTTTCGCTGGTCATTAGCGCCGGTCTTTCTGCCGTCAATGAGACCATTGGCACCGCGGTTCCGCTCTCAGAGATCCTGTTACAAATATTGAACCTGATCATCTCCGTCGGCGTGATTACCATCCTCTTTGCGCTGATCTTCAAGTTTCTCCCGGATGCGGAGATCGCCTGGCGCGACGTATGGCTCGGTGCGTTCGTGACTGCGCTCTTATTCTCCCTGGGCAAATTCCTGATCGGATTGTACCTGGGGAACAGCGCCGTTGCTTCTTCCTTTGGCGCGGCTGGTTCATTGGTCCTGCTGCTGGTCTGGATCTATTATTCAGCACAAATCCTTCTTTTTGGAGCCGAGTTCACGCAGGTCTACGCTAACAACTATGGCTCCAAAATCGTTCCCGAAGGAGACGAAGCGCCCGCGGAGGCCGGGCGAGGAGTACAGCCGCGTGCGAAACCCGCCCCGGAATTCAAGCCCCGCCTGGCAGTCCCGGCCGCCTCTGCCATCTCTGCGCGGGAGAACAGGCTCGAGGAGCAGAACTCCCAGACTGCGCGAGTCTTTGTCGGACTGCTAGCAGCTTCGTTCTTCACGGGAATCGTGACCACTATCCTGGGCTTCAGAAGAAGATAAAACGCTCCTGGAGAACGGTTTCGGAGAGCAACTTTCGGCTGTCATGAGGGTTGTCATTGATTAGAGACGTAACAAGCAAAATTTGTTATCGTTTCTCACAATGAGCGGGATGTGAGGCCCGCCCCGAACGGATCGTCAAACCAACTATAAATCTTTGAGGAGGCAGAATATGAACTGGATCTTATGGATCATCTTTGGTGCGCTCGCAGGCTGGATCGCGAGCATGATCATGGGCCGCAACGCCCAGATGGGTGCGCTAGCCAATATTGTGGTGGGCATTGTCGGCGCCCTCATCGGTGGCTTCCTGATGAGCAATGTGTTCGGAGCCCCGGGAGTCACCGGCTTCAACCTTACCAGCCTGATTGTTGCCATTCTTGGCGCAGTCGTCCTGCTCTTCCTGGTCGGGTTGGTACGCCGGTCCTGACTGCGACCCAGACAAAACCTCACCAAGACAAACGCCGTGCATGGTTTCATGCACGGCGCTTTGATTTTCCCGAAAGCAACTCGGTATAATCGAATGTCATGAACAGGCTTCTAATTCTTTCACGCGATGAGAGCGAATATATTCCGTTGCTCCGGGCTGCAGCGCTGGAGAAACTTGAGATCACAGCAGACCCGGGCGAGGCAGATATCATCCTGGGTGAGCCCGGGTTAACACGCGATGTGCTGCCCAGGGCATCCAGGCTGAAGTGGGTCCAATCCATATACGCGGGCGTGGAACCACTCGTGGATCCCGCTCAGCGACGTGACTATGTGCTGACGAATGCGCGTGGCGTGTTCGGCGAACTGATGTCTGAGTATGTGTTTGGGTACCTGCTCTTCTTCGAAAAGAAAATATCGGAGCGAATCGAAACGCAAAAGAGAAAACAGTGGCAGCGGCCGGAATCGGGTATGCTGCGCGGGAAAACCATCGGGCTGTTAGGGGTCGGCTCCATCGGCGCACATCTTGCGGAAACCGCCAGGCAGTTCAAAATGCGTGTGCGAGGGTACACCCGCGAGAGTGAGGACAGCGAGCACGTGGATCAATACTTCCATGGAGACCAGCTGCTGCAATTCGCACAGGGATTGGATTATCTCGTGAGCGTTCTTCCCAGGACCAATGATACAAATCAGATCGTGGATGCGAACTTGTTGAGCGCGCTGCCTCCTCAAGCAGTTTTTATCAACGTAGGGCGCGGCAATGCCGTACATGAGGATGCCCTCGTAGCAGCCCTGAATGCAGGCACTCTTTCTGCCGCCGTCCTGGATGTGTTCGCACAGGAACCTCTACCGGAAAATCATCCCTTCTGGACGACTCCGAATCTTTACATGACGTTCCATACATCTGCAATCAGTTATCCGGAAGATATCACACAGTTATTTATCGAAAATTACCGTCTCTTCCTGGAGAACAAGCCACTCAAACACGTGGTTGATTTTGAGCGGGGCTACTAACGCCAGGAAACCGGCATGTCTGTTACCCTCCAGGAGATCCACCGGGCAGCGGACCGGATCAAACGCCATATTCACCACACCCCTGTGCTCAGAAGTCGAAGTCTCGATGAAAGAGTCGGGGCGCAGGTGTTCTTAAAATGCGAAAATCTCCAAAAGGTAGGGGCATTCAAATTTCGCGGTGCCTGTAACGCTATATTCTCGTTAACAGGGACCCAGGCGAGATCTGGCGTTGCTACGCACTCATCAGGGAACCACGCGCAGGCGCTGGCGCGCGCGGCGGAATTACGAGGCCTTCCTGCCTACATTGTCATGCCGGATAATGCGCCGTCGGTCAAGAGAGCTGCGGTGGCGGCGTACGGCGGGCAGATCACCCTCTGTGAGCCAACGCTCGCAGCGCGCGAGCAAACCCTCGCGCAGGTCGTAGAGAAAACCGGTGCGAATGTCATTCACCCATACAACGACGAGCGCGTCATTGCGGGTCAGGGGACGGCGGCTCTCGAGCTTCTCGAAGAGCTGCCAGGACTCGACGTGATTATTGCCCCTGTCGGCGGTGGAGGGCTGTTGAGTGGCACCTCGATTGCGGCAACGGAAATAAACGAAGAGATCCGTGTGATTGGAGCGGAGCCCGAACTGGCAGACGATGCCTATCGGTCCCTGCAAGCCGGGCGCATCGTTCCATCTGTGAAGCCACAGACGATTGCAGACGGATTATTGACCTCGCTAGGAACACTGACCTTTCCTATTATTCAGCAGCGCGTCGAGCAGATCGTAACCGTCAGCGAACCGGGAATCATTGAATCGATGAGGTTCGTGTGGGAACGCCTCAAAATCATCATTGAGCCGTCTGCCGCGGTGGCGGTGGGAGCGCTCTGGGAAAGAAAATTGGATTTGCGAGGATTGAAGGTGGGCATCATCATAAGCGGAGGGAATGTCGACCTGGGGAGTCTACCCTGGCTTTCCCAGGGACCACTCTAGATTAAGAAGACTTCCACTGTTTCACCCGCCGATAAGCCGGTCGCTTCGGGCGGAATGCGCAACAGCCCATCCGCTGCGGCAAGGGTAAATATCAGGTTGCTCTTACCAAAGATCGGTTCGGCCTCCATGGTGTTCCTTTGATCGGAACGCAGTAGCTTCACAGGCCACCAATCCTCGCGACCGGCTTGCGAAGGTAGATTGATCGTGACCCTGGCCAGGACAGAGGGCCTGTGTCTTGGCTGTGCACCGAAGAGCTTCTCGATCACGGGCACCACGAATAGATACCCGTTGACCAGCGCGCTGACGGGGTTGCCGGGCAAACCGATAACAGCCTTGCCTTCACAGATGCCCAGAATGGTCGGTTTGCCGGGCCGGGTATTGATACCGTGTATGAGAACCCCCGGCCGCCCCAGTGAGCGAATCACATCGGCCGTCATATCGCGTGTCGAGGCGGATGAACCGGCCGTGATAATAACCATATCACATTCCAGCAGGGCCATTATGCTCACCGTTCTCAGGCCTTCGAATTCATCTGCGATGATTCCATAGCGAATTGCCGTCCCGCCACATCCTTCGATCAGAGCGGATAATGTATAGGAATTGACATCCCGGACCTGCCCGGGTCTCGGCAATTGAGCCGGCTCGATCACTTCGTCCCCTGTGGAAATCAACCCCACCCTTATCTTACGCCTCACCCGCACTTCTGTGATTCCAAGCGCCATCAATCCACCGATCTCAGCGGGCCGCAGCCAGCTCCCCATCGCCTGGACCAGTTGTCCCTGTGCTACATCCTCACCAACGCGGATCACGTTTTCTCCCTCCGCTACCGGGCGGAGCACTTCGATCTCATCCTCCTGCGCTGACTGTGTGTGCTCAAGCATAATGACCGCATCGGCGCCCTCCGGCACCATTCCGCCTGTGTGGATCAACCCGCATTGCCCCGGGCTGATCTTGAAAGCGGGAGCGTCGCCCATCGGAACCTCGCCGGCTAATTTTAGATAGCCGGGTAAAGAGTCACTGGCTCCATGAGTATCTCTGGCGTGCACGGCAAAACCGTCCACTGTGGAGCGCGGAAAATCAGGCAGGGGATGAGGAGCGTGGATGTCTTCCGCCAGAACGCGTCCCAGGGCGAAGGGAACCGCGACTATTTCTGAACCTGTGACCGGCCGGGAAAGGTATGAGAGAAAAAGGCTACGCGCTTCATCAGGAGGCAGGAGCTGTAAGAATTCAGGCATGCGATGGAAGCCGGGCTTGCAGGAATCAGGTCTCTAGCGGAGCCAGAATGTCAAGGTTAAGAAATAGGCGGTGAGTCCGAACACCGAGAGCGCAGTCGCTGTCAGGAGGGTCCAGTTTGCCGGCGCGCCCAGTGTAAGACTCCTGAGCAGGAAAGCTTGGAAAAGGGCGAAAGGCAGCGTCAGAAACGCCGGCCATAAGAGGGAAAGAGATAATCCGAACGCAGGAGAAGCCAGGAAAAACAGGTACGCCAGCAGGATAAAAAGGTGATGCAAGGGGACCACGCGCTCCCAGCCGAGGAGTGTCAATAACGTAATGCGCCCGTATTTGGTATCGGAGGCAAAGGAAGGGAAATCCATAATGATGAAATAGGCAAAAGCCAGGAGCGTAAGCGGAACGGAGATCAGGAGAAAACGGTGCGCTTCCCCTGCCTGAAGGATAAAGCCAATGGATGGAATCACATAGCCAAGATGAGCCGCCAGCACGAACCCTCCAAACCCGCGGTTAATAAATCGGAACGGAGGAACGGAGTACGTGAGGATAAGAATCAGCGACAACAATAAGAAGACGAGTCCAGAAATGGTTAGATAGCCGATACGAAACAAAATAAATGCAATCACGGCATTAGCTGCCAGGGCAGCAACCGAAGCGTAGAGAGAATTATTTCGCAAGCCCAGTCGCGCCTTACGGGTTTCACCTTCGATAAGCGGTTCGTTATACGGACGGAAGACTTCGGCCAGCAGGCTCATACTTGCCTGCGCGAAAACGACTGCAAGAATCCCCAGCCAAAATGCTTCCACGCGAAACGGGCGTCCGAGATAGTTTGCGATGCTGGTTCCCAGGGAGTAGGTCAGGGCAGCGATCAACAGGTGAATGGGGCGGGCGAGGCGGAGGAGAGTCTTCAAGGTATGATTTCCAGATAGATATCCATCATTGGATTTGTTACAAAATCGATCTTCTCCCGGATGTCAAGTTGTCTCGAACGAGGAATTCTTCCAGCCTTTCCACAGCCTGCGGGAGATTTCTCCGGCCCAATCCCAACCGGAAGTGATTGCGAGAGTCATCGTAAATCGAACCTGGCAGAAGCAGAACGCCGGCCGTCCTCACCAGCCGGTCGCAGAATTCTTCCACCTCGCCTCTGTGAAGACGTGGGAACGCCATCGAGCCGGCCTGTGGTCGTACCCAGGAGAACAGGTCGGCGTGACGGTGGAAGAAGCCATCCATGACCTTCAGGTTCTGATGGATAATGTCGAGATTCCGTTCGATGAGCTTATGCCGGTTGCGCAAGCCTACTTCGGCAAGGAACTCACTCGGCGCCGAGTTGCAAATTGTTGTGTAATCCTTAAGCGAAGCCATCTTCTCATAAAGGTCGCGGTTCTTTGTGGCGATCCACCCGATACGAAGACCGGCCAGACCATACGTTTTGGAAGTCACACCCAGGGAGAGAGCATGCTCCCCAAAATCGCAGCCGGCACGTAGACGGAGTGCAGGATCGTACTCAGACTCTCGATACACCTCATCAGAAAAGAGTAGCAGCCCATGTTCCTGTGCGAAAGCATGCACAGCTTCATAGTCCTCCCGGGACATCAAATAACCGGTGGGGTTATGCGGTGTATTGATGATGATGGCTTTCGTGTTTGTGCGCAGGAGATGACGCAGCTCATCGAGCTCGAGCGCCCAGCCGTTCGCTTCGCGCGCTCGCCAGGGGCTGACGTCACAGCCTCGAGCTCGGGCAACTTCCGCCAGGGATTGGTAGGCAGGGGAATGCACAATGATGTGGTCATATTCTTTGAGCGCCGCCAGCATGAACAGGAAGATTGCCTCCTCTGCGCCACTGTGGACGAGCACATCCTCGGGCTGAACGCTCTCATACAACCTGCAGATTTCGGCGCGCAGCGCGGGACTGCCCTGCGATTCGGTATAACCCAACCAGACTTTCTGAAACTCTTCAGCCGAGCCTTGTTCCAAGCCGAGCAACTCCTCAATAGACATCGATTCACAGTCGGAGGAACACAGCAAATACTCTGTGCGGAACTCATACCTGGCAAAATAGCGTTCAAGCTTGAAGGGAGGAAGATTCATTTCTCGACGGCAAAGGACGTTAAGAAGGGGCTCATATCACAACGGATTGGATCTCCAGGCATTTCCCTGGTGTTTAGGGTTTGAGTGCTTTTTTCATATCGCGATAATGGGTCAGATTGTGGATGTATAACATCTTGATCATCTCACGAATTACAGTCTGTCCCAGGAAGGGGTGGCGGCCCGCGATCTCGAGCTCTGATTCATGCAAGCCCGAGACCCAGGCGACTGCCTGAGCACGCACTTCCTTATATTGCTCGAGCAATTCCTGAGGGGTAGCATCCCTGGTTCGCGCCTGCATGGCCGCATTGTAACGGTCAATAGAGAAGTCATCTGCTGCGCCGGCGCCGCCCTGACGGATTTGCTCGAAGAGCTTGAGTAGTCCACGTTCGGAGGTCACAAAATGAGAAAGCACGTTGCGCATCGTCCAGGTGTCGCCTTCGGTGTAGATTTCCATCTGCCATTGTTCTTCGGTCAGATTTGAAAAGATGGACACGACCTTTTCTCCTTCCGATTTGAGTTTTTCAGCCAGCTGCGCGAGCTCCGACATGATCTGAATCCTCCAGGGCTTGAATGATCCCGCATTCAAGTTCATATCAATGAATAGCCACCGTCCACGGTGATCGTCTGTCCGGTAATATACTCGTTCTTTAGCAAAAATTCGAGAGCGGACCCGATCTCCTCCTGCCGGGCGGGACGCTTGAGGGGAATGCGGTTCACCAGCCGCTGCCATTCGGCATCGTCTACGATCTCAGATTGCAGCACCAGTCCGGGCGCAATGGCATTCACTCGGATCGAGGGAGCCAGGGCTCGCGCCAGGACGCGCGTCAAGGATTCGAGGGCAGCCTTGCTGACTGTGTAGGACGGATAACGACTCCAGGCTTTCGTTGCGCCCACATCGGTAATGTTGACGATCAGTCCGCCGCCGGTCATTTTGCGCGCACATTCCTGGGACAGCAGGAAGGGCGCACGCAGGTTCAGATCTAGTGTCGAGTCCCAATCTTCCGGAGTCAATATGTCGATACCCCCGCCTGGCATAAGTGCAGCGGAATTCACTAAAACGTTGAGCGAATCGAGAGAGTCCACGAGAGATCGGATCTCTGTAGGATCGGTCAGATCTGCCCGGGACAGGCGCACGCGGCGTCCGACAGACTCAATCTCCACCTGGGTCTGTCGCGCTGCCTCGAGCGAGCGATGATAATGGAGAACGAGGTCGAAACCGCAGTGCGCCAGGGTAAGGGCGAAGGCTTTTCCCAATCGATGGGCTGCGCCAGTGACCAGGGCAAGAGGTGCCATGATTCGATTATAAACGGCATCTCCAGAACAGACCCATTCACATCTGGACCTGCTCAGGTATCTCGCTGCTATTTACGAAGGAAATTGGAAACAAAGAACCATATATTCGCAGGTCGCTCCGCAAGCCGGCGCATGAAGTAAGGGTACCAGTGCGTGCCAAATGGGACATACACGCGAACCGGATAGCCCTGCTTGACAAGCTTCTCCTGCAGGTCGCGGCGAATCCCGTACAACATTTGAAACTCAAGCGCGTCTTTTTGGAGCCCGACCTTTTCAGCATATTGCTTTGCGAATTCGATCCGTTTCTCATCGTGCGTCGCGATAGCTGGGATCGGCGGTACGCGGCCATCGGCGCTGATGGTCCTGACTTCGATCTTGCAGGCGGCATCGATCATCAGCTTAGTCAGCAAATCGAAATTTGCATCGACATCCGCTTTCTTGGGGTATGCCTTGTCCGCAGGTTCCTTGTAGGCACCCTTGACGAGGCGGAGATGAGCACCGTATTCCAGCAAGCGGCGTACATCTGCTTCTGTGCGATATAAGTAGGACTGCACCACAATTCCCACCTGGCCGACATGGAACCCGCGCTGTAGCATGGAATAGAAAAGAGATAGAGTGATATCAGTATACGGTGTGTCCTCCATGTCAATCCGGATGAAATTTCCGTGCTTGCGGGAATGTTCCAGAATCCTCACCAGATTCTGTCTGCATATTTCCTCGTCCAGCCCCATACCAATCTGCGTTAACTTAATGGAAACGTTTGACCGTACGCCTGCCTGGTCGATTTCTCTTAGAACCGTAAGAATCTTTTCTGTGGCTCTATCCGCTTCTTCGATCGTAGAAGTATGCTCACCCAGATGATCGAGTGTCGCATTGATACACTTTTCATTCAGTTGATGGATACTACGGATGGCGTCTGCGGCGGTCTCCCCTGCTACAAATCGCGAGGCTGCCCACCATGCAATTCCCCAGTTTGTGACCAGTTTCTGCGCCCAGGCTGCTTTGGAAAGATAGATTAGAAATGAGCGTAGCATAATCCTGTCCTGAAAAGGTTTCGAAGCCGGGAAACAAAAACCCCGGGATTTCTTGCCTGGCGAGTTGCTCTGCGTGAAGAAGTCCTTCTCACATAGATAGAGTTTGACGCGGCAAGAAATCGTTAGGGTCTGTGTCTCCGGGTGCAAGGAGCAGCACCAGGCACGCTGCTCTTCGAATTTATTCTAGCACAAACGCCAAAATGGGTGTGTTATACTTTTTTACGATATTTGTCACGAGTCCGGAGGCAGTGTGCGGAACCGTAGTTCCATTCCCATTCTACGGGGTATTTCCATCGCAATTCTATCTATTGCAATCGTCTTGGCAGTTGTTGCGCTAATCGGCTACAGTCGCCAGCGCAACAACTATCCCCGAGGAATGACCATCGCCGGCGTACCTGTCGGCGGCGTGGACCCGCAGATTGCCTCGGAGCGCGTGCTGCAGGTCTACTCAACTCCCATTGAAATTCAGTACGGCGAAGCTATCATCCAGGTAGACCCCTCGGTGGTCGGCTTTGAGCCGGATATGGACAGCATGATCGCCGCTGCAGATTTAGCTCGAACGGGGCGCTCGTTCTGGGGGGGATTCTGGGACTATATCTGGAACCGAGAGCCAACCCCGGTCGAAATTCCATTGAGCGCAACGATTGCCGAAGACCGGTTGAGGGCATACTTACAGAATGAGATCTCGGCGCGCTATGATGAACCGCCGACGCCGGCGCAGCCAATTCCCGGCAGTACCACCTTCTCGCCCGGCTCGCCCGGCACCATTCTGGACGTGGAGCGGGCAATCCGTCTGATCGAGGACACATTGCGCTCTCCCGGTAATCGCAGGGTCGTGCTTTCGTTCCAGCGCAGCGCAGCAGCCCGCCCTACCATACAAAATCTGGAGATTCTGCTGCAGCAAAATATTACCGTGGCCGACTTCACAGGCGTTATCGGTGTCTATTTACAGGATTTGCAGACCGGACAGGAAGTCCATTTCGCCATGGATCAGGGCGAAATGATCTCAGTCAATCCGGATGTCGCCTTTACCGCATCCAGCACGGTGAAGATCCCCATTATGGTCTCCTACTTCATAAAGTTCGGGAGCAGTGCTTTAGACGAGCAGACTTCGGCGATGATCCTTGATATGATCCGCAGGTCCGAGAACCCCCCGGCTGATCGCCTGATGGAGCAGCTCGATCCCCTGCGGGGACCCCTCGTGGTGACTGAGGACATGCGCAAGATCGGGCTGGAAAACACCTTCCTGGCGGGCTTTTTCTGCAGTGCGGAGTCTCCGTGTCCCCTGCTGGAACAGATCCAGACTCCTGCCAACCAGCGCACGGATGTCTTCACCGACCCCGACGCCTTCAACCAGACTACCCCATCGGACATCGGCATGCTCCTGGCGGACATCTATCAATGCGCGGAGGCGGGCGGCGGAGCCTTGATCGCGGCATTCCCGGGACAACTCAATCGTGAGATCTGCCAGCAAATGATTACATTCTTAGCAGCGGACAAGATCGGCGTGCTGATCGAAGCCGGCGTCCCTGAAGGAACGCGGGTCGCGCACAAACACGGGTGGATCAGCGAGGCAGCCTCCGGCGTCATCCAGAACATCAGCGATGCGGGAATCGTTTACACACCGGGTGGCAATTACGTGCTGGTGATCTATGCATATGATCCGGTGCAAACCGTCTGGGAGCCGGTCTCCGAACTATTCGCGCAAATGTCTCAGGCTGTTTACAATTACTATAACATCCCGAGCCAGTAAGGTAATTTATCGATCGCATGCTCGTACGGGTATAATCGAACCATGAGCGCTGCCCTGGGATTGTACCGCCTACAGCAAGTGGATAGCCAGATCGATCAGATCCAGGCACGCCTGAAGTGGATACAGCAGACCCTTGAAAATGATCTGGACTTACGCATGGCCAGTGAGCAGCTAGCCACCGCCGAAACCCGGCATATGGAAGCCGAACGCGCTCTCCGTTTGACCGAAACTGAGGTTGAAAAGCAGAATAGCAAGATACAACAGGCAGAGACCAGTCTGTATGGCGGGCGCGTGCATAACCCAAAAGAACTGCAGGACCTCCAGAAGGATGTGTCTTCGCTGAAACGCCATCTGGAAACGCTCGAAGAACGCGAGTTGGAAGCGATGATCGCAGTCGAGTCCGCTGAAAAAGATCTGGAAAGTTCAAAGAACCGGCTTGCACTT
The DNA here is from genome assembly GCA_036781265.1 of Anaerolineales bacterium. Taxonomy (GTDB): domain Bacteria; phylum Chloroflexota; class Anaerolineae; order Anaerolineales; family Villigracilaceae; genus Defluviilinea. Next base: position 240,906 of record DAIQBG010000001.1, on the reverse strand, counting down.
GTTAACTCTAAGCTGCACGAACAGAACCAGGATTTGAATGTTGAACGGGAAACACTCCAACGGTCGCTCGAGAGGCTGAGTGCGGAACGCCTTGCCGTGGTAACTGATATCGCTAATCAGACCTTGAACGTCTATGAGCAGCTACGCCGCCAAAAACGCGGCCTGGCAATTTCCACCATCGCGGAAAATGCGTGTGAAGCCTGCGGCACAACCCTTACTCCCTCTCAACAGCAGAATGCGCGCTCTACGAGCCAGCTATTTCATTGTCCCACGTGTGGGCGGATTTTGTATGCGAACTAAGCACACACATCGTCTCTCCTTCGTCCTGAGAGAAAACTGCAGATGAACATCATCCCTCAACTCGACCTTTTTTCCTTTTTATTGGGTTTTGGGGTTGGGGTTTTCTTTGTCTGGTTGTGGAGCCGCTTCCGGCCACTTCTTGGACAGGTCCGCCAGACAGCTCAGGAGAAACGCGAGTTCGCCCAAACCCGCCGTACGACGGGGCTCGAAGACAACCTGCGACGCGCCACCCTGCGACGCGCGCAGGCAATGCACCTGGCTTCATCTCTCTTTTCCCTCGACGAGGTCCTGCAGGAGCCTCGCCTGATCGCCCCGCCGGCGCACGTAGAGCCAGGCGTCGTTCCCATCCAGGAAGATATCATCGCCCAGACGCTTCCCTATATGCCTGCCTGGCCAGAACTGGCTGCCATTTATCGTGCCCCTACTCTCGGCGTGGCAGAGGCGATTTCCGGAGGCTCGCATGTGGTTATCGTAGGGGCAGCGGGCACGGGAAAGACGGTTGCACTGGCACATCTCGCTTCCCTGGCTGCCGACCTCCAGGTGAAGGTCCTTGCAGGATCCCATCTCGAGGCGGTACCGTACTTGTATCATGTCGCCGACCTGCAATTTCCATTTGAAACTTCCAGAGATCCAATCACCCCCATTATCAACGCTGCCAGTGAGCATGCACCGATCTTCGATTTGAGGCGGCTGCCGGGTTTCATCCAGCAGACATTTAAGAACGGTCAGGCGTTGGTGCTGTTAGATGGATTCGATGAGCTTGATCCACGTGGTCAACGCCATGTCGTGGACTGGTTCAAGGCATTGCTTCAAGCCTATCCACGAATTCGAATTGTTACAACGGGATGTATCGGGCAGCTCAACGGCTTAATCAGCCTGGGCTTCAGCCCGCTGGCGTTGATTGCCTGGGATGCATCCAGAAGAGCTGCATTCATCCAGCAGTGGGGCGAATTGTGGTCGCGCACCGTTGCCCTGGAGCCGTGGGCGCAAACGGGGGCCGGTCAGGTGGATCCTCTTCTGCTTAACAACTGGCTGTTGCACGAAAATAGTATATTGACGCCATTTGAGCTGACGCTTAAGGTCTGGGGGGCATATGCCGGCGATAGCCGCGGTCCGCGTGTGCTGGATGCGATTGCCGGTCACATTCGCCGCCTCTCACCCAGCGGGACACCGATCGCAGCCCTGGAGCTGCTTGCCATGCAGGTAGTCCTGACCTCGCAACCGATCTTCGATCCGCGCCAGGCGCGTTCCTGGGTCAAACAATACGACATCGTTGATGATCGACCTCTTGAGAGCGTGGAGACGGTCGCGCAAACAGCAGATGGCGAAGAGATCCCATTGACCGATTCACAGAAGATCCGACTTAAGAAGTCAAAGGCAGGCGAGGCGGTCCCGACCTACGGGCTGCTCAGCAAGATGGTGGATAGCGGGCTGCTCGTCTCGCATCCGAACAACAAAATGCGGTTTTTGCACCCCGTGCTGAACGGATATCTGGCAGGTCAGGCCATCGGCGACAATGATGCGGACACCTCGCTGCTCTCGCAGCCCGATTGGGATGGAAAGATGTTATCGCTGCGTTATCTCGCCGCACGCGGCGACGCTTCCGGGGTGGCAGAGAGCCTGCTCCGTGAAACCGGTCTGCCGCTTCACAGCCAGGCTTTCACGGTCGCGCGCTGGCTCAGGGATGCGCCTAAAGAGGCCGCCTGGCGCAGCAAAGCATTCGCCTGCCTGCTTTCGATCTTGCAAAGCGAGGGCCAGCCGATCGGCCTGCGCGGCCAGGCGATGGCGGCTTTCGTTGTCAGCGGGGACCCGGGTGCAGCCACTCTCTTTCGGCAGCTCTTATCCTCCCGGTCATTCGATTTGATCCCGCTAGCCGCGATGGGCAGCGGGGGGCTAAGAGATAGCAAGTCGATTCAGCAGCTGGAGGAACTACTGCAGGCGCCCGTAGGTTCCGTTCGGCGAGCGATTTGCCTGGCATTGGTCGCGATCGGAACGGACAAGTCACTGGAAGCCGTGGCGCGTGCCCTCCTGCAGGGTGATGAAGAACTGCGCCGCGCCGCCGCCGAGGCCCTGGCGAACGATCCCACGGAAGGACACGCCATTCTCAAGGAAGGCAGTACTCTCGAAGACATCATGCTTCGCCGGGCGTCCGTCCATGGACTGGCGCGCGTGGGAGAGCCATGGGCAGTGGAGACGCTCCAAAGAATCCAGGTGGAGGACGATCAATGGGCGGTACGCAACCTGGCAAGTCAATATCTTGAGCAGATCCAAAACATGGACCCGCGCGTCCCGCGGCCGCTGGTTACGCCCTCCGAGTCGCCCTGGCTCATCGAGTTCGCGGGAAAGCAAAAAATGGGCGTGCCGCGCGGGGGTCCAGCGACCGATGTCCTGCTCAACGCATTCAAACAAGGCGATACCGAAGAACGCCTCGCCGCCCTGCCTTATCTGAAGCGCGTGGCAAATGAGGGCATAATTGGCGCTCTGTATAATGCCATGTACGGCGAAGATCCGGAGGTGCGCGAAGCCGCCTTTTACGCGGTCGAGGAGATCGGTGCCAACGGGATGAAGCTACCTCATCCCAATCAGTTCGGGCTGGGATAGCAGGCGCCAGGAGTATGATGCCTCCCGGTTGGCGTTCCAACATATCTAACAAAACGGCTGTATTCAGGAGAATGTCATTGTGAAAGAAGCATTGCTGTTGACCATCGCAGTACTGGGCGGGACAGGAAAAGAAGGCAAGGGTCTTGCATACCGTTGGGCGAGGGCGGGGTATCGGGTGTTGATCGGATCACGCTCCTCAGAGAAGGCGGTGAAAGCCGCCTCCGAAATCATGGAACTACTTGAGGGGACGTCCTCAGTGGTAGGGACTACCAATCAGGAAGCGGCGGGACAGGCTGATATTGCCGTGCTGACCGTTCCCTATTCTGCCCATCGAGAGACTCTCGAGAGCGTCAGGGAACAGCTCAAGGGCAAGCTACTTGTAGACGTGACCGTGCCTCTGGTACCGCCTAAGGTCAGTAAAGTGCAGATGCCCCCTGCCGGGTCCGCTGCTCAGGAAGCCAGGCAGATTCTCGGAGAGGATGTTGAGGTTGTGGCAGCGTTCCAAAATGTTTCCCACGAACATCTACTCGGGGAAGAAGAGGTCGAATGTGATGTGCTGGTCACGGGCTCGAGCAAGAAAGCTCGCGCAGAAGTGTTGAAGCTTGTCGAAGCAACAGGTCTCGTTGGTTGGGACGCGGGTCCGATCGAGAACTCGGTCGTCGTGGAGGGCTTAACGAGTGTGCTGATCAATATTAACAAGCAATATGGCTCGACCTTCGCAGGAATCAAAATCACCGGTGTGCCGGTTCGAACCACAGAGTCCGCCTGAGCGGTGCCAACATTAACTCTCACTGCGCTGGAGAGGGTGCCCCTAATCCGCCACGGCGACAACCTGGCGGATGTTGTTGTCGAAGCTCTCGCTGCAAATCGCATTAGTCTGGAAGAGGATGATATAGTCGTTCTGGCACAGAAGATCGTCTCGAAGGCTGAGGGACGGACTGTTCATCTTGCCACAATCACTCCCTCACCAGCTGCAATAACGCTTGCGGAAAAAACAGAAAAAGACTCGCGGCTCGTAGAGCTGATCCTGCGCGAAAGCAAGGAAGTTCTGCGCATTCGGCCGGGAACGATCATTGTAGAACACAGCCTTGGCTTCGTTTGCGCCAATGCGGGAATCGATCACTCGAACGTCATGTCCCCTTTTGCCGATACAGATCGCGAATCGCCCGGTGGCGAAGCAAATAATGAAGAATGGGTGCTCCTGCTCCCTTCGGACCCCGACCGCTCGGCAGCAGATCTTCGCCAGCAGATTCAATCCCAGACAGGTAAACAGATCGGCGTTTTGATCATTGATTCCCACGGGCGCGCCTGGCGCAATGGTACGGTCGGCGTCGCCATTGGGATTGCCGGTATGCCGGGGCTGCAAGATTTGCGCGGCGATCCAGACTTGTTCGGTTTCCGGCTTCGGATCACGCAGGTAGGGGTTGCGGATGAGCTGGCTGCCGCTGCTTCCCTGGTGATGGGACAGGCAGCCGAAGGCAGACCCGTCGTCCACGTCCGAGGCTTTCCCTACTCACTTCGTGAGGGAGCATTAAGCGAATTGTTACGCCGCCGTGAGCAAGATTTATTTCGTTAAACCGCCTGTTCGCAGACATGAATGCCGATACATCCTTCTGGATTGCAATGATGAAACTACTCGCCTCGCGGCCTCTGGTCATCGATCGTCCGAAAGGAAGCCGGCATCCCCGCTATGAAGACATGATCTATCCATTTGATTACGGGTACCTTGCAGATACGACGTCCGGCGATGGCGGCGGAATAGACGTGTGGCTAGGATCCTTAACGATGAAGGAGAAGGATAATCCCCGAACGCTAACAGGAATCTTATGCACTTTTGATACACTCAAACGCGATGCAGAAATCAAGCTCCTGGTTGACTGTAGCAGGGAAGATATTCTAACCATTCGGAATTTTCACGAGGGAATGCAGACACTTTACATTCCCAACACTCGGGTGAGGTATGGCATTTCCGGCTGAGTTCCGCGATCTTTTTCAAGACGAGACAAAAGCGTTACTGTATCTGGCGACCATCATGGCCGATGGCTCGCCGCAGCTTACACCGGTCTGGTTTAGCGCCGATGAGGCGCATATCCTTATTAATACGAATGAAGGGCGGGTCAAAGATAGAAACATGAAGGCTCGCTCGCAGGTGGCTATGGTTATTCAGGATCCCGACAATCAGGATCGCTATCTTGGGATCCGCGGTGAGGTTGTTGGTTATACACGAGAAGGAGCAGATGAGCACATCAACCGGCTTTCGCTCAAATACTATAACAAACCCTGGAGGTACCGGGAGGGACAGCGTCGTATCATCTACCGGATCAAGCCCAATCACTTTGACTTGCACGGCGATTGATCTGCACAATTTCCTGCAGACCCGACGTTCCGTGCGCCGCTTCAAACCGGTTGCCGTACCACATTCCCTGATCGAGAACATTCTTACGACGGCGACCTATGCCCCGTCGGCCCACAACCGCCAGCCCTGGAGATTCGTGGTTGTGACGGATCTATCTTTGAGACATCATCTCGCGGAAGCAATGGCGAAAGAATTTCAGCATGATCTCCTTCAAGATAGTCTCCCCCTGGAAAAAGTTCAAGCACAGGTCAAACGCTCAAAGGATCGCCTCGCTGCCGCACCCGTTGCCATCCTGCTTTGCCTGGACATGAGCGAGATGGACGCCTATCCCGATGAAAAACGTCGACATGCCGAAAGGGTGATGGCGATTCAATCGGTTGCGGCAGCCGGGTTGCAGCTGCTGCTCGCCGCATACGCAGAAGGTCTGGGAGGCGTCTGGGTTTGTTCGCCGCTTTTCGTACAGGAGACCATCCGGAAAACCCTGGATTTGCCAAAAACGTGGGAACCGCAGGGAATGTTCTATATTGGCTATGCCGATGTAAATCCCGCAGTGCGCGAGAGAAAAGGCATCGCCGATATCTCAATTTTTCGATGAGCGCATACAGAAATGCGAGAGAATTTGAAAATTGTTGCACTGGCGGGCGGAGTCGGTGGTGCAAAGTTTGCCCACGGGCTTGCCCAGTACCTTTCTTCCGAAGAGCTCACGATCATCGTCAACACCGGCGATGACTTTGAGCACTATGGTTTGTATATTTGCCCTGATCTGGATACGGTCTGTTATACGCTAGCGGGCCTGGCAAACCCCCAGACTGGCTGGGGACAAGTCAATGAGACCTGGAAGGTGATCGAAAATGCCACCCGGCTCGGTGGACCGGATTGGTTCCGGCTGGGGGACCAGGATCTGGGCACTCACCTCGAACGGACACGCCGACTCCGGCAGGGTCAACCTCTGTCGCAAATCACAAAGGATTTCTGTGAGGCCTGGGGAATGCGAGAGAAGATCCTGCCAATGACAGACCAGCCGGTCAGAACGATCGTCGAAACGGCGGAAGGGGATCTATCGTTTCAGGAATACTTTGTCCACCGTCGTTGCGAGCCACGCGTGACCGGCTTCCACTTTGAGGGTATCGAATTGGCAAGACCGGCGCCCGGGACACAGGAGGCGCTTCGGGAGGCAGATGCCATTATTCTTTGTCCTTCCAATCCCTGGGTAAGCATCGACCCCATACTGAACGTCCTCTCGCCTCTCAATCCGAAGGGAGACGCGCCGGCGCCAGTAATCGCCATCTCACCCATTATTGGTGGACAAACGGTCAAGGGACCGGCGGCAAAAATGTTCGGTGAGCTGGGGATTGAGCCTTCTGCCCTGGCTGTGGCAAAGCATTACGGCAACCTCGTCAACGGGTTCGTGTTAGATCGAGTTGATAGGCAATTGGAAGGTCAGATTCGGGACTTACACATGCATACATGTGTAACAAATACGCTGATGATTAGTCATGAAGATAGAAAGAAACTGGCACATGAAGTTTTGAATTTCATAGATGGATTGAATTTATGACACTTTGGGCTATTGTCCCTGTAAAACCATTGCGACGCGGCAAATCTCGGCTGGCTGGAACCCTGTCCGAAGATGAGCGCACTGAGCTCAATCGTAAGTTGCTGAATAACACGCTTCAAACGTTTTCTGGCTTGAAAGAGGTCGAAGAAGTGCTGGTGATCAGTCGCGACCCCCAGGCATTGACCATCGCGCGCAATTATGGCGCGCGCACGGTTCGCGAAGACGGCCAACCCGGACTAAATACTGCCCTCAAGCGCGCCACCGTTGTGGCGCAGATTTACGCCACGGGCGGGGTCCTGGTCCTGCCCGCCGACCTCCCGTTGATCACGCGAGAGGATGTGCTGACACTCATCGAACGCGCGAGCGATCCTCCCGTCGTTGTGATAGCGCCCGATCGGCATGGGAAGGGTACCAATGCGCTGTTGATCTCGCCCACCGGTTTGATCGAGTACGATTTTGGAGAGGACTCTTTTCAACAGCATTGCCAGCGCGCACGGGAAGCGGGCGCGAGGCTCGAGATCGTCGACCTGCCCACCCTGGGACTAGATCTGGATCTTCCTGAAGATCTCGAGCTCGTACGCAAGTTCGAACTGTCAAAAATGACACCGTAAGAGTCCTGGAATTCGAACTCCCCTTGTTTCGTCTATCCTAAGCCTGGCGAGAGGCCGATCGGTCTCTCGCCAGGCTGCTTTCATTTGCCTTTGAATGTGACATCTCGCCATCAGGATATGGATTTTTTACACTCGGTGGTTGTCTGACAAATGCTATAATCAGCAAGGAATATTTCTACACCATCTCGCTGATCTGCCGATTTGCCCGGCGCGAAATCTACCGAGCAGCTGGACCCAGACTCTCCAAGCGAAAGGATCAAGGATGACAACAAGATTTGAAAACGGGATCGTGGTCACTCTGGGTGCGAACAATCGCGTGATATGGGACGGCTCCGTGGTCACCGATGGGGAAAATATCGTAGCCGTTGGCGGCGCTGCGGAGCTAAGCAGGCGTTTTCCGGATGCCGAAGCCATCGATTGCTCAGGGAAGCTGATCCTCCCGGGCTTTATCTGTGCTCACCATCACTTTTACTCCACCATGGCACGCGGCATGGCGATACCGGGCGAACCGGCTTCAAATTTTGTGGAAATCCTGGAACGGCTGTGGTGGAAGGTGGACCGCGCCCTGGACCAAGAGGACGTCACGCTTTCAGCGCAAATACCACTGATCGAGTGTATCCGCAATGGAACGACAACGGTAATCGACCACCATGCCTCGCCCGGCATGCCTGATGGATCGCTCGACCTGATCGAGCAGGCCGTTCGCCAGGCAGGCGTCCGTGCCTCCCTTTGCTATGAAGTATCGGACCGGAACGTACTCGCGGACGGGATCCAGGAGAACGAGCGCTTTATCCGGAAGATCGGTTCCGGCGACGGGCAGATCGCTGCCATGATGGGTCTGCACGCCTCGTTCACGCTTTCCGATGAGACGCTCGAGAAATGCGTGGGGATTGCGAGAGATGCCGGTGTAGGCTGTCACGTCCACGTGGCGGAAGATCTCGCCGACCGGGAGGACTCGCTGAGCCGGTATGGTATGCCAACCGTTCACCGGCTGGAAAAACTGGGGGTGGCGGGTCCCAAATCGCTCTTCATCCACTGTATCCACATCGACGAATCGGAAATGGACTTGATCGCGTCCACCGATACCGGTGTGGTCCATAATCCGGAATCCAATATGAACAATGCTGTGGGGGTGACGCCGCTTTTCAAGCTTCTGGAACGGAATGTCCTGGTCGGTCTTGGCACCGATGGTATGTCCTCTGATATGCTATCGCAGATGCGCGCGGCGTATCTCATGCACCGGCTTGCCAACCGTGATCCGCGCGTCGCCTTCACAGAAGCGCCAAAGCTTTTGCTGGAAAATAATGCAAAGATTGCAGAGCGCCAGTTCGGGATTCGCCTTGGAGAACTTGCCGAAGGCCGGCCCGCCGATCTGGCGATCCTGGATTACCAGCCTCCCACAATGCTCAGTGAGACAAATTTCCTCGGGCATCTCATCTTTGGTCTGGCGGATGCGAATGTCGATACCACAGTCTGTAAAGGCAAAATTCTCATGCAGGGAAAAAAAATCTTATCTATGGATGAGGAACGGATTGCGGCACGCTCGCGCGAGCGTGCCCCCAGGATGTGGGAGCGGCTGGCGGCCCTTTAACTGGCAGCGAAACCGGCTCAAAGCGCCTTTCATGTATAATGACTTTATCCTTATTCAAATATTAACAGCTGAATAGCAGACGTTTGGTTCCAGGCAACTGAATATATCGTCATCATCATCCAACAAATGGAGGATCGTCACCGTGGAAAGAGTAGCACTATATCTGCAAGACTCTCATGATCTCAGGGATGGATTGGATTACGCACGCTATGCTGAGGAACGCGGCTTCGAGGCCGTCTGGCAGGCAGAGTCGCGGCTGGTTCGGGATGCAATTGTCCCGATGGCTGCTTATGCCGCTGTCACAGAACGGATCAAAGTCGGTTCGGGTGTAATCAATAACTGGACCCGCAACATCGGGCTCCTCGCTGCGACTCTCCTGACCCTGGATGATCTCGCCCCAAACCGCATCATTTGCGGGATCGGCGCCTGGTGGGATCCTCTGGCAAAGAATGTCGGCATCGAAAGGAAAAAGCCGTTGCTCGCCATGCGGGAAACGGTGGAGGTGGTACGCCGGCTGCTGAATATGGAACGGGTGACCTTTCACGGCGAATTCCATCATGTGGATGGCATCGAGCTGGATGTCGTCCACGGGCGGCGTGAACCCCGCAATGTGCCGATCATGATCGGCGCAACCGGGGATCAGATGATGGAATTAACCGGAGAAATCGCCGATGGAGTCGTGCTCAATTACTGCGTCCCGCCAGAATACAATGACAAGGCGATGGAAATGCTCCAGCGCGGTCTGCAAAAATCCGGGCGTAGGATGGAAGATTTTGACCGGCCACAGTTGATCGTCTGCTCCGTGGATGAAGTGCATGATAAGGCGATCGAATATACCAAAGAGCTGCTTTGCCAGTATCTTGCGCAACAGCCGCATATTGCCAAGGCTTCGGGTGTCTCTCAGGAGGTTATCCGGGAGATTCAGTCCATCCTGGGCTGGCCCGCAACCAAGGAACAAATCAACAAAGCCAAGCACCTGGTGCCGGATGATCTGGTCCATCGGATTACCGCTTCGGGCACGCCTGAGGAGGCAAAAGCCAAGGTGGAAGAATACCGGAAGCGTGGCTGTACTTGCCCCATCCTGTATCCGGTCGGCGGTAATTTCAAGCTATTGATCGACACGTTTGCGCAGGCGTAGGTTTACAGCCTGTACTCGAAACAAGCGCATCTGCGGAAATCCGCAGGTGCGCTTGTTTTACGGGTGTTTGTTCTGCAGCAAATAATCGAGCAGCATCTGAAGTGCTGCCTCCACAGCGAAGTTCTTATTCTGTTCACGATCCCCCGTAAATTGAAACATCTCGGCTCGCTCGATATCTTCGGCCACCAGCCCGATCCAGGTGGTGCCCACGGGCTTCTCAGGCGTCCCCCCGCCGGGGCCGGCGATACCGCTGACCGAGATGGCAATATCCGCATTCATGCGGCGTCGGATCCCATGTGCCATCTCGAGAACCGTCTCGCGGCTAACGGCGCCCTTCGTATTCAGCGTTTCCCAGGAAACTCCAAGCAGCTCCACTTTCGCTTCATAAGCGTATGCGACCACGCCCCCGGGAAAATATACGGAGGACCCGGGTACATCCGTAACCCGGCTTCCCAGCAGTCCACCGGTGCAGGATTCCGCCAGCGCAAGCGTTAGTTTGAGTTCCTTCATCAGGTCTCCGACCTGGTTCTGTAATTCGTTTGACACATTTACCTCGATTGTGCGGGAATTATACCCGCCCCAATCTCGGTTATAATTTTCTGCATGCCAGAATGGGCCGGTAAGACGCTCGGGAAAGTCCTCATTCATGACCTCATCGCCCGAGGAGGCATGGCTGAAGTCTATACGGGCATGCATGAGTCCTACGGCCTGGTGGCGGTAAAAGTAATGCGGGGGTTGTTAGAGCGGGACTCGGACCAGCTGGCACGATTCAAGCGGGAAGCGGAAGTGATCGAAGGCTTGCGGCATCCAAACATCGTCCAGATGTTTGATTACGCCCTGGTCGACGAATCGCCCTATCTCATCATGGAATACATTCCGGGGCCGTCGCTCGCGACCTATCTGAAAAAATTGCATGACCGGGACAAGCGCCTTCCAATCGGGATCGTCGCGCAGATCTTGAAGTCCATTGCCAGCGCGCTGGACTACGCACACCTCAAGGGGCTGGTGCACCGGGATATCAAGCCGGCAAACGTTCTGCTGCGCTCTTCAGGCGAACCGATTGGGCCCGATACGCCGCTGCCTGCGGACGTAGAGCCGGTCTTGACCGATTTCGGCCTGGTGCGGCTCCTCGATTCGACGATGCTGACGACGGCTGGCTCGGTCAGCGGAACCCCGACCTACATGAGTCCTGAGCAGGCGCGCGGTGAAAAAGTAGATAAGAGTACAGATATCTACTCCCTGGGTATCATGCTCTATGAAATGCTCGCCGGGACTGTTCCCTTTCAGGCCGATACCACCTTCGGCATGCTGATGAAACACATTAACGAGCCGCCACCGCCCATAGCGGGAATTTCGCCGGATTTGCAGGCCCTGCTTAACCGGGCGTTAGCGAAAAATCCTGCCCACCGATATGAAAGCGCAGGCGATCTGGCGGACGAATTCAACGCGCTCTTTAATGGACAGACCATATCTCCCGGTACCCTGCATATCGTCGAGCTAGCCCGTCAGGAAGAAGAAAGCCAGAAAACCAAAGCCGCGCCGGAAGTGCGGCGCTTTAATTGGTTGCGCATTGGCATCGAGATCGCGGTGGTCTTGCTCCTGGCTCTTGTGATCTACCAGTTCATCGAACCGATTCAGGGAACGGCCATCGCTACGGCTCCGCCCCTCGATCCAAATACCCCGGTCGGCAGACTTCGCTTCGAAGACTCGAGCTTCTACATGGATAGCGTTTCCATCACGCTCAATGACAATGTCCCCCAGCCGCAGGAGGGGAGACACCATGAAGCCTGGCTGATCGCCGATGGCGGTGAAACGGCGCGGAATATCGGCACCATTTCGTATGGTGCGTCGGGCATCGGACGCCTCGACTTTCCCGAGCCCGATCAGGGGAATTTGCTGTTGGAATACAACGAGCTCCGTATCACGGAAGAACAGGATGGCGGGATTGTGACAGTTCCTACAGGTGAGATTGTCTTCTCATCGATCTTTCCTCCCGAAGCACTGGCCAGTATTCGGCACTTGTTAGTTACGCATGCGGGCACGCCGAACGATGAGCCCCTGATGCAAAGTCTGTGGTGGTATAGCAGTGAATATGTCAATGATGCAATCAATGGCACTGAAGAGAATCCCGACACCCCGGGAATGGTTCAGGCGCTGCAACAAGAGGATGAAGCATCTCTTCGCAAGAGGACGGAGGAAGTCATCAATCAGATTGTGGGCGAAGGAAGCCCACAATACATGGATTATGATAATGATGGCGTCATGGATGTCGCCGGCGACGGCTACGGCACGCTGCCGCGCGGCGACGATCACCTGGGCTATCTTGGAGAGACCGCATTATATGCTCAAAGAGCTGCCGATGCATCGGACTCGACCCCGAACATTCGTACATACAACCGTGATCTGCAAGTCTGCCTTCAGAACATGGAGGAATGGAACAAGCAAATTCTAGACCTGGCCTTCCAGCTCCACGAAACACCTTTTGGTCCGGAGATGGAACCGATTGTTACAGAGCTATCGAGGCTTGGCACGGTCTTGTTGCGTGGGACCGATGTTGACAATAACGGTCTAATCGAAGCGGAGCCGGGTGAGTGCGGTGCAAACGCAGCCTATGATTATGCCTATTATATGGCTGATATGCAGATTTACCTGGGTCCGGACCGCATCCCTCCCCCAGCTCCATAAAAAAGACCTCCTGTAGCTGCAGGAGGTTTTTTGATCATAAATAGGTCTATGGAACCGGGGTCATCATAGATTCGAAAATCTCGGCGGCCTCCGGGGCGAGCAGACTGAAGAGACCGAAAACACCCACCGCGACACAACAGGCAATTACGAAGGCGGGCAGCAGGACAGACGCGATCGCCGCGCCCCAGCCAATTTGATTGACGCCTTTGACCGCTGTGATCTCCAGATACAGGACATACAGGGCAGCGACAAATCCGAGAATACCAAAACATGCCCCGAGATAGGGGATGGCAGAGAACAGGCTAAGCACCCCACTTAAAAAGTAGAAGGGCGTCACGATTGCCGCCAGGGCATAGGCCAACTGCTCGTAGGTACCCCGGCCACCAAACATTTTCGCGATCAACTGGAATACACCAACACCCACAGCGAAAAAGACAACTGAGATCAGAGCACCAATCGGTGCACCACAGATGGCGGTCAGCAGTCCGCCCCCGGCCTCCATCGGTACGCCTTCGACTCCGTAATTTTGCATCATCTGAGTCATTAGCCGGCCCTGCACCAGCGAAACCAGAAAGAAGTTTACCAGCGAGCCCAGAAATACCCACAGCAGCGCTGTCGGGAGTTTGGCTTCAGGAGAAAGAGCGATCCTGGCGTACGTGTTCTCGTTCGGCCGGGTCAGAGCTTCTCTCCAGGTAGAGATCCATCCTGAAACGCCGGAAGGTGGTGGCAACATAGGTGCGCCGGGCTGTTCGTTCATCCTTACCTCCATATGAGTTAGATTTCTTCGATTATGGCATGAAACAGAATGAAATACAACCCATCGACTCTTAAGTGACACAAACGTTCTATATGAAGTAAAATTGCCTGCAATGGAAATTTCAGAAAAACTTCAAGGCATTTTAGCCACGCTACCCGCCAAACCGGGTTGTTACTTGATGAAAAATGCCGAGGGAAAAATCCTTTACGTCGGCAAGGCAATCAACATCCGCAACCGCGTCCGGTCTTATTTTCACGCGGATGCAGGGCACGATGCCAAGACCCGGCGACTGGTGCGAGAGATCGCCGACATCGAGTGGATCGTGGTGGGATCGGAGCTCGAGGCGCTCATCTTCGAGATGAACCTCATTAAGAAGCACCGCCCTAAGTACAACGTACGGTTGAAAGATGATAAGCGCTATCCTTATATCAAAATCCACTGGGCCGATCCGTTTCCAAAAGTTACTGTAACCCGCCAGATGGTGGACGACGGCTCGCGTTACTTTGGACCGTATACCTCTGCCTGGGCGGTCTACCAAACCCTGGACGTACTGCGCCGCATCTTTCCTTATCTGACCTGTGACCGTGAGATCACCGGAATGGACAGGCGCGCATGTCTTTACTACGATATCAAGCTATGTACCGCTCCGTGCATCGGGGCAGTCAACCAGATGCAGTACCGTCAGGTCATTTCTGACCTGATGGATTTTCTCAGTGGCCACAGCGAAGGTATCGTGGCTAGAATCCAGTCTGACATGGAAAAGGCCTCCGAGGAGATGCGCTTCGAGCGAGCCGCCACACTGCGGGATCAATTGAAAGCCATCCAGTCCATTATCGAGCGTCAGAAAATTGTCTTTGCGACCGATTACCTGGACTCGGATGTGCTCGCCATGGCCCGCAGCAACGGAGAGGCCTGTGTACAGATCTTTTTCATTCGCGGCGGAAAGCTGATCGGACGCGAATATTTCATCCTGGAAGGCACAGAAGACGAAGCCGATACAGAGATCATGGAGCAGTTCATTACGCAGTTCTATACCGAGGCAGCGACCATTCCTCAACAGGTGATGCTCCCCCAGGAAATCGAGGAGGCTCGGATCATCAGTCAGTGGCTGAGGTCGAGGCGCGGCGGGGAAAAAGTGGAGTTCTTCGTACCCAAGGACGGGCAGCCGCGTGAGCTGGTCCAGCTGGCAACGGAAAACGCAACCGAGACCTTGCAGGCGCTGCGGGCACAATGGCACGCGGATACCCACAAGCAGGAACAGGCGCTGGCTGAGCTCCAGGAGGCGTTGCGGCTCCCCGCGCCGCCCAATCGGATCGAGTGCTATGATATTTCAAATACCCAGGGAACCGCCATCGTGGGCGCCATGGTCGTATTCACGCAAGGTGTGCCAGATAAAAAGCTATACCGAAAATTCAACATCGAGAGTGTAGTCGGCGCCCCGGATGATTTTGCCTCGATGGAGGAAATGCTGACGCGTCGATTCCGGCGCTGGCGTGGGGCGCAACAAACAGAAGGCGAGCCCGGAGCCAAGCCGGATGCTTCCTTCTCGTTCTTGCCGGACCTGGTCATTATCGACGGCGGCAAGGGCCAGTTGAGCCGCGCCGTGGACGTCCTGAAGAGATTCGATCTGCTCGACGAAGTGCCCATCGTGGGGCTCGCCAAGCAACGCGAAGAAATTTTCTTCCCCGGCAAATCGGAATCGCTGATATTACCGCGCCATTCCCAGGCTCTCTATCTCGTGCAGCGTATTCGCGATGAGGCACACCGTTACGGGATCACAGCCCACCGTAAGAAACGACAAAAGCTTGGCATGGCGTCGCAACTCGATTCCATACCGGGAATCGGACCAACGCGCCGAAAAGCCCTCTTGAAACATTTCGGGTCCGTGGATAAGATTAGGGAGGCCTCCGTGGACGAATTACGCAGTATCGTCCCCGCTGAGGTTGCAAACTCCATCAAGGCGCACCTGGAATGAGACAGGTCTGGGTTGTCGATGACGACGGAGAGATGAACCATGCGATCGGGCTGATGCTGAAGCTCCTGGATTGCGAAGTAACGTCCTTCCACAGCGCCCGCCTGGCTGCGCAGACTCTCCTGACCGGAAAGACTCCGGATCTGCTCATCCTTGATATTAACTTGCCCGAAGTATCGGGATGGGATCTGTTAGAATTTCTGCGCCGCCGTAAGGAATGGAAGGGATTGCCCATCGTGATGTTGTCTTCCGAGTCCGCAGACACACAGATGGAAAAGGCACGGCAGCTAGGCGCGGATACCTACCTGGTCAAGCCTGTAACGATCGAGGAGCTCGATGAGGCAATCAGGACCGCTCTACAAAACCATGAAGGCGTCAAGTAGGCTATGGCAACCAAAAAACCGACAAGTAAATCATCGAAAACCAGTGAATCGCGAAGAACCAGGATATTGCAGATCTTCTTCGCTGTCTTCTCCATTTTGTTGATCCTATCCATGGTGCTCGCTTCGCTGAGCAGCTTTTAGCTCTTTTTTACATGAGCACGGTTTTTGCTGCGCGGAGGCAAGTTACCGCGCTGTATTTCATATAGCTGTCAAACCCGAGGTTTTTTCTGATGGGACCTTGCGATCTCACTTGCGCTTGAGCGAGGTGCGAGGGGCTGCCCTTCATGCTTAAAAAGAAAAGGATTCTATGCTCGACAAACTAAAAGGCATCGAGGAACGTTACGAACAACTGGGAAATGAGCTGCAGGCGGTCGGTAATGATTACCATCGGGCTGCGGACATCAATAAAGAACGCGTCGACCTGGAGCCTATTGTCGAGAAGGCGCGACAGTACCGCCAGGCGGTCAAGAGCCTGGAAGAAGCACGCGTGATTCTGGACACCGAAAAAGACGCTGAGTTGCTTGCACTTGCTGATGCAGATATTGCAGACCTGACGCCGAGGATCGAAACACTGGAGAATGAGATCAGGAGCCTGCTGGTTCCCAAAGATCCACGCGACGATAAGAATGTAATTGTAGAGGTCCGTGCAGGGACAGGCGGCGATGAGGCTGCCATCTTTGCTGCGGACCTGTTCCGCATGTATTCGCGTTACGCGGACCGGCAGCGCTGGAAGTCCGAGATCCTCTCGGAAAATGCAATCGGCGTAGGCGGCTATAAGGAAGTCATCTTCGAGATTCGCGGTCGAGGCGCCTACTCGAAGCTCAAGTATGAGTCGGGGGTGCATCGCGTGCAGCGTGTACCTGCCACGGAAGCGCAGGGACGCATTCACACATCCACCGCAACCGTTGCCGTTCTGGCGGAAGTGGACGAGGTGGAGATCGATATCCCGGAAAGCGATATCGAGATCGAAGTCTATCGCTCTTCCGGCGCAGGCGGGCAGAATGTGCAGAAGAACTCGACCGCCGTGAGGCTGTATCACAAGCCTACCGGCATGGTGGTGACCTGCCAGGATGAGCGCTCGCAGCTGCAAAACAAGCTACGCGCCCTGAGCATCCTGCGCGCTCGCCTGTATGAAATGGAAGACGCGAAGCGCCGCGCCGAGATCGAGTCAGACCGCCGGTCTCAGGTCGGGACGGGAGAACGCTCGGAGAAGATCCGAACCTACAACTATCCTCAGAACCGTGTCACCGATCATCGCATTGGCGTCTCCATCTACAATCTGCCAGCCGTGATGGACGGCGGCATTGATGAATTCATCGAAGAGCTGTCGACGCGAGACGAGGCTGAGCGTCTCGCGGCCAGCGGGGTGGGAGAAGAATAAAGCTCGTGGGCCCTGTTCCAGCCTTAGATGTGACCGCAGGTTAAGTAATGATCACCTCTTCACTTCTCCAGGAAATTACAAACCGCATTGCGACGATCAGCGAAATTCCCGTTCTGGACGCATCGGTGCTGCTGGCTCATATCACACGCAAACCGCGGACGTGGGTGATCGCGCACCCGGAATTATCGCTCACCCCACAACAGCGCCAGGAAGTAGATCAAGCTCTCGGCCGGCTGGAGAGTGGCGAGCCCTTACCCCATGTCCTGGGTCACCAAGAATTTTTTGGCCTGGAATTTGATCTGACGCCGCAGGTTTTGATCCCGCGGCCCGAGACGGAGCTACTCGTAGAACGAGCACTCAGTTGGCTAAGGGAGTCGCCTGCCAGGAAGTATGTAGCAGACGTAGGGACGGGTTCTGGTGTCATTGCCGTCTCCCTGGCCGTGAGGTTGTCGGATGTCCGGCTGCTCGCCACAGATATTTCTCATGCAGCGCTAACCATGGCACGCACGAACGCGCGAAAATTTGACGTAGCAAAGCGGATTGACTTCGTCCAGTTCGACCTGTTGCCTCCTGGAGCTGCGTCAAAGGAAAGGGCCTTCGACCTCATCTGCGCCAACCTTCCCTATATACCCACGCACACGTTGCGCAACCTGCCGATCTTCGGTCGGGAGCCAACTCTGGCGCTCGACGGCGGTGCGGACGGACTCGACCTTGTCCGCCGCCTGCTGGAGATCGGCCCGCAGTGGCTTGTCTCCGGCGGCATGATGTTGCTTGAGCTGGAAGCGACGAATGCGTTCAAGGCGCGCGAGCTGGCTTCTTGTCTGTTCCCGAATCGCCCAATTCACCTACATCACGACCTGGCAGATCATCCCCGGATGTTAGAGATCCACCCATAAGTTTATGCGCACAGAAATTCTACAGGCTTCTTCGCCAGGAGCGATCGCGCAGGCCCTGCGCATGCTCCAAACCGGCGGGCTCGTTGCCTTCCCCACCGATACCGTCTACGGAATCGGCGCATTGGCGTTCGATGGAAACGCCGTGGAGTCGATCTATGCCGCCAAAGAGCGGCCCATGGAAAAATCGATCCCGGTGCTGCTCGGTGATGCAGCGGACCTGGAGAAAGTAGCAATGGATATCCCCGATAGCGCCAGACGCCTTTCAGACCGCTTCTGGCCCGGACCGTTGACGATCATTGTCCCCAGGCGCCCCGAGCTTCCCGAAGCGATTTCATCTACTGCCACCGTCGGCGTCCGCGTGCCGGATCACGAGTTCGCGCGAGCGTTGCTGCAGGCTGCCGGGCCTTTGGCGGTTACTTCGGCGAATGTGTCGGGCGCCCAGAGCCCTCTCACGGCACAGGAAGTCTATGAACAGCTTGGCGGCCGAATTGCCCTCATCCTGGATGGCGGGAGGACACCCGGAGGTGTCCCATCTACGCTCGTGGACTGTACATCGGCTGAGCTGAAGGTTTTGCGTGAGGGTCCGATTGCGCTTGAGCGACTCATGTCCGCCCTGAGCCAATGAACTTAGAAATTCTTAGTTTACTTTCAGGTTAAGTTCAGGTTCCCTTAAAGTCGCCGACTATAATGAAGGATGCATTCTCCTTTACAAACCGCCTACGGCTCGGGCAAGCCAAGGGCGGTTTGGGTTTTTAAATCGAAAACGGGGTGAAGGTGTTGGCAACCTTTGCCGGGTTCTTTAGGAGAGCGGCCACGTCGGCTGGACATCGATATCCAGCTGAGAGACATGTCCGAGCCGATACCGGTAGTAACCGGCGGCCGCGATCATCGCCGCATTGTCGGTGCACAAAGAAAACGCGGGGATATGGACGTTGAACTCTTCCTGGGCAAGAAATGCATCACGCAGGGGGCGGTTCGCCGAGACGCCACCTGCAATTAGGATCTCTTTCGCCTGGTGGTCGCGCGCCGCCTGCATCGTCTTCTCGAAGAGAGTATCCACCACCGCGGCTTGAAATGAGGCTGCCAGATCTTCGACCGGTAATGCCTCCCCCTTTTTCTGCAAATTATTGACTTCATAGAGCACGGCGGTTTTCAAGCCACTGAATGAAAAATCATACTTTCCTTCGAGCCTGGCGCGCGGAAACTTGAAACGTGTCGAGTCGCCATGTTCGGCCGCCCGTTGCACCGAGGGCCCGCCCGGATAGGAGAGTCCCAGCAGGCGCGCCACCTTATCGAACGCCTCCCCGGCGGCATCGTCCAGCGTCGAGCCAAGGCGCCGGTAGGTCAGGTGATCGGTCATGAGGTCGAGTTCGGTGTGCCCGCCGGAGACCAGCAGGGCCATCAACGGGAACTGCGGTTCGGGCGGAGCGGCCTCCCCGGCATTGTAGATCCACGGCGAATAGATATGGCCTTCAAGGTGATTCACGCCAATGAGCGGTAAACCGGTGCCCAGTGCGATCCCCTTCGCCATATTCATCCCCACCACAAGCGAGCCCGCCAGTCCCGGACCGCGCGTCACAGCAACGGCATCGATGTCCTTGAGAGCCAGGTTAGAGCGAGCCATGGTCTGCTCGACAACCGGGATGATGCTGAGAACATGCTGGCGCGAGGCGACCTCGGGAAAGACGCCGCCATACCGCGCGTGGATATCCATCTGCGAGGCGACCGTCGAGGCCAGGAGCTCGCGTCCATTTTCGAGCACTGCGCAAGCCGTCTCATCGCAGGATGTCTCAATGGCCAGGATACGGGCTGGAGAAAGTTCCAACATATTACAGGTACCTCACATACCTTTCGGGGTTGGTCAAGAATTCTTTCGTCAACTGTACATGTTCCAGGTCCGCATATTGTACTTGTTGAATCCATCCTTCTCGGAAATTCAGGATCGTTGCTTCAGGAAAAGCTAGAATAATGGGAGAATGAGTGGCAATAATGAACTGGGCCTTTTCCTTAACCATCTGTTTCAGGGCTGCCAGGAAGCTCAGCTGGCGGGTAGGCGATAAAGCTGCCTCCGGCTCATCCAGCAGGTAGAGACCGTCCGGCACAAAACGGGATTGAAACAGCGTAAGGAAGGATTCGCCGTGCGAATATTCATCGCGATCTTTGCCATAGCTGTTTTGGATGGCGGCGATCTCGTTTCGATACGGCATGCGCGCAAGATCCATAGCATACCTGGACCGCCCGACATACTCTTGATCGACGTTGCGCAATTCTTGTTCCAATTCTTCGCGCGTCTGGCGCATCGCTCTGGCGTAGCCGAAAAAGTCCTCCGCTCGCAGGAAGAATCCTTTGCGTGTGCGCTTGTTCCAGGCCAGCCGGAAATATTGCGCCAGATTGCGAAGCGGAGCCAGAGTTTTGTCCGTTTTGACGCTCTCGCTTCCGACGGTGATCGATTCTACTGCGCAGGCAATCGCTTCGAGCACTGTTGATTTGCCCGAGCCGTTCTCACCGACGAAGAAGGTCACCGGGGAGGCGAATTGAATCTCGGTCAAGCCTTTGACCACGTCAAGCGTAAATGGATACAACTTCTCGTCGGCCTCGCGAAATTCACGAACAACAATAGACTTGAGATGGATCATGGATTCAGATCGACGGCTGGAAGTCTATGCAACGAAGATAACAAAACTAGTCTTTCTTCCAGTGGGTCATCGGCAGGACAAAATCGTAGGGGTACTCCGCCAGCAATTCGATGCTGCCATCGGGCTGTACCCAGTAGGTATCTTCAATCCGCACACCCATGCCTTTTTCGGGATAATACAGACCAGGCTCGATGGTAATGACCACGCCCGGTCGCAAGAGGTTATCGTTTCCATCAGTTAGCCGGGAAGAGGGGCGCTCGTGGAGGTTAAGGCCCACACCATGCCCCAGGCTGTGCACGTATCCGTCCAGCGGGATTGTTCCACCGAGTTGCGTCTTGTGTCCTTTGGACTCGAAGTACTCGCAGGTCATTCGCTGATAATCGATGAAGGAGGCGTTGAGGTCCAGGTTTTCGACCACCTTGTTATAGATCTCACGGACCTGATCGTATAGTGCCTGCGCTTCGGGCGTGGCATACCCTAGAGTCCAGGTGCGCGTGAAATCGTAGAAGTATCCTCCGCTCTGCTCCATGGGAAAGATATCGAAGACGATCGTTTTGCCCAAAGTCAACAGATCGCCAGGATCGCCAACCGAATGGGGAAAGCCTGCCTCCCGACCGATTGCAAAGATTACGCCTTCGACATCGCTGGCGCCACGCTCTGCAAGCCAGAGGGCGATCTTCGCTTTTACATCGCCAATCGTCAGGGGATTGCCATCCTCTCTTAAGAGAACCTCATCCTCACGGACGCGGCGTGACGTAAGATAATCCTGGACCATTCCCACGACCGTCGTCGTGACCGCGCCCATCTTCCGAATGCGCGCAACCTCCACATCGTCTTTGGTTTCCATGGCGCGCTGGATCACCGATTCGGTCCGGTATTCACCAACGATTTCCAGCTCCGGCATCAGCTCCATCAGTTTCATTAAAAGCCCAAATTTCTCGGAGACATCCGCTTTTCCATACACGGCAATTCGCCCACCGGGCAACCCGTACTCCGAGAGAATTTTTCGATGCCGCAGAGCGTGCGCTGCCAGTGTATCCCCGTCAGCCTGTCCCAGAAACTCGTGAAACGGAAACTCTTCGTACGAGGAGGTCTGAAGGCCGCTCCTGGCAGCTTCGTCCCGCTCCATATCGTTGTGGAACAGGACGGGCGCCTTGCCCGTCTTTTTGATGAGCAGCGCATCGCGTACATGGCCGCCTCCGACGAAATAATACATAGGCGGGTTATGTTCGACATCCCCAAAAACAAGGATGGCGTCCAGCCCACGCGCCTTCATCAGGCTATCAAGGTCTGATTTCATGTGTTCTCCGAAAGAAGAATTCTAAGATGTGAGAGGAGAGTTTGATCCGCGAGCACCGTGCGCGGATCGAAAAGAATTGTATCATTCTCAACCCGTGCAATGACCGGCGGGCGACACTCACGGAGTTTTCTGACGAATTTTTCTGGCGACTTTACGGTCAGAGCAAAAGCATAGGTCGGTAAACATTCTTCGGGCAGGCTGCCTCCGCCGACGGCGGACTCCGATTCGATAACCTCGCCTCTTCCCAGCTCGGACTGCCACAGGTCCGCCCGAGCTTTCAGCTGATCGGGCCTGGAAGAGATCATCCTCCAGACGGGAACCTCGCCTTCGGCCTCGTCCTTGAGATAATGAAGCAACGTGGCGGAGAGTGCCGCAAGACAGATCTTATCGGCTCGCACGGCGCGGGCCAGAGGATGTTTGCGAACTCTCTCGATCAGATTTGTTTTGCCGAGAATGATTCCCGCCTGAGGCCCCCCAAGCAGCTTGTCGCCGGAAAAGCAGACGAGGTCCACGCCTGCTTGCAAAGATTCTTGAACCGTAGGCTCATGAGCCAGGCCGTACTTCGCCGTATCCAGCAAGGCACCCGAGCCAAGATCGTCGATCACCGGCGTGTCGAACTCGTGGGCTATCTCGACAATCTCGCGGAGTCCCGGTTCCTCGGTAAAACCGAGGATTCGAAAGTTGCTGCGGTGAGCGCGCATGACCAGGGCAGCGGGGTGCTCGAGCGCCTCGCGGTAATCGGACAGGCGGACCTTGTTCGTGGTGCCCACTTCGACGAGCTTTGCGCCCGATTGCTTCATCACATCCGGCACGCGAAACCCCCCACCGATCTCAACCAGCTGCGAACGAGAAATGATCACGCGCTTTCTGTTTGCGAGCGACGCCAGGACGAGCAAGACTGCCGCAGCATTGTTATTGACAACGAGCGCGGCTTCCGCGCCGGTCAGCTGTTGGAGGATGGACTCGGCATGGATCAGCCGCGAGCCGCGCTGACCCTTTGCGAGATCATATTCCAGGTTGGAATAATCCTGTGCCGCTTCCTGCATGGCGGCAATCGCGGCCCGCGACAAGGGAGCCCGACCGAGGTTGGTGTGAAGGATCACCCCCGTCGCATTGATGACCGGCAGCAGGGTTGAAGTCGTTGACACCGTAAGGTAAGACTCTGCACGGACTAAAATGCGATCCATGAGAGGCAAGCCCGCATCCGGATCTGCCTGAAACCGTCGGCGGATATCCTCCAGCGTGGCGCGGAGCGCCTCCCGCGTTAACGGGCGTCCGTATTCGGCAATCAGATGATTCGATTTTTGCAGCAGCTCATCCACGGAGGGGAGGTCACGAAGACTAGTCATCAGGTGTGATGGGAGGCTTCCAGTGCGACTTCTCGCGCAGCCGCGTGAAATATTCGATGGCAGCGAAGCCGGCCGCCAGACCGAGCACGATATAAACCGTCACAAGCCGGCCAAGCTGAAGCCAGGCAAGCGTCGCCCCATAAATCCCAAACCACAATGCCTGCCGGACGATCACATTGGCCTCTGCCGGTTGTTCCCCGGGAAAGCGACGGTGAAAGAAATAGACGAAAGGCAATGCAGTTCCGGTGAGCGCAATCAGCACGAGGACAAAGAACCCCCAGCGCGACCAGACGAATGGAAGTGTTCGTGTGACCACGTAATACAGACCGCCCCATCCCACGATCATCAAAAGGAGAGATGTGATTCCAAATGGCTTGAATTTGAGCTGGTCATCCATCGCCAGAATTATACTCGCGCGCTGAAAGTGGAATCCTCAATCAAATAAGAGTTTTGACTATCGAAATGTGCAAGTTCGAGCCAGGAAGTGATCACGGGGCTATAATTGATCCAGTTTTTTATTGTGAGGTGATATGAACGTATCTGAAGCGATTCGAACGAAGCGTGCAATTCGAAAATTCCAGGAAAGGCCGCTGCCCGATGATGTCCTCAATACGATCTTAAATGCCGGGCGGCGATCACAGTCTTCGAAGAACCAGCAGGAATGGCAGTTTATTGTAATTCGGGATAAGTCCGTTCTGAAGGCTCTCTCCGACTGCGGTCCGTGGGCAGGACACCTGGCCGGCGCGGCAGCGGCAGTCGCGATCCTGACGCCAAACCCCACCGCCAAGTTCCAGACTATGTTCGACGCCGGGCAGGCAGCAGCCTACATGCAGCTCTGCGCCTGGGAGCTGGGCATCGGCTCGGTCCCCGCATCGATCTACGAGGCGGAAACAGCGCGCCAGATCCTCGGCTTCCCCTCCGAGTGGCACCTGCGCATTGCGCTGTCATTCGGATATCCCCTCGAACAAGAAAAGTTAGCCGCTGCGCCAAAGAAGGGCGGCAGGAGACCTCTCGAGGAAATTGTGCATTGGGATCGGTGGTAATTCTCCCTCACCGGCAAGCGGGCACTATAACGGGCGGTAAGCAGGTAGATTGAGCGCGTCCAAAAAATACGGCAGCATCTTGTGCCACCAGGGCCAGTCATGGTTGACGTCGTGGCCCCAGAAATCGATCCAGTGTGGGATGTTCTTATTCTCCAGGAGGCGCTTAAGACCACGCGTATCTTCCAGCATCTCGTCCTCCCAGGCGCCCTGTCCCACCCCAATGATAATGCGGCTCTGACGGTATTGGTCGAGATACCAGGGATCATCCAGGTTTGCAAGATACGCCAGCGGGGTATTGAAGTAAACGTTGTCGTCCATGTAATCGCCGATGAACATGCTGAGTTGATACAGGCCGCTGAGGGCAATGACGGTATCGAAAATATCCGGGTGGCGGAAGAAAAAGTTGGCGGCGTGATAGGCGCCCATGCTTACCCCGGTGGTCATGAACTTTTGCGTGGTACCGCCGCTGTGCTGGCGCATGAACGGGACAACTTCCTCAACGATATAGCGATCGTAATCCTGGTGGCGGCGTGCCCGGTCGGCGGGATGGGCAGCCCAGTTCGCCCAGGACTGGCTATCCAGGCTGTCCACCGTGAACAGCTTGATTTGCCCGGACTCGATGAATCTGGAGAGAGTGCTTGTCATTCCCCAGTCCTGGAAATCGTGAAAGCGACCCTGCTGGGAGGGAAAGACGAGCACCGGCTTGCCGTAATACCCGTAGACCTTCAACTCCATCTCGTGCCCCAGGGTTGGGCTGAACCACCTGTGATATTCATTCTGCATCGTCTCTGCTACTCCTGGATGAACCTGGCGATCGAAATTACTTCGTCCAGGTCGGGCGAGCGGACGAGATAACCGTAGTTCCCCATGGCCGCGCTGAACACGCCGCTGATGGGCTCGTGATGGCTGATTCGGTCCCGGTACGCGGAGAGGATCTCGTCCTGGCTGTGCGCATATGAGCGATTGGACTTGCGGCCCACATAGCAACAATAGTACTTGTGACTGTAATCGGGATAAGGGAAGTCTCTGCCGGCAATGATGCTGGCCCAGGCGTTGTAAATGTCGATGTCACAGGCGTAATTGAACATGTCGGTGGTCAGGCCTCCGGGCGGACGCATGTTCACTTCCAGAGCAAGCAAATCACCAGTTTCTTGCTCACGGAAAAACTCAAAGTGGAAGAAGCGTTCCTTCACATCGAAGGCTTTCAACACGAGACACCCTAAACCTTGCAGATCGGCTGGAATTTCACGCAGAGTGTAATAGTAGATCAGATCGTCGTTGAGCACCGTCTCCATGATGCCCGCGCTGTACGTAAGCGAATTCATAAAAACAGGAACTCCACTCCGATCGGTGAGACCGTCGAACGTGTAGATCTGACCGTTGACGAATTCTTCAAAGACATAATCCACAGCGGGCTTGGCATCAAAAAAGGATTTCAATTCGCCCTCGCTATGGATCTTGTACGTCGCCGATGCGCCGACACCGATATCGGGCTTCGCCACCACAGGATAGCCGGTCTGTTTGATTAGCTCCAGAGCTTCTTCCAGGGTCCTGACTACCCCGCCGCGGGCGACCTTAATCCCCGCCTGCATGAACGCCTCGCGCATCAAGGACTTACGCTTGATCCTGCCGATTTGATCGCTGCGGATACCGGGGATATTGAAATCGGTTCGCAGGTGCGCTTCCGTCTCGAGCCAGTACTCGTTGTGCGAGTCGATGCGGTCCAGCTTGCCATAGCGGTGCGTGAAGTAACCCAGGGCTCGAACCAGCTCCTCGTAGTTGTGCAGGCTGGTGACACGGAAATACTCGGCCAGCGAGGATTTCAGTTCGGAGCGTAGCGAATCATAGCTCTCATCTGCCAGACCCAATACCCTGACTCCGTGTTCCTTCAGAGCCACGGCGAACCGGTAATAGTTGGGAGGAAAGTGAGGGGACAGGAAAATGAAGTTCATCGGCGCCTCCACATTCAAGCTATCCAAATATACCAAAGTCTCTCCAGTTTGACGAAGAACGAAAGTTGCTGCAACATGAGCGCAAGGCTCAGCGCTCCGGCTATAAGCACGCAGGTAGTTGTCCTGTGAGGCAAAATACTGTATAGTGTAAAAGATAAATCTAGAAAGGAGTTACAAAAATGGCAGACAGTGTTTATAAGGTCATTACCTTGATCGGCACGAGCACCGAATCGTGGGAGCGGGCAGCCGCAGCCGCCGTACAGCGTGCCTCCGAAACTCTAGAGGATTTACGCGTGGCAGAGGTCAGGGAGCTTGATATGCTCCTGGAGGAAGGCAATGTGATCCTGTACCGCGCAAAAGTCAGGGTTTCCTTTAAGTACAGGGAATCGGAGCGGGGGGAAGAATAAGGTTCCAGCAAGCGGCACAATACAATTGAGATTCTGGATATTATTCCCTCAGCTCAAGTGAGGGGATAATATTTTATTGCGAAGGAGAGAATCCATGACTGCCTATGTCATTATCGATATCAACGTCATCGACCCGATCCGCTACGAGGCATACAAGGAGCTGGCCACGCCGACGGTCGAGCTCTATGGCGGCAAGTATATTGCGCGAGGCGGGAAGACGGAAACGCTCGAAGGCGATTGGCGTCCGAACCGCCTGGTGATCCTGGAGTTCGATAGCATAGAACAGGCGAAAACCTGGCTGCATTCTGACGAGTACGACGCAGCCAAGAGCATACGCCACCAGACCGCCATATCGAAAATGGTGGCGATAGAAGGGGTCTGATACAATGGCGTCCGTGGCCGACCTGGAGGCGTTGCTCGCAGAACAGACGGATAAGACCATCGCTGTTGTTGTCTACGATCTAGAAACGGGAAAGGAAGTCTGCATTCAGCCAGATGAATCGTTTCATCCAGCCAGCACGATCAAGGTGCACGTGATGATGGAGGTCTTCCACCAGGCAGGGCAGGGCCGGTTCTCACTGGAAGATCATCTTCCCATTCTGAACTCATTCACCAGCATCGCGGACGGGAGCAGCTTTTCGCTGAGGCAGGAGGATGACGCAGAAAAGACGCTGTATCCACGCATGGGTCAAGCGGAATCCATCCGTGAGTTGACCCGCCTGATGATCGTCTGGAGCAGCAACCTTGCCACGAACATCCTGATGGAAAAAATCGGCGCAGGCAACGTCAACGATTTCATCCACCTGCTCGGCATACCAGGCATTGAGGTGATCCGCGGAATCGAAGACAATATCGCCTTCCGCCGGGGGATGAACAACTGCGCCACGGCGCGCGGTCTCACGCAGACGATGACGTTGATCGCCGCAGGAAAGGTTGTTTCCCCGCGAGCCTGTGAGCAGATGATCGAGATTTTAATGGGCCAGGAATTCAACGAGAGCATCCCGGCCCTGCTACCAGCCTCAGTCAGGGTCGCGCACAAGACCGGCTGGACCGGCGAGGTCTATCACGACACCGGGATTGTGTACACGGAACGTCACCAGCCGTACGTGATCTCTATTATGACGCGTGGATTTGCTGAAGACCGGGGTGACGAAGCGCACGCCTGCATGGCAAGGATCTCGAAAATCGTGTACGATATGCTCCAATGATTACTGTCTCCAGCTTGATTTACTATCCCATCAAAGCCTGCCGCGGCGTGGAAGTTAAGTCCGCTTGCGTGGAGCGCATGGGACTTAAGCATGATCGGCGCATGATGGTGGTGACACCGGAGGGCGAGTTCCTGACCCAGCGGGATCATCCAAGGCTGGCTCTCGTGTCGCCAAAACTAAGCGACGGGACACTTGAGCTTTCTGCGCCGAACTACGATTCAATGCAGCTGGGATTGCAGACCTCGGGCGCGCCCTGGCTCGTCAATATCTGGAAAAGCAAAGGGGTGCATGCCATTGACCAGGGCGAGGAAGCGGCCGCCTGGTTCTCTGGCTGGCTGGGAACAACCGTTCGACTCGTCCATTTTGCGGACGGGTACAGGCGTATTGTCAACGAGCAATATGCCGTCAACCCGGATGACCACACCGGCTTTGCCGATGGCTATCCGATCCTCTTGACTTCCGAGGCGGGCCTGCAGGACCTGAATTCGCGCCTGGATACACCGGTTCCGATGAACCGCTTCCGCCCAAACCTCGTAGTGCGGGGCGGCGGGCCATTTGTGGAAGATACCTGGAACAGAATCCGGGTCGGTGACGTTCTACTGGCTGTGGTCAAGCCCTGCGCCCGCTGTGAGGTCACAACGATTGACAGGGACACACTCGAACGCAGCAAGGAACCGCTCAAGACCCTGGGTAGATATCGCAAACAAAAACTGGGCGCGATCTTCGGGCAGAACGTAATTCCCCTGAATGAGGGCTCGATCCGGCTGGGTATGAGCGTCGACGTTTTGTCCTGATTTTACCGTTTTGACCGCTCAGTCCGGATTAATCTTTGATTTGACACGCCCGATTTCCTCCATTATAAGGTTTGTATGAATTTGACAAAGAAACTGGCCGGGCTGAGTCTCAGCCTGGTCATTGCTGCCTGCCAGAATCTGCCTGTTCCCCTGCCCGTATCCCTTCCAATCGCAACAGCCGTACCGACCGAAACGCAGAGCCCGCCGCCGACAACTACGCCGCCGCCCACGCCAACACCGCTTCCAACCCTGGAGCCGGTAGTACGGATCGAGACAGGCGATCAAGCGCTGTTCTTCGGCGACTACGACCAGGCCCGCGAACAGTACCGCACGGCATTTGACGATTCGACGGAGGATGCTGTCAAAGCCGCGGCGCTGTGGGGACTCGGGCGGACCGAGCTGGCAGACGGTCGCGATCAGGAAGCCATTAATGAACTCACCGAACTAATCAATAATTATCCCGACTCCACCTATGCCGCACGTGCGCCCTTCCTGATGGGTCAAGCCTATGCTCGGCTGGAGCAATACCAGCAGGCTGCGGATGCCTATGAAACCTATACCACGAATGTGCCCGGCGTGCTGGACGGCTACGTTCAAAGTTATCGCGGTGACGCCCTGTATGAAGCGGAGGACTTTACTGAGGCGCAGAACGCCTATAATGCCGCGCTGAGCGCATCGCGCCTGGACGATGGGCTGGACCTGCGAATCAAGATTGCCGAGGCTCGCGCCGAATTTGGGGATTTCGCCGGTGCCCTGACCCTCTACGACGAGATCTCCGCCAGCACCTCCAACGATTACGTCAAAGCGCAGATGGAATACTATGCCGGCAACGCGTATATCGAGCTGGGGCAGGTGGAAGAAGCGCAGGCGCGCTATCTGCATGCCGTGGAGAGCTACCCTTTATCGTATTATTCCTATCTGGCCCTGATCAAGCTCATCGATGCGGGCGTGCCCGTGGACGAGCTCGACCGGGGTCTCGTAGACTATTTCGCCGCGCAGTATGACGTGGCACTGGTGGCGTTCGACCGCTATATCGCCGCCAACCCGGTCAACGACGGCACCCCTCATTACTACCGGGCCCTGACGCTGCGTGATCTGCAACGCACGCAGGAGGCGATTGACGAGCTGGCTTTTTTCATCACCGCTACCCCGGAACACCCCCGCCTCGTGGACGCCTGGGAGGAAAAAGCATTCCTCGAGTGGGCAGTGCAAGGCGATTATGACGAGGCTCTTCAGACCCTGCTTGATTTTGTCGCGACGTTCCCTGCCTCCGCCTCGGCGCCGGATTTTTTGATGAACGCAGCGCGGGTGACGGAGCGAGCGGGCGATCTCGAAGAAGCTGCCTCCACCTGGGAACGCATTGCAGATGAATATTCTACAAGCGAGCAGGTGCCTCTTGCCCTCTTTCTTGCCGGGATCGCTCGCTACCGTCTGGGAAACTATGAAGAAGCGCTGACCACCTTCCAGCGCAGCCTGCTGCTTGCGACCGAGCCCGGGGATAAGGCCCGCGCTCATTTGTGGACGGGCAAGATCCAGCAACAACAGGGAGATAGCGCCGCCGCGCAGTCCTCGTGGCAACAGGGACAGGCTACAGACCCGGCAGGCTACTACGGGCTGCGAGCGCGAGACCTGCTGACCGGACGCACACCCTTTGAGATCCCGCCATCTACAAATTTGAACCCTGACCTCGAGCAGGCGCGCAAGGAAGCGGAGGCCTGGGTGCGCGTAACGTTTGGCTTGACGCCTGAAACTGACCTGAGGGGCCCTGGTTCCCTGGCGCAGGATCCACGCTTTGTGCGCGGCACCGAGCTCTGGGAGCTGGGGATGTACGAGGAGGCACGAGTAGAATTCGAGGCACTCCGTGAGTCGATTGCAGGGGATGCCGTGGCAAGTTTCCGGCTTGCCAATCACCTGCTGGACATCGGGTTGTATCGTTCCGCCATCTTTGCAGCTCGTGAAGTGCTCAACCTGGCGGGGCTGGAAAGCCAGTCCGCCTCGCTGACCGCTCCCGACTATTTCAACTACCTGCGCTACGGGCTGTACTATCATGACCTGGTGACCGGAGAGGCGCAAAACTACGCCCTGGATCCGCTCTTCCTGTTCAGCGTGATCCGCCAGGAAAGCTTGTTCGAGGGGTTTGTCCGTTCGAGCGCGGGCGCGCATGGGTTGATGCAGGTTATCCCGGCGACCGGCGAGCAGCTCGCCGCCGAGCTCGCCTGGCCCCCGGGCTACGACTCGCAGGACCTTTATCGCCCGATCGTCAGCGTGCGTTTTGGCGCGTATTACCTCGACAAGAACAGGGATTTGATGGATGGTAATCTCTACCCGGGCCTGGCTGCCTACAACGCCGGACCCGGTAATGCCCTCGCCTGGAGGGAGCTGGCTGGAGATGATCCTGACCTGTATCTGGAGGTTGTCCGATTCCAGGAGACGCGCAATTACATTCGATTTATTTATGAGATCTTTAGCACGTACCGGAGTTTGTACAGTCCCACAGGGTAAGTGCCGTGCGTAGCGGACGGCGCTTCTGCAAGAAGAGACGGTCACCTGCTTTGCAAGGTGACCGTCTCTTTGCTTTAGCCTACATGCGCCAGGATGCGCTGGTGGGCGGTCTCGGCATCCATATCTATGATCGAGACCAGCTTGTCGCGACCGGTGATTCCCGCTACGATATCCAGGCGTGACTTTGGCACGCCAAGCACCTCGGCCAGGAAGTTGATGAGAGTCTCGTTCGCCTCATTGTCAGCGGGGGGTGCAGCAATCCGTACCTTGATCGTCCCGTCATCGAGGAGCTCCACAATTTCATTGCGACTGGCGCGCGGGGTCACCCGCACAGCCAGGGCGGAGCCTTTTTTACCATCATGCAGGTTGAATTTACGCTCGGACATGGGTCACCTCAGAGCAATCAGGATCCGAATGAGGAGATTCGAAAGCAGCTGGATTAAGATGATCAGCACTAGCGGGCTGAGGTCCAGCGGGCCGACGAGCGGCACGATGCGCCGGATGGGCGAAAGCATCGGCTCGACAAAACTATCGATGCTGCGCCGGATCGGGTGATAGGGATCCATGAAATAGGAAAGAATTACGGAGACAATGACGAGCAAGACCAGCAATTGGGAAATGGCATTGATGAACAGGATCAAGATCTCAATCACGCTTCACGCTCCATAGCCGATTTATAGTTGCGTGCACCGAGAATGGCAGTTCCCACTCTTACGAGGGTGGCGCCCTCCTCCACCGCTACCGTGTAATCTGCGCTCGTTCCCATCGACAGCTCATGCCAATCCGCCTGTGGGAACTGGGATACCAGATGATCACGCAAATTTCTCAAGTGGATGAAATAGCGCCGCGAATCCTGGGGATCGCTTTCCAGCGGCGGCATGGTCATCAATCCCTGCAGGCGCAGATGAGGCAAGTCCATGATCGCGGCGACCTCGGGGTGAAGTTTCCCCCATGTGGACTCATCCGAGGCGTCCCAACCGCCTTTGCTCTTCTCGCCGCCCACGTTGAACTCGAGCAGGACGGGCAGCACCCGCCCCTTTTCCGCGGCGAACCGGTCCAGACGCCGGGCGAGTTTTAAGCTATCGAGAGAATGTAAAAGTGCGAAATGATCCGCCACGAGACGAGCCTTGCGGCTCTGCACATGACCGATCATGTGCCATTCTACCCCAGTTTGCGCGGCGAGGGATTGAATTTTCATGACGCCCTCCTCCGCATAATTCTCACCCAGGAGATGGACGCCCGCATCGATGGCAGCCTGCACCACATCGAGG
The DNA here is from genome assembly GCA_036781265.1 of Anaerolineales bacterium. Taxonomy (GTDB): domain Bacteria; phylum Chloroflexota; class Anaerolineae; order Anaerolineales; family Villigracilaceae; genus Defluviilinea. Next base: position 208,215 of record DAIQBG010000001.1, on the reverse strand, counting down.
GGTTGTGACTTCGTGACAACCACGAGGCGAACCTGATCTGCAGCATGCTCGCTTCGGCGCGCCGCGCTTTCGATTTGATCGAGTGCCAGATGGTATTTTTCGCGAATGGATGCAACAAGATCCGCCATGAAGGTATTATACCTGTGGCCCATTTTGAGATTCGAGAAGAAAACGAGAGTCGAAGGCAGAAAGTAGACGGTGGCGCACCACGCAGTTATTGCAGCGAGATGAGAGCCCCGAAACGCCCCGTGCGACCTTTTTCAGCGCGGTGCGAGTACCAGTCCTCAATGTGGCAGGCCGTGCAGATTCCCGAAACCTCGATGGTGCCGACACCGGCGCGCTCCAGCGCCACTCGGTTCGCCTCCCACAGATTGAAGTGGATCTTGCCACGCTGAGACTTGAGGAACAGCTCCGATTCGTCCCCATGCTTTTGCATCACCTGCAGGATGACATCCGCACCGATCTCGTAATGGTCGGGCCCAATCGAGGGCCCGATGCCGGCGACAATGTCGGCTGGCTTGCAACCATAATTTTTTTTCATGGCATCCACCGTAACGGTCGCAACGTCCCGCAGTGTGCCCATCCAGCCGGCGTGTGCGAGACCCACAACGCCCTGGCGTGGATCGTGCAGCAATATCGGCACGCAGTCCGCGAAGCGCATGAAGAGGGTGACATCGGGTTTGTCGGTGAGAATAATATCTGCCTGGCGGTAAGACTCATCGAGGGGACGCGGCGACCGGGCACACACCACGTCGGCGCTGTGGACCTGCCAGACGTCGAAGATCGTCTCGGGCTCCCGGTGCAAGGCCTCGAACGAGAGGATCCGGTTCTGGCGGACGCGCCCCAGGTCATCTCCCACAGTCCCGCCAACGTTTAACGATCCCCAGGGGTCCGGGCTGACCCCTCCGTGGCGCGTGAAAAGTGCATGGCGAGTCTGGATGGTGTCAAATTGATAGTAACGGAGTCCATGATGTTGATTAAAAGTCATTGCCGGTTCCTTTAGGGAAGCGCATTGTCTCAGGAGGTAGCCCCCGGGTTGCTCTGCCGGATGGCCTCAAATTTTTTTATAAAGAACTGGCGCGTCTCCGCCATGGATTGCTCCATGAATGGAAAGGCAAACCAGGCAGTGGCCACGCCAAACAGCCCACCGGTGAGCACACGAAGGAAAGGTGTACTCTCGCGGTACGGCAGAAACGTCTGCAGCCAGGGCCATTCGATCTGGCTGAAGAGCTGTGAAAACCCATCCAATCCAATCGGGACCATGCCGAGCAGGATCCAGAGCATCCAGTGCAGGGGCTGGATACGGCGGCCGGTGAGAGCATAGACAAGACCGAATAAGAAAATGCCGCCGTATATCGCCATGTCACGCTCGCATAGGGCAATTTTGTATCCAACCGTTTCGTTGCCTGTATACTGACGCGCCTGGAAACGCGAAAAGGCAGCCGGGTTATCGAGGTCCATAAAACCAGTTACCTCTTCGAAGGTCTTGACGTTTGGAATGCCGGCTTCGCTAAGCGGGTAATACGCTTGTTCTCCAAAGAGGAAAAAAGACCGGAAGCCGAATTGATGACAGAGCGGCTTGTACATGGTGTAAATGACATTGGCAGGCAGCGGCGCGCCGGCTTTCATCAGCACCGGGGCGAGGATCGGTAGACCAAAATAAAGCAGGATGAAAAGATTTATCACTGCCAGATAGTGACGCGAGATCCAGTGCATCAAGCGATCGCCGCCGCTGATGGTCTGCCCGCGCCGCACGCGTTCAACGTAATCTTCACGTCCAAGCTGATCCAGTTGGCTGCGCCGGTCCCCGGCTGCACCCAGCGTCATCATCAATTTTTGTTTGTCCAACGGAGCTTTGAGGGCATACGGTCCCACTTCCACAACCGGGATTTCCGCGAGATATTTCTTCAGGAGGGCCGGATCGTGATCGATGTCGATCTCAACGAGCCGATGTGGGTACTTCGACTGCAGCGACGCTAAATCATCTCTTGCCTGCTGGCATGGCTGGCAATCCCTGCGCGTGTAGAGGGTAACGGTCAGCATGAGGAAATGATCAGCCCCGGCTTACAGGCCAAAGTCGATCCAGAAGAATTGGCCCGCAAGAGCGATGCGTTCGAAAATGCCGGCAAAAAGTAAGATGCCAACGATCACCAGCACAACACCCATCCCGATCTCAATGTAGTGCATGACCTTGCCATAGCGCCGCAATGTGAGCGACACCCAGCCGACCCCCAGGGCTGCCAGCAAAAACGGGATAGCGAGGCCTGCCGAATAAGCAGAGAGCAGAGACACACCGGTCGAGACCGAGCCGCCGTTCAACGCCAGGGTCAGGATGGCTCCGAGAACTGGTCCTACACACGGTGCCCAGCCGGCAGAAAAGAAGACTCCCATCAGCGCCGAAGAGAGGTAGCCCCACCTGCGGTCAGGCATGGTCTGGACACGGGTATCGTACTCCAGGAAAGGAATCCGGAAGACGCCAATCATGTGCAGGCCGAAGATGATCACGACGATCCCGCCCACCTTCGCCAGGAAAAAGCGTAGGTCAAAAAGCAGCCTGCCGAAGGCGGAGGTAGCAACGCCCAGTGTGATAAAGACGAGACTAAAACCGAGCACAAATGCCAGCCCGTGCGTAAAGGTGATCAAGCGATTGCGGTCCGTCGCCTCCCCTCCGACAGCTCGACCTCCGAGATAACCGATATAGGCAGGGATCAACGTAAAGACACAGGGTGAAAGAAAAGAGGCCAGACCAGCCAGAAATGCGAGCCCGAGGGTGACCTGAGCAATATCCATGAAACTCCTTGTAGCAAACAGACCCGGACGGCCTGATCAAAACGCAAAACCTAGAACTTCGTCTCCGTGCTGAGGACGATCGTTCCGTGATCCGGGAGAGAAACACGCATCTCGCTCTGGGCGAGAGACACGTACGGCGTCGTCCAGCGGAAGATCCACTTGGCATCTTCGGGCGTCACATTAATACAGCCATGTGAGCGCTTCTCGCCGAAGGCGTTATGCCAGAACGCGCCGTGGATGGCAATGCCATCGCCGCTAATCATCGTCGTCCAGGGAACCGCGGGCGTGGAATAACCCGACTGAAACGTGCCGGCCGTCATATTCAGCGAGACGATCTTCCAGTGGGTGAGCAGGTTACCTGCCGGTGTGGAAAGCTTATCATTGACCTGCCCCGTAGTCGGGTCCACGACATTGGAAAGACCACTCGAAATGCGGCAGAAATAAACTTCGGTGCTGCCTTCCAGACAGGACAACGTTTGATAATCCAGGCTTACGGCGATCTTTTTCTCATTCGGGTCGACATCGGGACTGATGGGAGCAGCATCCTCCTCCGTCAGCACCTTGAAGGCGGCGCCATCTGCCCAGTAGAACTCACCATAGGCTCCATACCCGTAGCCGTGCCCGTTGACGTCCTCGTTCCAGCGGTATTCCGGGAAACCGTTGGTCATGCGGACCTGGTCCATCCAGACGACCTGCCCGTAGTACAGGCGGGGCGGGAAGTTGAATTCAATGTGATCTCGCAGCCAGGGGGACTGCATAGCGCCCTCATGCGCCAGCTCGACGTAGGGCACGGTGACCTCCGCCCAGAAACCGGGCTGCCCGGGCGGCACCTCGGTGATCGGCGTATTGGGCAGATTGCGTGTCGGCTGCACCACCGAGGAATAAAGATAGCCCTGGGGGGTCTCCACATAGCGCTGGTTGACCAGGCCGCCGGTGACCCGCCCGACTACCTGGCGGTTCCACTCCACCAGGGTATCCGCACTCAGCTCTGAGATCGTGTTGTTGAGACTGACGTCGAAGACCGGACTGCTGCGCAGGTCGACGCCATGTTCGAGGACACGCCCAATGATCTCGCTCTTCGGGAAATCCGGCAGCCGCTTGGGGCTGGAAAGAGTATCAAGATAACGGATCCTGGTCGGATTAAACGCCAATGCCCCCAAGCCAACACCTGCGAGTTTGATAAAGTCACGACGAGAGAGGTTTCGATTCATGCGTACACCACGACGATGCATTATAAACGGCTGAAGCCGTTACTGCGGTATCGATCTAAGGATACCTGCAAACAAATGGCGAGTCAACGTTCCAGTGAGAGGGGATTAATCTGTGAAGAATTTATTAAGTGCCCGCAAGCAGTTCAGGCTTACTTTATGGCCGACGTCATCTTCACAGTAGGTAACGCTTGCCCCCGCTTCTTCGAGGACCTCGATCGATGCCCGGGCGCGCTCGACAGGTACGCGTGAGTCCCTCGTCCCGTGCGCCACGAAAAACGGCTTGTCTGCCAGGGGAAGGGAGGCGACGTGCGCATCCATTCCATCCGGGACAAAGCCCGCCAGAATGCCCACCTTTCCAATCCGCTCCGGATGTAAGAAGGCGAGCAAACTGGCCATCGCCGCGCCCTGACTGAATCCCAGCACGTCAAACGTGCTCGCGTCCAGGTGGACCGATCTCGAATATTCATCCACCAGCTGCATCACTGCTCCGCTTGCCGGGCGGAGCTGATCCAGGGTGGACAGCTCTTCCGCTTCGGAACGCGATGCCAGCCAGGAATAGCCTCCCTGTTCCATCTGGCTTGGGTGAGGGGCGCGCGGAGCCACAAGCCAGTAGCGGGACGGCAGGTCACGCGCAAAGACCCACATCGAGTTCTCATCACCGGTCAATCCGTGAATCAAGAGCAGCAGACGTGGCGAAGGTTCCGAAGATTCGCGAACGCGCAATGTCCAATCGTTGAAGGTAATGAGGGAAGTGTTATTGGGGTCGGGCACGTTTCAGGATCCATTCGATAGCAAGGAAAATCAAGAAAATCAGGACGATCGGCGCCAGCGCAGCCAGGAGACAGGTAAATGCCATCCCCGCGGCATTTCCCCCGTAAATCAACCATATGAGTCCTACGCCGATGATGAATACCAGGATAAACGCACCCAGCGCAAGGCGGACGTTGGTCTGTCTCGCGTAATCACGCAGGTCTCGCATCTAGAGGCTCCTTTGATGATAAGCCCCAATGCTCCGGCGCATACGGTTGCGAAAGGTGAAGAGGCCTCGCAACTGGGGCAGTGCCGCTTCTACGGCAGCCTCGCCTCGCCTGGCAACCTCATGCACATCCACGACATCGAGTGTATCAATATCCGCGACCTGCGGACGGATGATGATCTCGGGCCGGTCCACTTCAAGGCGATACTGTGTTACCGCGCGAGATGTAATGTCAAGGGAACGCGAGAAGATATCCCAGACGGAGTCATAGCGCATCCGGCTGATCAGAGGACTGACCAACCGTCCAAGCCAGGAACGCTCGAAGGGGATCCGCCAGGACTGCGCGGGGACACCCATCGGAGTCGTCAGGACTACCGCAACCACCGGCAGTCGGGGAGCTAACGTCCGTGCCGGCGCGACAGGGACCGGATCGATCGTGCCGCCATCTACCAGCTCCAGTCCGTCGATGTAGCGCACCGGGAAGACGCCGGGCATCGCGATCGTTGCCAGCATGGCATCCACCAGCCGGCCCTTGCGTAATAGAACTTCATTGCCGCTCTTCAAGTCCACGGCTGTGACCAGGCAGGGCAGCTTGAGGTCATCGAACGTGGCATCCCCGATGGCTTCTTCCAGCAGGCGGGTGACACCCGCCAGGCCCATCAGAGAAGGGCCATCGTTCGGTGCATGCCCGTAGAACTGAGTCTGGTCAACCGAGGCAAAAATCTCTTCGATCTGATCCGGCGAATTTCCCATGGCATAAAGCACCGCGATCAACCCGCCAAAACTCGTCCCGGCAACCCCGCGAATGGAAAACCCCTCCTGCTCGAGCCGGCGAATCACGCCGATGTGAGAGTTGCCCTTCGAGCCGCCCCCGCCGAGTGCTAATGTAATATCCATAATTCTTATACGACCTCCGTCATGCTATTCTCAAATACTCTCCTTCCAGTGATTGAGAGATTGTTTCCTTAAACCTGTGTAGACCGCAATCCGAGCGCAACGACAAGCGCCGCGTCCATCTACTATGACATCCTCTAACCGTCATTCTTACATCGACCTCCTGAAAAGGAGCCTGTTGGGCAAATCTTCTTGCGCGAGCGATATCTCTACTCAATTTAACGAATTGCTACCCTTTGTGTATCGCATTGGCACTCTACTGACCGTTACCTCGATATCCGGGCTGCTCCGCGACCAGGTCAGTAAAAACATTACTCGCTCATGGAGTTGAGCGAGTAATGTTCATCAGTCTGCATCGTCCGATCGGCGGGGAGTCTTATCTCAAGGGCATATTCGACAAAGGCGTACCACGCGGGCCGCAAGCCGAGCTCATCGACTGGGATGCCATCCTCATTGCTCAGGGTGCGGGGGTTGTCGGGGTTATTGTAGGTGTTTCAGACGGCGTTGCTGTAGCAGTTGGAGATGCAGTCGCGGCAACAGGCGACGGCGGTGTATTGGTTGGATCTGGCCTTCTGACCACAATTGAGGCGCCTAAGCTTGCACCAAAGGCTTGGCCTTCACCATTCGCGATGCGCCAGGTACTAGAATAATTGCCAGGTTGATTCGGTGCGACCAAATTAATCGAAATTTGTCTCCACTCTCCGGGCGGTACCGGCATATTGATCTGCGAGCTCAGTCGAAAACCTTCACCGCCAAGCCTGTTTCCGCCTGCAGGGGCGAGGGTGTAACTAAAAAGCCAGTTACAAGTACCTGTGTTTGCGATCTGCCACGTTTTGGTAAATGACTCACCTGGGGACATGACCGTTCCGGCTGGGATGGTCACATCACGGATCAATGCCATGTTATTACATCCGACCGCCAGAGAGCTGGCCAGCGGTGTAGATGTATAAAACGTGCCGGTGGGAGTCGGGGAGGCAACGAAGACAAATCCCGGTGTGGATGTAGCGACAGGAATGACCGCTGAAGGTAGAGCCAGCGCTGTATTTGTGGGCAGCGAAGTCACCGTGGGCGGGGCCGTATTCGTGATCGTGGGGGCCATGGCGGTCTGCGTCTGGAAGAGGGCAGCCGCGAGTGTCTCCGCCCCGGCCGCGATCGTCGCATCGATATCGACGGCGGGCTGAGTGGCAGCCGGCTGTGCGCCGCAGGCGGTCAACAGCATGGCAATAAGTAGCAATGGAAGGAGCGATTGTCGAGCAAAGAGCATTATTCACCTCATATGAGAGTTAGATCGAGACGAAAACGGTGCGGGCGATACCGAGACGATTTCCGTAATCCCTGGGCAGGATTATAGTCAAGAAATCAGCCGACCAGCGGTTTCTGTACATTTTCTAATCTAGGCAATATCGCCGATCAACGGCTGGCGGGAGCCAGGATCATCTGCGCGGCTTCCCTTTCCAAAATGACATCAACGGACTCCATGCCAAAACTGAAGAGAGAGTCGATCCGAACGATGCGGCCGCCTCGTAGGCGCAGCGCGATGGCCTCCTGGGCCCGGCTGCCGGCCAGGAGTATGGTCTGTTCCCCGGCCGGATAAAACTCATCTTCGTAGACGTTCGGTGAATTCTGGTAAATGGCGTACAGACCTGAAGGGTCGATGCCAAGCCAGCTCTCAAACTCATCGCGGCGCAGGAAACTCCCTTCGGAGCCCAGGAAAGGAAGAGCCTCGACCGGAGTGCCCGCGGGCTCCCCTTCCTTACATTTGGGTGGTCCGCCCAGCCCGTCCTGCCGTGTGCACTCCAGACTGGAGAATTCGATCAGGGGTCGCAGTTCATCCGTATCTCCGCTGGCGACCGCTGTGAGGATCGCATCGAGCTCCGGGATGTCCGTCCGTGTGCCCAACGGGTAAGAGCCCTGTTGATCCTGACCAACTGCGACGGGCGAAGACGTGGTCGTATTCGCCGGCGTTATGGTCGCTTCCGCTGATTCTGTGGGGGTAGTTTCGGTTGCAGTCTCGGTCGCTTCTTCCAGGGTTACCTGAGTAGGTCCTGCTGGTGGAGCCCCGGTCCCCGCCTCGGCCGCAGGGGCTTGCGGAGCACAGGCGGCCAGGATCAGGATTAATGAGAAAAATAGAGGGAAGATTCGTTTCATGCGAACGACTCCAGACAGGCAGACAGGAAACCTCGGAACACACCGCTCGCTATTAGAACGTCGGTTGTAGCCTGTTTGTTCCCAACCGGCCAAAGCGACTGATTGGCTACACGCTACTCGTTATCTTTCCATCCAGTGAGACTTGGGGCAGCAGCATCCTCAACGCCCCGACCAGGGCGTCTATATTCTTATGCGTGTTATAGCCCTGCACCGAGATTCGCACAAATTGCCGTTCCCCCCACTGTATGATCGGCACTTCGACGCGGAATTCATCATACAGACGCCCCTTCAGCGCCGCCAGATCAGACGGGGGGAGTGGAGCGATGCCCATCTGACTGTACAGGTCGGAGTCTAGCGGGTAGAGTGGCGGCATTCCGGTCAGCTCGCAAACGCGCTCGAGAGCCTGACGCAACAGCCGGTGAGATCCCTGGCGGACCTCAGCCCAGTTGTGTACTTCCATGAATCGGATGGCATCCGGGACCGCCAGCGCTGCAGATGGATCGCGGGTCCCACTCCATTGCAGAATGTCCACGAAGCGCGAGCCGCTCGCGATCTCGGGCGTTGCATGGTAACCCCAGCTAACGACAAAAGGCTGGATCAGTTCTTGTACTTCGCGGCGCACATACAGGAATGCCGAGCCCTTTGGAGATAACATCCACTTGTGGCAATTTCCAAAGACGATATCCGCCCCCAACTGCTGCAGATCAACGGGAATCTGTCCAGGCGCGTGGGCCGCGTCGACAATTGTCAGAATGCCTGCCTGGCGGCCGCGCCGGCAAATCTCCTCGACCGGCAGGCGCAAGGCAGTGGACGAGGTGATATGACTCAAGTAAATGACCTTCGTGCGCCCGGTCACGCCGCGCCAGAACTGTTCCACAATTTCTGCTTCGCTCGTCACCGGCAGCGGAATCGGCTGATGGATGTACTCCGCCCCTATCTTTTGACAGAGAAACTCCCAGGTGTAGTCGCAGGCGCCGTACTCGTGATCGCTGGTCAGGACTTCATCCCCGTGTCCCAGCTCCAGGGAGCGGGCAACAATGTTCACGCCGTGGGTTGCATTGGGAATGAAAACGAGGTCATCTGCATCGGCGTTGAGATATTCGCCGAGAGCCTGGCGCGCTTCCCGGATCAGCGAATAGAACTCGCGCCCGAGAAATAGAACAGGCTGCCGCTCCAGGCGCAGCTGCCAGCGCTGGTAGGCTTCGAAGACCGGCTTTGGCGTCGCGCCATAGGAACCATGGTTGAGAAAGTGAATGTCGGGATCGAGCTGAAAATATTCTTTGAGAGATGGCATGGAAGATATTATAAAATATGCGCAGCCGCCCGGGTTCGCCGCCTGAACTCCCCATTGATTTTTACATCTTTCTTTTGTACAATCAATTCAGCATTCCCGCCTCCATCCTAAAATGAATACCCTTATGATGCCCTGCATCAAGCAGCCTCTCCCCCGTGACGTGCAAATCAGACTGCATAGTCAGCGCAGCCTCAGGCTGTCGTTATGGTGATTCCGTCCTAGTTCCTTCTCAGACTTTGAGCTGCACAGGTGACAGCCAACAAATGACACAATCCGGCACTGCCTTTGATCAATATCTGCACGCCATCCAGGAGCTTCAGGTCCGTGTGATCGAGACACA
>DAIQBG010000001.1:175914-198462 GCA_036781265.1 Anaerolineales bacterium | reverse complement strand
ATTTTCTCAAACAGCGGCGTCAACCGCCTGCCGGTGGAGATGGCACAACGAGGGCGCGCCCGAGAATTGCGCGTGGTGAGCGTCTCCTCGTTTGCCTACGCACGCCAGGCGCCACTTTCAGACCTCGGCGTGCGACTCGACCAGGCGTCCGATTGGGCGCTGGACAACGGCGGAATCCCGGGCGACGCGCTGCTCGAGCTTCCCGGGCTCTCATGGCGGGTTGCACCCTCGTCTACGATCATGGCTGCTTTAATCTGGAACGGTCTCGTTGCCGAGTCTGCGCGATTGTTATGGGACTCTGGACAGACGCCTCCTATCTTCCGCAGCCTGAACAGTGAGGGCGCGGCGCAACATAACCAGACATTGCTCACCCACTGGCGCCCGCGTAATATCCATTTATAGAGACGTATGACTCTTCCTGCTGAACGTTTTGCCATCGGCGTCGACATCGGCGCGACCAAGATCGCCTCCGTGATCCTGTCGGAACAGGGCGAGCTGGTCACGTCTTCGCAGGTCCTTACACTCGCAGACAAAGGCATGGAGGCCGTCCTGGATCGGGTAGCCAGACAGATCATCGACCTGTTGAGGCAAAGCCCGGGGCCGGTTGCGGGCGTCGGGATTGGCTCACCGGGAAAGGTGGACTCGGACTGTGGCATTGTCTACGATGCTGTCAACCTCGGCTGGAAAGAGGCTCCTCTGGTGGAAGCAATTTCGGCGCGAATAGGGAATCATCTTCCCCTCTGGGTCCAGAAGGACGCCAACCTGAACGCTCTGGGAGAGTACTATTATGGAGCCGGCCAGGGCTACGAGGACTTTGTCTACCTGGGGGTGGGGTCCGGCCTCGGAGCAGGCATCCTGAGCAACGGTCAGCTCATCACCGGAGCCGGCTGGTATGCCGCCGATGTCGGGCATCTATCGCTTGACCCCGATGGGGCTGACTGTGTGTGTGGAGGCCGCGGCTGCGCCGAGCTGGTGGCTTCGGGGCCGGGGCTGGTGCGCGTGGCCCGGCAAATGATCGCCGGGGAGTCGCTAAAGAGCATCCTTGCAGAAATCCCGGCCCTGACAGCGGCCGATGTGCTACAGGCTGCCGAACAGGAGGACGCCGTTGCACTCAAAGCCTTTCGGGAAGTAGGACGCGTCCTGGGAATTGTCATGTCGGCTTGCACGGTAATCTTGAATCCGAGGCGGTTCGTCATTGGGGGCGGTCTCGGTCTGGCCGGGTTTGATTACTTTCTGCCATCGGCGCGTGAGGAGCTGATGCGGCGGACCCTGCCCAATCACCGCGGCGCCATGGACATTGTCCCGTCTCGAGTGGAATCGCCTGCCGTGGGGTCTGCCTGTCTGGTCTGGTATGGGCTTTCCGGCAAGATGTTGAAGCACAAGACCTAGTAAATCTATGGAGAAGCAAAGGAGGTGATGTCCCGCAACCATGCGAGTGCTGTCCATTTCGATCATGAAGTACATGTACCACCCATTTGAAAGGAGAAGAAAATGCGTAAATTATTTACGATGCTCAGTCTGTTCGTCGCGCTGACGCTGATGCTAACTGCATGTGGCGGCGCTGCAGCCACCCCGGCTGCCACCGAACCGGCGGCGGGCGAGCAGGTCACCTTGACTATCGAGAGCTGGCGGAATGACGACCTGTCCATCTGGCAGGATACGATCATCCCGGCCTTCGAAGCCCAGTATCCCAACATCAATGTCGAATTCATGCCTACTGCGCCCGCCGAATATAACGGCGTGCTCAACACCAAGCTGCAGGGCGGTACCGCCGGCGACCTGATCACCTGTCGTCCCTTTGATGCCTCGCTTGAGCTCTTCCAGCAGGGTCATTTGGCTTCCCTGAACGACCTGCCAGGCATGGCAAACTTTAGCGATGTTGCCAAGAGCGCCTGGATCACCGATGATGGCAGCGATGTCTTCTGTGTGCCAATGGCCTCCGTCATCCATGGCTTCTTCTACAATAAGGACAAGTTTGACGAGTACGGTCTCGAAGAGCCCACCACGCGCGAGGAATTCTTCCAGGTGCTGGAGACCCTCCAGGAAAATGGAGAGACGCCGCTTGTCATGGGCACCTCCGACCAGTGGGAAGCCGCAACCATGGGCTTCCAGAATATCGGTCCCAATTACTGGCAGGGTGAAGAAGGCCGCCTGGCTCTGATCGAAGGCGAGCAGAAGTTCACCGACGAAGCCTACATCCAGACCTGGCAGGATCTGGTAGACTGGGCGCCTTATCTTCCGGAGGGCTACGAAGCGGTGAAGTACCCCGACGCACAAAGCCTGTTCACGCTGGGTCAGGGAGTCATCTACCCGACCGGCTCATGGGAAATCGGTCTCTTCGAAGAGCAGGCTGATTTCGAAATGGGCATCTTCCCGCCCTACGTCGAGAATGAAGGCGACACCTGCTACATCAGCGACCACACCGACATCGCCATCGGCATGAACGCTGCCACCGCGCATCCCGAGGAAGCCCGCACGTTCCTGAACTGGGTCGCCTCCGAGGAATTTGCGACGCTGTACGCCAATGCGCTGCCCGGGTTCTTCCCGCTCAGCAACGCAGAAGTTACACTGGAAAATCCGCTTGCCAACGAGTTTCTCAGCTGGCGGCAGCAGTGTGAATCCACCATCCGTAATTCGTACCAGATCCTGTCGCGCGGGGAGCCGAACCTCGAGAACGAGCTCTGGCGCGTAAGTGCCGGGGTGATGAATGGCTCGATCACACCCGAACAGGCTGGCGAGGAAGTCCAATCCGGCCTCGAACAATGGTACACGCCGTAAACTAGTTTCTGCTTAAGCCTCATCCCGGCGGCCTGTAAGCTGCCGGGATGAGGCATCCTGTGAGGGTCTGCCGGAAGCTTATCAATAGGAGCAATGCATGCAGACAACCAAGCGACGATTTGTATTTCCCACTTACATCCTGGTCTTTCTGGCGCCGGCAGTCTTGTTGTATACAATATTCATGGTGTTCCCACTCATCAACTCGCTGCGCCTGAGCTTCTTCGAACTGGGACCTCAGAACCAGCAGAACTTTGTGGGATGGCAGAATTACGTTAAGTTATTCTCCGACTCGAATTTCGCCCCATTTTTCTGGCGCGCTTTGCGTAACAACTTCGTGTTCTTCGCCGTGCATATGCTCGTCCAGAATCCGATCGGATTGCTTCTTGCTGCTCTGCTTGCCGAGGGAGGACGCCTGCGCAGCTTCTTTCGAACCGTCATTTTCATGCCGACGGTGTTATCGGTCGTTATCATTGGCTTCATCTGGCAGTTGATCCTGAACCCGCTGTGGGGTGTCGCAGAAAGCATGCTGGAAGCGGTAGGACTGGGCGAGTTGTTTGGCCCCTGGCTGGGGCAACCCCAGACCGCGCTTGTTACGGTGGCCCTGATCTCCGTCTGGCAGTTCGTAGGCATTCCGATGATCCTGTTTTACGCAGCCCTGATCGGGATCCCGGATGAGCTCACGGAAGCGGCGCGCGTCGATGGCGCAACGGCCTGGCAGGCATTCTGGAGGGTGAAATTCCCGCTCATCCTGCCAACGGTCGGTATTGTCGGTATCCTTACGTTTGTAGGGAACTTCAACGCCTTCGACCTGATCTACACAATGAAGGGCGCCAACGCCGGCCCGGAATTTTCCACCGACATCATGGGGACATTTTTCTATCGCACGTTTTTCGGGCAGCAGCTTCAGCTCGGCAACCCGACCATGGGCGCGACTGTGGCTGCCATGATGTTCTTGATCATTCTTACAGGCGTTTTACTGTACATGTACCTGTGGGCGCGACGGGTTCAAACCTATGATCTCTGAGCCGGGAAGGCAACGATGAACAGCCACTTTTTCTCCCGCCTCCGTCAACTTTTTTCCGACGCTTTGCCGCTCCTGATTTTGACGCTCTACGCGATCATTGCGCTGTTCCCGATCGTGATGATCCTGATGAATTCATTCAAGGAGCGAAGAGCCATTTTCGGAGCCCCGTTTGAATTCCCGACTGCAGAGACGTTTAGCTTAATCGGGTATGAAACAGTCACAGAACGGTCCACCTTTCACTTATATTTTCTGAACAGCGCGATCGTTACCTTCGTCGCCCTGATTTTGACTCTATTCATCGGCGCTATGGCTGCCTTTGCCCTGGCGGAATATGACTTTCCGGGAAATGCCCTTATGGCGCTTTATCTTTCCATCGGCATCATGATCCCTATTCGCCTCGGCACGGTGGGCATTCTGCGGTTGATGGTCGACCTGAAACTGGTGAACACATTGACCGGCTTGATTCTGATCTATGTGGCGCAGTCGCTGCCCCTGACGATCTTTATCCTGTCGCAATTCATGCGTCAGGTGCCAAAGGACTTAAAGGATGCGGCGCGGATCGATGGAGCGAGCGAGTATCGTATTTTTGGCATGGTTCTGCCGCTGATCCGCCCGGCGCTCGGCGCGATCGGGATCTTTACGATGATCCCGATCTGGAACGATTTGTGGTTCCCCCTGATTATTGCTCCCTCGAACCGGACCGCCACTGTTACACTGGGCGTCCAGCAGTTCCTGGGCCAGTGGGTCTCAGACTGGAATGCTGTTCTCTCCTCCCTCACGTTAGCTATGGTACCCATCCTCATCCTATACATCTTCTTTTCGAAACAGATGATCCGCTCCATTACCGCAGGAGCCATCAAATAAGGAGGCCTCGATGAAGGTCGGCATTGTCGGCGTGGGCTTCATGGGCACCACGCACGCGGCGGGCTGGGCGGATACGCCTGCGAGAATTACCGGTTTTACCTCGGAAACCCAGCAAGAAGCGGGCGCGCTGGCAGAGCGCTATGGGACAAAGGTCTATCCTTCTCTGGATGCGATGCTCCCAGACGTGGATGTTGTCGATATCTGCTCTCCCACTCATCTGCACCATGAGATGGCGCTAAAAGCCGCTGCGGCGGGAAAACATATTATCTGTGAGAAACCGCTCGCCCGCACAACGGAGCAGGCCCAGGAAATGATGCGCGCCTGTCGCAAAACGGGGGTGCAGCTTCTGGTCGCCCATGTCGTCCGGTTCTTTCCCGAGTACGCGCTCGCGCACGCCGCCGTCGCCGAAGGACAGATAGGCAAGCCTGGAGTGCTCCGCTTGCACCGCGGCAGCTACCGTCCGAAGAAGCCAGCCGGGAACTGGTTCCTGGACGAAGCCAAATCGGGCGGCATCCTCATGGACTTGATGATCCACGATTACGATTATGCCCGCTGGGTAGCAGGAGACGTCGATACGGTGTCCGCCCGTCGCGTCACCGAGCACTATCCCGAGGCGCCCGTGGATTACGGACTGGTGATCCTCGCGCATCGTTCCGGCACCCTCTCACACATCGCGGGCGCCTGGGCATATCCCCCGCCGACGTTCCGCACGCGCCTTGAGATCGCCGGCGACCGCGGCTTGATCGAGTTTGACTCGGACGGCAGCGCGCCGATTCAAAACCTGATCCTTAAAACCGGTGGGAGCGAGTCGCCCGATGTCGGTTTGCCTTCCAGCCCGGTGAGCGAAAGCCCGTACACAACACAGATCAAAGAGTTTTACCGCGCCCTCGCCGACGGTGAACCCACGCGTGTTGATGCGAGCGATGGGCTGGCGGCTGTACAGATTGCAGAGGCAGCAATCCAATCGGCGCACACGGGCCAGCCCGTGAAGATAGGGACACTGGCGGAGGCAATGTGATCAAGATCGGAATCCTCTCCTTTGCTCACCACCACGGCGAGGCGTACATCTTAAACCTGCGCCGGATGGACGATGTAGAGCTGCTGGGTGTTGCGGATGACGATACACAGCGCGGGCAGCAGATCGCGCATCAAAACGAAGCGCGATATTATCCCTCGTCTGAGGCGTTGCTCGAAGCAAAACCTGATGGTGTCATCATCTGCACCGAGAACAATCGCCATCGCCCTCTCGTGGAGATGGCTGCTGCGCGCGGCGTCCACGTGCTGTGTGAAAAGCCAATTGCAACCAATCTCGAAGATGCACGCGCCATTGTGGAGGCATGCGACCGCGCGGGCGTACTGCTCATGACTGCTTTTCCCATGCGCTTCAGCGCGCCGCTGCTCGAGATCAAAGCCCGGCTCGACGGCGGAGACTTTGGCGATGTTTATTGCTTCAACGCCACCAACCAGGGTGAATTGCCCACGAAACACCGGTCCTGGTTTGTAGATCCCGAGCTGGCAGGCGGCGGCGCAATCATGGACCACACGGTTCATCTGGTAGATATTATGCGCTGGTTCACTGGCTCTGAAGTGGCGACGATGTACGCCCGCAGCAACCGGATCTTCCACGCTGATCAGGTCGAGGTGGAAACGGGCGCGCTGGAGATGCTGACCTTTGAAAACGGCGTATTTGCCACCATCGACGCCAGCTGGTCGCGCCCGCCGTATTGGCCCACATGGGGAGGCTTAACGTTTGAGCTGGTTACCCAGCGTGGCGCGGTGATGGTCGACGCCTTCCGTCAAAACTTAACCGTTTATCGCCAGGAATGGCAGCGCGCCAACTGGGCATACTGGGGCTCGGACATGAACCATGCCATGTTGAACGA
Source organism: Anaerolineales bacterium (assembly GCA_036781265.1). Classification (GTDB taxonomy): domain Bacteria; phylum Chloroflexota; class Anaerolineae; order Anaerolineales; family Villigracilaceae; genus Defluviilinea. Next base: position 191,913 of record DAIQBG010000001.1, on the reverse strand, counting down.
CTTCACCGCCGCGATCCGCGACGGCCGGCCCCCGCGCGTGACCGGCACAGACGGTCTCCGCGCCCTGGAGGCAACTCTGGCCGCCTACGAATCTGACCGGACCGGACAAACGGTCGAGGTCAGGCGAGCATGACCCAATCTCCCCCGAAGTTGCTCATACACAATGCATGCCTGTTCACGCCAGACCGTCCAGGGCTGACGGGCTGGCTTCTCGCAGAAAATGGGCTGATTCATGCGATCGGGTTTGGGCACACGCCGGAGTTTCCAGCCGAGCTTGCCCTCCAGACCCTGGACGCACAGGGCAAGAACCTGCTGCCAGGTTTCATCGATATCCACGTCCACGGCGCGATGGGACAGGAAGTGATGGATGCCTCGCCTGCAGGTCTGGCGGAGATGGCCCGCTTTTATGCCGCGCATGGCGTCACGTCGTTCCTGGGGACCACCTGGACCGCAGGTCGTGAAGCACTGGTGAAGGCACTGGATCTGGTTCGTGAACTACAGGGTCGCATGCACGACGGCGCAACCCTGCTGGGAGTCCATCTTGAAGGGCCTTATCTAAACCCGGCACGTTGTGGCGCGCAGGATGCAACCTTTATCCGCCGCGCCGAGCGCGAGGAGGCGCTGGAGCTCCTCGACGCCGGGGTTATTCGCCTGCTGGCGCTCGCGCCGGAATACGACGAAAACCTGTGGCTGATCGATGAATGTGTGCGGCGCGGGATCACTGTCTCGGCCGCGCACACGACGGCTACTTATGAGCAAATGCAAAGAGCGGCTGCTCATGGAATCACCCAGTTGACGCACTCCTACAATGCGATGCAGCCTCTGGGGCATCGCGAGCTCGGCACCATCGGAGCCGCGCTGACCCTGCCGCAGATCCACTGCGAGCTGATCGCGGATAACATCCACGTCCATCCGGGTGCCCAGAAGATCCTGGTGGATGTGAAAGGCACAGCGGGTGTGATCCTGGTGACGGATGCCGTGCGCGGGGCGGGGCTGCCCGAGGGCGAGTACATGCTGGATAACCGGTCCATCCAGGTTCGGGAGGGCGCCGTGCGCCTATCGGATGGAACTCTGGCGGGCTCTGTGCTGACCATGGAACGTGCCCTCATGAATGCCACCCTGGCGACGGGCCGCCCGCTGACGGAGACCTGGAGGATGTCCAGTCTGAATGCAGCACGTGCGATCGGGATTTCTGCTCACAAGGGAAGCCTGGAGGTCGGCAAGGATGCGGATCTCGTCCTGCTGGACGAAGCCTATACTGTTCACGAGACCATGATCAAGGGAGAGGTGGTCTATTCTCGTACTGCATCTCAGATGACTTAGCCGTCAAGCAAATTCATTAAGACAACCGCTGCAAAAAACCGCTGCAGCGGTTTTTATTTTCTTTTTAGGAGCATTTCACAGGAACCCGGGAACCTTTCGCTCCGTTTCTGCGTCCATGCCCCGGTTCAACATTTGAGAAAGGAGACTGCAATGTCCAAGTCAACCATTTTTACTGTTATGTCAATCATGATCTTAATTCTGGCAGCCTGTGCGCCTGTGGCTGTGACTCCTCCACCGATCCTCACCGAGGAACCGGCGATTCCCGTCACCGGGGTTGCAGTTGTGCAGAGTGTCGAAATCCAGATTCTGGAATCGATGCCGGTGCAGGTCAACGCGATCATCCGCGGCCAGTTACCTGATGCGGGCTGCACCACAATTGCCTCGGTGAACCAGGTCCGGGAGGGCAACACTATCGCGATCACTCTGGTGACGACCACCGATCCGCTGGCACTCTGCGCTCAGGCGCTCACTCCGTTCGAGCGTGTGGTCCCACTGGATGTGAGCAACTTGCCGGCCGGGCAGTACACGGTGAACGTCAATGGCATTGTCCAGTCCTTTGAATTGCCAGGCCGCGATGCTGCAAGCTTTCAGCAGCAGCTCGTCGATGCGCTCAACGCGCGGGATTATGAGCTTCTGAAGTCCCTGATGGGCGAGTCGTTCATGATCGGCTACTGGCAGTCCGAGGGCACATCCAACACACCGGACGAAGCCATCGAGCAGTTGCAACAGAATTTGCTGAATAGCTCTGCGCAGATCATCGCGGACCCGGACAAAGATCTGGTTGCCCTGCTGGGCGCCGACCCGGCCACCATCGTGGGGCCAGGCGTTGTCGAAGCCAGACCTCTTTTCACCAGCGGTTGGGGACCGGAGGGCAAGGATGAGGTCATCCTGTTCGTTGCCAAGAATCCGAGCGGCGACCTGTACTGGTACGGTTTGCTCTTCGCCAGGGAAGGCTTTGCCCAGATGGGACCGATCGTGATCGATCCTATCGACACGGACACCTACGCCACCAGCGTCCAGTATGTGATGGCGCTGCAGGATGTGACCATCTTCAACGGTCCCGGCAGCAACGCCGCAGTCATCGGGCAGGTGTACAACGGACAGATCGCAAAGGTTATCGGGACGAGCATCTATGGCGACTGGTGGCGGATCACCTGCCCGGAGAACGCTTCTGGCAGCTGCTGGGTCTCGGGCAATCCGGCTCTGACTCAACCGACGACACCGCCGCAGACCAGCCGGCCTCCCTATGATCCGGAAGTAATCCCGAGCTTTACGGTCCTGGCCGTTGAGGAAGATGAATCCGTGACGATCCAGACCCTCAACTTCCCGGCAGAGACCAGGTTCCAGGTTCGTATGGGGAAAGCCGGTACGCTGGGCGTCGACGGCATCCTGGTAGAAACGATCAACTCGCACAATGGCGGCAGCTTTACGGCAACCTTCGAGATTCCCTCCCGGCTGCAAGGTGAAAAGCAAATCGCCCTTCGCCTGGAAAGTCAGGATGGCTATTACAGCTACAACTGGTTCAACAATGACAGCTTCGCCATGGCTCCGGGCGATGTCCTACCCACCGACGTCTCGTACGTCATCGCCCGTCAGGATGTCTCGATCCACGATGGTCCGGCAAAGAAGTACGAGATCATAGGCTGGCTCGACGAGGGAGAGATGGTCCAGGTTACAGGAATCAGTGTGGACGGCAAGTGGTGGCGGATTGTTTGCCCCGTTTACTCGACCGGTAGCTGCTGGATCTTCGCCCGACCGGCCTACACCCGTCCTGCCGCTGTACCAAACCTATAAGCAGTAGAGTATGCAGCATCAGAAAGTGAAACTCCGTGGAGCGCCACCTGAAACATCGGCGCTCCACGGAGTTTTATCTATGGTTGAACGGTTGTACTATCCCTGGTAAAAATCTCACAGGCAATGAGACCCTCAAGCAGAATGCAGCATGAGCTCCTGTGTGAGGTCTTGCAGTTTGAATGAGGCTGCATGACGGTGTGCCTCTTCCACCTGTCCGGGCGTGAGCTGTCCTTCCAGCTCACGGCAAAGTTTCTCAGCACGATCCTTTGTCCGCTGGTGGCTGGAAGGGTGTACCGGGACCCAGGTTGCCAGCTCATATGCTCGCCTGGTTAGCCCCTCCTTCGCGTATTGCCCGGCCATCCCAACCAGCGCAGCCAGCGCTACCGGCGCTGCCTGGATGCGCATGGCGATCTCCAGGGCGCGCTGAAATGCCTGAATGGCATCAGAGCCGGCATTTCGCTCGCTAAGGACACAGCCCAGGTCGGTGAGAGTGGATGCGAGAAGAATCTGGTCACCATCCTCTTCAAAAAGGTGAGTGCTTTCGCGAATGAGCTCTTCGGCGCGCTCCAGATCTCCGCCCGCGAGCGCCAACAATCCCTGATAGTTCAGGACGTTACCAATCCCCCAGCGATCGTTGAACTGCTGCGTGATTTCGAGGCTTTCTTCCAGCACTCTCCGGGCTTCGTCCATCCGCGCGGTTTGCAGAGCCACAGCTCCAAGCCGACTGAGGGTGACGGCCAGGCCGCGTGCATGGTCGATCGACCGCATGACCGCCACACTCTCTTTGAGACACGCATAGGCAGTCTCATACTCCCCCTGCGCCAGACAGACCATGCCAACCTGGCTCAGCGCATAACCTGTGCCGGGGAAGCGACGCTGCTCCCTGTTCAAGGCGAGGCATTCCTCCGCAAGCCGGCGCGCATCCGGATAGTTTCCCTGAGAAAGCTCCAGGATCGAGAAGTATAAAAACAATTCAGCCAGCATGGCACAGTCGCGATGCATCCCTAACCGCTCGAGGCCCTTCTGGAAGAGCTCCCGGGCTGTTTGCAGATCGCCGAGATGCCAGACCATATGACCCTGGCAAGTCATCAATTCCCCCAGCGCAATCGCACTCTCTTCATCCTTTTCATGATCGCGAAGAGCGTCGACCGCCTGATCAAACAACACAGCGCCCTGGCGGATCCAGTTCCGAATATCGTGCAGCACGAACAGGCTTACCAGGGATTGGCGCAAATTCGTAGCCTGGTGATGAGCGACCATCCAGTCCCATGCCAGACGCAGGTTGTCGATCTCCAGAGTGATCAGATGGAGTGCATCCTGGAGTTGGGACCCCTGCAATTCGTCCTCCCGCTGACGGAGCCAGGCGGCGAAAAAGTCCGCATGCCGCTCATGCGCGAGGATATGCTCGTCAGAGTGATCCTGCAGCCGAACAACTGCGTACTGGCGAATGAGCTCGTGGAAATCATACCGTCCCACACGTCCTTCGGTATGTCGCAAGAGGGATTTATGCACGAGTGCGGAAAGATCGAAGAGGGTTGCCTGGGCAACATGTTCGGCAGCCTCCCGTGTGAATCCGCCCCGAAACATCGAGAGCCTCATCATGACACGTCGTTCCGTATCGGAGAGCAAATTCCAGGAGTGATCGAAGACCGCCCGCATCGAGCGATGGCGGGACGGCATGTCGCGCGCCGCAGTAGTGAGGAAGTCGATGCTTCGATCCATCTCCTGCGCGATCTCCTCCACCGACATCATCCGCACCCAGGAGGCTGCCAGCTCGAGCCCCAGCGGCGAGCCTTCCACCAGCTGGCAAATGCGCGTGATTGCCTGCAAATCTTGCGGCCCCAGCGTCAGGTTGACATTTGCCTGCCTGGCGCGCTGGACGAACAACTCCACGGCGCTGTTCGCTTCGAGACGGTCGATGTCGGACGGCACCGGAAGCCCCTGGACCTCGAAAGACCATTCGGCTCGCAGGTTCAGGCGCTCGCGAGAGGTGGTCAACAAGCGGACCTGCGGGGCCTGCTCGAGAAGCTCATCCAGCATCTCGATCCCATCCAGCAAATGCTCCAGGTTATCGAGCACAAGCAGTATGTTCCTATCTTTCAGGTAATTGAATAGTTGTGCTCTTAGCTCGGTTGTGCCCGAAAAGGCAAAGCCAAGCGCATCTGCAATTGCCGGGACGACAAAGGTAAAGACACTGGTGCCTGCCAGCGGAACGAACCGGACGCCATCGTCGAAGCGATCATGCAGCCGGTGTGCCACCTCCAGCGCCAGACGCGTCTTTCCCACCCCGCCAGGACCGGTCAGGGTCAACAAGCGGCAAGCCGGGTTCTCGATCTGCTGGAGGATGGCATGCAGCTCATACTCACGCCCGACGAGCGAGGTCAAAGGCAACGGCAGTGCGGGGCGCGAAACTGCGGGCGGAGGTCTATCGGCAGTCAGGTCGGGGGATGGTTGCTCAGGATCCAGGACATCGACGGCTTTTTCCTGCCGCGCCACTTTGAGGAACAGCTCACGCTGATCCGGCGAAATCTCCAGATGCCGCGCCAGCAACTCGGCGACCTGACGCGAAGGCCGGCGTTCGTCCGATTCGATCTTGAAAATCAAGGAGAGAGAGCATCCAACGCGTTCAGCGAGCTGCTGCTGCGTTAGATCGAGCGCCTTGCGGCGGCGTTTGATCCACGTTCCGAAGGAATAATCCACGGTCGATACAGCCAAGTGTGAGCAATTCCGATTGAGATTGCGCAATTGTACTACTTTTTGTCCAGTGCTTTGTGCGGGTAATTTGTACCCCTTTACCGGAAAAAAGAATAAAGTATGGACATGCTTGCACAATGTGATCCCCGGTCTGTCAGTTTCTTCCCAACGGAGGTCGAGATGCCCTACTCGAAACCCCAATCCGATGCTGGTGCCGAACGCGCACTCACCGAGCGCGCCGCTCGCGGCGATCTAGATGCCTTCAACGAGCTGGTATTGAAGTACCAGACTCTCGCTTATAACCACGCCTATGCCTTGCTGGGCGATCCCGCCCTCAGCGAGGACGCCGCCCAGGAGGGTTTCATTAAGGCATTCGAGAATATGGGCGGATATCGTGGCGGTTCGTTCCGTGCCTGGCTGCTGAAGATCGTGACCAACTCTGCCTACGACCTGCTGCGCCGATCCCGGCGGCACCCCACCCAGCCGCTCTTCCCTGAAGACGATGAAGGTGAAGAGATCGAATCGCCTGCCTGGCTCGCCGATCCCTCGCCCGCCGTGCAAACCACGGTGGAGAAGACAGAAGAAGCAAAAAGGCTTTATGAATTGATCGACGAGTTGCCAGACGTATATCGCAGTGTAATCAACCTGATCGACGTTCACGAACTGGATTACACGGAAGCTGCGAGGATCCTGAATGTTCCCCTGGGAACTGTGAAGAGCCGCCTTGCCCGGGCCCGTCTTCAACTGAAAGAGCGCCTGCAAAGCGACTCCAGATATACCGGCCGCCTCGCGCCGGGTGCAGTTAGCGCTCTAGCACGCGGATAGGAATGCGGGAGCGCCAACCGGCCGAACCCGCACTAAACCGTTCAGGAGGCGGTTTCACTCCGTACCGTTTCTTATTTCTCTTGGAGAAAGAGCATGAACAACCTCCTGGTGTCCCGGCAGTGACCGCTGATAGGAACAATTGCACGCAGGGGTTCGTCCTCTCTACATGCTTTTTCGTAAAAACTGGATGGTGTTCATAGTGCTGCTTGCAGCCATGCTCGCCTGTAACTTACCTGTTGGAACCGCGACACCGTTTGCCTCTCCCCCGTTGCCTGTTCCAGAAACACTCTCCCCAATCGCATCGCAGCCTGCTCCCCCTGCAATCATCCCCTACCAGCCCGTTTTCGAGCCTGCCTCGTGCGCATTTCCAGTCCCAACCGGATATACCCCGGAATGTGGTTATCTGGTTGTGCCGGAAAACCGTTTGAATTCCGGCAGCCGGTACATCCGGCTGCACGTCGGGATCTTTCGCAGCCGGAGCGGCATTCCGGTAGCGGACCCGGTGGTTCATCTAGCCGGGGGGCCCGGCTCCTCCTCACTCGACGTAGCTGGCTACATGTTCGGGCAGGGTTTGGACGCAGTTCTGGAGCAACGTGATCTTATCCTCTTCGACCAGCGCGGTACCGGCTATTCCGAGCCCCGCCTGGACTGTCCGGAGCGAACCACCCTCACCTCGACGCTACTGGAGATGGGCCTGACCTCCCCGGGAGCGTCTGATCTGGTGGTCGATGCATTCCGCCGCTGCCGGGAGCGCTTACTGGCAGAAGGGGCTGACCTCTCAGCCTACAACAGCGTGACCAGCGCCGCCGACCTCAATGACCTGCGCCTGGCATTGGGATATGAGAGCCTGAACCTGTATGCTGTCTCCTATGGAACGCGCCTGGCGCTGACCCTGATGAGAGATTTTCCGCAGGCTGTGCGCAGTGCGGTGCTTGATTCGGCGTATCCCCTGGAGGTAAATCTCTATACCGCCCTCGCGCCGAATGCCGAACGTGCCTTTAACGTGTTCTTCGACCGCTGCGCATCCGATCCCGGCTGCCAGGCCAGATACCCCGACTTGAGGGCAGTTTTTTATCAGCTGGTAGATCAGCTGAATGCCGCACCTGTTACCGTGTCCATGCCTGTGTCTGGTGCCGAACGAACTGTACGTCTGGATGGCGGGCTGCTGATCGATGTCCTTTTCCTCGGGCTGTACAACCCGATAGTTACAGCCTCCATGCCCGAGATGATCTATGATATCCGGGCAGGCGATTACACCATCCTCCGGGAACGCCTCAGCTTGTATTATTCGGGCACCGGCGCGCTTGGGATGCAGATGGCTGTGCAATGCTCGGAGGAGTTTCCGTTCAACCTGGCAGAGGAGGCATATACAGCCGCCCAAAACGTTCAGCCACAGATTGCGGCGTTTTACCCTGCCAGCGTCCAGCCGTTATTCGAGGCTTGCCGGGAGTGGATCAGCCTGTTGCCGGATGCCCGCGAAAATGCGCCGGTCGCCAGCGATATCCCTGCCCTGGTGCTGGCGGGCGACCATGATCCGATCACTCCCCCGGAATGGGGGAGGATGGTGGCAACACATCTTGTTCGCAGCTACTACTATGAGTTTCGGGACAACGGGCACTGGGTGACGCGCTCATCGAGTTGTGCACTGAGAATGTCGCTTGCGTTCTGGCAAGAGCCATCTATCAATCCCGGGAATGCCTGCCCGTAAATCAACTGCGACCCTGGGGGTCATTTTGATAAGCAAAATCTATTCCATTTGAAGATTGCTAATTGACTTTTGTTATGGAACATTGTACAATTTCAGCGAACGTTCGGGCGAACGTTCGCTGAACTCAGACGAGAGGACTGCATGACTACGAGGAAGATCACTCTCAAAGAAGTTGCAGAGCGCGCCGCTGTCAGCTACCAGACCGTTTCCAAGGTGCTCAACCGGCAAGCGCAGGTCTCTAAAGAAACCGAGCAGCGCATCATGGATGCGGTGCACGAACTTGGTTACCGCCCTAACCAGATTGCGCGCAATATGCGGGTCATGCGCAGCCATATGGTCGGTTATTCCTGGGTCCCAACTGCGCCCAATCAGGCAAATCATATCCTGGATCAATTCCTATCGAGCATGGTGCTCGAAGCAGAGGCAGCCGGCTATCACCTGCTGCCTTTTCCCTTTCGCGAAGGCGATGCCCACGTGGATGATTACCGCGAGCTGATCCATACCGGACGGGTGGATGGCTTTGTCCTGTCCAGCGTCAACTACGATGATCCCCGGATTGCGTTCCTGCTTGAAAGGAAGTTTCCCTTTGTCGCCTTCGGTCGCTCCAACCCTGAGCTCGATTTTCCCTACGTGGATGTTGACGGCGCAGCCGGATTGGCACAGGCGGTCCAGTATCTGCTGTCCGTCGGGCATCATCGCATCGCCGTGATCGCCTGGCCCGAAGAGTCACGGGTCGGCAATGAGCGGCTGCGCGGGTACGTCGAAACAATGGGGGCAAACGGCGTGGAGATCTGCCCGGAATGGGTGGAACGCGGGGCAGGCACTTATGAGTTCGGTTATCAGGCGGCCTCACGACTGATGAGCCTTGCGCCCTCGGAACGTCCCACCGCCATTTTGGCGCTCAACGATACGCAGGCAATTGGTGCTTTGCATGCAGCCCGCGAGTACGGGCTCGAGGTTGGCAGGGATATTTCAATCATCGGCTTCGACGACTCCCCGATGTCGCAGTATCTTCTGCCCCCGATGACCACCATCCGGCAGCCCATTCAAGAGGCTGGACGCAAATGTGTCGAGATTCTCCTGGCACTGATGCGTGGAGAGCAGCCGGGAGATCGCCAGGTCCTACTGAAGCCAGAGCTCATCGTACGCGCTTCCGCATAAGATCGTTAAACTCATTGGACCAAGGGGGTACAAATTTTCGCCCGTACAACGCACATTCCATAGCAAATATATCCGCGAAGGAGGTGGTTCCTGTCCCAGTGTAGGTGATCTTCGTTTTCACCTGAGTTTCGCATCTTGAAGATTAGATTTAGTACAAGGAGATAAGAAATGAAATCACTCTTAAGACTTGCATCGCTGCTATTTATCGCCGCATTGCTCCTGGCAGCCTGCGGCGGGGCAACGGAAGCCCCGGCAACAGACCTGCCAGCGACAGATATCCCGGCGACGGATGAGCCGGCTACCGAGGCACCGACCGAAGCTATGACCGAGGCGCCAACCGAAGAGGGGACCGAAGCACCCACCACCGGTGGGGAAACGGGGGCCTGTCCCCTGCCTGTTGAAGAAGGGGCTTCGATCGTGTTCTCCGGCTGGGGAGATGAGACCGAACAACAAGTGTACCGGGACTCCATCGAGCGCTTCAACAGCGTTTGCGAGGGTGTGACCGTCGACTACCAGCCGATTCCGACCGAATTCGAGGATAAGCTCAAAGCTCAGATGGCGGGTGGTACGGCGCCGGATGTGTTCTATGTCAACGATATACTGATGACAGCTTTCGCACCCTCCGGCCAGCTGTTAGCCCTGGATCCGTATATGGAAGAGGCTGGCGTCTCACGGGATGACTTTATCCCCGCCCTCATGACCATCTTTACGTACGAGGGTCAAACCTATGCCCTCCCCAAGGACTGGGGAACACTTGGCCTGGTGTACCTGCCGGAAGCGTTTGAAGCGGCAGGCATTCCGGAACCGACCGAGGACTGGACCTGGGAGGACATGCGTGCGGCCGCCCAAGCGATTGCCGATACCGGACAATATGGCGGCTTTTGCATGGGCGCAGACTGGGCACGTTTTGCCCCGTTTGTGTTCTCGAACGGCGGGTCGTTTGCTTCCGATGATTTCACAACTGCGACTCTCGATACCCCTGAAGTCAAGGAAATGGCGAACTTCGTCGCTGAGATGAAGCAGGAAGGTACCCTTGTCACCGCCGGAGATGTTGGTGCCGGCTGGTGCGGTGAAGCCATCGGCCTGCAGTTGGTCGGCATGACCACGGAAGGCGGCTGGATGGTGAACTTCATGAGACAGACCTATCCCGATGTGGAATGGAAGGCTGTCCAGATCCCGCAGGGACCCGTCACGCGGGCGGATGTGATCTTCACCAACGGCATCGGCGTTAACGCCGCGACGGAATTCCCGAACGCTGCGGCAGCCCTTGCCATTTACCTGACGAGCGCTGAGAATCAAGCCGAAATCGTCGAGACCGGCTTTGCTTACAGCACACATCCTGAACAGGCAGATCTGGTGCAGGACCCGAACGACATGGCGATCTCGTCTGGCGGCTTGCTAGACGATACGCGCGTGGCCTTCTGGGGACCCAACACTGGTCGTGTGAACACGGCGGTGTCACAGGCGCTGGACCGTGTCTTCCTGGGTGACCAGTCCGTCGATGAGGCGTTTGCACAGGCGCAAGAAGAAGCGCAGACTGCCCTGGACGAAGCACAATAGCCTGGTTTTAGCGAGACTCTCCTTCCCTGTCACCAGGGAAGGAGAGTCCCTTATATCCTGCCGACTGAGCGACCCGGGAATGGAGGTGGCGCAATGACAACTATGCGAACAGTGGATGAAGGCGCGATTCAAGCGAGGCGAACACTGGTGGCAGCCCTGGCCTTTTTCCTGATCGTACTCATTTTGATGACGATCGCTCTTTTCAACGCGCCGACCATGGGCGGACCCCGCGTTATGGCAAGCGTGGACACGTACCTGGTCGAAGTGCGCCGCACAGCTTTGCCTTTCCTGGGCGCCGTCGCCGTGCTCGCGATTGTCCTGGGACTGACCGTGGCACGAATCGTCTATCGTGAATGGCCTAACCCTCAGCGCCGCACCAACCTGATCATGGGTTACGCTTTTCTTGCTCCGTACCTGCTAATTACAATGGTATTTACAGTCGGAGTCGTCCTGTTTGCTCTCTATATATCGTTCAATCGCTACGATATCTTTACGCCGCCAGAATGGGTGGGACTGGATAACTATACCAGGGCGTTCCGAGAGCGAGACTTTTTGCAGGGCCTCCACAATGTGCTCTGGTATTCGCTGATCGTCGTACCCACGCAAACAGCCGCAGCCATTCTGTTAGCGGCCCTGTTGAACGGTCCGATCCGGTTCAAGCAATTTTTTCGAACGATCTTTTATGCACCGAGCGTCACCTCCTCTGTGGTCATCACCCTCATCTTCATCTGGTTCTACCTGCGGACCGGCTATGCCAACTTTTTCATTTCAAACATCCTGGGGCTATTTGGTATAGAGTGGCAAAATATCAACTGGCTGGGCGATCCGCGTGGCTTGATCCAGTTGATCGTGCAGGCGTTTGGAGGCGATATCCCATCGGAACAGTGGTATCTGCGCGGTCCCAGCATCGCCTGGATGGCGCTCATGTTCCAGAACATCTTTACTACGGCGCCCACATTCATGATCATGTTCCTGGCTGCGCTGCAGGATATCAACCCAACGCTCTATGAAGCCGCAAGCATTGATGGAGCCAACGGCTGGCATCAGTTCTGGAAAATCACCATTCCGCTCCTTCGCCCCATTATCCTTCTCGTCGTAGTCCTGGGCACGATCGGCACCCTGCAAGTGTTCGACCAGGTTTACCTGGCGACCAAGGGTGGTCCCTTAGGCACCTCCCTGACGCCGGTCTACATTGTCTACCGCGAAGCGCTCGGGTCAGAAGGGATCATCCAGATGGGTTATGCCTCCGCGCTGGCTTTTGTTCTGGCAGTGCTGATTTTCTTCTTCACCTTCCTGCAGCGCCGCTTTATCGAAAAAGAGACTCAACTGTATTAGGAGGCTGACATGGCTGTACGTACTCAAACACTCGAAGGTGTGGCGACTCAGCAGCCCCAGAAACCCGGGCTTCACTATGTGAAGATGTTTTTTCGCTATCTGCTACTGCTTGCAATCGGGCTGATCCTGTTCATGCCGTTCATCCTGGCGGCACTGGGTACATTCAAGAGCAACGCGGAAATCATTCGCTTCCCGCCCACCCTTTTCCCCGCCGAGTGGCAGGTCGAGAACTGGTCGAGAGTGTGGAATACAGATATCGGTGGCGGCGGCACGTTCCCGCGCTGGCTGTTCAACACGGCATTTCTCGCCGTGACCGTTGCCACGCTGCAGGTGATTTTTTCCTCTATGGCTGCTTATGCCTTCTCGCGCCTTGAATTTCCAGGCAGGGATGCTGTCTTCGCCTTCATGCTGGCGACCATGATGATACCGGGTGCTGTCACTTTGATTCCTGCGTATGTACTGATGACCAAGCTGCGCCTCATTAATACCTTCTGGGCCTTGATCCTGCCGGGCGCAGTGGGCGCCGGGAGCATCTTTCTCCTGACACAATTCTTTAAATCGATCCCAAAAGATCTGGAAGAGGCGGCGTTCATCGATGGCGCCAGTCATGGACAAATCTACCGTAACGTGATCCTGCCCCTGGTGCGCCCGGCTTTGCTAACGGTCTTCATCCTGCAATTCCAGGCCATGTGGAATGCCTTCCTTCCACCGCTCCTGTATCTGAACACACCCGATAAATACGTTCTCAATGTGGCTCTCAGCATTTTCCGGCAACAGTTCAGCGCCCAGTGGAATCTAACTCTCGTGGGCGCCATGTTCAACGCCATCCCCGTGCTGATCCTCTTCTTCATCTTCAGCAAGTATTATATTGAAGGCGTGGCATATACAGGCATTAAAGGCTGAGCCGGGTTGTGGTGCAGCAGGTAAAAATGGCGGTGAGCGTTCTGGGACTGGCATTTCGAGATCTCTGGCAGGAGCTCTGGACGATTTTGATCGTCAACCTGCTTTTCCTGTTTGCCAATATTCTGATCATCCCTGGTCCACCGGCGACCCTTGCGCTGTTTTACTACGGCAACCGGATCGCCCACGGCGAAACCGCCACGGAGCGTGACTTTTTGCAAGCCATTCGAAGCTACTGGAAACCTGCCTGGCGCTGGGGATTGATCAATTTGTTGGTGATCGGACTCCTGACCGGCGATTACTATTTGATAGAACGGTTGATACCTAACCCGGATGCCGCTGCTCTTACCCGCGGATTCTACGTCACACTCATGATCACCTGGCTGCTGATCCAGCTCTTTACGCCTCCCTTTCTATTCGAACAAGAGCAGCCGTCGGTGCGACAAGCGCTGCGGAACGCTGTTGTATTCATCCGCAGAAACCTGCTCTTCAGCGTGGCGCTGGCGCTTCTGCTGGCTTTGAGTCTTACCCTCGGAATACTGGCATTTATGCTGACGCTGGCTTTCGGCGGCGCCTTTGTAGCATTTGCCAGCAACCATGCTGTGCTACAAGAGCTTCCAGATCGATAAATCCTTTCCATTGGAATTTCCTATGTGGACTGTCCACGAAGATTCTTTCAACCCCGATAAACAACTTCATGGCGAAACGATTTTCACTACTGGTAACGGGTATCTTTCCACGCGCGGCGCGTTCGAAGAAGGCTACCCGGGCGAGAGCCGTGCCACCTTCGTGCATGGCGTGTTCGATGATGTTCCTATTCTGGTGACTGAGCTTGCCAATGTGACCGACTGGCTGCCCCTCTATGTCTTCCTGAATGGCGAGCGGTTCTCGCTCGATACAGGGACTATCGAATCTTATGAACGGCATCTCCACCTGGAGACTGGACTCCTCAGCCGCACCGTTCGCTGGCGTTCCCCCTCCGGACACCGCGCCACCCTGACGTTCGAGCGCTTCGCCTCACTTGCAAACCAGCACCTGCTTTGCCTGCGCTGCACAGTCATCCCGGAGTTCGATGGCGAGGTAGAGATCCAGGCAGCGCTGAATGGCAACATGGATAACGAAGGCATCGCCCACTGGCAATGGATGGCACAGGGCGTGCATCCCTCGTCTGACGAGGGGCGAGAAGGCGCGTGCACGATCTACCTCCACTCTCGTACCCGCGCCACTCTCATCGATCTGGCTGTTGCCATGCGGGTCCAGACAAGCCAGGAGCCTCTGCACTCTGCGTTCTGGAATGCGCAGTCCGTCCCGACCCTCAGCTTCAGGTTTTCCGCTCGAGGCGGTGAAGCGGTCACACTGGAGAAGTTTGTGGGGATTGCGACCTCCCGCGATTCGACGGAGCCCATCGAGCTGGCAGTCGGAGCCGTGGACTCAGCTCAGAATTGGGACTCGACGCTGGAAGCGCAAAATCAAGCCTGGGCTCAGGAGTGGGAACGCAGTGACATCCAGATCGAGGGCGACGATGAAGCTCAGCTCGCCATGCGCTTCAATCTCTTCCAGCTTCTCATCGCGGCGCCGCGCCATGATGACGGCGTCAACATCGGCGCCAAGACCCTTTCTGGATTCGGCTATCGCGGTCACTCGTTCTGGGACACCGAGATCTTCATGCTGCCGTTCTTTATTTTCACGGCGCCGCACATTGCGCGCAACCTGCTCGAGTATCGTTACCAGCGCTTGCCCGCCGCGCGGGAGAAGGCTCGGCTCAACGGATACGAGGGCGCGCAGTTTCCGTGGGAGAGCGCCGGGACCGGCGAGGAAGTGACGCCCACCTGGCTCCCGCATTACTCGGAGCGGGGCACGCTGGTACGCATCTGGACCGGGGATATCGAGATCCATATCTCAGCCGATGTCGCCTACGCGACATACCTTTACTGGAAAGTGACCGGGGAGGATGACTGGTTCGCTGAAAAAGGCGCGGAGCTAATCCTCGATACCGCCAAGTTCTGGGCCTCACGCGCCGAATGGGATGAAGTTGAACAGCGCTATGAGTATAACGACGTGATCGGACCCGACGAATACCATGATCACGTAGATAATAACGCCTATACCAACTACCTGGCGCGTTGGAACTTATTGACAGCTCTGGATGTCCTCGAATGGCTCCGGGTCCACGCGCCCGAAGCCGCCGAGAGGCTGACCCGGCGTCTCGAACTTGCGCCGGACCGTCTCACTCACTGGCGCGAGGTGCTCAATCGCATCTACCTCCCGATCCGCGGCGACGGGCTAATCGAGCAGTTCGAAGGTTACTATCAACGTCGCGAGGTGGATCTGGCGGCGCTGGAGCCGCGCCATATCTCTGCCCAGGCGCTCTTTGGCATTGAGGGCGCCAATGAGACCCAGGTGCTCAAACAACCAGATGTGCTGATGCTGCAATATCTCTTACGCGATCAGTTCACCGATGAGCAGGTGCAGGTTAATTACGACTACTACACACCGCGCACCGATCACACACACGGCTCTTCGTTGGGCCCCGCCATCCAGACGATCATGGCATGTGACGTCGGCAAGCCCGATGAAGCCTACGAACACTTCATCAGAGCTGTCCGCGCGGATCTCCGGGATGTACGCGGCAATGCTAGAGATGGAATCCATGGCGCATCTGCCGGTGGGACGTGGCAGGCGGTGGTGTTCGGCTTTGC
>DAIQBG010000001.1:155921-175814 GCA_036781265.1 Anaerolineales bacterium | reverse complement strand
CATGCCGGGGATGGCCACGATGTAATGATCCTGGAGGGCCCGGCCCGGACTGGAATTTCCCGTAGAGGGCCGGAATGATCCAGGGTTTTATCTTTGATCTCGATGGGGTGCTAACCGACACTGCGGAATATCACTTCCGAGGTTGGAAGCGCCTCGCCGATGAATTAGGCATCCCCTTCACGCGCGAAGATAACGAGTTCCTGCGCGGCATTCCACGGCGGGAGTCACTGCTGTTGATCCTCAAGGAGCGCCAATATTCCGAGGAACAGATCCTGCAAATGATGGAACGAAAGAACAATTACTATCTGGAACTCATTCGTGAGATCACCCCGCGGGACATCCTGCCCGGTGCGCGGGAGCTGCTCGAGGAAATCCGTGCGGCGGGGTTGAAATCTGCAGTGGGGTCGGCAAGCAAGAACGCGCCCGAAGTGGTGGAGCGGCTCGGGATTGCCAGTCTCCTGGATGCCGTGTCTCATGGCGGCAGCGTAGAGCGGCAAAAACCTCATCCCGACCTGTTCCTGCACGCCGCCGCTCAGCTGGGTCTGGAACCCGTAGGGTGTGTCGTCGTGGAAGACGCTGCGGCCGGCATCGAAGCCGCCCGCGCCGGCGGGTTCCGCTCTGTGGGGTTGGGACCTGAACAACGTGTGGGGGCAGCAGACATCATCCTTCCCAGTCTCGAGGGAGTGTATCTACAAGATCTCCTCGGGAAACTTGAAAACGAATAAGGCGGGTCTCAACCCACCCGCATCCCGCTGCCCTTGTCAGGGGGCTATGCAACAAGTAGGGCAATTAATAATATGACTGCATCCCCAGCTCTACGGGAAAGACAACGCTCAGCGGGACAACCACAAAAAAGAGCTGCTCGTCCTTTTTGAATTCCTTTTCTCCTGTTTCCGGGTCCTTGACTTCATTGAAATCCCACCAGCGATCCAGGAACACGCTCATCTTCACGATCCGGCTCTGGTCCACGAAGTCTTTGTAGGGATCGACCACGATTAGCTCATCTTTCGCTTTATCGATGTGAGCGACGATGCTGTAATGACCGTAATCCTCGTCGTCGCCATCCATATCGGCGAAGAGTCCCTGCCATTCCACGCCGACAGGATATTTGCACTCATTCAGCACAAATTCGAGGTCCTCGGGGGTGGCTTTATCCTTGAACCACAGCTTGGCAATTGGCGCCAATTGGTGGACCGCTTTAGCAAGCTGGTCGACACGCGTGCCGTGACTCTCAATCGTTTGGGTCGCGCCGGCAGCCTCGGTGATCTCCTCCTGAGTCACGGTCACGCCCAGGTTTTCCAGCAACATCTGGATCACCGCCGGACCGCAGTGGTTCTCGGTGATCTGCTCGATCCGGCGCAGGCGGCTAAATTTCTTTGGGTCGTGTGGGGGATTTGACATGTTTACTCAATAGGCTGGCTAAAATATCTTCGAACTCGATCCCGTGCAGCTTCATCACTTCTGTCATGGGCTGGTCGCCGGGACCAAAGGAGGTGTTCGGGTTGCAGTCGATGAAGTAGGGCGTGCCGTCATTCTTATCGACGCGGATATCGAACTTGGCGTAATCGGTAAAACGCAGGATCTCAAATGCCTTGATGCACAGTTCGGCGAGTTTCTTCTCCAGTTCCTCCTCCACCAGTTGATATCTGGCCGCGTTCGGATTATCGTAACTTTCGATGCTCGTATATTCGTGTTTTCCGTCGGGCTTGATCCGGAATTTCTTTTCAGCCAGGAAGACATGACGGGTCCTGCCGTCCTCGAAGACGACTCCGGTCACCTCGCGCCCGTCGATGAATTTCTCGACCAGCACGGGAATTTTATAATCGCCCTGCAGGTCTTCCACCTTCTTCATAACCTGGGCAGCCGTTTCCTTGACCGCTTTATTATCAATACCCATGCTCCCGCCGCTTTCGTTCAACTTAACAATGTAGGGCGGGTCGAAGGGCGGGGGTGTGTTCGAGCGCAGATCTCTGATGAACTTGTACTGCGGTGTGGGGATCTGGTTGTAATCCAGCAGCTCTTTGAAGAGATGCCGATTGCTGCCGATCACCATTCCGGTCACACCGCAACCGGTAAAAGGGATATTGGCATACTCTAGAAATGCCGGGATTGTGCTTGCCAGCTTGTCCTTGCCGCGCACAGTATCCACCAGGTTCACGATCACGTCCGGACGGTCCACCAGGATGTTCGTGAGCAGATACTGGTCGCCCGGGTATCCCTTGGCTTCCAGCCCCAGTTTCTTGATCTCCTCGATGACCTGCTGGGCACGGTCTTCCACTTCCTTTTCGGCTTTGTATGCCTCTTCGTTTGGAAATAACTCCCGGTCTACAAACGAATAGGCAACCGCCACCAGCTTGATCTTTTTCAAGGCATCTGAATCGATGATCAGTTTTGATTTCACAGTTGACATATTGGGTCTCAATTCTTTTAAGGAACTTGGACAAGCCTTACAAAACCCCTGCCCTCCTCCTGCTTAACGTTGATGGCTGGGACGAGTTATGCGTGCCGGGTTTCTCCACAACTTCTGGCGTTTTGTGCAATAATAGCTACATGATCGTCATCCCATTCGGCTCCGCAAACGCAACTCTGGAACGTGCCGGCGGCAAGGGCATAAATCTGGCTCGCCTGACCCGCGCCGGTTTCATCGTCCCGCCTGGCTTCATTATCTCTACGGATGCCTACCGCGAATTCGTGAACGCCAACCGCTGGCTGCCGGCGATCCTATCCGGCGCGGAAGATGCTCCTGCAGAAGATGCCACTGCCTTAGAACGAGTCTCCGCCCAGATCCGCGTTGGGTTTTCGGCAGGCAAGCTGCCTGAAGAGCTCGAGTCGGCAGTCCGGACTGCATATAGGGAATTCGAAGATAGACCTGTAGCGGTGCGCTCCTCCGCCACCGCAGAAGATCTGCCCGACCTATCCTTCGCCGGGCAGCAGGATACGTATCTGAACGTGATCGGCGCAGAGCAACTGCTTGAGGCAGTCGTCAATTGCTGGTCCAGCCTGTGGACGGCGCGCGCCATCGGCTACCGCATTCGCAACGGGATCAACCACAGCGAGGCAGCTCTCGCCGTGATTGTCCAGGAGATGGTGCCAAGTGAAGCCTCCGGGGTTCTCTTTACCGCCAATCCTCTCACGGGTCTGAGAAGCGAGTCTGTGATCGATGCCACACTGGGGCTCGGTGAAGCCCTGGTCGCCGGGCAAGTGGAGCCTGACCATTATGTAGTGGACACGCACAGCAACCGCATTCTGTCGAAGACGCTCGGGGCGAAGAAAGTTTCCACGCGCAGCAAAACTGGGGGTGGAGTGGAGACGATCGAAGAAAGCGCCGGGGAGCAGCAAGCGCTTACCGACGAAGAGATTCTCCAGCTGGCAGAAGCCGGTAAGCAGATCCAGGAAGAGTATGGCTTCCCGCAGGATATCGAGTGGGCGCTGGCGGACAATCAGCTCTACATCCTGCAATCACGCCCGATCACATCGCTGTATCCACTACCACTCGAATCCTCAGATCCGCTTCTGGTCTGGTTCTCGTTCGGCAGCGTGCAAGGAGTTCTGGGCGCGCTGACGCCCCTGGGACAGGATGCCATCCGCATGGCGCTCAGCGGTGCGGGGCAGCTGTTTGGCTCACAGGTTCGCTACGATCAGACGGAAGTCATCGTTCCGGCGGGGGAACGGCTGTGGATCAGAATCAGCGACCTGCTGCGCAACCCGGTGGGGGCTCGCATCTACAAGACGTTTCTCGGGTTTGGAGAACCCAGCGTGCGTCAAATTCTGGAGGGGCTGGCAAACGAGCCGCGCCTGGGGGCAGGGAAAGGTCATCTCAAGCTCGGGACCGTCGCATCCTTACTTGGTTTTATGCTTCCTATCTTAGGAGGCGCGGCAGTCAACGTCCACGACCCCGAGGCGGCCCGGGCAAGGCTTCAATCTTACATTGAGAGCCAGCTCGTCCAGCCGAAGATCTCAGCCGGAGACATGTTTGCGCGCCTCCAGGAGCGCCTCCAGTTCATGCATGCCCACATGTCCACGCCCTTATACCGTTTGTTCCCGCGCTTCGTGCCGATGCTGGGTCCGGCAATCATCTCTCTACGCTTGCTGACCCGTCTTTCAGGGGACGAAAGGGAAGCTGACACGGATCACGGCTTCTCGTCGACGGCGCTGGAAGTGACCCGCGGGTTGCCCCACAACGTGACCACCGAGATGGATCTGGAACTCTGGAAAGCAGCCAGGACCATCCGCGAAGATGAGGCCTCGTATGCTATCTTCAGCGGAGCGGATGCCACCGAGCTTGCCTCTCGTTATCTCAGCGGGTCCCTCCCGGATGCTGCTCAGGCTGCCATCGCGAATTTTATGGATCGCTATGGCATGCGCGGCGTGGGCGAGATTGACCTCGGCCAGCCGCGCTGGCGTGAAGAACCGACGTCCGTCATGCAGACCCTTCAGAGCTATATTCAGATCCCGGACGAGCACGCCCCGGATGTCCTCTTTCAGCGCGGCGCCGAGGCTGCTGAGCAGGCAATCGAGCGATTGGCGGCTCAGGCGCGCCAGACCACTGCTGGAGAGATCAAAGCGAAGTTGGTACGGGCTGCCGCCCGGCGCGCCCGAGTGCTGATGGGCTTGCGCGAGTCTCCCAAGTTCTTCATCATCCGCGTGATGGGGATCATCCGGAAGGAGCTGCTTGCCAGCGGAGAAGAATTTGCAGAAGCCGGAGTCATCGAAAAACCGGAAGATCTCTTCTTCCTGCACTTCGATGAGCTGCAGGCTCTCGCGAATCGAGAAGATCGGGATTGGAAGTCAACTGTCGCGGAACGCCGCACGGTCTACGAACGCGAGAACCGGCGCAGGCAGGTCCCGCGTGTCCTCGTCAGCGATGGGCGCACCTTTTATGAGGGCATCGGCATGCTTGCCGATACAGACTCTGTGATCAGCGGCAGCCCGGTTTCGCCCGGCGTCGTCGAAGGCGTGGTGCATGTCATCCTCGACCCGCGCGGCGCACAGCTTGCTCCCGGCGAGATCCTGGTCTGTCCGGGCACGGACCCGGCCTGGACGCCGCTCTTCATGGCAGCCGGCGGCTTGATCACCGAGGTAGGGGGCATGATGACTCACGGGTCTGTGGTGGCGCGAGAGTACGGCATTCCCGCCGTGGTGGGCGTACACCAGGCAACCACACGCTTGAAGGATGGGCAGCGAATCCGGGTGGATGGAACGGCGGGAAAGATCGTCGTGCTCGATTAGCGAATATAATCCGCTCCGTCATGCTCACCAGACTCTTTCGCCAGACCGGTATTCCCGAAGAATATCGGTCCAACTTTCTGCATCTCTATCTCGATGTTGCCTGGGTGGGGGTGTTGAATGGCACCACGATAAGCTTCCTCAGTATCTACGCCATCCGCCTCGGTGCGACCAACCTGCAGATCGGCTTACTGGGCGCGATCGCTGCCTTCGTCAATCTTTTCCTTGCCATCCCGGCGGGGCAATGGCTCCAGGGACAACCCATCAGCCGGGCTGTTTTCACATCGGCTGCTATCGCCCGCATCGGTTATATCCCACTCATCATGCTGCCCTGGCTATTCCGCGACCAGACGCAGATCACCGCCATCCTCGTCATCACGTTTCTTATGGCGATCCCGCTCACCGCGGTGGGCGTGGGCGCCAATGCGCTGTTTGCGGAAGCCGTCCCAGGGGAATACCGGGCCCACGTCGCCGGTATCCGCAACGGCATGCTCGCCATCACCTTCATGTTCACCTCGCTATTGAGTGGTTACCTGCTGGAAACGCTTCCATTCCCAACAGGATACCAGGTGGTGTTCGCTATTGGCGCAGTGGGAGCGGCGATGAGCAGCCTGCACCTTCGATTTGTGAGACCCATCGGCTCTCATCCGGAGACGCCGCCAGCCGGCACCGGTCAAAAGCGTACATCGCTTCGCAACCTGTCCGCCTCGCTGCGGATCGACGTCTGGAAGACTCCATTCCGGCGGGTGCTGCTGGCATTATTCGCCTTCCATTTGACCCAGTACCTGCCGATGCCGATTTTCGGCATTTACAATGTGCGCGTGCTCGAGCTCACCGACGACAACATCGGGGTCGGCACCGCGCTTTTCTATCTATGCGTCCTGATCGGTTCGACCCAGGTCCGGAAGCTGGTGCAGCGCCACGGCAATCGCAATATTACCGGCTGGAGCATCGCAGGACTTGCGCTTTATCCTATTTTTCTATCCCTCTCGAGCAATGCACTGCACTTCTACGGTGTCTCGTTGATCGGAGGGCTGGCGTTTGCATTCGTTTCCGCCTCTTATGCAAACTACATGCTCGAGCACATTCCTGCCCATGACCGGCCGTCGTATCTGGCCTGGTATACCATCATCCTGAACGGCGCCATCCTGATCGGCTCACTGGCCGGCGCGGCCATGGCCGAGCTGATCGGTCTGTCCGGCGCACTGGTCTTGTTTGGCGCGTTGCGTATGCTGGCAGCAATTCTTATTTTGCGCTGGGGCTAACGCCCGGTTTTCGGCCCAGCACCGGAAGGAGCGCACTTTTTGCAGACAAGGGGTAAAATTGATTTTCTATGGCTGACGATGTAAAAGTGGTCGCGACCAACCGCAAGGCTGGTTTCGAGTATTTCCTTCTGGAAAAGTTCGAGGCGGGTCTGGCATTGCGGGGCAGCGAGATTAAATCGATCCGCGCCGGGCAGATGAGCATCCAGGAGTCATTTGTGGATGTCGAGAGCGGCGAGCAAGCCTGGCTCGTGGACGCGCACATCGCGCCCTACGAGCAGGCCAGCCGCTTTAATCACGAGCCTCGTCGCAGGCGACGACTGCTGCTGCACAAAAAGCAGATCCGCGAGCTATGGAATAACGTCCGCATCAAGGGCATGACCATCGTCCCGACGCGGGTCTACCTCAAGAACGGCCGCGCCAAGGTCGAGATCGCCCTTGCCAAGGGCAAGAAAGCCTACGACAAGCGTGCCACCATCGCCAAACGCGACGAAGCGCGTAGTACGGAGAGAGAGACCAGAGTCAGATAGTTCCCCGGTTAGATGATCAGAACTGCGAGCGCCTCACTCCAGGGCCACGCAACTAACTCACGAAACTACATCACTATGCAACCTTCCACCATTGGCGGGATCAATAAGCTTCCGGAACCGGAGAAACGGGCAATGTACGCCCGCTACATACCCACAGAGCTCATCGAACGATTCAGCCTGCCTGATCTGGCGCAGGATCCTGAACGGCTGCAATTCCGCTTTGCCGAAGGCTCCAGCGATGTGGAGATGCGGCTCTATCACCAGCCAGGCTTCCCGGACCCCGTTCTCTACGCTCACCTGACCGATACCCTCAACGGGCAGATCCACGTCCTGCTCTACATCCTCAATGATCCGGATGCGCCTCGCTTCGACGTGGACCGCATGCCGGATGGCTCTCCCACCCGCTTTGGCACGCTAAGGCGCAACCTGGAGGCAGAACAGGCTGCTCTTGAGCACGGGCTCGCGCCGGGGCAGGTCCGCCGCGGGCTGCGGCTGTTGCAGGCGGCCATGGCAGCCTTCGAAGGGTTCATCACCGGGCTCGGGCACGATATGTACTTTATCCAGCCGCTCTATTACCATAATGCCGTCATCTTCGAGCGCTACGGGTTCGCCTACCAGATGGGCAAACGCAGAATGGAAGCGATTCATGCAGGCTTCCAGGAGGACGGGACGTTACACAGAAAGCTGGACAGCTCCAGCCGCTTTCGCTCCCCCCAGGCGGCAAACAGCATTCGGCTGCGATCTTGGGCCATTCACGATGGCATCCTCGGTGAGCCTTTTACAGATATTACAATGTACAAGAGGATTGGGAAACCGGCAGAGCTTAGCACCACACCGGGTTGTGCATGGTGACTATGCGCTGTCGGTCCGTTTAGGGTTTTTTGGCATTTGGACCATGGGGAGATAAACAACTATTAGGGGCATCCCTAATTGCACAAAAAAAACTGCCTCTCTATACTTATAGCAATTATCAGAAACACGGACGCGTGGGACAGCCAGCAGCGGCTCTACTTATTACATTGCGGTAACACAACCTGACAGACAATTTATTTGCCAAACAAGTTTGGTGAATATCTATTTTGGCGTATATGAGGTATGGATGGAAGAGAAGCAAAAACTCAAAGGGGATACCGGTCTGGAAGAGCAGGAAACCATCGCCGTCTCTCCCTGGATGTTGTCCTTGGTGGACGAGTTGGGAGAGGACAGCCAGGCGCCTCACTGGAGTTATACCTTTGACGAGTTTACCTTTGAGATTGTCGAGGGTAAGCAATCTTTGTGGATTACCAGCCGCTTCCCGGCTGGCGGGCGGGTCGCGCTGCGCGCCGCCCATTGTCCGGACGGCGAGCTGACGATTGACGAGATCCGCCAGATCGGGGTGGACAATGCGGTGGAAGTGCACGTTACATCCACCGTGGGGAACTTTCTGGTCGAGATCCACTTCCCGCAGGAAGGCCGCCCGATGCTCCATTACAAAACCAGCCTGAATCCCATCGCCCCCCTGCTCATCCCATTCTGGCCGCGGGACGTTGTGCCTCTCGGCAAAGAGGATGATGTGACCCGGTCGGAAGGGATGATCCATGCCAGGCAGGTGGGTCCTCGCGCCGGGTTGGTGTACTTCAGCCTCACCCGGCCGCGCGGCGGCTCGGCTCTTTACTTCCAGAACCTGACCTCCCTGAATGACTATGCCAGATTGACCGAGACCTCGCTTGCAGACACGGTCGGCGGGGATTGGCCCGAGCTAGGCTTTGCACTGCCTGCAACTACAGAGACCGCGCTGGAAGCAGGGCAGGACATGGTCATCTCGGACGCCTATGTGATGTTCAATCGCAGTGCGCCCGGGGACGACCTGGAAATGGCGCAGCAGTTCCTCGAGATGCTGGCGCAAATCTATCTGGTGCTCCCGCGTCCCAAGACGGAGTATATCGACTGGCTTGCGCTCGCGAAGAAGTCGCTGCGAGACCTGAACGGCTCGGAGAAGTGCTGGTCTGAAGTACGAGGACGACGCTACCTCAACGCCTATGTCGGCGATTATGACAGCCCACCTGAAAGCATGGTGCAGCTGACCGTTTTGCTGCCGTTACTCGAATATGCCGAATGGGGCGGCCCGGAGATCCCCATCACCGGAGAACTCCTGGCAGGGCTGCCGAGGTTCTATGACGAAAAAGCGGGCGTCGTCGGGCGCTGGCTGCCGTCCGCAGCCAACAAGCTGGATGGCTCGGAACCGCAGAAGAAACCGGAGGTCATGGACTCTTGGTACCTGTTCCATACCCTGCTCAACATCTCACGCCTTGCCCTGCACGGGGACAAGGCCGCTCAGAAGCTCTTCCTGGATTCCATGGAATACTGCATCCGGCTGGGACGCAAGTTCGAGTATCACTTCCCGGTCTTTTACGACATCTACACTATGGAGATCCTCAAGCCGGAAACGGAAGAGGGTCAGGGCGGCGAGCACGATGTGGCCGGTCTGTACGCGCATGTCATGCTGCAAGCCCACCAGCTGACCAAGGAAGACCGCTATCTGGAGGAAGCTAAAAAAGCCGCCCGCACACTGAAGGGACTTGGCTTTAACCTGTTCTACCAGGCGAACGAGACCCTGTTCGGCGCCGGCGCCCTCCTGCGGCTCTGGAAAGAGACCGGCGAGGAGGAGTTCCTGCAATTGAGCTACCTTAGCCTGGCAAACACCTTCAACAACATGTGGCTGTGGGAGTGCGACTACGGCTATGCAAAAGACTACCGGACCTTCTTTGCCCTCTTCCCACTCAAGGACGCACCGTATACCGCCGTCTACGAAGAGCTGGAAGGCTTTGCCGCCTTTCACGATTATTTGATCCATTACCACGGCGATATGCCGGAATGGACGCGCATCCTGCTCCCCGAATTCTTGCGCAATATGCTCTTCAAAGCCAGCTTCTATTACCCGCCCAACCTGCCGGTAGAGGCGATGACTGACAAGCCTAAGACCGGCGAGCTGGACCCCAAGCTCTGGATCCCTCTCGAGGATATCTATGACGGCTGGGAGCAAGCCGGGCAGGTCGGGCAGGAAGTGTACGGCGCGGGGATGCCCTTCGGCATCATCCCCCGTCACTACTGGCGGGTGCCGGACGGAAAATTCATGGTCTTCGTCGATTATCCGATCAGAGGATTTTCGACGGTCCACGAGGGACAGGCGATGTTCACCGTGCTTGGCGACGCACGTCTTTCCTGCCGCATACGCATGATCCCGACCGGCAGAAAGGGCTTGCCAGATATCGAGGTGACCACCGAGCGTGAAGACGCCAGTGAAACGCTGCGAGGCCGCGAGACCGAGGAGGGACACCTGGAATTTACCGTTGCGGGTGACCGCAATGTGATCGTGCACTGGCAGGCAAAAGAGAGCAAGCCCCGCTCCGGAAAGAAAACGAATCTTACGAATACGAACGGCCGGAAAGGAAGAAAGAAATGAACGAAAGTTTGAATTTCAAGGTGGACTCCTCCCTGTTTGAGTACCAGCCTCAGAGCGTGGCAGACAAGTCGGTCCTGATCACCGGTGGGACGACCGGCATCGGGCGCTCGACTGCCATCCTGCTCGCCGCGCAGGGAGCGCGGGTCATGATCTTCGGCAGGCACGAGCCGGAGCTTCAGGATGCCATGAAAGACATCAAAGCCGCGGGCGGCGAGGTGTTGGGACTAACCGCCGATGCCTCCGACCCCGACGATATCCAGCGCGTATTCCGCGAGCTCGACAACCAGATGGACCGGCTCGATATCCTCATCAACAATGCCGCCCTGGGCTACAACTCCGTGATGGAAGGCAATTACCAGGAGTGGCAATATATTGTGAAGACCAATCTGCTCGGCTATATGGCAATGGCCCATGAAGCCATCACGCGTATGAAGAAACATGGCCAGGGTCACATCGTCAACATCGGCTCGATGAGCGCTCATACCCGCGAGGAAGACAGCTCCGTCTATGTGGCGACCAAAGCCGGCATCCAGGGGTTTTCTGAGTCCCTGCGTAAGGAAGTGAACCCCTTCGGCATCAAGGTAACGCTGATCGAGCCGGGCGCGGTGGGCACGGATATGCAGCCGCAATCGCCGGAAGAGCAGCGCCAGCTCATCGAAAAAATGGAGATGCTGCGAGCGGAGGACATCGCCGCCAGTATTTTCTACACCGTTACCCAGCCCAAACGCTGCGATGTGGTCAGTCTTCAGATCCGCCCGCATTTGCAGACCATATGATAAAATATGCGCTTCATTCGATAAGGGGGCGGCAAGGTAGCCGTTTGTCCAACACATAGCAGCCTACACATCCATACGGGCGTTCTGCCTTCAAACGGAAGGGAAGACGTCCCTCGATGTGGACCTTTGCCTCACTGCAGCCTGGCCTGTGATCAACAGCGCCCGGTATCTATGCAATGTTAACTTCATCCGCGCCAGCATTGCTGCCCAATGGAGACTATCTTAAGTTTTGGAGAGAAGACCTATGGAACTCAACGTTATTCCGGGACTGAAGCGGGTTGCCTTTATCGGCAACTACCTGCCGCGCCAGTGCGGGATCGCCACGTTTACCACCGACTTGTCCGATGCCTTTTCCGAGCAGTTCCCGGATATCGACAACATGGTGATCGCCATGAACGATGTCCCGGAGGGCTACCCTTACCCGGAACAGGTGCGTTATGAGCTGCGTGAGAACAGCCTCTTTGATTACGAGCGCGCTGCCAACTTCCTCAACCAGCACGCGGTGGACGCCATCAGTTTGCAGCATGAGTACGGCATCTTTGGCGGCAAGTGGGGCAAATATATTCTCACACTGCTGAGGAATGTCAATGCGCCGGTCGTGACGACCCTGCATACTGTGCTCGAGAAGCCCACCCAGGAGCAGCTCGACGTGATGCGCGAGATCGCCCGTCTCTCCAACCGGCTGGTGGTGATGAGCGAGCACTCCCGACGGGACCTGATGAAGGTCTACGGCGTCCCCGGGCACAAGATCGACTTCATCCCGCACGGCATCCACGATGTCCCCTTCGTGGACCCCGGGTTCCATAAGGACAAGTTCGGCGCCGAAGGGCGTACTGTGCTGATGACGTTCGGTCTGCTCTCTCGCAATAAGGGCCTCGAGTATGTGATCGAGGCGCTGCCGGCCGTTGTCGCGAAACACCCGGACCTGCTGTACCTGGTCCTGGGCGCAACTCACCCCCACGTGGTTGCCTACGAAGGGGAGTCTTATCGTGAGGAGCTTCAGGCACGCGTCCGCGAGCTGGGCTTACAGGATAATGTCCTGTTCTGTGATGAGTTCGTTACCCTCAAAGACTTGAAGGAATACATCGGCGCGGCGAACATCTACGTGACGCCGTACCTGGACCCTGAACAGGTGGTCTCTGGCACGCTGGCATACACCGTCGGCGCGGGCAAGGCGGTCATCTCGACCCCTTATCGCTATGCGAAAGAGCTTCTGGCGGACGGACGGGGCGTGCTCGTGCCCTTCCGAGACTCGCAAGCCATTGCGGATAAGATCCTTGCCCTGCTGGAGAACGAAGCAGAAGCGAATGCGATGCGCAAGCGCGCCTACAAGTATGGGCGCAATATGATCTGGCCCGCCGTAGCGCAGCAATACCGCGAGAGCTTCGACCGCGCCCGCCGCGATCATCTCACCGAGCATCACCTGATGACTGTCAGCACACACCTGGAGACGCTGGCGCATGAGGCGCCCGGCCTCAAGCTCGATCACGTCGAGCGCATGACTGACGGCACCGGCATGTACCAGCACGCCGTCTACAGCGTCCCCAATTACAACGAAGGCTACACCACCGACGACAACGCCCGGGCATTGATCGTCGCGGTGCAGCTCGAAGAGAGTAACAGCGTCTCGAAAACCGAAGCGGAGCAGCCGGCGCTGGCCCGCGTCCAGGAGCTGGGACACCGTTACCTGGCATTCCTCTGGCATGCGTTCAACGCAGAGACCGGTCGCTTCCGCAACTTTATGGGGTATGACCGGCGCTGGCTGGAAGAGACCGGCTCGGAGGACAGCCACGGCCGCTCGCTCTGGGCGCTTGGCACGGTGCTGTCGCGCTCCCGGCGTGAGGGCTTGCAGGGCACGGCGGTCCGCCTGTTCGATGCAGCCCTGCCCGCGGTGACCGGCTTCAGCAGCCCGCGCGCCTGGGCATTCACTCTGCTCGGCATCGAGCGCTACCTGCGCCGCTACCCTGGCGACCGGGCAGTTCTCACCGTGCAGGCGGCGCTCATCCAGAAACTTAAGGACCTCTACAGGGCGAACCGCACCGCGGATTGGCCCTGGTTCGAGGACAGCGTCACCTACTGCAATCCCATCCTGCCCCAGGTGCTCCTGCAATACGGGCTGACCAACAAGGATCAAGAAGCCATCCGCATCGGGCTGGAATCGCTCGAGTGGCTGGTGCGCCTCCAGCAATCCGACCAGGGCTGGATCATGCCCATTGGCAACCAGGGCTTCTACACCAAGGGCGGACCCATTCCCTATTTCGACCAGCAGCCCGTGGAGGTCCACGCGCTGGTCTCCGCCTGCCTGGATGCCTACCGCGTCACCCGGGACCTGAAGTGGCACAACAATGCCAGCCAGGCATTTGAGTGGTTCCTCGGACGTAATGCCCTGGGCGTTTCGGTCTATGACAAGGTGACCGGCGGCTGCCGGGACGGGCTGCACATCGACCGCCTGAATGAAAACCAGGGCGCCGAGTCCACGCTGGCGTTCGTCCAGTCCCTGCTGGAGCTGCGCCAGTTCGCCACCGAAAACCAGGTCCCGTTCAAGCTGAACGGCAAGACGCAGAAAGCCAGCGCATTCGCAAAATACCCACGCGCAGAATAACAAGTGTCATTGCGAGGGCGCTCTTGCTCTTTGCCCGAAGCAATCTCCCCGTCCCACCAGAAGGCGAACCTTTCTGCGGTTCGCTTTGTTCTTCAACTGGAGATTGCCACGTCGCCCCCTTCGCTAGCGCTCAGGGCTGCTCCTCGCAATGACATTAACGAAGACAGCGGCGGACCATGTGGTCCGCCGCTGTCTTCGTTACCTTTAGAGACCCGCAGCTGAAGTACCCGCCGGTCGAGCAACCCGTGATCTCCGGGCGTATCGAGACCCTACTCCCTCTGCTCGTGCTCCAGATGGGACTCCTGGGCCCCGCCGTCTTGCCTGCGCACCACGTAACTGCGACCGTGCGTATCCAGCCAGTCCAGCAGCGCGCTGACCCTGGTCGTCGCCAGGGCGATGTAATGGTCCGCGGCGCCATAGTAAAGGCGCAGCGTGTCGCCGTCTGGCTGCAGCACGTGCCCGCACGGGAAGACTACGTTGCCGACATCGCCCACGCGCTCGTAATCCTCCTCCGCCCCGAAGATCCACTCGTCGCCGCGGATCAGGCAGCGCTCCGGGGCTTCCAGGTCGAAGAGCGCCAGACCCAGGCGGTACAGCGACCCGGAGGCGGTCGTCCGCACCCCGTGATAGACCACCAGCCAGCCGCGCTCCGTCTCGATCGGCGGGTTACACAGACCGATCTTGTTGGCGTCCCACCAGGCGCCGCGCCGCGCTTCGAGCATGAGCTTGTGCGTGCCCCAGTGCTTGAGGTCGTTGGAATACGAGATCCACATGTGCGCGCCCATAAAGCCTACAGGGCGGTGGATGAGCGCCCACTCCCCGTTGATGCGCCGTGGCAGCAGGGCCGCATCCTTATCCTCCGGGGGCATGACGACGCCCAGGCGCTCGAATGTCCGGAAGTCCCTGGTCAATGCCATGGACACGCCCGGACCGCCGCGCGAGTACGAGGTGTACAGGATGGCATATTGCTCCAGCTCGGGCACATAGGTGACGCGGGGGTCTTCCACGCCCCAGACCTCTTCCGGAAAGTTCGCTGGGTCCGCTGCGAAGGTCGGCTCGGGATCGATCTCCCAGTTCGTCACCCCATCCCTCGAGCGCGCCGCCGTCAGGTGTGAGTGACCGCGCATGTCCTCCACGCGGCACAGCAGCAGTGTGGTTCCATCCGGGAGCATCGTCGCCCCGGGGTTGAAGATGGTGTTGGCACGGTAGGGCCAATCGCCTGCCGTCAGGATCGGGTTATTCGGATGTCGCTGCAACAGGGGAGGCGTTCGGGACCAGACACGGGACATCACATAGTTCCTTTCTAGCTGTAGGATTTGGGGGGATTCTACCGCACGGCTCAGCGTATTGCTGAGCCGTGCAGTTTACTATACTGCTTGACGTCGGGGATAAGGGAGTTGTTACACGCGCCGGCAGCGACGTTTAGCGATCGTTTACCGCCACCAGGTGTCGTTCCTGGCAGATGTGCAGGATGGTGTCGGCGTCTGCCTCGATCCAGTACAGGGACTCGCCGGCGCCCAGGTTCTGGTCCACCTCGCACAGCGGGCAGTGGATGCCCGTCTCCAGGGCAGAGCCAAAGGCGGCCCGCGCCTGCTCGGTGAGCATAAAGCTGGCAGCCATGAGAGGGTCAAACTTGAACTGAGTCGCATTCAGCTCCAGGATCTCCTCCGGAGTCTCGGCGGCGAGGTATCCGGACGGCGTCACCAGTCGCCACAACCCTCGCTGGCGGATGGCGTTTTTGAGCTCGTGCCAGTGTTCCAGGCAAATTTGCATCATGCACCTTCTTCCATCTCTAAGGTCCTCGCGGGACCTGCAGGGCATCAGGTTAAAGACGTGACGGATAGAAGATAAGTTCGTTACAGGGTCTTCTTTACCTGGTACGGATGTACCACGCCACGGTGCAGCAGAACGCTGTGCTGATCGCAATATACCCCCCGCAGGATGGCTGTACCAGTGAGCTTCATCCCCCCTTAATATGACAAAGATTGCCTTATTTAGCGGTTCTCCATTCGGGACGGAGCGGCAAACCTACTCGCTCTGATCACGCTGCGAATTGGAATACTGCTCGGCATAGGGAGCGATGCCCGCGCTAAAATAACGCTCCCCCACCGCCAGGGCACGGACGGCGGGCACCAGGTCCTGCCCGATCACCTCCTTCAAGACATAGCCGCGGGCTCCCACCTCGATCGCGCCCCAGACGTACCCGGGACTATCATAGGCGGAAAGGATCACCACACGCGTGTGCTGGCAGAGCTCCCGCAGGTGCTGGGTGGTCTCGATACCATCCATGATCGGCATCGAGATATCCACGACCGCGACGTCGGGGCAGGCTTCCCGCGCCTGCCGGACTGCTTCCTCTCCATTGGTCGCCGTGCCAATGACCTCGATATCTTCGGCGTGCCGAAGGATGTACTCGATGCCCGCCTGGACCGGACCATTATCGTCAACCAGTAAGACAGTAATCATAAGATCTTCCATGCCTCAGTGTATCTGAACGGGAGTGCCAATCCAAGTAGGGAAGTCACCTATCCCGGCACGCCTACGGAAAGCATAAACTCCGCTGGAGTTCGTCGCTACTTCTGCCGGGGCATCACCCGCAATCGATAGAGAGGCCCTGGCGAGGCAAGCCAGCTCATTCCACAGCGGCACAGAGCCGGAACAGCCGGAAACGCAAAACCTTTATTCAAACCTCTTTGTGTAGGATCATCTGGATTAGACACACAATAAGTTGGGCGGGACTAACGCGAAAGCGGCATGCCTCTTAAAGGCACACCTCCTGACTTAGCTTCCCGTGTTGGTCCCCTGGAAAGCGCGAAGGGTGGTTTTGGGGGATCAAGCCGGGGGTCGGTACGGATGCGTTCGCTGAGCTAACCCACTGGATGAACAACCCACTCGTTGCGACCAGCATAGGACTGGCTCTGTCTCCATTCAATCCCCCAACCGCCGGAGGGCTTCTGCGTAGACTTCACCGCCTCCGGTTCAGCTCCGGCAGCTCTTCGAAGTCCTGCGCCCGCGGGATGAGCTCAAAGATCTGCAATAACTCGGGGGTCGGGATGGTTGGCTTGCGTTCCGTGAGGTCCAGGATCACGCCTTCCATCTCGAGCCTTACGGCTTTCTTCCCATTCGCTTTGAGAATATCATGCCGGACCTTCCAGCGCCCGCCGGGAGAAAGTCCTGCCAGGATAAAGTTGATCGTCACGCTTTCCCCCAGGCGCACCTCCCGCAGGAACTCGGCATGGATCGTGGTATAGACCGGGCCCATCCCGATCTGCTCGAACTTCTCGGGCGGAAAGCCATGCTCCCAGAAGAAACGATAGCGCAGCTCCCCCGCCGCATTGATATACGCCGCGTAATTGACGTGCCTGTTGGCATCCAGGTCCGACCAGCGGATTTCATACGTTCGGGAATATTCGTTCATGCGATCATCCATGATAAAGAGCTATAACCGTCAAGTTCTTGCTGTCCTTGACGAGTTAGAACTACGCGTTTGCTGGCGCGTCCCAGCCTCTCTAACGCGCTGCTCGTCACTCCAGGATTTTCCAGAAGGAATCCTTGCGGGTGATCTTCCCGTCGGCGAACTCAAGCAGATCCACTCCTCGTACTTCTATTTTTTTCCCGGACACAGATGTGCCCGTCAGGGTCCACTCGGAGACTCCGAAATCATTACATGCCCAATGTTGATCTTCTCCGTAATGAACATCCGGAATTCCCTCAAATCGTTTCGTCAGGCCAGCCCGCACCTCGTCCTTCCCGACATACCGATCGCCGCGGGGCGTTGAGCCTCGCGGCATGTAGAAGACACAATCCTCTGCGAAATACTCCATAATGGCATCCAGATCGTGGCGGTTGAATGCTTGCAGGAATGCTTTCAATACGTCATAGGTGACAGGCTCGGACATAGGATGACCTCCATATACTGAGTACGTTGGCGAGATGTTTGTTCCGACGCACAGTGGAGCATTCGCATCGCCGTTTGCTTGTGATTCATGTTGTCCGGGAGGCTGGAGATTGAAATTGTCATGGGGCGCCTCGTACACTCGCGACCCAGTCCATACCGGTCACGTCGTGTTGCCCGAGCACCAGGCTGAGCTGGGCGGCATGCTCCTGGACGTGGCGCATGCTGTAGAGCTGGAGCTCCAGGAAGCTGGGCTCCATCCACTTAAACACACAGCGTTCAGCCGCCCGCTCTTCCGTCATCGTCTCGATGGTGGATTGGCAGCGGCCCCGACATGCCTCCAGATAGGTCAGGAGTTGCTCTTTGGTGTACGGCTCCTCTGGCAACGCCCCGCGGATGAAGGGAGCCGGAGGCAAAAAACCCTCCGAAGAGCCGGTCAGAAAGAGGTCCATCCAGAACAGCGTGTGGTAGGCAAGAAACCAGAACTGGCCATATCGCACGTCCTCAGGATCGTTCCACACCACGACGCCCCACAGGAGATCGGGGCATAGCCGGATCGCGTCTTCTAGCGTATCGATCGCGGCGCCGTATTGCTGCCAGAGGCTTGTTCTCCAGGGGATATCCATCGTCTACCTCCAGAATACTGTTCTATGGTAGGGCAGGCGCGCCTGCATCCTTGCCGTGGGATGAAATCATGTCCGCGAATCCTGACATGCGGCTGCCGGGGATACCACATTCATGCCTTATCCAACAGGGCGAGCAATTTGGTGGTGGTATTCCAGTTGCGGATGGTCATATACTTGTAGATGGGGAGTGAAGCGATCCTGTTCAGCCGGCTTTGCATAGCCCGGCTCGTCAGCCTGGAAAAGTAAAAAGCAAGCTTTCCTGCATAGGCCTGGTCCACACCTTCCTTCAGGCTGACCTGTTCCAGGACTTCTGCAGGCGTAAGCCTCTCCTTCAAGAAGGCCACATCGTACCTGTATGTATCGGGCTGGCTGCCAAATCCTTTGGGAGCCGACTTGACGATTTTCCGCAGCTCCTGGTGTGGGACGACCACAACAACAGACGAGTAACTAAATGCCCTGGACAGCTTCTTCTCGATCTGCTTTGCCAGCTTGCCCTTGTCCTTTTCAGCGGTCCGGAACAAAACGTTGCCGCTTTGGATATAGGTCCCCACATCCGAAAAGCTCATCCCTTCAAAGCTGGCTTTCAAGTCCGCCATTTTGATGATGTTCTTGCCCCCGACGTTGATGCCACGCAGCAGGGCGAGGTAATAAGTGGGCGTCATATAGTTTTTACCCGATGAAAGCGTTCACTCGTTGTCCGCGATCAAGCGCAGGATCTCTCCACAGGTCTCCTCGGGGTTTTGTCTTTCGTGTACACCGTATAGTTCGCCAGGTCGGAGTTTGAGTGATGCCTGATGAAATGCTCGTTGATATTCGGTTTCATCTCGCGCAAAAACTCATTTCGCTCATTCAGGATCTCGATGGCCTCATCCAGATCGGGCGAGGGCAAGAGCAGTATGACATTCTTACATCCGGACAGGACCTTCTGGACGCGTGCAAAGAGCCCCTCATCTTCGTAGACGGAATGGCCTGCGACAAAGTCAATCACGCTATTCCTGTGCTCCGATAACAATCGTTCCACGGCATAAGCTTCGAATGGTTTCCAGTACTGGTACACTGCCCAGAAGCCGTCCGTCTCCCATTTAGACTTGACGACTTCCTCATCATAGCCAATCTCTTTATAATAGTCAAAGCGTACATCATCCATGGCAATCTGGGGGACGTTCAATTTCTCTGCCAGTAATTTCCCGATTGTACTTTTTCCGGCTCCAATCGGTCCGATCAGAATGACGTCATTGTTCATACTATCTACTTATTCCTTAATACTGACTTCGCCTGCTTCTTAGCGGAGGGTTTCTTCTCTTCTGGTTTTTCCTCCTCCGCATCCTCTTCCTCCTCGGGTCCAAGCAGCGCGTCGAGGGCTTCATCTATCGCTTTGTCTAGCTCCTTATTGCTAAGCTCCTTCACGTTCACCAGCGTCCCCTTGACCTTCTTCTGCTTGACCATTCTAGGATCTTCCTTCACAACCTTGTTTTCCTCTTCCGTCAACTCGTAGAGCGCGTACATCTGCCGACCGGCCTGTGTCTGTGTCATT
>DAIQBG010000001.1:16842-155821 GCA_036781265.1 Anaerolineales bacterium | reverse complement strand
TTCCGTCAACTCGTAGAGCGCGTACATCTGCCGACCGGCCTGTGTCTGTGTCATTGCAAGGAGGCGTTCTCCCCGACGAAGCAATCGCCTGTTTCGAGGAGATTGCTTCGCCACTCATCACAGCGGGCAGAAACAGCCCGCTGCATTTCGGGCTCGCAATGACCCTGGGCGAGGGGACTGCTCCTCGAAGACTCCCAATGACACTAATCGCAAGCATACAAGAAAACTCCGCACTGCGCAAGTTGAACATCATTCCAACCCGCCGCCTCGCCGGAATCAAAAAGCCGCCTCTCGAGTAGGCGGCTTTGAGCATGACGGCTGCGATGTGGGCCTTGCGATTGGTCATGCTATCCCCAACGGCAGAGGGGACTGAATTCCCGGAGAGTGAAATGCCTTTTTGGATGTGGTGAAACGTCAACGAAGTGTAATGATGGCACAGCACCGGGCGGCTCCTGCCAACCTCTGCCTGCCCTCCATTATACGGATGCCCTGCGGGCAGGGTAGTGACATCCGTCATCAATTCGGATAATTTCTGTCATATTTACATTAGGGATTGTACGAGACCAAAAAACCCGCCCTGCCCTTGGGGACTGGGAGGGCCCATACAGGCGCAATAGGAACGATAGGGCCTTTCATGCCAGCAATAATGAGTTTCCCGCTCGCTTTCTAACCGTTTCCAGCCGTTTGCGTCAGCTCCTTCTTCACTGTGCAGAAACACGGCAAGCGGTGGATTGTCGGTTCTCCCATGTCTCCGACTGTCCGTTTGACCAGGGTAAAACACATCTTTCAGCAGAGGCATCTGCCTGTCCACCTCCCTATATTGAGCGTGAGGAGGAACGAACCATGTTCACAAATACGTTCCATCAGATCTTTTCGCTGCGCTGGAATCCCAACCGGGATGTCGTCGCAGTCCTTGCATCCTGGGTGTTGGTGACCGGCACACTCTATACTGCCACGGTCATTGTCACGGCGCAGGCAGGTGGAGGCTTCCCCTATTTCCTGATGTATGCCGTCCTTGCTGCAACTTTGTTTGGGGTCGGCATCCCTGTGGCATGGATGGTCGTCTATCGGAAGCGCCCGATCCGGGACCTGGGGATCACTACAAGATATCTGGGTATCAGTATTCTCTTACAGCTCATCTTTTCGGCAGTTCAATATCTGGGCACGCTCGCCACGTTCGATCTGCCGGACTTTGAGACGCTGCTGCCCTTAATCGCGCTCTCGCTTGCCATCGGCTTTTTCGAAGCCCTCTTCTGGCGCGGTTGGGTCTTGTTGCGGCTGGAAGAGGCATTCGGTCTGATCCCCGCTATTGTGCTCGGCTCCCTGTTGTATGCGCTCTATCATATTGGCTACGGCATGCCGCTGTCAGAAATCGTATTTCTATTCTGGATCGGCGTGATGTATGCAGTGTGTTTCCGGCTCACCCGGAATATTTTTGTGCTCTGGCCCCTCTTTCAACCGATGGGGCAGCTGGTGACCTTACTGCGCGATGGACTTCCTCTGCCGATGATCGCCGCCCTGGGCTTCTTCGAGGTCTTGCTTGTTATGCTTGGGCTGGTCTGGCTCCTGAACCGTTACTACAGGAAGCACCACACCGCAGCCACGAAAGGACAGGTAGCAATTTCGGCATAGTGGCTCCGGCTCGGGCGAGCAGTCACGGGAGATCATGCTCGCCCCGCCGGGAGCTTCATCGATTCTGTATAAACCGGCCTGTGAAAGCGGCAGAATTCTTTCCGGGGAGATAGTGCAGGATACTCGCCTCGGTCAGCCTCACGCGCCGGTGGACGCTTCCTGTCTCTTTGCCCGCGGTCTGCCGATCTTCGCGCCGCCGAGCTGGAGCTGCTCGCTCTCGTCGTCCACCAGGAACCACAGGAACTTGCTGGCGGTCATCCAGGCCACCCCGAACAGCGAGAGCGCTACCGTCTCTGCCCAGAAGGTGACCGCCAGGGCGTTTGCCACGTCTACCGTCAGGATACGTGGAGCCGCAAGGCAGGCCAGCAGGACCACGATCATGCCGATGCCGCAGACAAGGTAGATGCGCGCCCGCAGCTTTGCCCTGCCGCCCTTTCCTCTCACCTGGTCAAGGAAGCCCACCAGGCAGAAGTACACCACCGCCGAGAACAGGACCACCGCGGCGAGACTGTGGATGCGGGACTTCAGGTCGGGCGTGCAGCCCTCACAGAGCGTCGGATACAGCGCCGCAGCGATGGCGGCCATCCCTCCCAGCAGGCTGACGATGCGCTCTTCGTGCCGGCGTTGCACGATCCGGAAGCGGATGGCGCCCTCCCAATAGGTGTTGAGCCACTTCCAGAACTTGCCCGCATTCTCCTCGCTGAGCTCGAACTTGTGCCCGTTGTACGCCAGCATCAGCGCCCCGATCACGAACAGCGCGCCGACGAACAGATCGCGCACGTCCGTGTGATACGAAGCGCTGATAGAGGAGGTCACCGCTCCGGTGATGATGATGACGGTCCAGGGCAGCAAGAAAGCGATCAGCCCGACCATCAGCCGCAGGGCTTTGTAGTCGAATGCCATGTCTCTGTCTTCGGCAGGCGTTGAGGGTTTCATTCGTCTCTCCTTGGGTTGCGTGTTTCTTCTTATTGCTATTAACGCCAGGAGCCACCCGTTTTCCGGTATCGTACGAATGGAAAGCTGTCCACCTCGCTGGAGGTGGATACCGCGCGCCGCGACGTGGAACCAGATTTGTCAACAACTTGACACGCCGCATCCGTTTGCGCGATACTGGTCTAGATCAATATTCCGACAAACCCTTAATCCATGGAGCTGCCTGTGGATACAGAGTGGTCCGATTCTTATCTGGTCGTGAAACGAATGATTGGGGAGGGGGACGTGAGCGCCCTGGAGCTGGCTGACCTGCTGATTGCACTGGAAAGCCAAGGACTGATCAGCGCCGGGGAGCATGTCGCACTGCTGAAGCTGGCTGCACATCCAAAGTTGGAAGACATGTCGTCGCAGCAAGTCGAAGGGCTGCCGGCGAGCTAGATCTACTTTACTTTCCAGCGCATTAGATTCGGACGGTTGGTTGGCTCAGCGGCAGGAGTGCTCTGAGATATGGGCAGTCATTCCCCGCAAAAAAAATGAGTACAAATGTCTAGAGGCAGGAAGTACACGCCTATGGAAATCCGGGGTGGTCCGCTATACAATACGGGCAATCAACTTTGCGGGTGAGAGGCAGAATCGGAACGCCGTCCACATAGAAAACGCAAAGCACCATTCATAGATTAAAGTTAGGAGACCGAACATGGATATGATCAAAGTTTCTGCAAATTCTCGAACTTCTGCCGTGGCCGGCGCCATCGCGGGTGTTGTGCGTGAGCACCACCGGGCTGAGGTGCAGGCAATTGGTGCCGGAGCTGTCAACCAGGCGATGAAGGCCCTGGTGCTGGCGACCGGTTATCTGAAGGCAGATGGGATTAACGTTTCCTGCACTCCCGAGTTCGCCGATGTTACCATCGACGACAAGGTCCGAACCGCCATCCGGCTGGTGATCGAGCCGAGCGCAGATTCCGACTTCTCTTCGGTGCGCTTCTCGCCCCACACCATGAGGACCGATCACGCCCGGGTCTAAGACAAGCATAGCATTGAGCCTGCAAAGGCAATAGAAAACTAAAACCGCCCTGCGAAAGGGCGGTTTTCACATGACGGGCTGCGATGAATTCTGATGGAGTGTCATGCTCTCCCCACTCGAGAGACCAGACAATGCCGTGTACGAGAATGGAGTTCGATGTTCGTGACGGAGGGATAATGTGCAGCGATGAGTGCGATGGAGAAGGAAGTTTCTGACTGTCTCTACTCTTGCGCTTATTATAAGAATTTCCTGTGCGTGGCATAGTTCCGTATGTCATCTATTCGGATGACTTTTGTCATATTTAGAAACGACTGGGCGTCGCTGGCTACTTCACAAAGTAGGTCTCGCCCAGATGGACCGCCCGGATAGCAGGCAGCAGCTCTCTTGCCACCTGGTCCTTGGGAACGTATCCCTGTGCGCCCGCCCTCGAGGCCCGTAGGACAGCGTATGCACCCGTGTCCGAAGAGACGAGTATGACCCGCGTCTTCGCACCCAGCTCCACCAGCTTCTGTGTGGCTGCCAGGCCATCCAGCGCGGGCATGCGGATGTCCATCACCAGCACGTCCGGCTCGCTTGCTTGCGCGCAGGCAAGGGCCTGTTGCCCGTCCGCCGCCTCGCAGACCAGCTCGATCTCTGCAGAAAGCTTGAGCAGCAATCGCAGCGCCAGGCGCATCTCGGGGTGATCCTCAGCAAGTGCAACACGTATCATAAGCGCTCTAGAAAGCTTCGTTTTCCGGTCGATGAGCAGACAGGCTGGGTGGGTCAGCTATGTGTGATTCCCCCGGCAGAAATGTGTGAGCGACTGCCTGAAAGTGAGTCAGGGAACCTGTACCTGGTCGCTGCCATCCAACTTGTGGGCCAGCGGAGAGAGATAGCGCTCCCCGCGCAGTACCTTCCGGATGGCAGGTTCCAGATGCTGATCGATCTCATCCTTATACATAAAACCATTAATACCACTACGGAACGCCCGCTGGACGAGGTCCGGCTGGGGTTCCATGGAGATGCTCAGGATGGCAGACTGTATGCCCCTCTCGCGCATGAGCGCGGCGGCATACGCGGTATCCACCGGTGGCAGGTAATCGTTCATGATGATCACATCCGGCTGCAGCGCAAGGGCGCGCTCGACGGCGTCGTCCAGGTCCGGCGCCTCGTCCACAACCTGCATGTCACCTGCCCGGTCCAGATACATGCGGATCACATCACGCAGGACCTTGAAGTCGTCGGCGATCAGGATGCGGACTTTTCTCGTCTCGTTCATGCCTGCATTGTAGCAGAGATTTGTGGAAAGAAACCCGCTCGGAGTGAGTCAAGATAAGACTGTCCCGGCGGAGAGAGTCGCGAGCCCTGTAGAGGGCGGGATTGGGTACGCGCTCCACGCCTGGACGCGCTGAATGATTTCAGGCTACGCGCCGAGCCGTTGGAGCTCTGGCCCTGCCGGCGTGGAGTTCGGGTTAAGAGTATATGCCCGTTGCAGGTCTTCAAGTGCTCCTGCCCGGTCGCCAAGCGCTTCCTTTGCCATCCCCCGCCAGTAGTAGGTCTCTTCGAGCACAGGCTTGTCCACGTTGACCAGGGTGCTCTGCGCCAGGTTGATCACATCCTGGTAGCGGCCGGTGTGATAATAGGCGGCGTAGGCGCCGTCCTGATACCAGAGCAGCCGCCAGGGGCGCTCGTCCTGGGGCAGCGCCGCATACAGCGAGAAGGCCATGTCATACGCCTGGGCAGCGCCGACGTAATCTCCCAGGTGCACAAGGTTTGCGCCGCGGTTGAACCAGGCAAAGAACTGCTCCCGGCCGGTCAGACTGCTCGCCTCGGTCACCGCCAGCTCGGCAGCCAGTCGGAAGTTTTGCTGCGGGTCGCTATGGGGTCCCAGGATGGCATGCACCTCGGCTGCCCGTTCCGGAGGGAAGACGACCACATAGGCAAAGTTGAAGTGCCGCCAGAACTGCCCGATCACATCGTACGGGACGCCCCAGGCCTCCGCCGGACCCTCATACGAGTCATAGACCCAGAACTGTCGCCTGGTATCGTCGTAGCCGCTCACGATCTGGTAATGTCCGAGCCAGGCGTCGTCGTGCGGGTCCAGTCCTTTCTCGACCAGCACCGGGAAGCCCGCCGCAGTAAGGCGCTTGAGAATCTCGAGACTTCCGCCCACCCGCCAGAGCGCATCGAATTGCGTGTTCTGCTCCACGTAGTCCACGATCTCGAACGGGTTCACATTCTTGTCGTCCTGCGCGAAGCTCGGGCGCAGGTAAAGGCGGGTCTGGAACTGGTCGCCGGTCCAGCCCCAGTAGGAAAGCACCATGGAAAGACTCGCCGGGGCGCAGTTGTTGAACTGCTGGTACTCGTGGCGGATGCCGCTCAACGAGGCGCTGGCGGGGATGGGTCCCAGCGTGGGGCTCGGGACAAGGGAAGGAGCCGGCGTCGCGGTGAGCTCAGGAATGGACGTGGCGGTCGGCGCAGACAGGGCGGTCATGGTGGCATTCACGATGGCATCCACCTGCTCCTGCGGCACAAAGACCACCTCCTCAGGCGGGTTGATGGTCCGCCGGATGGCCACCATTATGTTGTCCACCCGCCAGGCAAGCCGGTCGTGGACGGGCGGCAGGTTGTAGAGGATGGCCGCCAGCAGGCACAGCCCGAAAACGCCAAGGACAGAAGGCAGGATATATTGTCTACGCATCTCGCGGATTATAACATTTAGGGGATCCGCTCCCGACCACACCGGGATGGGCAACGCTTTGCTGTGTGCTGCGGTGTTTCCGCCCCCAATCTCTAACCCGGGTGCCTATGCTCCTCTCGCGGCCCAGCACGCCACCCCGATGACGCCCGCATTATCACCCAGCTGCGACAAAACGATCTCCACCTGATCGACAGGCATGACCGTCACACGCTCGTGCAATGTGCGGCGGATGGGATCGAGCAGCAGATCCCCAGCCTGAGAGACGCCCCCGCCGATGATGATGCGCCGCGGTCCAACTGCGACACAAACACTTGCTGCAGCCACGCCGAGATACGAGCCGGCCCGCTCATAGATATCCATGGCGATGGCGTCGCCTTCGCGCGCTGCCTGAGCGATAAGGGTGGGTGTGATCTGGTTGAGATCGTAATCACACATCTCGCCGAGGCGGGTGGTCAGTCCCTGCGTGACCGCTTTCAGCCCCATCGCGGCGATGGCAGGACCGGAGGCATAGGCTTCAAGACAGCCCCGGTTGCCGCAGCCGCACGCCGGACCGTTGAAGTCGATCGTCATATGTCCCAGTTCCCCGCCCGTGCCCCCTATGCCCATGTGGAGCTGCCCGTTCAGCACCAGTCCCCCGCCGATGCCCGTTCCCACGGCAAAGACCGCCACCGTGTCCACACCGCGGCCCGCACCGAATCGCCATTCACCGTTGGTGATAG
This sequence comes from Anaerolineales bacterium, assembly GCA_036781265.1. Lineage (GTDB taxonomy): Bacteria > Chloroflexota > Anaerolineae > Anaerolineales > Villigracilaceae > Defluviilinea. The sequence goes on along the minus strand of DAIQBG010000001.1, from coordinate 148,833 downwards.
AGCGCACATCGTTGAGGAGCGCCGTTGGCAACCCGGTAAGGCGCGCCATGGTCCCCTGCAGCGGGACATGCGGCCACGTGCCGGGCAGGTTTGGCAGGAACAACGTCTCTCCTGCTTCGAGATCCAGCACCCCGGGGACCCCGACGCCGATGCCGCCGACTTCTTCCTTGCTCATCCCCGCCTCTTGGATCACCTGCAGGCACAGGTCCCCCATGCGCCGCATGACGGTCTCATGTCCATCGCGTGCCAGCGTCGGGATGCTGAGCTGGTGCAGCACCATCCCGGTCTCCACGTCCACGATCGCAGCCCGAAGGTTCGTCCCGCCCAGGTCACAGCCGATGTATTTTTTCATGCACACCTTTTCATAAATTCACCCCTTTCCACAACCATGGAGAGGGGTGATGCAAGAGGAGAGGGATTCAGAGCCTATGAGTGGATATACGGCTTGAGCACATCCCGTGAGAGATAGAAACCGCGTTTGACGAGCTTTTCGTCGCCTTCGAAGTTGCGATCCTCGTGCTCGATGCTAATCACGTAATCGTAGCGGGCCGCGATCAATTCGCCGATGAACTTGGCCCAGTCGATGTCGCCCAGTCCCGGCAGGCGTGGGATCTGCCAGCCCATGCCCTGTGCCAGCACGCCGTTGTTATAGAGTCCTTCCCGGTCGATGTGCAGATCCTTGGCATGCACATGGAAGATCTTATCCTTAAACTCACGGACCACCCGCCGGTAATCGATCATCTGCAGGATGAGATGCGACGGGTCGAGGTTCAGCCCGAAGTTATCATCCGGGATGATCTCCCACATCTTGCGCCAGATGGCAGGCGAGCTGGCGAGGTTGACGCCGCCGGGCCATTCATCATAGGAGAACAGCATCGGGCAATTCTCGATGGCAATCTTGATCCCGTGGTCCTTCGCAAACTTGACGATCGGCGGCCAGACCCTGGCATACTCCTCCAGGTTGTGGGGCGTAGTCTGGTCTTTGTCCCGCCCGATGAAGGTGCCGACAATCGGCACTTCCAGCAATGCGGCGGCTTCGATCACCTTCTTGAGATGGCCGATCACCGTCTCACGGTGTTCTGCATCCGGATGGAGAGGGTTCGGATAATAGCCGAGCGAGGACACGGTCAAGCCGCAGTCATCCAGCATCGCGCGGATTTCTCTGGCTTTACCCTGATCCAGATCCCGGACGTCGATGTGGGAGACGCCGGCATAACGGCGGGTCGCTTTTTCGACCGGCCAACAAGCGATCTCAATCGCCTCGAAGCCGCTCTCGGCGCCCCAGCGGGCGGCTTCCTCTAAAGTGTTGCCGGGCAACGCTGCGGTAAAGAATCCAAGTTTCATATCTGCCTCCTTGTAAATAACGTCCCGAAGGTTTTGTTCGAATCAAGCTTTCGGGCTGCTTCAACCTCCGGGACGTCTCTTGTTTAGACTTTCACCCAGACCTTTTCGCGGGCACTGCCTTCAATCGCCTCACACAGCAGCATCTCGTAGTGTCCGTCTTCGAAGGTCGGGAAGTCGGGCGTTTTGCTGAAGTCGCCAGCCAGGATATAGCTGTAGACTTTTGCGTAGAGCTGCTTGAACGTATCCGGAAAGCCCTCGTTGTGACCGCCGGGATAAGAAGTTACAGCCCGTGCTTCCGGTGAGAGCAGCGACGGATCTTTCAGTAATAGCTGATTAGGCACGGATCGCTGTCCGATCCATAATTCGTTCGGTCGTTCCGAGTCCCACGCCAGCGACGACTTCGAGCCATTGATCTCGTAAAAGAGCCGGTTCTTGCGCCCTGACGAAACCTGCGACACGGTCAACACGCCGCGCACATCGTTCTCAAAGTGCAGGAGGATCGTGGCATAGTCTTCGGTGCTGATCGGCTGGTCCACATAATCTTCGGGGGTGAGCATCTTGCCGGTATACGTCTCGAGAGGCTTCGACGGTTTCTTACGGACGGGATGAAAGGTCTTGAAATCGGCGTAGACCTCTTCCACTCGCAAGCCCGTGATGAACGTCAACAGGTCCAGCCAGTGCGAACCGATATCGCCCACGGCGCGCAGCGTTCCCCCCAGCTCGGGCTCCAGGCGCCAGTTCCAGTCGGTGGGCAGGAGCAGCCAGTCCTGCAGGTAGGAGCCCTGCAGGATGAAGACCTCGCCCAGCTCGCCGCTTTGCACCATGCTGCGCGCCTGCTGAGCCAGGGGATACATGCGGATATTGAAGTTGACCGCATTGACCAGTCCCCTCTCTTTCGCAAGCTGCACCAGCTCTGCGGACTCCGTGGAAGTCATTGCCAGCGGCTTCTCGCAGACCACATGTTTGCCAGCCAACAGGGCGGCTCGGGCATGCGGGTGATGCAGGTGGTTTGGCGTAGCAAGGTGCACGACGTCCACCTCGGGATCCGCAAGCATGTCTTCCAGGGAACTGTAAACACGCGGAATACCGAGATCGGCGGCCCTGCCCTCGGCTTTTTCCCTGGAGCTGCCCAGCAGCCCGAGCACTCGCATCCCATTGCGGTGCAGGCCCTCCACATGAGCCGGGCCGATGAATCCTGTCCCCGCCACCCCGACGCCGATGGTTTGTTTGGTGAGTTGTTTGGTCATAAGATATCTCTTCTCCTGGCGCTCAGCCTCTAATAACCACCCGAACCAGGGTCCGTTTTGGAGGCTGTGAGGGGCTGACCATCCTTCAATCTTCGAAAGTCCTCGAGGATGGTAGCTGTGGCAGTCGCGCCGCAGCGAGTGACGCCTGCGTCGATTACCTCTAACAGTGCAGGCAGCGTTCGCACCCCACCCGCCGCCTTGACCTGGACATGCTCGCTGACATTGGAGCGCATCAGGCGCAGGTCCTCAAGCGTCGCGCCGCCCGAGGCAAAGCCGGTGGAGGTCTTGACCCAGTCCACGCCCGCGGCTTCTGCAAGTTTGCAGGCTGTGATCTTCTCTTCGTCGGTCAGGTACGAGTTTTCGAAGATGGCCTTGACCTTCACACCGCGCGCGTGAGCAGGATCACATACGGCTTGGATCTCCTCACGGACATAGTCATATTTTCCCGAGCGCAGCTTGCCAATGTTGATCACCATATCCAGCTCGACGGCGCCCTCGTCCATGGCTTGCTCGGCTTCCGCGACCTTAATGGATGTGACACTGCTGCCGTGCGGAAAACCGACTACCGTGCTGACGAGAACATCCGAATCCTTCAGAGCTTCCCTGGCGAGTTTCACATCGGATGGTTTCACACAAACGGTTGCAACGTGATAGCGCGCAGCCAGCTCACAGCCTGCCAGAACGTCCGCTTCGGTTAACTCCGGTCGCAACAGCGAGTGGTCGATCACTTTGGCGAGCTGTTCATAAGTAATTGTTTTACTGTTCAATCGCATTTACATGTCTCCAAAATCTCGAGATTCCAGGGTCCAGCCTCAGGAGCATAGATTCCTTATTGTCTCAGCGATCGCTGCCGGCCATAGATCGAGATCAAGATGAGCAGCGTCCCACCCAGCACCATCCGGCGGACGGACTCGGGCATCTGCATTGTCGTGAGCAGACTGGTGATGAGGGTCAGCACGATCGCGCCCGCCATGGTGCCCCAGTAACTGCCTTTGCCACCGGAAAGCAATGTGCCGCCCACTGCCACCGCCGCAATGGAGGGAAAGAGGAACGGCTGCCCCAGCTGCAAATGGACGACGCCGGTATTGCCCACCAGCAGGAAACCGCCAAACCCGGCCAGGGCCCCCGCCAGGGCATAAGTCGCCAGATTCATCCGGGTCACGTCGACACCCGAAAGCCGGGCGGTGACCCGGTTCACACCAATAGCAAACAAGTTTCTGCCGAACGTTGTCCGTTCGAGCAGCAGCCACATCAGGATCCCAAACAGGATCCAGATGAGGATCGCGTTCGGGATTTGCAGCTCCGGCGAGAAAGGACGGGCGATCAGGCGGGTCATGATTGGCGCGACCCTGCCCGTCACACTGCCGTGCGTGAGAACAATGATCGCGCCCGTCACCACGCCGGACATGCCCAGCGTCATGACAAAGGGGGAGACCTTCAGGAACGTGATGCCGACCCCGTTGATAAAGCCCACCAGCGTACCGACTGCCAGGGCCACCAGCAGCGCCGGTAGCACCATCGCATCGACCCCGTTTACCACGATATAGGTCAAGATCGCCGTGAGCGTGACTACCGCACCCGCGGAAAGATCGATCCCTTCTGAGCCGCTGATGATGACCAGGGTTTGCCCGGCTGCGATCACGCCCAGGAAAACCGCCAGGCGCAGGATGTTCAGCGCCTGCGCCCGCGCCACGTTCAGGTCGCTGCCAAACCCGTTCGGCAACAGTCCGGAAAGGAGGAAGAGGATCACCGCCAATACGATCGCAGCCACGGGAGGAGAAATCCGGATGCGCTTCATGGAACTCTCCTTCGGAAAAGATTGACGATCCCCGGCGCGGCCAGCGCAAGCACGATGATGGCTGCCTTGACGAACGTCTCCCACCAGGTATCGATGTCGGCGAACGAGATGATATTCTGGATAATCCCCAGCGTGATCGCACCCATCACCGGTCCCACTACACCGCCCACACCGCCGCTCAGGGGGTTACCGCCGATCACCACAGCGGTAATGGAGTTGAGGGTCATCGGCCCGCCAATATCGGCATTTCCGGAACCGCTCAACATCGTGATGGCTACTCCCGCCAGCGCCGCCATGAGGCCAGAGACCACATAGGTGCTGAACCGTACCACATTCACCGGCACGGCTGTTTCGTAGGCAGCCTCCGCTTGCCCACCTACGGCAAACAGAAATCTTCCAAAACGCGTCGAGCTGACGTACAGCCAGATCAAAAGAATAATGGCGATCACAAAAAACGCCAGTGGCACATTGAGTGGTGTGGAGTTCCGGTAGAAGCCCGCGACCGCTGCAGGAATGCCGCCGCCCGGGTTCGGCAAAATATAGAGCGCCACCCCTGCGTACAGGAAGCTGGTGGCATAGGTCGTGATAATCGGCTGCAACCGCAGGTAGGCAATAAAGAAACCGTTGACGGCGCCGGCTAATAAACCAATGAGCAGAGAGATGAAGATATAGCGCCACATCTCCTCGGGCGATCCGCTCAACCCGATGCGGGTTGCCAGTACCGTGTTGACAATGGAAGCGATGCCGCCTACCGAGATATCGATGCCGCCTCCGAGAATGACAATCGCCTGCCCGACTGCCATGAGAATGATCGGCAGGAAGACTCGCATGTTGCTATTCAACGTGTCGCGTGAGAACATGTTAGGCTGAAAGAAGAGGTTGATAGCGAGCGCCAGCACCAGTAAGACCAATGCAAAAAGCGCAGGTTGGCGCCTAGCCCATGCATTCCAGTCCGATGAGTTCATCCAGCACCTTCCTGGGAGACGCCCAGGCTTGCAGCGATCAAGTTCTGGCGGGTCAGGCTTTCCCCCGAGAGCTCGATGCGGATCATGCCATCGTGCATCACCAGCACTCGATCGCATAAGCCGATCAGCTCTTCGTCGTCGCTGCTGTAAAGGAGGATGGTCTTGCCTGCCTCACTGAGCTGCGTCAACAGAGCGTAAAACTCTGCCTTGGTCCCTACATCGACGCCCTTCGTGGGGTCATCCAATAGAAGAATCAGTGGATCGCGCATCAGCCACTTGCCGATGACCACTTTCTGGGCGTTGCCTCCTGATAAGCTGCTGACCGGTTCGTCCAACCCCGCCATTTTGAGATTCAGGCTCGAGCCGACGCGGTTGGCCTCTGTGCGGGCATCCTGGACGTTAAGCGGCAGCCCGAAGCGACGCCAGGAAGGCAACAACAGGTTATCGAGAATGGATCGAATGTAAAGAAGCCCTTCCGTCGCACGTTCACCCGGCACAAGGGCAAAGCCACTACGCATCGCCTCACGAGGATGCTTGAAACGGACTTCTTTATTGAAAAGCCTGATGGTTCCTTCATAAGGAATATCCCCAAAGAGGGAATGCAGGAGGTGGCGTTGGCCCTGCCCGCGCAAACCGCCGATCCCCACCAGCTCGCCGCGCTTTACCTTGAAGCTCACGCCCTGCAGTCCATCGTTGGTGAGGTTCTCCACTTCCAGGGAGATTTCCTTCTGCGCTTGTGGATCATCCCGGCTTTCCCCGCGTAAAAACCCGAGCACCGACTCTTTTTCGATCATCAGCTGCACAAGCTGTTTTTCGTCAATGTCTTCGATATTCCCCGAACCCACCGTGCGCCCGTTGCGCAGGACGGTGTACTTGTCGGCAATGCGAAAGATCTCCTCCATGCGGTGCGAGACAAAGACGATCGCCCGGCCCTGCTCTTTCCATCTTGCCACCAGCTCAAAGAGACGCTGCACCTGGCGACTGTCCAGGCTGGCAGTGGCTTCGTCCAGGATGATCAACCACGGGTCCGAGCTGATCGCTTTCAGGATCTCGATGATCTGCTTTTCGTCGGGTGGCAGCAGTGCGACCGCCGCATCTGGATGCAGACCGGTCTTGAATGTCCCTTCGAACAACGAGAGCAATTCGTCCGTCCGCCTTCGAACCTCCTTACGGTCCACCTGTCCGAAGGCATTGAGCGGCTCACGCGTCAGCCATATATTTTCAGCGACCGTCATCTGCGGGACAAGGCTGAGCTCCTGAAAGACGGTGGCGATTCCTACCCGCTTCGCGGTCTGCGGAGAGGGGAAATGAACCGGCTGGCCATCAAGGAGTAGCTGCCCTCCATCGAGGACAACTACTCCGTTGATGACCTTGCTCATCGTGCTTTTGCCGCTTCCGTTTGCACCGATTAGCGCCATAACCTCGTGCGCGTGGACATCCAGACTTCCATCCGAGAGAGCTACCACGCCGCCGTAGCGCTTGACAATGTTCCGGGCAGAAAGCGACTTAGCCATGTTGTCTTATGGGGCGAAATACTCGCTGACCACTTCCTCGTCCGTCAAGATGTCGTCAAGCAGGTACGCATCCGGTTGACCTTCGCACATCGCCAAACCTTCGTCGAGGTTATCGGAGGTGATCACCGCCGCGAGAGGCAAAACGAAGGACAGACCGTTTGCGCCGCCCAGCTTACTTTCATCCACCTGCTTGCCCTGCAGCATGTTGACTGCAATCCGGAGTCCTGTGGGAGAGACGCCCGGGTGATTTGCGACGGCGATACTATCGAATTCAGGATTGAGCTCCAGGGCTTCCTGCCAGAGCCGCAGGTACTGGCAGCGACCTTCGCCGACGCCTTGCGGCCATTCGGCCGGGTTGGCAGCCATCACCGCCTGTAATGCCCCGATCGCCATCCCATCCTGGGTCCAGTAACCGTCAAGGTTAGGATAGGAGGCCAGGAAGTTAGACATCACCTGCTGACCGGTGGCTTCATCCCAGCGGCCGGTATCGGTCGCCAGCACGTTGATACCCGGATACTCAGCAAACACTTCCGCGACGCCTTCCATGCGGGCAACGTTGGCGGGGTGGCCGGGGAAGCCTTCGATCTGGACAATATCACCTTCGCCGCCGAGCTTTTCAGCCAGCCACTGCGCCGAAGTCTTCGCCCATTCCTTCTGGTCGATTCCGACGTTATATACCCCCGGGACATCCAGTTCCTGGTCCACAGAGATCACGATGATCCCCGCGTCGAGCGCTTCCTGCAGGGTGGCATTCAGACCGCTCACGTCACCCGGATTGACCAGGATCGCATCCACATCCTGTGCGATCAGGTTCTGAAGCTGCTGGATCTGTCCCGCCACATCCGTATCGGCGCTTTCGATCACCAGCTCCGTGGTGAGGCCCTGCTCCATGTATTCCGCGTTGACCTCGATCAATTCGTCGATCATCTGAGTGCGGTATTCACTGCTGATGAACGGGTTGGAAATACCGATCGTGTAGGGAGCGCCATCTCCGCCCGTCTGGGGAGCGCCAGGCTCTTCCGTTGCGGGCGCCTGAGTTGCGGGAGCTTCCGTGGCCGGTGCACCACATGCCGCCAGCAGGGAGGCAATGGTGATCAGGATCGCGGCCAGTAATATAAGTTTCTTGCTTTTTGCTGACATTTTCATCTTCTCCTGGATTTTAATCAGAGTTCGATTTTGGGCACAAACAATTTAGATTTCGCCTGTGGCACCTCCTCCTCAAAATATGGAATGTGGATTATCTTCGACTGTAAAGAGATAATCCAGCGCCAGAGAAATCGATCCCATAACGCCAGCGTTCGACCCCATGCGGGAGAACTTGATGGATAAATGCGTGGTTGCAAGCGGCAGTGATCGGTTGAGGACTGCCTTGCGTATTGCCACGAGCAAATGATTGCCAAAGTTTGTTATCCCGCCCCCGACAAAAATATGGCTGGGATTGAAGAAATTGACCAGACTTGCCAGCACATCGCCGATCATTTGGCCGCTGTCACGGATGATATCGAGGGCAGCCCGGTCTCCCTCCCGGCAGGCGGCGTTGACATCCTCAGGGCGGATGGCTCCCCCGTTGGCTTCCTGCATGTGGTGAAGGCTCGGACTGCTGCCGTTTCGGGCGGCTTCCAGTGCCTTTGAAGCAATCGCCGGACCTGCCGCCATAGCTTCAAGGCAACCGCGGTTCCCGCAGGCGCACAACGGCCCTTGCTTATCGACGCAAATGTGTCCGATGTCGCCGGCGCAGCCGTCGCTTCCGCGATGGATTCTTCCGTTGGAAATGATCCCGGCCCCGATACCGGTTCCAATTTTGACGAAAATAAAGTGGTCGATGCCGGCTGCTTCCCCCGCCCGCTGCTCCCCCAGCGCCATAATATTGACGTCATTGTCCACGACCACAAACGCGGCAGGAAACGTTTGCTTAAAGAAGTCCCGAATCGGAAAGTCTTCCCATTCGGGCATCAGGGGCGGCGCGACCAGGACACCGCGAGCAAAATCAACCGGACCCGGAAGGCCCACACCGATCCCAAGAATTTGATCGGAAACTGCTCCCTGTCTCTTAAGCATCCCATGCAGCAGCTCACTGCAGCGTCCCAGCACGGCTTCGGGGCGCAACTTGACATCTGTCTGTTCGGAACATCGCTGGAGCATCGACCCCGTGACATCCGCCAGCGCGATGTCCACGCTGGTGGCCCCGATGTCGATCCCGGCGACATAACCAAGCTGGTTGTTGATCCGTAAGAGACGCGGCTTCCGCCCACCCTGTGAGGCCCCCTCACCGACTTCCAAAAGATAACCCTTGTCCACCAGACTGCGGATCTCCTGCGAGGCTTTTGCCTTCGACCATCCGGTGATACTCGAAATCTCACTCCGAGAAATCCTGCCCTGGCGGCGCAAAGCCCTCATCACCTCCACCTCGGCTGAATTCACCAGAATAGGAGCTGTAAGACGAAAGGGCTTTTTCGTGCTGGCTGCCTGACTTGAGGACAAGGTTTGCACCACCAATTCGAAAGAGATATTATGGGATGAAGCAGTTATGGGCTGCTTTCATTATAGCCATATAGGTTTGTCAATTCAATAGCCAAACAATGAGCATAAAATAAGAACTTCGTTCAATTTGTGAACGAAGTTCACGGACCATAGGAGCACAAAACCTGATTTCGGGGCCTGTTCGTCACCCGTTCATCGACAAAAAGAAAGCCGCTTAACATAGACGCGCTTTTCTTCAACCCTAGGACCTGCCACGGTGAGCTCCAGCCGTCTGCCGCGAGTTTCGCCAGATATTGATACAATTCGCCACTTTTCCACTCATACTCCTTGGCCGGAACCGGTTTCGAAGTGTTTTGAAGAAGATGAACTAGATTTTCAAAGCATGCGAGACTGCTTCATTAAGTGTCATTCTCTGGCCCTCATCATATGCATCCGAAAATGAAACCTCGCCCATCTTGGCAAGACAAGCGGCGATAATATTATCCACATCCGTCTGCTCGATAAATGGGCGATGGTCATGAAATTGTTTGCGCGTGGCATCTGCCCAACCGATCAGCCGCGCGGCTTGTTCGAGTTTTCCTACTTCAACATATAAGCTCGCCATTCCCTCCAGTGTGAAAACAACACCGGTTTCAGATTTGTCTTTCTGAAATTCTTGGGCGGATTTGGAGAAAATCTCATAAGCCTCCTTCAAATTACCCTCTCGCAAGGCCACATAACCTAAATGAACCTTATTCCAAAGTGACGACATTTGATGTCCCAATGCCCGGGCTATTTCCAGTGCTTCCTGCAAATCATCTCGCGCTCCTCTGTAATCGCCTTTTATCAACGCAATACGACCATAATAGTGGAAAATATCAGCATCCAAAAACCTGTTGTTTAATTTATGACCTACTTTTGCCGCTCTATCCAGCCATTTTTGTGCCGACTTAAGATCGCCGTTCAACATGTTGTCCCTGACCAGATGAAGCATGCCTTCTAATGCTGATTCCGAGTCGCCGATTTGTTCGAATAAGGCGGCTGCTTCCTCCACTTGAGATAAGTTGTTGTTATACCCTCCCAGGTGTGCCAGGGCATAGGCTTGTCTCCATGGATCCTCAATCGACTGGGATAAGATCAGAGCCTGTTTGAATAACTCTATAATTTTTTCGGTGGGAGCTTTGAAATCTGTTAATCCCAATGCCAATAATGCATCTATTTCGCCAACCTTATCGCCGCAGGTTCTGTATAAGTGCAGGCTCTCCTGCGCGTCCATGTACGCCAGGTCAAACTCCTGGGCCCAAAAAATGAGCCGAGACTGAGCACACAGGGCTTTCGCCCGTGCGAGCGGGTAGCTCTTTGATTCCAGCATTTGAAGGAATCCTGCTAGCCAGCGGGCGCCCTCTCGTACATCAAAGTTTTCCCAAAAGCGACGCAACCTACCGGATAAATATAGTCCCGCTTCGACGTCGGTCACTTCTGCCCACTCCAGTGCTGCCCGGATGTTATCCCGTTCATTTTTCAAAAGTAGATGCCACTCCGTTTGTGACGATCCCATTAATGCAGACTCGGCCTGTTCAGAGAGTCCTAGGAAATATTGTAAGTGCCGGGTCTGGACGTCGCTCTCTCCACCCGACTCAACAAGTTTTTGACGCATATATTGACGGACAATTTCATGAAAACGATATCGCGTCTCTCGGCTTGATACCTGATTCACCAAAATGAGCGACTTCTTCACGAGCGCACTGATTAAGTTCAAGGCGTCGCCGTCACATACTGCTTGCGCGGATCCTAAAGTGCAACCCCCTGCGAATACCGATAGTTGCTGCAGGAAAAGCTGCTCGTCTTCGGTCAATAATCCCCAACTCCAATCCAAGGAAGCGCGCATGGTTTGATGTTTAGGTTGGATAGTTCGACTGCGGCTGATTAACAGGTCAAGACAATGTTTTAGTTGTTCCAGAATCTCATGGACCTGCAAAATATCCACTCGCGCAGCAGCCAGCTCAATTGCCAGGGGAATACCATCCAAGGTGCGGCAGATATCGACCACGGAGGCTGCTTTATCGTCAGTCAGATTGAAAGACGGAAGTGTTAGCGCAGCGCGCTCTGTAAAAAGAATTACCGACTCGTATTGAGTCAGCTCTTTGAGTGACTTACTATGATTCTTTTCAGGAATGGCAAGAGACGGAATAGTGTAGGGCACTTCCCCTTCAACGCCTAAAGCCTCGCGGCTGGTTGCCAGGATTTCGACATTCGGGCAATTTGTGAGCAATGTTGCTACCAATTGCGCACATGCACCAAGTAAATGTTCACAGTTATCGAGAATAAGGAGCGTGGACTTCTCGCGTAGTGCACTCAGCAAGCCTTCGAGTACTGGTCGGTCAGCTCCCTCTTTAATATCGAAAATAGCCGCAACAGTTGATAGAACTAGGTCAGGATCGGAAAGTGAGTCAAATGGGGCAAACCAAACACCGTGAGGATAATCATTTAGTAGCTGTGTGCCAACTTGTAGGGAGAGACGCGTTTTTCCAATTCCACCTGTCCCTACAAGGGTCACGAGCCTATTCTTTCCAATGAGATTGATGATCTCCTCTTTTTCAGTCTCGCGCCCAATGAAGGTAGTTAATCGGGTAGGCAGATTGGTGGTTGGTCGAAAAGGGAAAAATTCCTGTATTGATTCTTTGGGAATATTGGATTGTCCACGTGCAAAGCGAACCCATTGAGGTCTTTCCGTCTCCCCAATGCCTAGTTTGTCAAGCAGAATATTCGCCAATTCCTCCGAGGGCTTGAGTGTCCCCGCTTCGATCCGGCGCAACGTAATCTGTGCGCACCCGATCTGATCGGCAAACGCTTTCCTGCTTAAGTCCAACGAGCGGCGCTGCTTACGAAGCCAAGCTCCAAAAGGGATTTCTTCTTGCATATCGTTTAGTCTGTATCACTTTTTATATCTTCTAGCATGAAAGGTGCCTGCTGGTGTGCCGAAATGTTCCAGGTGAGTATCAGGCACAAATAGGTGACAGCCGGGTATTTCCATGGTGTATATGATCACTTTTGCATACGGACCTGGCTTCCTACCCTAAGCATTCTGCGACCAAAAGTCCGGGCTGCACACTAGACTTTTGTGGAACAGGTTTACCAACTCGCCCCGTTCATTGCCACGCTACCAGCGCGATCTATGAACGCTCCCGAATCTTGCGTGACAACCAGATCAGAAACGTGAACAAAAGCCAGTATCCAAAGAAGAGGATGACCACCCAGAGAAGAAAGCCTTCGATCCCCCGGCCCTCGATGGCCAGACAGGCATGGACCACGGCAAGAATGGCGGCCGCGATCACCAGCGGCCTACCAGTAAGGGAACGCCTGACTCGTTTATCTTTATCCGAAGTTTCTTTCATGGCATCCGATGTAAAGATATACAAACCTCGCGCTCAGCGCAGTTGAAGCACACTTCCACCGGGTCAACACAAATGGCGCTACGCCCGTCTTCGATTGCGAAGCACTCCGCGCGAGTTATTGGATCACCTGCGAGATCCTGCCTGTCTGCTTATCCTTCAAGATGATCTTCAGCTTGCCATCCGGCATCTTCTCCTCCTTGATCAGGAAGTGCTCCTCATCGTAATCCTTGAGCCCGGCGTTCTCCTGATTGACCGGACCGCCGCGCCAGTCCTTGATATCTATCGGCTCCCACTTTCTACTTTCCACAGACCGATAAGCGGCGTCCATAATGGCGTTGACGACGTATCCATCATAGAATGTCTCCATGGGCTCCGCGCCCCTGTCCATACCGTTGAACATATCCATGAACATGGCAACATACCCTAGCGAGCCGATCTCGTCGCCGACCGGGAACAGCCACCCCGTATCACCTTCGGCCTTCTCTGCCACATAACCGCCCTGCCCCACTCCGGTGAACATCTCGAAGCCCGTTCGCATCCAGTGGTTGAGCCAGATCGTGCCATCGGTGCCGGCGACCTCATCGCGCAGGTCCATGCCGCCCCGGAAGGTCCAGCTGACCTCGAACTGGCCGATCGCGCCGTTCTCATAGCGGACTAAGCCGACGGCGTGGTCCTCCGCTTCGATCGGATGGACCTGCGTATCCGCCCAGCAAGTCACTTCCACAGGTCGGATTCCTTTGCCAATAAAATTACGGGCGATCTCTATACAGTGACAGCCAAGGTCCACGATCGCCCCTCCGCCTGAGTATTCCTTATTCCAGAACCAGTCGCTATGCGGACCACCGTGAGTCTCGCGCGAGCGCGCCCACAGCACTTTGCCCAGCGCGCCATTCCGGGTGGCTTGCAACGCTTTCAAGGTTTTGGGGGTGTAAGCCAGATCCTCCAGATAACCATGAAATACGCCTGCTTTCTCTACGGCCTCGAGCATCTCCAGTGCTTCCGGTCCGCTGACGGCGAGTGGCTTGGTGCATAGCACTGCCTTGCCCGCTTCTGCCGCCAGTAATACCGCCTCCCGGTGCAGGTAGTTGGGAATGCCGACAATCACCGTGTCAATCTCCGGATCTCGAATGGCATCTGCCAGATCATCTGTCCAGCGTGGTATCTCGAACTCTTCTGCAAATTTCTTGGCATTTTCCATCTTGCCCGAGCAAACAACTGTGATCTCGTCTTTTCCCCGGAAATTCTGAAGGCTCATCGTGTAGAAACGACCGATCAGGCCCGTTCCCAGCATCGCGATTTTGTGCATGGTATTCTCCTGTTGATCAAGTTATAAAAATTATATGGCAGCGTAGGAAGCAAGTCAATTCTTGCAGCCAATCTCAGGAGGGGATAGAATGTTTTGAATAAGGAAACCAGATATGTCAGGTTCAGCCATTGCTTATCTTACTGAGGTGAAAAAGATCCTTGACCGCATCGAATCCACACAGATGGGACAGATCGAGCGCGCGGCGGAGATCTGCACGCATACGATTGCGGGAGAAGGGCTTGTGCATCTCTTCGGCACCGGTCACTCACGTATCTTTGTCGAGGAGATGTTCCCGCGGCATGGGAGCTTTCCGGGATTCCACCCAATTGTCGAGCTATCCCTCACCTTTCACAACCTCGTCGTTGGCTCCAATGGACAACGCCAGGCGATGTTCCTCGAGCACGTGGAAGGCTTCGGCCAGGTCATCCTGCGCAACTTTGTCTTCAGCCCACCGGACTGCTTTTTGATTTTCTCCAACAGCGGCGTAAACGAGGTCGTCGTGGACGTGGCGCTCGAAGCCAAACGACTAGGCATGCCCGTTATTGCCGTTATCTCGGTGGAGCATTGCACGGCCTCGCCAGCCAATCACTCCAGCGGAAAGAAACTCATCGACATTGCCGATATCGTGATCGACAATTGCACACCTGCCGGGGACGCGCTGGTAAGCATCCCCGATCTGGCTGACCCCGTGGGACCAGGGTCCACAATCGGCGCAACAACTGTGACCAACGCCCTCAAATGCCGGATCGCCGAGAAATTGATCGAGCGCGGCAAACCACCGATCGTGTTGACAAGCAGTTACTTCATAGGCAGCGAAGCCAGCAAAGAGCGCTTCGACGACTGCTATGATGACTATCGTGCCCGCGTGCAAAAAGTGTACGGCAGCCGATGAAGCGGCTTATGGGTAAGATTGCCATCGTGACCGGCGGCGCGAGCGGGATCGGGCTCGCTACTGCAGAGTTGTTCACCGAGGAGGGCGCACAGGTAGTGGTGTTCGACATCAAGAACTCCAGCCCGGATTATCCTCAGGTGGACGTGACCTCTCCGCTTGAGGTAGAGGACGCCGTAAGCTATGTCGTCAGCAAACACGGCCGGCTTGACATTCTGGTCAATGTCGCCGGTGGCAGCGGACGGCGTTGGGGCGACGGTCCCACAGATGCCTGTACCCTGGATGGCTGGGAGAAAACACTCTCCTTGAACCTGGATAATGTTTTCTATTGCTGCAAATTTGCATTGCAAGCCATGCTCAGGCAGGGTCAGGGAGCCATCGTCACGATTGCCTCAGTACTGGGCATGGTCGGTGGAGATGAAGATTTCGCCACGCACGCCTATGCCGCCAGCAAAGGCGCCGTCATTAGCCTGACGCGTTCGATCGCCGCGTATTACGCCCCGCGCGGCATCCGCGCCAATGTCATCTGTCCGGGCCTGATCGCAACCCCGATGAGCCAGCGCGCCCGGGAAAGCGAGTCCATCCGGAGCCGGCTCTCTCAGCTCCAGCCGCTGACAGGCGACTTCGGCTCACCAAACGACGTAGCGGCCGCCGCCCTGTATCTGGCTTCTGATGAGTCCTCGTTTGTCACCGGCTCCGTGCTGACCGTCGATGGCGGCTGGACGGCACGATAAACCCTGTTGTGCTGCATCCCTTGTTCTCATGACACAATCTATTCTTGACCAGTTCTACGAGATCGGCATCATCCCTGTACTGGAAATCG
Source organism: Anaerolineales bacterium (assembly GCA_036781265.1). GTDB lineage: Bacteria > Chloroflexota > Anaerolineae > Anaerolineales > Villigracilaceae > Defluviilinea. Next base: position 133,092 of record DAIQBG010000001.1, on the reverse strand, counting down.
ATTCTGTGCAAGGCGCAGTGCCGCTCGCGGAAGCGCTGCTCGCAGGAGGGCTGCCGGTGGCCGAAGTCACGATGCGCACCGGGGCGGCGGTCGAATCGATCCGGATCATAGCGAATGAAGTGCCGCAGATCATGGTCGGAGCCGGGACGGTGACCAGCCGCGACCAGGCGGAGGCGGCGCGCGATGCGGGCGCGCAGTACCTCGTCTCGCCGGGTATCGTTGAAGAGGTCGTCGTCTGGGCTCAGGAGAATCAGATCCCGATGATCGCCGGTGCCGTGACTCCCACCGAGATCATGCACGGCATTCGTCTTGGGTTGCATGTTTTGAAGTTTTTCCCCGCCGAAACCATGGGCGGGCTGAAGGCCATCGAGTCCATGTCTGATCCCTTCCCTGGCGTGCGCTTTATTCCTACCGGTGGTATCCGCCCCGAAAACGCCAGCCAATACCTGCAGCATGAAAGAATTCACGCGGTCGGCGGCTCGTGGATGGCGAAACGGCAGATGATCGCCGAAGGAAATTTCGATGAAATCAAACGCCTGGCAAAGGAAGCCAGCAACATTGTGAAGCAAAGCAGAACACTTTCTTGAACCGTAGTGACCTTTGTGTCCTTCGTGTTTAATTCTTGAAAGAGGAAAAACGTGAACGAACAACCCCTGCGCACGACCGTGATTGGAAGCTACCCCTTCCCCTCCTGGCTTGAGTTTGCCAGCCAGCACCTCGACAGGTTCGGCACAAATGAAATCGCCGAGCTCCAGGAGGACGCCGTGATCGTCGCGATCCACGACCAGGTGGAAGCCGGCCTGGACGTGATCACCGACGGCGAGCAGTCCCGCCTGGATTTCAACCTGTCTTTCTATGGTTATCTGCAGGGAATCGAACCGAACGAACGGCCCCTGCGCGTGTTTGGTCCACCCGCGCACGACCAGCGCGGCAAGCACGACATCCTGGACGAGGTCACCGCCCCGCGCGGTCTGGGGGTAGTGGAGGAATATAGACGCTTGAAGCGGCTCGCTCCGCAGGGCTTTACTCTTAAGGCGAGTGTACCGGGTCCCTATACACTGAGCGGGCGATTGCACCCCAACGAGCGATATCCGGACCGCTACGCTATTACCGAGGCGCTGATCCCCATTGTGCGCGCGGAATTAGAAGCCTTGGTGAAAGCCGGCTGTGAAGAAATAACCGTGGATGAACCATCCATGAGCTGTTATGCTTATAAGGAAGATACGGGACGCTTCGTGGATATTTTCAACCGCACCGTAGAGAGCGTTTCTGGCAGGAGCCATCTCTCTACGCATTTGTGTTTTGGTAATTACAGAGGCCGCGCTGTAGGACCGCGCCGGTACGCGCCGATGTTCCCCGATTTCCTGGATATGAACGTGGATGAGTTTCATCTCGAGATGGCCAGCCGGGAGTTTTCCGAAATCGAGATCATCGAGAAGATCGCCAAAAGGAAGGATGTGGCGGTGGGCATCGTGGACGTAAAATCCTATTACATCGAGTCGCCCGACGATATTGCCAGCCGCGTTCGACACTGCCTGAAGTACGCTCCCCCCGAACGGCTTTCCTTCGCTCCCGACTGTGGACTGAGCCAGACTGCACGCTGGGCTGCCCGGCTTAAGCTACAGAATATGGTCAGAGGCGTGAACATGGTGAAAGAAGAGCTGGGCATCCTGGTGTCAGCGTCTGGAGACGTGGACGATAAGCTATGATCAAACCTGTTTTACAGGACGATGCATTTCTGGAGGATGTAGCCCGGGCAAGAGAACATCCCGATCGGTTGCATCTCTGGTGGCTTGGTCAGAGTGGATTCCTCGTTCAGTGGCAAGGCTGTCATATCCTTCTCGATCCCTACCTGTCCGATTCGCTGACGAAAAAATATAGAGGGACTGACAAGCCTCATATCCGGATGACAGAGCGGGTCATCCGCCCCGAACGGCTGGACTTTGTGGATGTCGCCACCTCCAGCCATAACCATACCGATCATCTGGATGCCGAGACCCTGATCCCGTTGTTGCGATCAAATGAGGGGCTGAAGATCGTTGTTTCCCGCGCCAATCTGCCATTTGCCGCGGAGCGGCTACAATTGCCGCTGGGTCAGATTACGTCTCTAGCTGTGGATGCGCCCCCGGTTCGCGTGGAACCGTTCAGTATATCTGCCATTCCCTCCGCGCACGAGACACTGGAACAGGACGAAAACGGGCATCACCGCTATATTGGCTTGATCGTCAAAGCCGGTGATTGGACGATTTATCACAGCGGCGATTGTGTTCCGTATGAGGGTCTGGTCGAACGGCTGAAGGACCAGCAAATCGACATCGCTTTGCTGCCCATCAACGGCCGCGATCCAGCACGTGGAGTCGCCGGCAACTTTACCGGGGAAGAAGCTGTGCAGTTAGGAAGGCAAATCCAGGCGAGCCTTGTTATCCCCTGCCATTATGAAATGTTTGAATTCAACACGGTCTCGCCGAAAGCCTTCATCGAAGCGGCCACACAGGTCGGTCAGGGTTACCGGCTGTTGCGATGCGGCGAACGGCTGTCCGTCTAGCGTTCGAGAGTGGGCTAGCTAACAGCATTCGCCCCGCGCGAGTGACAAACTGCACTACACGGGCCTTTCGAGAGCGTTTATGATGAGGTGAAAGGAAAATCATATGGATATTGCTGTTACACCCGGGCTGGATCCCGCCCACGATGTGCTGCATTACGGGCGCCAGCCGCTGGATGCCATCTTTGCCCCTAAAAGCGTCGCCGTGATCGGCGCAAGTGAGACACCCGGAAGCGTTGGTCGGACGATCGTCTGGAATCTGCTCAGCAGCACTTTCGGCGGGACCATTTATCCCGTTAATCCAAAACGCCCGAGCATTCTGGGCATTAAGACCTATCCAAACCTCAGCGCGGTTCCTGAGATTGTGGACCTGATCGTCGTCGTCACGCCTGCGCCCACCGTCCCGGACATCATCAAAGAAGCGGTGGACATTGGCGTCAAGGGTGCCATTATCATCTCAGCCGGTTTCAAGGAAACAGGACCGGCTGGCGTGGAGCTCGAACGCCAGATCCTGGAACATGCCCGCCGCGGGAATATGCGCATCATCGGTCCCAACTGCCTCGGTGTGATGAATCCGATCTCGGGCTTGAATGCCACGTTTGCCACGACGATCGCGCGGCCCGGCAGCGTCGGTTTTATCAGCCAGAGCGGCGCGCTATTGACGGCGATTCTGGATTGGAGCCTGCGTGAGAATGTAGGTTTCAGTTCCTTCGTCTCGATCGGCTCTATGCTCGACGTGGACTGGAGCGATCTTATCTATTACCTCGGCGATGATCCGCACACCAAGAGCATCGTCATTTATATGGAGACAATCGGCAACGCGCGCGCCTTTCTCTCCGCAGCGCGGGAAGTGGCGCTGACCAAGCCGATCATCGTTATCAAGCCGGGCCGCACGGAAGGCGCGGCGAAAGCCGCTGCTTCTCACACCGGCTCCCTGACCGGCAGCGACGAAGTGCTCGAAGTGGCATTCCGCCGCAGCGGTGTGCTGAGAGTTAACAGCATCGCCGAGCTGTTCTATATGGCCGAAGTGCTTGGCAAGCAGCCGAGGCCGCAGGGCCGTCGCCTGACAATTCTCACCAACGCAGGGGGGCCGGGAGTCCTTGCCACGGATGCCTTGATCACCAATGGTGGTGAGCTGGCAAAGCTCTCCGATGAGACCATGGAAGCCTTCGACCAGCTCCTGCCCGCCGCCTGGAGCCATAACAATCCCGTGGATATCCTGGGTGATGCCAGTCCGGAGCGGTATGCCAAGGCATTGGAAATCGCAGCCAAAGATCCCAACAGCGACGGCATCCTTGTCATCCTCACCCCGCAAGCCATGACCGACCCGACCAAGACTGCCGAGGTCCTGGAACCTTATGCCGGGTCGCTGGGGAAACCGGTGATCGCCACCTGGATGGGAGGTAACGAGGTCGCACCCGGCGAGGCCATTCTCAATAAAGCCAATGTTCCCACCTTTCCCTATCCCGATACGGCAGCGCGCGTCTTCGACTATATGGCTCATTACTCGGAGAACTTAAGACTGTTGTATGAGACTCCCATGTCTGTGAGTGACCTCGGGCAGGATGCTGTGAACCGGGAACGGGCGGAGAGCATCATTCAGAATGCGCGCAACTCGGGCCGGACGATTCTGACCGAATACGAATCAAAGCAGCTGCTCAGCTGCTATGGCATCCCCACCGTAGAGACGTACATCGCCGCCACTCAGGATGACGCCGTTAAAGCTGCCGATGAGATCGGCTATCCAGTGGTGCTGAAGCTCCATTCGGAAACGGTTACGCATAAGACCGACGTGGGCGGCGTGTTGTTGGATCTGGCTGATGCGGAAGCAGTGCGCCAGGCGTTTGCAAGCATCCAGAAATCCGTTGCCGAAAAAGCTAGCGCAGCAGACTTCCTGGGTGTGACCGTGCAGCCGATGGCGAAGCTTGAAGGCTATGAGCTCATCCTGGGCAGCAGCATTGACCCGCAGTTCGGTCCGGTGCTCCTGTTCGGACTGGGCGGCCAGCTGGTGGAGGTATTCAAAGATCGCGCCCTGGGGTTACCGCCCCTGACAACCACGCGGGCGCGCCGCATGATGGAGCGTACAAAGATTTACACCGCACTCCAGGGTGTGCGCGGCCGCGATCCGGTGGACCTGGCGGCGCTCGAGCGAATGCTCGTGCGCTTTGCGCAGCTGGTTACCGAGCAGCGCTGGATCAAGGAGCTGGATATCAACCCGCTGCTTGCCTCTCCGGAGAGACTGATTGCGCTCGATGCTCGCGTGGTCCTCTTCCAGTCGGAGGTGAAAGCAGAAGATCTGCCGAAGCTAGCCATCCGCCCGTACCCGATCCAATACGTGAGCACCTGGACCGCCAAAGACCGGACCAAGGTAACCATCCGGCCTATCTTGCCTGAAGACGAAGCGCTACTGGCCAAGTTCCATACGGTGCTCTCAGACCGGACGGTGTTTATGCGCTATCTTAAGCCCATCATGCTTCAAGAACGTGTCATGCATGATCGGCTCGCCCGTATCTGCCACGTGGATTACGATCGAGAGATCGCCCTGGTCGCCGAAAAGATAGAGGAGAGCGGAGAGCCGTCGATCATGGGCATCGTGCGCCTGAGCCGCATCCATGGGACGAACGAAGCGCGCCTGAGCATTTTGATCGGCGATCCATATCAGGGAGTTGGTCTGGGCGGTGAGCTGATCAGCCGCGCGATCGAAGTTGCCAGGCAAGAACGCCTGAGCCGGCTGAGCGCGATCCTCACGCAAGACAACCAGGTCATGCTGCACATTTTCAAGAAGCTGGGCTTTAGCATCCAGCCGGTCAATCATGAGACCGTAATCGCGGCCATCCTGGACCTCTAAAAGATTTTTCTAGGGAATATGCAGGGTCCCCATCCAGCGAATGGATGGGGATTCATGTTTTGATTCGTGTGATTATTGGCAAGAGACTGCAGCCGCGTTCCCGGTTGAGTGACGGAAGGCCAGTCTGCCTCTGCCAAACGCACTTGATGCTGCTTGTGAAAACTCGGTGTAATGAATCTTTGCATTTCCCTTGACTTTTCCCCCAAACGAAATATAATTTTATGTAGCAAAACATAATTTTATGTTTGCAACTGGCATGCGCATCTCGTCGCCCAGCTCTCCCCCTATCCCCTACGCCCGTGTGCTCGAACTCCTTGCCGATGATCACAATCTCCAAAACCTGGAGTCCGTGACCAAAGCACTCGGTTCTGAGACACGTCTGGAGATTTTGCGTTTCTTGAGCGCACATACCTGCACATTGCTGGAAATCGCGGAAGCGCTCGACCTACCCCCTTCTACAGCGACCTTACATATCAATGTTCTTGAGAAAGCCGGTCTGATCGAGACGGACTTGCGCCCCGCCACCCGCGGGCTGCAAAAAGTCTGTGCCCGCGTCTATGACCGCATCGTGATCCAGCTGCCTGCTGTTGGCGAGCGCGAGGACACAGCAGTGGAGGTCTCGATGCCGATCGGGGCGTTCGTGGATGTGAACATCACCCCGACCTGTGGGCTACTGGGAGACCTGGGCATCATCGGGCATCTGGATGACCCGACCGCGTTCTATGAGCCGGAGCGCATCCATGCCCAGCTGATCTGGTTCCGCCGAGGATACGTGGAATATCGTTTTCCGAACCGATTGCCCCCGAACGTGATCCGGGACGATATCGAGGTTAGCTTCGAGGTCTGCTCTGAGGCGCCTCTCCACCATGCCAGCTGGCCGTCAGATGTGACAGTCTGGATCGGCGAGGTCGAGATCGGGAGCTGGACCAGCCCGGCTGACTTTGGGGGTGAACGTGGGGCACTGACGCCAGACTGGTGGGACACGCAGAATTCACAGTACGGGCTGCTTAAAGTCTGGAAAGTCACCCACCACGGAAGCTTTGTGGATGGAATCCAAATCTCGAAAATCAGTCTTGACAATCTCTCACTGGAGCCGGGTGCGCCTATCCCGGTGCGGATCGGTATCAAGAATGGCGCTGCGAATATTGGCGGCATGAATTTGTTCGGCAGCAGGTTCGGCAATTATCCGCAAGACATCGTGCTGAGACAGCACTACAAGCGCATGTCCCGATAATCCCCGAAATGCGCAACCCACGCGGTAGCGCAATCTCAAAGAGAGGAGGTGGTTCCGTCTCACAAAATCCCATCAATTGTTTCTTCGCTGCTACCACATGCCGTTGGTAGTTCCTTTGTGCCCTGCACAAAGACCAGTTTGAAGATGATTCAAACCAATTTACTTCAAGAGGAGAAAAGATGAAAAACCTGAATCGCTTTCTGATTCCTGTGCTAGTTGTCCTGTCTATGGTACTGGCTGCCTGTGGCGCGCCTGCGGCCCCCACGGAGGCCCCAGCCGCCACCCAGCCCGGCGGCGCAGCGACCGGCGAATGCCCGGCCGGTGTGGAAGGCCTGTCTTTCGAAATGTGGAGCCCCTTCACCGGTGGTGATGGAGATGAAATGACCGCGCTGGCTGAACGCTTCAGCAGCGAGAATCCCTGCGACATCACCGTCACTCACGTGGCGCAACCCGAATATGTGCAAAAGCTTGAAGCCGGCGCAGCAGCGGGTCAACTTCCTGCGATGACTGCGGTCCGCGCAATCAACATAGCGCAACTGGCTGCCCGCGGTGTGCTCAAACCGTTCGGGCCGGAAGCCCTGGCTGTCCTGGGGGATGACTTTGCTAACGATTTCCCGGATGATCTCTGGAGCGTTGGGGAATTTAGAGGCGAGCGCTATGCCATCCCGCTGGATGTTCACCCGATCGTCATGTTCTATAACAAGGACCTGTTCGAGCAGGCAGGCATTGAGGAACCGGGCACTGAGCCCTGGACTAATGAAGAATTCGAAGATGCTCTTGCCAAGCTCGAAGCAATTGATGTGATCCCGGTTTCCATAGGCACCAACTTCCAGGCTGAGACGATGTTCCAGGGTCTGATACGCCAGTACGGGGGTTCCCTGACCGATGAAGCAGGCACCACAGCCACCTATAACTCGGAAGCCGCTGTGAAAGCCCTGGAGAAGATCAAGGAACTGCGTGACAAATATACGCCGGATATCAGCGGTACAGGCGACCCCGAAGTGAACGTATTCAAGCAGGGTAATGTGGGCATGGTCTTCCATGGGCCCTGGTGGATCTCTGATCTTTCGCAGGTGGACTTCGTCGGCTTTGCCCCGATGCCCACCATCGGTGACCAGCCCGCCACATGGGGCGGTTCGCACCAGCTCGCGCTGACTACGGAAGATCCTGCTACCCAGGCCGCGGCGGCTATGTGGATCAAATGGCTCTCCGACAACTCGGCAGAATGGGCAAAAGCTGGACAGGTGCCGGCACGTGAAAGTGTTCGCAACGACCCCGATCTTGCAAATGTGGCACCCCCTGTTTCACAGGTTGCTGCATCTGCTGATATGGTAGCGATCCCGGCGCAGGCGCCCGCACTCGAGCCCGCTCTATGGGATCACTTTGGTCCGCTGGTCAATGCTTACCTGGCCGGAGATGTCACCGACCTCCAGGCTGCGCTCGATGAGGCCGTTGCCAACTCCCAGCAGGTCATGGAAGAAAATCTCGAAACGTTTGGGGAATAGCTCAGTTTGACTCTCAGCCGAGGAGGCACGTGTAAGCCTCCTCGGCTTTTGAACGAGCTCTAGTACTGGAAAGGAGACCCCACTATGGCAACAAAGATCGAGGCCCTGAGCGTTCCTGCAACCCGCAAAACTCGTAAAAAGATATCCATCGTACCGTACCTTTTTATCGCGCCCCACCTGTTGTTTTTTGCGGCATTTCTAGGCTGGCCATTTCTCTATGGGATCTATATTAGCCTTTTCAGGTTTGACTTTTTACAGCCCAATAATCGGCCATTTGTCGGCTTGAAGAATTATGCCGACCTGTTCAACCCGGAGAGTGTGCCGTTTGAAAAATTCTGGAACTCGTTAGGCAATACGGCCGAGTTTATCCTCTGGTCGGTGCTGCCATTGGTGGGAATCGCCCTGCTGCTCGCTGTGCTGCTGAACCGCAATTATCCGGGTAGAGGCGTGTTTCGCACAATCTTCTTCGCTCCGTATACCCTCTCTGTAACGGTCGCATCCGTGCTGTGGTGGTGGATCTTCCAACAAACAGGCATCGTCAACCAGGCAATTCAAGCGGTGGGCTTGAAACCCCTCAGCTGGTTGGGGGCCTTGCCTAACGCCTGGATCGCGATCACGATTGCGACCATCTGGTGGACCATTGGCTTCAACACTGTCATTTTCCTGACTGCTCTGCAGGAGATCCCCAAACCCCTGTATGAGGCCGCCTCCCTGGATGGGGCCAATGCGAGGCAGCAGTTCTTCCTGATTACCATCCCCATGTTACGGTCCGTGCTTGTATTCGTGTTGACAATCACCTTGATCGCCTCCGCCAACCTTTTCGGCCAACCCTACTTAATGACCGGGGGAGGTCCGGCAGATGGCACGCAGACGGTAATCTACCGCATCTTTTTTGAAGGCATTCTCCGCAGCCAGATGGGCAGAGCCGCAGCCATGTCTATCCTGGTAGCGCTGATGTTACTTGTCCTGACCTATCTCAATTTCAAATTTTTCGGGCAAACTGAGGAAACCTAGGAGAGCCACCATGACGTCTTTACAATCCGCCCACAGTATTCAGGAAACCGATGTAGAGATCGGTGAGTCTCGATTAAGCAAGGTTATTTTCTACATCGTGCTGATCCTGTTTGCGCTTTTCTTCTTACTGCCATTACTCTGGATGCTCGTGACTGCTTTTAAGCCTTTCGAGGAATGGCTCAATCCTAACTGGATTCCCGTGAACCCAACGTTGGACAATTTCACGTCCATCTTTAATGACAGGACCCTTCCGGTCGTCAACTGGTTCTTCAATAGTCTCCTCATTGCCTCGCTGTTCACAGCTGCGATTCTGATCATAGATTCCCTGGCGGGTTACGCGTATGCGCGCCTGGAATTCCCTGGCAAGAATTTGCTGTTTGGACTGATGCTTGCAACGCTGGTCATGCCTGGCATCATGTTTCTGATCCCCAACTACCTGACTGTGGCCCGGCTCGACTGGATCGGCAAAATCCAGGGGGTGATTGCACCCGGGTTGTCGGGCGTATTCGGCGTCTTCTTCATGCGCCAGTTTTTTCAGGGTCTGCCCCGTGAACTGGAGGAAGCGGCTTACATTGACGGTGCCAGCGTGTGGCGCACGTTCATTTCTGTCATATTGCCTCTCTCTAAAGGACCCCTGATTACCCTGGGAATCATCACGTTCCTTACGTCGTGGAATGATTTCTTATGGCCGCTTCTCATCCTCGGTGGCAACCGCCAAGCTCTCACCTTGCCTGTGGGGCTTGCTACCCTGCAGGGTCAGTACAACTTCGACTATGGCAAGCTCATGGCAGGCGCCCTGATCTTGACTGTGCCAGTTTTGATACTGTATGCAATCTTCCAACGCTACATCATCCGTTCCATTTCCATGACAGGCATTAAGGGCTAGCCGCAAAGTGGATACAATATCGTTCGCCTACGAATCATAGCCGGCGGTAGATATAGCACCAGTTGTCATACCAGTGAAACTTTTTCCGTACTTGCGGCGTCTCGTAGTGTAGACAACTTGCGCCCTGTTTCAACCAATCTATCTATCAATGTGAGATAGCAACGACAAACCAACAATGACGATCATGCATTCGAAAAATCGCGTTTCCGATTTCTGGAAGTTGTGCATAGTGCTCCCACTGTTACTCACGGCCTGTGCCCCGGCAACACCAACAGCCACACCCGGTCCGTCGCCAACCGCCACGCTTTCTGGTCCGGCCTATGTCAATCCGGTCTACAAATCGGATTTCCCCGATCCGTATATTCTGCGCGTGGGCGATACATATTATGGCTATGCGACTACCAACGGCAGCACAACAAACATCCGGGTGATCCGCTCCGACGATCTGGTCAATTGGGAGTACCTGGGCGACGCCCTGCCGGCCTTGCCCGAATGGTCGGTGCTTAGCTCCGGCTATACCTGGGCGCCCGGCGTCCTCCAGGTGGAAGGCGACGAATACCTGATGTACTATGTGGCACGCGATGAGGACATCGATCGCCAATGCATCGGCATCGCCGTCAGTAATGACCCTGATGGGCCTTTTGTAGACCCGAGCGATGAGGCGTTTATCTGCCAGACGGATCTAGGGGGCTCCATCGACGCGCATCCCTTCCAGGATGATGACGGCAAGCACTATCTCCTTTGGAAAAATGATGGCAACTGCTGTGGCCTTGAGGTCGCCCTCTGGATCCAGGAGCTCAGCCCGGATGGCAGGAACCTGGTGGGTAATCCGGCCAAACTGATCGAGAGAGACCAGCCCTGGGAACGGCCCCTGATCGAGAACCCGGCCATGGTCAAGCACGATGACAAATACTATTTGTTCTATTCAGGTAACTGGTGGGAATCGCACCAGTATGCCATTGGCTATGCTGTCTGCGAAACTGTCACCGGTCCCTGCGAGAAACCTCTTGATGAACCGTGGTTCGAATACGAAGCCCCCGTCATGGGTCCCGGCGGTCAGACTTTCTTCACCGATGAAGAAGGCAACCTGTGGATGGCTTACCATGCCTGGACAGGAGCCGAGGTGGGATACACAGCTGGTGGAGAGCGCAGCCTGCACATCGATCTGGTGACATTTGAAGACGGTCAACCTGTTACCAACGGACCTACCTATACCCCTCAACTACTGCCCTAACATCGAATGACACACAATATCCTCGCCGCGCCCTTTACATGGGCTACAGGTATCGAAGATACCTTCATTCAGCACGCGCGTCCGCGTCTGCGTGCCCTTGACGAATATGAACTAACGCAGCACTACAAGCTCTGGAAAAGCGATATCGATCTGGTCGCCGAGACCGGCGTCCAGGCTGTCCGCTGGGGGATCCCGTGGCACATCGTCCAGCCTGCACCCGATCAGTGGGACTGGGAGTGGACGGACCGGGCGCTCGAATATCTGGTCACCGCAAAGGGGATTACACCCATTCTTGACCTGATGCACTACGGCACGCCCATGTGGCTGGACAACAGCTTCATCAACTCCAGCTATCCACAACGCGTAGCAGACTTTGCTGCCGCCGTTGTCGCACGATACAAATCTCTCGTACGCTATTACACACCGCTCAATGAGCCCATGGTCAATGCCAGCATGTCCGGCTTTAAGGCAGAATGGCCTCCCTACTTAAGCGGGGACGATGGCTATGTCAAGATGGCATTGGCTCTCTCGAGAGGCATTGTACTCACGACGCAAGCCATTAAGAACGAGCAGCCGGATGCGGTCACCGTGCAGGTAGAAGCATTGTGGCATACCTTCACACGCGACGAGTCCCTCAGGGATCGTGCTGCCCGAGCGAACGCCAGACAGTTCCTGTGCTTCGATCTGACCACCGGACGCGTGGATCATCACCATGCTCTTGCGGACTATCTGCAAGAGCATGGTGCCGCCGAGTCCGAGCTCGACTGGTTCCGTAAGAACCAGGTATCCTTCGATATATTTGGAGCGAATTATTACCCCTGGGCCCATGCGGAGCTAAGGATGCGGGCCAACGGCAAGCCCGGTACCGTGGTCCGCCGGACGTCGGGGCACAAAATCGAACTTGTCCTGCGCGAAGCCTGGGAACGCTATCACATGCCGATCATGATCACCGAGACGTCCTCCAATGGAAATGTCAAAGCGCGGAGCCGCTGGATGGACGAAACCCTGGAGACCGTCTGCTCGCTACGCGAGGAAGGCATCCCGATCATCGGGTATACCTGGTTCCCTCTCTTCACGATGGTGGACTGGTCTTATCGCAAGGGCAGGCTGACCCTGGATAAATACCTCATTCACCTGGGGCTGTATGACTCAGCTCTGGATGCGGAAGGCATCCTGCGCCGGCACGAGACTCCTCTGGTGAAGCACTTCCAGGAACACATGGCAAAGCCGATGCCAACTGTGGCCACACCCGCGCCCGAGTCAGCCCACGTCTCTGCGCGCTCCCGGCTCTTGCTTGACGGGCAATGGTATTTCTCCTTCTCAGAGATCCTAAATCCGGCTGACTGTCATCAGATCACCGTCCCTGCCCCCTGGCAGGCAGATGCGCGCTTCCGCGAACATGTCGGCGAGGCATGGTACCAGCGCGAGCTGGAGATCCCCTCCGACTGGCTGGTACCGGGACGCGTCCTCTTGCTCCGCTTTGGCGCGGTGGATTACTTTGCCGACGTCTGGCTGAACGGAGTCAAAGTCGGGGAGCACGAAGGTGGCTACCTTCCTTTCGAATTGGAGATCACCGGAGCTGCGCGCCCCGGAAAAAACGTCCTGAAGGTACGTGTTCAGGATCCGCTGGAGAGCTTTCCGGAAGTTCCACACGGCAAGCAATCCTGGTATGGCATGCTCTCGGGTATCTGGCAGCCAGTCTGGGTGGAATCGCGGCATGCCGCCCATATCCAGCGGGTCAAGGTCTCGACCTTTGGCGATCAGGTAGAGCTTAATATATTGACATCTGCAGGATTGGATAACAGCCTGCTGGAGGCACAGATTCTCGCGCCGAGCGGAGAAACAGTCGCCCAGACCACATCCCGGACCGGCAAGTTGAATCTGCAGGTTGAACACCCCCTGACCTGGTCGCCGGATGAGCCGAATTTGTATAGAGTTCGGTTAAGGTTGATCGCTCATAGCACAGATGAATCAGCGGACATGGAACTCCTTGATGAGATCATCGAGACGTTTGGCTTCCGCACCATCGAAACACGGGATGGACGTATTCTATTGAATGGCAGTCCCTTCTATTTGCGCGGCGCCCTTGATCAGGATTACTATCCGGAGCTGATCTGTACGCCGCCCTCTCTCGAGTACATTGAAGACCAGTTCCGCAAAGCCAAGGAGATGGGACTCAATTGCCTGCGAGTGCACATCAAGGTCCCGGACCCACGCTATTATGAAGCAGCAGATAAAGTGGGGTTACTTATTTGGACAGAGCTGCCCAACCACACATTATTGACGGAAAACGCAAAGCGCCGCGCTCGGGAGACCCTGGCGGGGATGCTGGAGCGTGACGGCAATCACCCGAGTATCGGGATCTGGACAATCATGAACGAGAGTTGGGGCATCGACCTGACCGACGCTGCCCAGCGCGCCTGGTTATCTGAGACCTATCTTTGGTTCAAAGAGCTCGACCCGACCCGGCTGGTCGTGGGTAACTCCGCCTGCTGGAGCAATTTCCATGTGGTCACCGATATCGCTGACTTCCACATGTACTATGACATGCCCGACAATCACGAAAAGTGGCTGAAGTGGACAGATACCTATGCAAGCCGTCCATGGTGGCTGTTTGCGCACGAATACACTGAACACGCCCGGTGGCGTGAGTTTGTGCTCGATCCATGGTCCGCAAGCCAGAGACCTGTTGCCGCCGACGTGATGGCAAAAGGCGATGAACCCCTGGTCGTTTCGGAGTTCGGTAACTGGGGTCTGCCGGATGTACAGAAGCTTTATGATGGAAATAAAGGTGCGTCGCCTTGGTGGTTCGACAGCGGACTCGATTGGAGCGGAGGTGTCGTCTATCCGCGGGGGATCGAACAGCGTTTTCGTGAGTACCACCTGAACCGTGTCTTTCCCTCTCTCTCAGCGCTCACCGAAGCCAGTCAGCGGCTTCAATATGAGGCGCTCAAATTTCAGATTGAGAACCTGCGCTCCCATGCCAGCCTGCAGGGCTATGTGATCACCGAGCTGACCGATGTGCACTGGGAGAGCAATGGGCTGCTGGACATGTATCGGAATCCGAAGGTGTATCACTCGCTTCTGCAAAGGCTCAATGCGGCTGATGTGCTCATCCCGCTCCTCGAGCGGCTCAACTACTGGGCCGGAGAGTCAGGCACTATGGAGATATCGTTCTCGCACTACACATCTCTGGAGATTCGGGGCGCAGTTCTGCACTGGGCGGTGCGCTACGAGGAGACTGTCGTCAGCAGCGGACAGCTGCCGGTGGGCGCGTGTTCGCCGTTTGAGGTAACTCCGCTGGGCGTTTTCCGCTTTGAAACGCCCCGGGTTGCGACTCCAGCCACGGCAAAGCTGGAAATTAGCCTCGTGCAGGGCGAGAACCAGATTGCCTACACAGAGCAGGAAATCTATGTGTTTCCGAGGCTCAATCGATCTCCTGAGACCTTGCCGGTTTACGCTCCCGAATTAAAAACCTCTCTGGAAGAATTGGGTTATTCCATCACGGACGACCTTTCCCGGGCGGCCGTGGCCGTGGTCACTGTGTTGGACGATTCGCTTCGGGAATTTACACTGCGCGGCGGACGGGTGCTCCTGCTCGCCGAAGACGAAGATGCCCTACAGATGCATATACCGCACCTGGATATCAAGGAACGCGATGAGACCGTCTGGCAGGGCGATTGGGCAAATAGCTTTGGCTGGCACCGGTTTGACAAGCTGCCAACAGGCAGGTCCGTCAACTTCGCATTTGCCGGCCTTACACCCGAGCTGGTCATTCGAAACTTTTCAGCGCGCGATTTTGCGTTCAATGTGTATGCCGGGATGTTCGTAGGCTGGCTTCACAAGCCCGTGCCGACGATCGCCCGCCGGCAGGTAGGACGAGGAGAAGTCCTCGTATCTACATTCAGGCTAACCAAAAACCTGGAAACTAATCCTCTGGCAATGTGCTTGTTCGCAGAGCTTGTGAAGCTCGCACGAGCTCCGCAAACCGATCCCATGCTGACGCTGAGCAGCGCAAATTGACCATCAAAACCCCTGGTACATTCCAGGCGTTTTGTGCTTCCTATGGCTTCTAGTTACGAGGAGAATGCATACGTTTGACTAGCTCACGGCTGGTTGGGGGGCAGTCTTGCCTGGAGCGGAGAGACGCCGAACACCGGTCAGTTTTTTGAATACCTCAATTTCTGTCTGATCATACGGCGTGCCATCTTCACATAGAAGATCATGAAACCAGACCCGGGGTCCGACCGAGACGTCAACAGGCTCCTGCGCCGAGACCAGTTCCTTCCACTGGTAAATCGTGTTGGTCTTGCCCGCGACCAGCCCCCAGTTGAAGCACCCCACATTTTCCCTGGCGAAGACCGGCAGGTTGGTGCCTACCAGACTGCCACAGGTGCGTGCCAGCCACTCCGTACAGAGCAAAGGACGCCCGTACGTTTTGAGCTTTGCGATCTCGCGTTCCAATTTATCTGGCTCCCAGTAATGGTGGAAAGTAATAATGTCGGATGCGGCAAGCTGGAATTCGTTCAGCGCCTGGTTTTCGAACCAGACGCCGACCGTGAGGGGTTGAGTGGGATTGACCGTGCGTCCCCATTCGAATACCGCCTGGGCCAGCGGCAGCGAATTTGCACCGTTGCCGCTATTGCCCGGTTCATTGTACAAATCCCAGAGCAAAATCCGCTCGTCGCAGGCAAATGTGCCGATCATATCTTTGACGTAGGCTTCCAACCGCGCCCAGCCGTCTCGTCCCCGGTTGACCACAGCAACGCCAGGACTCTGCAGCCAGCCCGAATTATGGACGCCGGGCCTGGGCGCCGGCTGCGGACCAGGCTGGGGGTCAGCATTCCAGCAATCATCGAAGATCACCAGCATAGGACGGATACCGTGCCGGGCAGCGATCTCTAAAAAGCAGTGGATGCGCTGCTTGAAACCTTCCGCATCCGCTTCCCATGCCAGATCATGCAAGAATGTACGGACGGTGTTGAAGCCAATATCAGCCGCCCAGCCCAGTTCGCGATCAAGAGTGGCCGGGTCAAATGATTCGGCCTGCCACATTTCTAGCTGGTTGATGGCATTGCTTGGGATGAAATTACAACCTACCAGCCAGGGCTGGCGGGCGTACCATTGATTTGCTTTCTCGATGGACCAGCGGGAAGGTCTGCTCACTATGCCCCCGTTTTTGTGAGTGTGCCGGTTTCCCCGACCCTGGAATCGGGGGGAAGGGAAGCATGCTGTACTGCTGTGCCACGGTTTGACATTGAAGCTCCTATGTTCTACGGTTGGTGTAATGTGCTTATGGCTACTTCACTTTCATGCAAGACGGCTGATGTCGTCACATGTTACATCGACCCGGGAATCAAACCCTTTCATTTCTATAAAGCTCCCGGTCTTAATGGCTATAGCCTACAAAGTAGGAAGACCTGCATCCAAATGCATGGGCTCCCGATCCACGGGATCAATTTCGAGAAGAAATCTTGAGATTTCTTCTATTAGGGATTCACCTATTGCCCAGAAGCAAGTCCCCCATTGTTGTCAAAGGGCGAGGCTCTTATCATTCGATGCGAGGGGTACAAGAAATCCAAGGTGGACCACTGACGACTCTTAACAGACAATGCCGAAAATGCACGACTTCGCTTGCGAAGTCTGGAAATCCAGTAGTTAAACCGATCACAGAGTGACGCCGCTGACCGGTCATATAAGTTTAGATTAGAAGTGAGACGGATAGCGATCCGTAGCGCGGTGCAGGATCCGATCTTGATTGTGACCTGCGAGGCAGTATTTCAGGTAAGCATCAGAAAACTTAATGGAAGTAGGATAGAGATATGACGAACAAAAACTTAAACCCAGATTTGCAGGACGCAGGGACGTTGGATCTTGTTTGCTTTTCCCATCTGCGCTGGAACTTTGTCTATCAGCGACCGCAGCACCTGATGAGTCGCTGTGCACGAGAGCGAAGGGTTTTCTTCATAGAAGAGCCCGTATTCTCTGATGGGCCGGCCCGTATCGAGGTCGAAAAGGATCCGTCTGGCGTTCGGATTGTGAAGCCTCATTTGCCTTCGGGGCTCCGAGAAGAAGACATCAATCCAGAACTACAGCAGCTTGTCGATCGTTTCTTTTCAGACGAAATTGACGAGTTCATTCTCTGGTATTACACACCGATGGCGCTCCGCTTCTCCCGGCATCTCGAACCGGTACTCACCGTGTATGACTGCATGGATGAGCTCTCGATGTTCAAGGGAGCGCCTGCCGAGCTCAAAGGACTGGAGCGGGAGCTCATGGACAAAGCCGATCTGGTGTTCACCGGTGGACAAACGCTCTACGAAGGAAAGCGGGACGGGCATGACAATGTCTATCTCTTCCCGAGCAGTATCGACGCCAGGCACTTCGGGCAGGCACGCAAGAAACAAGCGGACCCTGTTGACCAGGCCGCTTTACCTCACCCGCGCCTGGGGTTCTTCGGCGTGATTGATGAGCGCATGGATCTGGAGTTATTAAGCGAAGTAGCTCAGGCGAGACCGGAGTGGCAGCTTGTGATTCTGGGTCCTGTCGTGAAAATCGATCCGGAGACCCTGCCGCGGTTTGCAAACATCCACTACCTGGGAATGAAGTCCTATGAGCAACTGCCCCAGTACCTGGCAAACTGGGATGTTGCCTTGCTGCCCTTTGCATTGAATGACTCGACTCGCTTTATCAGCCCGACCAAGATTCCCGAATACCTGGCAGGTGGAATACCTGTGGTTTCCACGCCGATTCGAGATGTTGTCAACCCGTATGGCCAGCAAAAGCTGGTTTCAATCGCAGGCACAGCCGGGGAATTCGTACAGGCAGTAGAAGATATCCTCCAGCAGAAGCAGGAAGAGGCTGCTGCCTGGCTGGATAAGGTAGATCAACAACTTTCTCAAAATTCGTGGGACTATACCTGGAAGCGAATGATGACTCTCATCGAGTCCAGCATCGCTGCCAAGGAAGATGACGGCAAGGGCCAGAAAACGGTCCTCAAACAACCGGAAGCGACAATTCCCAGCATTCCTGTATATCTGGAGCTCGAAAAAAAAACAGGAAACGGAAACGGCGGAAACGGATATCGAACGAGTAGAGTGCAGCCTTTCGATTATCTGATTGTGGGTGCCGGTTTCGCCGGCAGCGTGCTGGCGGAACGGCTGGCAGCCGGTTCCGGAAAAAAAGTCCTGATCATCGACCGGCGCCCGCATATTGCCGGGAACGCCTATGATTATCACAATGAAGACGGAATCCTTATCCACAAATATGGGCCTCATATCTTCCACACGAATTCGCATGAGGTCTTTAATTATCTGTCAAAGTTCACGGAATGGCGCCAGTATCAGCATCGTGTCCTGGCAAGCGTCGATGGGCAGCTCCTGCCCTTGCCAATCAACCTGGATACCATCAACCGGTTGTACGGACTGAACCTGAGCGCCTTTGAGCTGAAGGATTTCTTCCAAAAAGTGGCAGAGCCGCGCGAGAAGATCTTGACCTCCGAAGATGTGGTCGTCAGCAAAGTCGGGCGCGAGCTCTATGAGAAGTTCTTCAAGAATTACACCCGCAAGCAGTGGGACCTGGATCCGTCCGAGCTGGATGCGTCCGTGACCTCACGCGTGCCGATCCGCTACAACCGCGATGACCGCTATTTCAGCGATATTTACCAGGTGATGCCCCGGCATGGGTATACGCGTCTCTTCGAGCAGATGCTCGACCACCCCAATATCAAGATCATGCTCAATACCGATTATCAGGAAATCATGGATATGATCTCCTACAAAGAAGTGATCTTCACCGGACCGGTAGACGAGTATTTTGGGTTCATCTACGGGAAGCTCCCCTACCGCTCACTCGACTTCCAATTCCAGACGCTGAATGAAGAGCAACACCAGCCGGTCGCGGTGATCAATTATCCGAACGAATATCCTTACACGCGGGTGACGGAGTTCAAACATCTCACCGGACAGAAGAGCGCAAAGACCACGCTTGTCTATGAATACCCAACGATGAACGGCGATCCATACTATCCCATCCCGCGTGCGGAGAATGCTCAGTTGTACGCCCGCTACCAGGCGCTTGCGGCCCAAAAGCGCGGTGTGCATTTCGCGGGACGTCTGGCCACCTATAAATATTACAACATGGACCAGGTTGTCGCGCAGGCGTTGACACTCTACTCCAAGATCCAGGGCGTCGACCGAACGAGAGCCGCCAGCGAATATACTTTGAACTACGTGCCGGTTCAGGTGCCCGAAACTCGACAAAAAGGATAGTCACGAAACGGAACGACGAAAGTCAGCTTCCCGTCCTTGCGAAAGGCAAGGCCGATCAAGCGGGGCTGGTTGAAGAAATGCGCAGTCTCACAGCGATAAACGCTGTGAGACTGCGCATTTCTATGGAGGTTCCCGAGGTCAGGCAGCGAGCTCTGCTCATCTTTGTTATAATGAAACAGCAAGTAAGGAGCGTTTTTCCTTTTAATGCGATTTCCCTTTTCCACCGGCGATCCCACCAAAGATTTCACTTCATCAATTCATAACCTGCTGACCGAAAGAACCCTGATTATTGCATCCAATCGGGGCCCGGTTACACTTCGTCAAAGAGAAGGCGGCGAAGTGGAATACCAGCGCGGCGCCGGCGGCCTCGTGACTGCCTTGATCGGCGTCCTTCAGCACGCGCAGGCAAAATGGATTGCCTGCGCCCAGACCGAGGCCGACAAAGCCTGGGGACAGGGGGAAGTGCCGCTTGGTGACAGCGACGAGAAGGTCTGGATGCACTTTGTTACGCCTGACGAGGCAGCCTATGACGGCTATTATGGGGTGATCGCCAATCCCCTGCTGTGGTTCCTTCAGCATTCGATGTGGAGTATCTTCCGCGAGCCGACGATCGATCAGGCGATGTGGCGACACTGGGAAGAGGGCTACGTCCATGTCAACAGGCTGTTTGCGGAGGCGATCTCGCAACAGATCGGCGCGGAGACGCAGCCTGCCCTGGTCATGTTACAGGACTATCATCTCTACCTGGCGCCGGAATTTATCCGCTATGAGTTCCGTCCAAAGGCGAAATATACCCTGGCGCACTTCATCCACATCCCCTGGCCCGGCGCCGAGGACTGGGGCCTTCTACCCTCCAGGATGCGCGAGGCGATCCTCAAGGGCCTGTGCGCCGTAGATCTGCTGGGTTTTCAGACTCATGAAGACGGTCTGAACTTCATCCGCACATGTGAATCTCATTTACCCGGATGCCGGGTCAACTACCGGAAGGCAAAGGTCCGGTTTCGCAACCATACCACTTACATTCGTGACTTTCCCATTTCCATTGACGTGCAAGGCCTCGAACAGTTCGCCGAAACGCGGGAAGTGATCTCTTATCGAGATCAGTTGCAACAATTTCATGGGGAATGGCAGCTCATGCTGCGCATTGACCGCATCGAGCCCAGCAAGAATATTGTTCGCGGCTTCCAGGCATTTGACGAATTGCTGGAACTGCATCCGGAACATCGCGGCCGGGTCAAGTTCCTGGCATTTCTGGTGCCGTCCCGCTTAGATGTACTCGAGTACGGCAATTATCTGGACGAGCTGATGGGTATTGCCGGCCGGGTGAACGCGAAGTATGGCGGCAACGACTGGGAGCCGATCCGCGTCCTGGTCGAGGAAAACTATCCCCGCGCGGTGGCAGCCTTACAGCTTTACGATGTGCTGGTGGTCAACTCCATTGCGGATGGTATGAACCTGGTTGCCAAGGAGGGCCCGGTTATCAATCGCCGAGACGGAGTCCTGGTCCTTTCGGAGCGCACGGGCGCCTACCAACAGCTGGAACCCGGGGTCCTGGTGGTGTCGCCATTGGATGTCTACGGCACCGCCGAGGCCATGCACCAGGCGCTGACAATGCCGGTCGAAGAACGTCGTCAGCGGGCTGCACAGTTACGCTCGATCATCGAAGAACAGGATATTGTGGACTGGCTCAATCAGCAGCTCAACAGCATCATCCGATTGAAACTATGAATGCGAGCGCATTGCGCAGGATTGCTATTCTTCATTACTCAGCCCCCCCGGTGGTCGGCGGTGTAGAAAGTGTGATCCACACTCATGCCCGATTGCTCGTGGAATCTGGATATCAGCCGCTGGTGGTCGCAGGCAGAGCAGAAGGCGCAGCTCTTCCTGCAGGCACGGATTATGCCCAGATTCCTGAGCTGGATAGTCAGCATCCTCAGATCCTGGAGCTGAGCCGGGAGCTTGAGGAGGGCCGCATCCCGCCCGGCTTTGAAGCAATGGCGGCCGGCCTCACGAATGCTCTAACTCCGTTGCTTGAAGATGCAGAAGTGTTGATTGTCCACAATATATTCACGAAGCACTTTAATCTTCCCCTGACTGCGGCACTCTTCCGGTTGATCGACGCCGGAACCATCCGTCGCTGTGTTGCCTGGTGCCATGATATCTCTTGGACGAGCCCTAACTCGCGCTCAAAAGTGCACGCTGGCTATCCGTGGGACTTACTGCGCAGCTATCGGACCGATATTGAGTATGTGACTGTTTCTCAGCTGCGCCAACAGGAGTTGGCAGAGCTGCTCGGGTGCAGCGCCAGTCAAATTCGCGTCGTTTACAACGGTGTCGATCCGCAGGAACTGCTCGGACTCTCGGAGGTCGGGCTGATGCTGGCCGACCGGCTGGGCCTCTGGGAGAGCGATATCAATCTCCTGTTGCCGGTCCGCGTGACCAGGGCAAAGAACATCGAGCTTGGACTGCATGTAACGGCCGCGATCAAGGAGCGCGATCTCAATCCGCGATTAATTGTGACGGGGCCGCCCGATCCACATGAGCCCACGAGCATGGATTACTACGAGAGCCTGCTGGCTTTGCGTGAGCGGTTGGGCGTTGTCTCTCACATGCGCTTTCTCTATGAGTCCGGACCGGCCCCTGGTGAGCCCTTTTTCGTTGACATGCCTGTAGTGGCAGAGCTTTTCCGCCTCAGCGATGCCCTCTTTATGCCGAGCCATCGCGAGGGATTTGGCATGCCTGTCCTGGAAGCGGGACTGGCGGGAATTCCTGTGTTCTGTTCTGACCAGATCCCGGCTGCCGGTGAGATCGGCGGACAGGACGTGATCCGCTTCTCATCTGCGGCGGAGCCGGCACAGCTGGCGGACGCCCTCGTGCAGTGGAGCGACTCCAGCCGGGTCTTTCAGCTGAGACGGCGTGTCCGGCAGAGTCTGACGTGGCGGAGTATATTCCAACATGAGATCCTGCCGCTCATAGAAAAGGGCGAAGATTGAGCCTCGGCAGCCACATCGGACTGACGGAGTGGGCAACACAGGCAGGACAGCTGTGGTTATTCCTGGACTACGATGGCACCCTGGCTGATTTCGCCGCAACACCGGATGAGATTGCTCCCAACCCCCGGATCATCGCTGTGCTCGAGCGGATCACTCGCCGATCCGGGCTCCGTGTCACCATCCTGAGCGGGCGGCGGCTGGATCACATCCGCCGTCTAGTGCCGGTGAGCGGGATCATGCTGGCGGGCACGTATGGGATCGAGTTGATGATTGAGCAGGGAAACACGATCCACCGGGTGATACTTGCAGAGATACGCCCTCATCTGGAGGCAATCAAGCCATCCTGGAGAGATTTGATCGGTGAGCGAAGTGGCTTTTTCCTGGAGGATAAAGACTGGGCGCTGGCGATCCACGCCCGCTTTGCGGAGGAGCAAGAGGCAGCCGAGGTGCTGGGCAAAGCGCTGGAGATTGCTGCCATCAATTTGCCTTCCGGCGTTTTTCGCATCCTGGGCGGACACAAGTTCTTGGAAGTGGCCCCGCGGATTGCCAGCAAACGTGAAACTGTTGCCTATCTTTTGAGCCAGTATCCAATGCGGCAGGCTCGCCTGCTCTATATTGGAGATGATGACAAAGACGAAGAGGCTTTTCCACTGATCCATGAGCACGGCGGCATTGCGGTCAAGGTGCTGCAACCCTCCCAGCTAGCGCAGGACACAACCGCCGATTATTTTTTCCATTCCCCTGTTGAAACCCTTAATTGGCTGGAAGACACGCTCTCAGTCGAGTAGGGCATGTCGATCTAGAATTATTCTTCGTTCGCATCGAGACGAAGCAGATTTCCAAACAGAGCGATAAGTAAAGATACCCCCAGGGCGGTCAGCAGCACCTGCAGCACCGGCCAGTTGTAGTCGTACATGAAGAGGGGTGTGATGAACCGGAGGGAGGGTAACAGGTATTGATGAATGAGCCAGCTTCCGAAGATGGCTGCAACGATGGAAAGAAAGGCGATCATCATTTTTATAGGGCGCGAGCGGACCAGCCCCCCCACAGCAAAGCTCAGAGCGATCAACAGGCAGCCCAGGGTAATTAGAAACCCCCGGGGTGGAGTGTTCAGGAACAGCATGTGGAAAATCAGAAATGCCAGGTTGATCCCCAGCCCTCCGCCAACCGTTCCGAAAAACAGGCGGAGGAGAAAATTCGAGCCGTGGAACCGCTCGACGCTGACTCGCGCCAGAAAGATACCCATGCCGAATACAGAGCCCGTGATCAACCCCCGTTCCAGCGACGTGGTGATTCGGGCGATGTCGAAATAATTGGGGAGATAGATGGTGAGATAATTCTGCAAAGCTACCCCCAACGCCGCCCCTAGAGACGCTAACATATAAGCACCCACGAGATTGACCGGCTGTTGTGTTAACCGCTGGAGGATCCAATCCGTCTGCAGCCTAAAACGGACCCCAGTCGGGACAAAGCCCGGCAGGCTCCCTGCCACGCTCTGGACGAGCAACAGGGCATCTATCTTTCTGCTCTCATCCGATGACTTCAAAATGGCGTGGACGGCGGATGGAGTACGCAGATGACCGACCAGTTCTGCCGCCCTATCTCCGGACTCCGAATCTTCCAGCGCGAGCCGTCCAAGCTGCGTAAGCTGATCCGGACTAAGGGACGGGTCAGTCCAGGCGCTTGCGGGCGGTACGAAAAGGCGCAGGGCGGTCAGGATAGTGTGCCGCAAGATAAGATCTTTCGTTTTCAAGCCGATCGCCAGCAGTGCCCGCGCCATGTTGCTAGGCAAGCCTCGCGGGGATGCAAGGATTTCGGTGTCCCGCCTTAGGTGCTCCAGTACTCGCGCCGCGATCACTTCATTATCTCGCTCCAACAAACTGGCAGATACCTGGAGTCTGTCGCGCGGATTGCGAGTACCCGTCCACCAGCGATCGTCGTTGTGGCCGTAAGTCAATGACTGGGCCAGCATGAACCTCTGGTAGCTATCGCTGCCGATTTCCTCGCCCTGCTGATCAATCAAGGCGAATTTGGTCAAACTAAGCGTAAACCTGCCCTGTGAGCTCTCCCATTGAGATAGGGCCTGTTTAAGCAGCTCCTCTGCATCGATGCTGCGCGCAGCCCGTGCATCATGTGCCATCTCAGACGGCTGAGGCGCCTCCGGCCGCTTGAATACATAATGCAGCATCCGCACGACCTCGCGCGCGGAGCGCGGTCGCACCACCGGGTCGGCGCTTGTCACGCGCCGCAACACCTCGGTGATCAGCGCCGGCAAGCCGGGCACGTACTCGCAGGGATCAGGCAGTTCCTGCGCGGAATGAAGTTGCTCCACACCGAGCTGCCGCTGTCCATTCCAGGGCAGCTGGCCTGTAAACATCTCAAAGAGCAGGATGCCAAAACTGAAAATATCGGACTTGAAGGTGATCTCCTGGGAGCGGATCTGCTCGGGCGGCGCGTACGGGGGTGTCCCGTGGCCTGTGTGAAAAGCCAGCGTGGAAGTAGAAACCAGCCGGGCAAGCCCGAAATCAGCCAGATAAGTGTGATCGCTGAGATCCAGCAGGATATTCGAGGATTTTATGTCGCGGTGAATCACGCCCTGGCTGTGCAGATAATCCAGTGCGGAGGCAATTTCATTTCCGTAGCGCAACACATCGTCGACTAACAGAGGCTCGGTACGGAGCCGGTGGGTTAAGGTTCCACCAGGGACGTAAGGGCTGACCATATAACGCACTCTCTCTTCCGTTCCGTATTCTTGAAGGGGAAGGATGTGAGGGTGCTGCAGTCCGACGAGCTTTTCAAGCTTCTGCTCGATTCCGATCTCTTCCCCGTGGGTCAGGTCGGAATCGAGGATCTTGTTGAACTTGATGGCATAGATACAGCTATCCTGCGAGGACAGCGCGGACCAGACGACAGCCTGGCCGCCCATGCCGATCTGCTCGAGCAGTTGATAATTATGGAATTTTGCTCCGGGCCGGAGCATGGTAAGGGAGGAGGAAGGAGCGGGAACGTTGGTCGCCACGGTCCGTGTTCAGGGGGCAGTGAAGCTGCCGCTCACCTGGCAATTGATGTTAAAGACGATGCTTACGCTATAGTCGCCAGCCGCCAGGGGGTCGAGGAACTGAAGGACAAAATTGGCTGTGTTGCCCAACAGAATCTGTCGGCTGGCGCCATTCCAGTTGCCCTCGCTGGGGATATCGCTGGGGGAAAAATTATCGGAGATATTCCAGATCTCAGTCCCATTCAAAAACAGCTTGTCGAGCTTCTGGGAGGCTGGGAATTCCACCCACTCAACTAACACACTCTCGATTGTGATCGCACTGGAATGAAGGTTGCTGATATTCATCGCCAGCTCATTCGGAACGGCATTGCTGATCGGACCGAGATTGACCGTTGTGCAAGACGAAAGTGTCGGCGTGATGGTCACAGTCGGGGTTTGAGTAATGGTCGCTGTTGCAGTGTCAGTGGGTGTGACGGACGGGGTCAGCGTCTGGGTCGGTGTATTCGTTCGAGTCGGTGTATTGGTGCGCGTCGGTGTTCGCGTGGGCGTGCGGGTGGGTGTCCTTGTTGGAGTCCGAGTAGAGGTGCGAATCACGGGTACCAGCGTGCGGGTGGGAGCAACTGTCGGCGTGCGGGTCACGGTGGGGGTAGGTGTCCAGGAAGGGAAGACAAAGATTGTAGAGGTTGGCGTGGCCGTCGGGGTTAATGTTTTCGTCGCTGTGGGTGTGTACACCGGGCTGGGCGTGGATGTAATAGCACTCTGCAGGGCTTGCTGCGCTTCAGAAGCCGAGACCGGAATGACGGCATTGGGCGAGCAATACTCGCCTGTGATCGTGCAGGCTGTATTCAGTTCCTCCTGTGTTAAGGGTTCGGGCGCTGAAGGGCCGCTGACCGCTTCATTGCCGTCCTCCCCACCCAGACCGACACGCACCTTGTGTCCCGCGCCGAAATACTGCTCCTGACCGTTCGCCACAACTCTGCCGGACCCGTTGAACAGAGTGATTTCCATCTCGCCGTTCTTCACCGCCCTCAGGCTGGCGTCGCCGAGCAGAGTCAGCTCGGCCCCATTGACCTGGAGCCGGAGCCCACCACCGTCGGGCGTATTGATCACCAGGCCGTCAAACGGAACCTGCTCGCAGAGAATCTGTCCCAGCTCGCTGGAGAAGTAAAACGATTCCATCGTCCCGCTCTCGTTTTCCAGCGTTGTGTTGCCAAATACAATCATGGTGACCGTTTCACCGGGAAGCGAACGCGGCAGGTTTGCCATGATCTTGAAGACGGCGATACCCCATTCATCGTTATCCAGGTTCAATGGTGAGGCAGAAAGGCTGCGCAGCTCGTTTACTGCAACGATATCCCCTCGTTCCGAAAAGGTCTCGGAAGCGTTCGGTATAAGCTCAGCCTCGAGGATCGTATTCCCATAGCAGACGTTATTGGAAATAATTCCGTCACAGGAGTTGCCGGAAGCCTGGATCGCTCGATCGATCAAAATCTGGCAGCTGGCATTTCGCGCTGCGACCGCGGTGGCCGTTCGATTGATTGGAAAGAGCAGCGGATTGTATCCCCCCAGATACAGGGCAAAGCCCGTAATGCTCATGCAGATCAATGCCAGGACAGCACCCAGCAGCACGATCAGGATTGACTCCCGTCGTTTTCTGCGGGCCGACCGCCTGGGCGTGCTATACGGGCTGAAAGGATCCATCATTGTACGTTGAGGTGTTTACAAGATGCCTAGTATTGCTTTGCGACTTCTGAGACCGTCCGAAAGAGAACAACGAAGCGCATCCGGCCGAGCCGCAATCGTGCACCGCTGGTCAGCCGGTAAGGTCGATGAGGAAGCAACTGTTCATCGTTCAACCACGTCCCATTCGTGCTGGCGAGGTCAACGATCTCATATTCGTTGCCTGCCCGGCGGATCTTTGCATGTCGCCTGGAAAGGCCAAGCAGGTAGCCGCCCAGGTTCGACAAATCCAGAAAGGTCTCCGGCGTAGGCTCCATACGGCGACCCATAATGAATTCGCCCCGGGAGGATACAAACACAGGTTTGGCTGTGCCGGCAACATAAACTGCGATCCCATCCCCTGGAATGAGCGCTGGATCGAGCAACCAGCCTTCGAGCTTTTCAGGGTCTTCAGGCTCCGTCCCAGCGTGGCGCGTCGTCGCGATCGCGTCCAAAAGGTCCTGATCCAGGGCTGCGCCGCAATGACGGCAGATCAGGGCATCAGGCTCATTCTTGTCCTTGCATACGGGGCAGAATCTCTCTGAGATTTCCAATGTGCGTCTCCGGCCGCCGAGCCACTGAAACATTCGCGTGTGATCTCCATCTTACACCCGATAAGTGTAATTTTCAACAAAGGAACCGGACAATATCATTCTAAATGAGTTCCGTCCGGACAGGTATCCATAACATGACTGGAATCTTTACAGGTAGGTTACAACATTGGCGCCCCCCGTAACCAAGACGCTTACTGCCTGAGGCGCGAAGTCTTAGCCGGCCTCCAGAGCATTCAGGCGGGCAAAACCGGTCTTGAGGGCAGGATACAACTCACGGTAAACGTCGTACGCCTTGTCATACAGCCGGCTGTTCTCTTCCGATGGGACCGTCCGCCCGGTGACGCGCACCGCCGCGTCAGAAGAGGATCGGACGTCCGGCCAGTGACCGACCCCGACGCCGGCCAGCAAAGCGGCTCCATAGGCTGCCCCTTCCGTCGTGTTGACCGTCACCAGGTCGCTCCCGAAGACGTCCGCCATGATCTGCCGCCAGAGCCCCGAGCGGGCGCCGCCACCGGAAACACGGACCTGCTCAATCTGCCCCAGCCCGGCTGATTTCATCAATTCAAAGGAATCTCGCAATCCAAAAGCCACCCCCTCCAGCACCGCACGGGTGCAGTGCGCGATGCCGTGGCGCACTGTGAATCCCACAAAACCTCCGCGCGCGAGCGGATCCGGATGAGGAGTCCGTTCGCCGGTGAGGTAAGGCAGGAATAACAAGCCCTGGGAACCCGGCGCGACATCTGCAGCCGGAGCCAGCAATTCGTCATAGGAAGTTCCCGCAGCGAAGGTATCCCGGTACCAGCGCAGGCTTCCCGCAGCGGAGAGCATCACCCCCATCAGGTGCCACTGGCCGGGCACGGAATGGCAGAAAGCATGCAGACGTCCCTCCGGTTCAATGAAGGCTCCGCTCGTGGTGGCAAAGACGACCCCGCTTGTACCCAGCGTCAGAGCTACTACGCCTTCCCGGATCGCGCCTACCCCTACAGCCTGCGCGGCTTGATCCCCCCCGCCGGCCACGACCGGAGTCCCGTCTTTCAATCCGGTTCCTCGTGCGGACTCCTCGTTTATCCTTCCGGTGATCTGGGTCCCCTCGTACAGGGGAGGCATCCAGTCACGGGGAATCTCGAGCGCAGACAACACTTCATCCGACCACTCGCGCTGCTTCAGGTCCATGAGCACTGTACCTGCTCCGTCCGCCTTATCCATAGCAAAGGAGCCGGTCAGTTTATACCTCACGAAGTCTTTGGGCAGCAACACATGTGCGATTCTGGAATACACATCCGGTTCATGCTGCCTGACCCAGAGA
The DNA here is from genome assembly GCA_036781265.1 of Anaerolineales bacterium. GTDB lineage: Bacteria > Chloroflexota > Anaerolineae > Anaerolineales > Villigracilaceae > Defluviilinea. The sequence goes on along the minus strand of DAIQBG010000001.1, from coordinate 103,989 downwards.
ATTTTTGGCGCGGTAAAGCCGGGCAGCGCGACATTTCCTGTGATCTGGATAAATCGCTCCCGCCCGATGAGCCCGTGAATCTCATCACACTGCGCCTGGGTGCGCTGGTCATTCCATAAGATGGATGGCCGCAGGACGCGGCCCGCTTCGTCGAGCAGCACCAGACCGTGCATCTGGCCCGTCAGTCCCACCGCGCCAATTTCGCTTGCATCAATCCCTGCATCTTCAACGACGCGACGGATCGACTTCTGGGCGCCATCCCACCACAGATCCGGATCCTGCTCACTCCACAGGGGTCGGGGAGTCTCATAGCGATACTCGGTAGAAGCAGTACCGACGACGTCTCCGGCGCCGTCGATCAACAGGGCTTTCGTGGCTGTTGTGGAAACATCAATGCCGAGAAAGTACATGAGGTCTCCTTCTAGCGTACACCGAGCAGCAAATCAACGGTCAACTGGTCGAGGCGTTCATAGTTCAGTCCTCGGCTGCCCAGGGTCATCCGGTCGAAGGCCTCGCTTTTTAGCTTCGACGCTTTGTCTGCTGAGTATTTTCCAAAGAATGAATCCATGGAGCCATCATCCCCATTGATTTGCGCCAACAGCGACTGGATCTCGACATCCGCATTGAAACGCGCAGTCTTTTCTTTCAGGATGAGATAGGTGCGCATGCAGCCGCGTGCGAAATCCTTTACGCCCTCATAATCCTCGGTGCGATACGCGTGCGCGTCGAAATGCCTGGGACCTGCGTAGCCGTGATCCTCGAGCAGCTTCACCAGGAAAAACGCGCTCTTGAGGTTGACTGCCCCAAAGCGGAAATCCTGGTCGTAGCGCCCGAACGCCTGATCGTTCAAGTCAATGTGAAATAGCTTGCCTGATTCCAGCGCTTGCGCGACTCCATGCACAAAATTCAGCCCCGCCATGTGCTCGTGCGCCACCTCCGGGTTCACGCCGACCATTTCGGGATGATCAAGAGTCTCGATAAACGCCAGCATATGACCGGTCGTGGAATTGTAAATGTCACCGCGCGGCTCGTTTGGCTTGGCTTCCAAAGCGAATTTTAGATCGTACTTTTGATCCAGGGCATACTCACACAGGAAATTCAACGCCGCACGCGTCCGCTTGATGGCCTCGATCGGGTCCTTCACCGCGTCTGTCTCTGTGCCCTCGCGCCCCCCCCAGAACACGTAGATTTTCGCACCAAACTCCACACCCAGGTCAATAGCATTCAACGTCTTCTGTAAGGCATACGCCCGGACGCGCGGGTCGTTGGATGTGAACGCGCCGTCCTTGAACACCGGATCGGTAAACAGGTTGGTTGTCGCCATCGGCACGCGAAGCCCGGTCTCGTCAAGCGCCTTTCTAAACTCTCTTACGATCTGATCACGCTCCGCAGAAGTCGCGTCAATCGGGATTAAGTCGTTATCATGGAAATTGACACCCCACGCACCAACGTCGCCCAGCAAGCGGACGAGTTCAGCCGGCGATTTCTGTTCCCGTACGGCCAAACCGAACGGATCTGCGCCGCGGTTCCCCACTGTCCACAAGCCAAATGTGAATTTATGTTCCGGTTTTGGGGTGTAGTCTGACATGTATGACTCCTTTTGAATGATTCCGGTCTCCCCGGCATGTCAAAACGCCGGGGAAGGGTTACCTGGACCTGCACAGGCTCGCGCAGAATACGTTTACCTGACTTCAAACATGGCGGTCACAGGTCCGGGTGCTCCCAGCTCCTGACCGCGTTGGCCGGGCGAACACCCGCCGACTTCAAGACGGAACTCGCCAGGCTCAAGGGTTAGCTTGCCGTCATCATTATAAAATGACATCATCTCCGCGTTGACGGTAAATCTTACAGTACGACGCTCGCCTGCCTTTAGCATAACCCGCTCGAAACCAATGAGGTGATGCCTGGGGACGACATTGGATGCCGCAAGGTCGCTGAGGTAAAACTGGACAACCTCCGCCGACTCCACTGCGCCGCAGTTTGTCAGGGTCAGCCTCACCTGAAGGGATTCTCCCGGCGAAAGCACCGACGTCTCGATTTCTAACTCCGAATATTCAAACTGGCTATAGCTCAAGCCAAAGCCGAATGGATAGAGCGGCTCCGCAATCATGTATCGGTAAGTACGCCCCTGCATGCTGTAGTTGTCGAAAGCTGGCAGTTGATCGATCGATTTCGGGAACGTAATTGGAAGTTTACCGGCGGGCGAAATATCTCCAAACAGGACATCGGCAACCGCTCGCCCCCCCTCCATACCGGGGTACCAGACAAAAAGGATCGCATCCACCAGATCTTCGACTTCACCCAACGCAATAGGACTTCCACCGGTAAGAACCAGGACGATCTTCGTACCATGGATCGCAAGCTCTTTAATATAATTGACTTGCGTGGGGGGCAGGCAGATATCGTCTCGGTCTCCATTGAGGGCGGAAAGCAGCGATTCGCCTTCCTCGCCTTCGAGGAAAGAAGAGAAACCCGCGCAGACAATGGCGATATCGGCGGACTGGGCCATCCCTGGCGCCCACGTGCTTGAGATCTCACGCGGGTGCTTTAATAAGGAGCCGGAGGTATACTCCATGCCCATACCTTCCGGGATACGCCCCGTGATCCCCTCCAGCAGTGTGATCATCTGGTTGTTGAACCCATAATAGTTGCCAAGCAGGACTTCCACGCTGGTGGCGGTGGGACCTGTGACAAAAATCTTTTTTGTGGTGGGCTGGATCGGCAGGAGAGCATTCTTGTTTTTCAGCAGTACCACCGATTCGGTCGCCGCTTGGTACGCCAGCTGGCGGTGATCGTCGCAGCCAACGACATCCGTCGAGATCGAGGTAAAGGGCACAGCCTCCGGAGGGTCGAACATTCCCAGCTTAAAGCGTGTACCGAGGGTCCGCTCGAGGGCGCGATCCACGTCCACTTCCGTAATGAGACCACGCCGGATAGCCTCTGGAATTTCATTGAAGACATGATCGCATCCGAGGTCGCAGCCATGCTTTAGCGCCAGCGCCGCGGTTTCCGCCGCGTCGTTTGTGACCCTGTGATGGAGATGAAAATCAGACAACGCGCCACAATCGGAGACGAAATGCCCCTGGAACTCCCACTCCCCGCGCAGGATGTTTTCAATTAAGAGTACGCTGGCACAGCACACTTCGTCCAGCGTACGGTTGTAGGCGCCCATGACCGATTCGACTTTTGCTTCTGTGACCAGCTTCTTGAAGGCAGGCAGGTACGTGTCGTACAGCTCGCGCCTGGTCACAATTGCATTGAATACGTGCCGATCTTTTTCCGGACCCGAATGAACAGCATAGTGTTTGGCACAGGCCGCGGCTTTGAGGTATCGGGGATGATCACCCTGCAGACCTCTCACGAAGGCAGACGCCATCTCGCCCGTCAGAAGGGGATCTTCGCCCCAGGTTTCCTGGCCCCGCCCCCAGCGCGGGTCGCGGAAGATGTTCACGTTCGGCGACCAGAAGGTGAGCCCCTGGTATTGATCGGTATAGCCGTTGCGCCGCAGGGCGGCGTGATATTTCGCCCGACCTTCATCGCTAATAGCGGATGCGACGCGGTGGATCAAATCTCTGTCCCACGACGCTGCCATCCCGATCGCCTGTGGGAAGACTGTCGCTCGTCCATTACGAGCCACACCGTGCAGGGCTTCGCTCCAGTAATTATAGGCAGGGATGTTCAGACGCGGCACGCCCCGCGCCGGATGACTCATCAGGCTCACTTTTTCATCGAGGCTTAATCGTCCCACGAGGTCCCTTGCCCGTTCGGCAAAAGACAGGGAGGTATCCAGATACGAAACTTTTTCGGATGTGCTCATCGCACCCATGAATTACTCCTTTGAGATCTTTTCCGCGATCTCAGTGGATATGAATCCTGAAATTACCGCTGACGTGCAGCAGTCCGAGCATGTATAACATGCCATCATAATAACGCCATTTGCCAGAAGGGATCTGGGCATTCCAGATTTGCTGGACGAAGGGTTTGCCTGTTTCTGAGTCGGCCGCCAGCGCCGCAACCGCAGCCATCGAAACCAGGCCCGTTGAGTGATCGGCCGAGAGCGGGCTGCCATCGAGGGTAAATTGATTGGCGTAGGTGTTAATGCCCTGGGCAACGAAAAATTCGAGAACACGATTCGACTGCTCCACCTGCCATGGGTCGGCGGCGAACCAGGCATAATCCACTGCCACATTCGAGAGTGTACGCCAGGCATCGAAGCGAAAGTCTTCGTGGCCGTCTGCGACATACGCAGAGCCGTCGAAATTGGCGTAATCGGGCATTAGGCCAGTTTGTGGATGAGCCGCCTTCTTGAAGAAGTCACGGCTGACCTGCGCGGCGTCTGCCCAGAAGTCATTATCACGCTCAGCCCAGCGCGTCCACAGCTCATAATAGGCTGGCAGGTGATAAGACGGATCCGTAAAACTGGACAGCCTGCCTGCCATGGGCACAAAGACTATCTGTTTCTGCTGCTTGTCGAACATCGGGGTCGCCGTGTTGTTCTGTTCTTTGTGAAGCATCACGTCCAGAATTTCCTGCCCCTGTGCACGGTAATTAAAGATTCCCTTTCCATCGCCCCAGCGTGCTGAGGCGAAGAACAATGCCATCGCAAACCACTCCTCGCCATCGGAAGCGGGATTGCTAGCGAGCTTTGTACCTGCCGTGGTGCAGTGCCAGGCAAAATAGCCCTGGAAGGGACCATCCGCCTGATACATATATGTCTTGGTCCACTTCCACAGCCGATCGAACTCTTCCTTTTTGTCGAGCTGGACAGCAATCATCATACCGTAAGACATACCCTCAGAGCGCACATCGCCGTTCCCGATATCCTGAATATACGCCATGTCTTCGCCAACGGGATAATAGACGCGCTCTGAGTCAGCGTCACCGTAAAAAAGCTGGTCCCAGGCGGCATCAATCTTGGCCTGCACTTCTCCATCTGATTTGTTGAGATATTCCTGGAATAAATTCCGGTATTTTCCCGTAAAAAATGCGCCAGACGGCTGCGCCCCTGAAGACGACCATACAGCCGGCCTGGTGCGGGAACAGCCCAGCAGACTTAACACCAACGCCGGGACGAGGATCAAGAAAATGGTGTGCCGCATGTCCGCTTCCCATCAGCCCTGCGAAATGGATCGATCAACCTTTGACCGCGCCCGCCGTGAGTCCGGAAACAATCTGGCGCTCTGCGAAGATATAGAAAATGACAGTCGGGATGGCAGACAATGCCACAAATGCGGACACCAGAGCAAGATCCGTGGCATACTGGCCCTGGAATTGCATGGTGCCCAGTGGCAGAGTCCAGAGCTCATCGCTATTCAAAACGACAAGGGGCACCAGCAGATCGTTCCAGCTGACGATCATGGTCAGTGCTGCAACTGCCGCCAGGGCAGGCTTTGCCAGTGGGAGAAGAATGCGCCAGAAGAAATCAAAGTTATTGCAGCCATCCATGTAGGCGGCATCCTGCAGCTCAGACGGGATGGCGGTGAAGAACCCGCGCAGGATCAAGATGTTGCCGGAGATCTGGAAGGCCAGCTGTACCAGGATAACGCCTACCAGCGAGTCGATCAAGGGGATATTGTTTTCATTCAACTGGCGAAGCACAAAATAGACCGGCAGGATCGCCACATTAATGGGGAACATCAATCCCAGCGTGAACAGGTTGAATAGCCAGCTCTTGCCGCGGAACTCCAGCCTTGAGAAAACGAACGCCGCAAGCCCGCAAACGAACACCACACCTGCGGTCGTCCCGAACATCACGATGACACTATTCCTTAGCATGGTCCAGAATATAGGCGTGGAGAGAACCCCCCACAGGTTTTCCCAGTGCGGCGGGTTGGGAATGGTATACGGCTGAGAATACATCTCGCCGGTCGTCTTGAGGCTGCCGAAGATCAGGATCACGATCGGCACGAACATGATCACGACAACGATGGCGAGAATGGAATATTGAATGGACCTGACCAGGAGTCTTTGTGTTCGGCGCGAAGAAATCGCATTTGCGGTTGCCATGAAACCATCCTCTCTACAGACCGGTCAGATAATCGGGCTGGCGTGACAGGCGCTGGTAGATCAGGGAAAAAATCAGGCAGATCAGGAACATATAGATCGCTACCGCCGAGCCATATCCCAGTTGAAAGCGCACGAAGCCAAAACGATACATATAGGTTGCCAGCGTTTCGCTGGCATTAACCGGTCCTCCCTTCGTCATAATCCAGACCAGGATGAATTGCTGGATCGAGCCCAACACAGACAAATATACCGAGGTGCGGATGGTGCTGCCCAGCAGAGGCAGGGTAATGTAATAAAAATTCTGAAAGCTGTTCGCGCCATCGATACGGGCAGCTTCTTCTAGCTCCTGCGGAATGTTTTGCAAGCCTGCCAGATACAAGAGCATGTGAAAGCCAAAATATTTCCATGTCAATGCAATGAAGATCGATAACAGAACAACGTTGGTATCGCTCAGCCAGCCTACGGGCTCACTGCCGAGGAGAACCACGACTGCGTTGAGCAGACCGCGCTCCGGGTTGGGATTGTAAAGAAGCATCCACATGATGGCTACATTGACTTCGGAAAGCACGTAAGGAAGGAAAAAGATCGTACGGAAAATCCCGCGCCCCGGTAGATCCCGTCCCACCATCACGGCCAGGGACAATGCCAGGGGCAGCTGTAAGCCCAGGGAGAATGCGACGATCAGGCCGACATTCCCGAGCGCCTTTAGAAAGACAGCATCCTGCAAGATCGTGATGAAATTCTTGAGCCCCACGTAATCCACTGCGGGCCCCAGGCCATTCCAATCGAATAAACTGAAATACAGGGAACGAAAAATTGGATAGATGACAAACAACAGGAACAACAGCAGTGCAGGCAAGAGGAAAAGAGTAATCAGCAGCGTATCTTGAAGACGACGCGGGGCGCTCGACGTACGCTTTAATTTCAGAATATTCGGAATGGCAGGAAGTCCCTGCATAAGGTGGCTCCTCTGATCAGGTATCGTGGCGTCCGTAGACGCCACGATACCTGATTCTGTCGACAGCCTCTGGGCTCTTTTCGGATTACAGACCCTTTCAGCTATCCAATATTGTTACTCGATTTCCTGTGCCACCGAGTCCTCGACTGCCTGTGCTACCTCCTCAGGCGCCAGTGTTCCTGCGAAGAGTCCTTGCACGGAATCGTTCAAGACGGAGCCCGTAGCCGGGGGCAGGAATTGATCGTAGTAGAGCTGGAAGTATTCCGCCGCCGCAAATGTCTCCGCAACCTGAAGCATATTAGGATCGGTCAGGCCCTGCTCGGCGCCTTTGACCACGGGAATGCCTGATCCATTGGCGGCGATCACGGTCTGGTTTTCCACGCTGGTCAGATACTTGACAAAGTCGACAGCTTCCGGCTCGGCATTCTTGCCGATCGCAAAGCCGTTGCCGCCGCCTACGACGTCCGTGCCTGCCCCCGCGCCCCCGTCCACAGCGGGGAATCCAAAGAGACCAAGGTTCTCAACGCCTACCTGATCCGCGGCGTTTGCAGCCTGCGTAGAGGGCGCCCACTGTCCTGAGAGCTCCATGGCGGCCAGGCCGTTACCAAAGGTTGCCTGCATCTCGTCATGCGTCGCGCCCAGGAAGCCATCCTGGAACGGCTCGAGGGCGAGCAATTCCTGAAGCTTGACGCCTGCTTCCACGAAGCACGGATCGGCAAAGGACCCGGTACGTGCCATAGCGGCTTCAAACTTTTCCTGCCCGCAGATGCGGGTGGCAAGGTAGTTCCAGAAGTGCATACCTGGCCATTTGTCGCCTTCGCCAATGGCGATCGGGGTGATGCCGGCATCTTTCAGAGCCTGTACATCCTCGAGGAACTCATCCCAGGTGGCGGGCGGAGCATCGATACCCGCCTGCTCGAAGAGATCTTTGTTGTACCAGAACCCGACCATGCCCATATCCCACGGCACGCCATAGTTCTTTCCCTGGTAGCTGTATACGCCCAGGGCGCCGGGAGCAAAGCTATCGCGCCACGCTGTATCCGCTTCGAGATCCGCAGTGATGTCTTTCAGCAGGCCCGCTTCCACCTGCTGGTTGAACGTACCGCCGCCCCAGCTCTGAAAGATATCCGGGGGGTCACCAGATTGCATCACGGTGGTGAGCTTGGTCTTGAAGGCTTCATTCTCCAGCACCGTGATCTCGATGTTGACATTGGGATGTGCCGCCATATAATCATCAGCCATCTTTTGCCAGTCCGAGAGTCCCGGATCCTTCGTAGTGATGTGCCACCAGGTAATGGTGACGGGTTCGTCCGCAGCCGGTTCGGTGGCCGCAGGTTCGGCAGTCGCCGGTGCGGGCGCGCCACACGCCGTCAGCACAAAGGAAGCAATCAGCAAGAAACTCAGAATCATGTAAATCTTGCGGGCCATTTCTTCTCCTTTTGAATTTTCAGTCGGTTATACTAGCGGTGTGCGGAGGAATACTCCTCACGAATGCGCAGGCTTTCCTTCCATCTGTTCAGGGTCGAAGAGAAAGCCTGCAATTTATTTGCCATATGCCTGTGTTCTCACCTCCTTCCTTCTTCAGCTCTTCATTTTTCGACTACGGATTGGCCGGCAGGATTGGCGTATGACGAGTTGTGTCTGCATCTTGTAGGTCTGCGTCTCCAGCGGCTCGTCATCGATCAACTGGATCAGCATTCGGGTGGCGACAAACCCCATCTCGGAGATAAATTGATCGACCGTAGTTAAGCCCATGTACTTGGATTCCATGATGTTGTCGAACCCGATCACGGAAAGATCCTCCGGAATGCGCAGGCCCCGTTGCTGAGCAACTTGGTACACGCCCATCGCCATCTGGTCGTTGGAGGCGAAAATCGCAGTCGGAGGCTTGTCCAGTGCGAGGAGCTGCCGGGCGCAGTCGATACCCGTTTCCGTTGTGTAATCACCGGAAGCAATGAGCGTTTCATCTATGCCAAGTCCCGCCTTTTGCATCGCATCACGATATCCCATCAGGCGTCGCTTAGAGCTTTCCAGCTCCGGACGACCGCTGATAAAACCAATGCGCCTGTGACCTAGTCCATGAAGATAATCCATTGCGTCCATGGCTCCCCGATAGTTGGTGGCGTGGACCGAAGCATAGTTCGGATCGCTCCGATGAGGATCGATCGAAACGATGGGCGCCTCGGTGGAGAATTCACCGCTCACAGGGGCAACGATAATGGTTCCGTCCGTGATCGAGTTATTAAGAAGAGAGACATACTTTTGCTCGTGAGAGGCTCGGCCGCTCTTACGCACATCCCCGGTTGTATACACTAACAAATCGAACTCAGACTCCGCGATCGCCCGGTTGACCCCTTTCATCACCTCGATGGCAAACGGATAGGCGATGTCGGGCATGATGAGCCCGACCATATTCTTCTTAAAGCTCCGCATGCTTCGGGCAGCCAGGTTGGTTGTATAGCCCAGGTCGTCGATTACAGCGCGGATGCGCTCCTGCGTTTCGGTGGCCACATCCACCTTACCGTTCAATACGCGCGAAACTGTGGAGACAGAGACCCCTGCCGTTTTCGCGACATCCTGAATTGTCACCGTCTGTCGGATCTTACGCATATGCTTGCCTTGAGAATTTAGATAATGGCGGTAACGTTACCGGTAACGTTACCGCCATTATTGCATACTCAGAGAGGAAAGTCAACTATTTTTAAGTATTCAGATCAACGAAAGGCTGGCTGTGGGCTGTCGCACGGCAGAATTCCCCGGCCTGTAAGTAAAGACATATATGGTAATACCCCGGAGCGGCGTTCCCTACAACTTATAGCGGTTCAATTCGGATCTGAGAAAGCAGTTCCTCATAGTCGGCCAGGCGGAAATCTGCGGTAGCGAGCGTCTTCAAAATCGCCCCCGCCAGGGCAAAACCATGCTGCAATCCATAGAGTAGTGTCTCTTTACGAAGGTAGGCGAGCGCGATCCCTGCCAGGACCCCATCTCCGGCGCCTGCGGAGCTAACAACAGGCACTGAAACTGGATGAACAAAATAGGAGACTTCTTGACAAACAGCAATGGCCCCTTCTTCCCCCAATGTGACGATAATATTCGCCCCAAATTTCTTATGCAGCTCCCCAGCCGCCTGTCGTATTTCTTTCATCGTCACCGGCTTGTAGCCAAGCAATTCTTCCAATTCTGTCAGGTTGGGCTTGATCACCGCCGGCCGGCTCTCTAGGCCCGCCAGCAGCGATGACCCACTGGAATCAAAGATGACCGGAACGTTACTATCGTGAGCCCGTCGGATCATCTCGGGGTAAAAGTCGGTTGTTATGTCTTCCGGAAGACTGCCGCCCATTACCACGCAGGCTGCGCTCCCCAGTGCCTGTTGATAACGCCCCGTAAGCTCTGCCAGATGACCTGGAGAGACTCTTAGGCTGGAAGTCGTGATTGTGGACTGCCCCTCCGCCTGTACGACAACAACCGTATTCAACCTTGTCTCCCCATCGACCTGTACGAAGTCAGTTTCGACGCCGCGCCCGCGCAGCATGGTCTCCATGCGCGAGCCGTTGGCTCCGGCGGCGAACCCGAGCGCCCGCGTGGGAACACCCAGCCGGCCGAGGATCCAGGAGACGTCAGTTGCCTTGCCGCCCATTCCCCAGGCGGAGGCAGTCGCCCGGATCGTGCTGTTTAGTTGAAAACTCGAGATCTGGACGGTGTGGTCAATGCCCGTGTTAGGAGTGAGCGTGATGATCATTGAATGTTCGGATCGCCTCACTTAACCTCAGCCGCATGCCTTCCGGATCCATGGGGCCGCCCTCGGGCAGCAAGCGGCTCATCAAAATACAGTATGCATTCGTATCGATGCGTTCCGTCAGGTCAAACGCGGCATCCAGGTCCTTGCCAACGACGAACAGTCCATGCCAGGGCGCCATAACTGCAGTGGCATACCTTTTTATGTATTCCTCTTTGCCCTGGAAGGCCTCGGCGATTGCATCCGCCAGTTTTTCGGAATGGGCGGGGGCAAAGCGAGTGACGGGAATGGTATCGAACTTGAGCGTGGCTTCCAGAACAGGTTCGATGGGCTGACCCGAAGCGACAAAGACCATCACATGGCGCGGATGGGAGTGGAGCACAGCGGTTCCATCCGGGAATTCCTGATACAGCCGGTAATGGACTTTTGACTCACGGGAAATATCTCCATCCCCTTCCAGCTTGTTGCCGCCCAGGTCACTGACGAGGACCTGTTCCGGCTGCAGCTGCCAGTGTCGGCGGCTTCCGCTATAGCGCGGCGTGATGCAAATCTTGTCCCCTACCCGAACGCTGATGTTGCCGCCCGCGGCATCGGTGAGGTGACGCGCGAAGACGAGCTTCCCTGTGTGCGCAATCTTGGCACGGGCCTGCGAAATCAAATCACCCTTGGAGGAGCTCTCCCGGGGCGAGCCTGCCGGTCGCTCTGCTTCGATCTGCGAAATCATTTCCAGGCGGGCGCCGTGCCTGCCGCCCTCATATTCCGCCTCCAGCCAGGCTTTGACGATCATCCTTGCCAGCTCCGGGCCCACCACCCGGGACCCAATCGCCAGGATGTTGGTGTTGTTGTGCTGTCGCGAAAGTTGCGCGGAATAGGGCTCGCTGCAAACCACGGCTCGAATGCCCTTGACCTTGTTTGCGGCGATCGCCATGCCCACCCCGGTTCCGCAGATCAGGATGCCAGACTCGGCTTGTTGAGACGTCACCGCCGCCGTGACATCCCGGGCAAAGAGCGGATAGTCGGTGCGTTGCGTCGAGTTTGCGCCGAAATCCTGGCATGCGTATCCGAGCTCGCTCAAATACGTCTTGATATCCTCTTTTAGAGGATATCCCACATGGTCACTGCCGATCGCAATTCGCTTTGGTGAAGCTATATGATCGTTCATAAATTTATTCTCCTGATCTATACACGAGTCGGTTGTTCCCCTTCACACCGGTGTTTCGCCCAGAGAGCCGCTCCCAGCAGTCCGCCATTGATTCCGAGCTCGGTCAAAACAAACTCTACTTTGTGGACGGGAACCACATGGACCCGCTCATTGACTGTCTGGATAATGGGCCTGAGCAGCAGATCACCTGCACTACTCACCCCACCGCCAAAGATCACCCGCTGTGGGCTGATCACACCCAGGATATTCCCTACGGCTATGCCGAGATAACGGCCGACTCGCTGCAGGATGTCCTGCGCAACGAGGTCACCTTCGATGGCAGCCTGGACAATAACCTCCGCATCGATGCGATTCAAGTCATGCTTGACCAGTTCTCCGATCCGGGTTGTGTGGCCGTGCATGACTTCCTTGACTCCCATGGCGGCCATAGCGGGTCCGGAAGCGTACAGCTCAAGGCAGCCTTTTCCTCCACAGCCACAGGGCAAGCCGTCGACTTCAACAACGTGATGACCGAATTCTCCGGCTGTGCCCCCGATGCCCATATGGAACTGGCCATTCACCACGACACCCCCGCCGATGCCTGTCCCAATCGCGAGACAGACGACCGTCTCCGCGCCGCGGCCTGCCCCAAACATCCACTCCCCGAGAGTGATAGCACGCACGTCATTGATCAGTGCAACCGGCAGCTGCACCTGGTCTTCGATAATCTCCCGGAGAGGTACGTTCTGCCACTTCCCTGGAAGGTTAGGCAAAATTTGGATGATTCCCGTGTCAATATCGGGTGTTCCGGGAACTCCAATGCCCACACCCTTAATCGTATGGGTAGTCGACCCGTTTGCCTGCGCTAGCTCACGAATCAGTGTAACGATGCGAAGAATGACCGCTTCCTGTCCTTCGGCAGCCAGAGTCGGACGTTTGCGCTGGTGAAATACTTGACCCGTGTCGGTATCTGCAATTGCGGCGCGCAAGTTTGTTCCACCAAGATCGATGCCGATGTAGTGATTCATAACGGGACTACCTTCCATTGAACACAGCCGCCGCTGCCAAGCTTATTCCCGGGGGCGTGTCCATGACCGGTCTTTATGATCCAGCTCTTCGAAAATCTCCAGCGCCAGCTGGACGGCTTCAGATAATTTATCCGCACTAATCCACTCAATGGTATCAGATAACGTGTGAAAAATATCCCGGATGCCCCGGCTTGTGAGGGCAACACTCGGTACGCCATTGGAATAAAAAATGTAGTGATCGCTGGCGGGCCAGGGGTCAACCCTGATCACGCCGGGATGATTGCGGATCGTATCGTCGATCAGCGCATCGAATCCGTCTGAGACAACAAACGAGGCGACCGTCGTTGTCCCGGTGAAGGGCCCCACCCCATCGATGTTGATCGCCGCCGTGATGTGTTCGAATCCCGCCCCCGTACTGCGCGCATACTCCATATCTCCCATCCCGGCGCCTTCCTCGCCGGTAAACGCCACAAATTCCAGAGTGTGGCGATGACTGCTGCGAGAAAGAACCTCTGCCAGGGACAAGAGGACCCCTGCTCCAGCCGCATTATCATAGGCGCCCGGGGTATCTACCTTGGAGTCGTAATGAGCACATAGAACAATCCGGTCCAAAATCTGTCCAGGACGTCTGCCGATTACATTATCCGTGTGACTGGCAAGACGCCGGGAGACAACTCTCATGTGTACCATCTCGCCCGGATTTTTAAGTAGCTTGAGTCCGGAGCGCGCAGAAACAGTGACGGAGGGGATATCGAGGTCCAAGTCTTCAATTAAGCGCCAGCGAGCGTGAATAGTGGGGTTAATTGTAATGATACCGGCCGGGCGTCTCTCTTCCAGAATCTGGAGAATCCGCCGGTCACGGTCAGAGACATAGATCCCGCCCTTGGATGCCAGTTCGCCCTGTGCCATATCCCCGTAGAAGATCAGGATGCGGCCGGTCATAGCCGCCAACTCCAGCTCAGCCGGAGTACAGACTGGAAGGGTTTCCGCTGCGATATCGCCGGCGGGAGAGAAGGTATTTGCCGAAGCTTCCAGTTGCTCCCCATCCAGAGTCAGGGATGTCTGCTCTGCGGACCAATCCGGGCAGGAGATCGACTGCCGCTCGATAGAGAGACTGCTCCTTATGAACACGTCACTAATGTAATCTGCCGCAGCCAGGTTGGCAGTCGATCCAATCGGCCGGCTGCCGATCTCGACCGCCAGCTTTCTTACGTGTTCAAAGGTGCTGTGGGCATCGGTCATCGGTTTCAAGTCTCACTCCGAGAAGTCGGCAATTTTCTTGAGCGCCTTGATGAAGTGGGGGTTGACTCTGGATAAACGTTTGACTATAATGATAAAAACGTTTGCGTAAACGTTTACCTATCTGAGTATACCCGATTTTTCCAAGGAAATCCATAGATGGTAACAATCCGGGAAGTGGCCGAAAGCGCGGGGGTCTCTTATGCCACGGTTTCGCATGTCATAAACAATACTCGAGTGGTTTCGCAGGAAACTCGTGAGCGTGTCCTGGCGGCGATGAGCGCGTTGAACTACCATCCGAACGCGCTGGCAAGATCCCTGCGCCAGGGAAAAACGAACACGATGGGCCTGGTATTGCCCGATAGCGCCAACCCATTCTTCGCCGAGATCAGCCGCAGCATCGAAGATGAGGCTTTTCGAAAGGGCTACAGCGTCTTCCTGTGTAATACCGAGCTGGACACCGAACGTGAGCTGTTTTACGTAGACGTGTTGACCAAGAAACAGGTGGATGGGATCATTTTTGTCGCCGCGGGCGATCAGGCTGATTCGCTCGATTACCTCGTCCGGCGCAATCTGCCGGTGGTCATGATCGACCGTGACGTGCCCAACGTTGTCGTGGACGCCGTGCTCACGGATCATCAGCTGGGGGGATATCTGGCCACCCGTCACTTGCTGGAGCTTGGTCATACCCGCATCGCCTGCATCGCGGGACCTTCGAGTATCACCCCCGGCGCGGAACGAATCATCGGATATCGAAATGCCCTCGAGCAAGCAGGGCTTGCCTATGAGGAAAGCCTGGTCATCCCCGGTGATTATCACGCGCAGTCCGGGCTCGAGATTACGCATGCCATCCTGCAAATGAAGCCGCGCCCTACAGCCATCTTTGCACTGAACGATTTGATGGCCCTCGGCGCGCTGCGAGCGGCTGCGGAAGCGAATTGCTCTGTCCCGGGCGATCTGGCGATTGTCGGTTATGACGATCTGGAGCTCGCCCACTTTACGAACCCCCCTCTTACCACAATTGCTCAACCCAAAAAGGAGATCGGCTCTCAGGCTGTACGCCTCTTGATCGATCGGATGTCGCAAAAAAACCGTCCGCCCAGCCGGCTTGTCCTTCCGCCGGAACTAATCGTGCGGCGTAGCTCGCAGTAAGCCATGTACACCCAGTTGATTTTGGACCGAGCCTCTTTAATCACCCAAACGTCTCTTATCCCCTCTATGGACTCAGCAGCGCCTGGATTAAACCCGGCAGTCCCGATCGCTGTTGGATCGCTCGATCACGCAGAAAACCTACCGTAATGCCGGGCATCTCATTCTATCCTGAGGAGGAAGAAATGCGAAAGAGAAAGTCTTTGGTCTGGGCAGTCACAGGACTGCTCGTGGTGGTATCGATGCTGCTCGCATCCTGCGCGCCGGCCACCGCCCAACCCACAGCTGACGCTACGGGAGCTCCGACCACGGGCGAGAACTACAGCCCGGAGATCCCCGAACCGTCAGAGCCGGTGACGGTGACCTGGTCCACGTGGGTCAACACCGATACACCATTCTGGCAGAACACGATCGCCGAATTCGAGCGTGTCCATCCGAACATCACGATTGAGATCCAGTCCGTGCCTTCGTCTGATGATATGTTCGACAGGATGTTGGCACAGATCGCAGCTGGCAATCCGCCCGATACTGCCTACGTCTCCGACTGGATGACCGGCGCGCTGGCGCAGAACGAGGGTCTTGTCCCCCTGGATGACTATATTTCCAAGAGCAATATCATCGATATCGACGATTATGTGCCAGCATTCCTTGAGACGGCGCGCGTAGGCGATGCGCAATACTCCCTGCCGTTCGCCAGTGAGACCACCGGTCTGTTCTATCGCACGGATCGCTTCGAAGAAGTCGGGCTCGACCCGAACGATCCTCCCGAGACCTGGGAAGAGTTCCAGCAATATGCCGAGATGCTGACGGATCGAGAAAATTCCAAGTACGGCTTTGCTGTTTTTGCCACGGAAGCAGCCTATTATTTTTACCCCTGGTTGTGGCAGGCTGGCGGAGAGCAATTGGATCCCGCGAATCCAGACGATGTGATCTGGGACAGCCCCGAGGGACAGAGAGCGGCCGAGTTTTACGTGAACCTCGTCAACTATTCCCCGGAAGACCTGCTGAACGCCACCTCCTGGGACGGACGTGTGCCGTTCGCAAACGGTGATGTCGCCATGTACATGGCAGGCACCTGGTTCGCCGGCACGCTGCTGACGGAGTTCCCCGATGCCACAGGCCTGTGGGCTGCTGCGCCGCTGCCGCGCGATGAGCGCTGCGCCACTACCATCGCCGGCGACCACCTGGTGATCTTCAAAGCTGCCAAAAATCCCGACGCAGCATTCAAGTGGATCGAATGGCTGTCTGCCCCGGAAAACATGGTTGGATACAACCTGGGCAATCCCGATGAGCCCGGCACGCTGCTTCCCCCGCGCACCTCACTGGTTGAGGATCCCACCCTGTACGAGAATCGCCCCTATCTCGAGGGTTTCAAGGACAATATGGAATGCGCGTTTGTGCCCGAGGCCGATCAGCCTGACTATTTCGAGGCTGAGGAGATCCTGACCGAGTACCTGGCACGCGCCTTCTACGGCGAGATCGATGCCAAGACGGCTGTCATCGAGGCTGCAGAGGAAGCCGAAGCTGCTTTAGCGCAGGAGTAAAAACCTTCCTACCTCATTATGTTCCCTCCATCTCCGGGTATCCGGAGATGGAGGGGCAGTAAGACGGCAACAACTGAGAAAGGAGACGCATGGCTGTCACAGAAATTCAAAAACCCAATGTATTCGCAAACAGGTGGCGCGAGACGATTCGCCTGATGCGAAAGAACTGGTCGGCGTATCTGTTCCTGGCGCCCGGCCTGATTCACTTTGCGATCTTCACGGTGTTCGCCGTCTCGTTCGCCTTCTATATTAGCTTTCACCGCTGGAATATCATTCAACCGGACAAACCCTTTGTCGGGCTGGACAATTACATACGCCTCTTCCAGGATCCGCGCTTCATCCGGGCAGTCACCAACACGCTCACCTTCATGATCGGTGTGCCTCTTAACCTGGCGGCGGGGTTGTCAGTCGCCTTATTGTTAAATACCAAGGTTCGCGGTCAGGCGATATACCGTACTTTGTTCTATATTCCGGTCGTTACCCCCCTGGTGGTTTCCTCGATCATCTGGAAATGGGTCTACCAGGGCGATTACGGTCTTCTGAACTATTATCTGTTAAAGTTCGGCCTGATCGAACACAAGATTACATGGTTGGCCGATCCCGATCTGGCGCTGCCGGCCCTGATCATTATGGGCATCTGGGGCGGGACCGGCGGCACCATGGTGATCTACCTGGCCGGTTTGCAGTCGATTCCCGAAGAAATGTACGATGCATCCAAGGTGGATGGCGCCAACGCCTGGCAGCGCCTGTTGTACATCACAATTCCCCTGCTCAGACCCACCACGTTTTTCCTCTTTATCACCGGTGTCATTGGCACGTTCCAGATCTTCACCGAAGTCTATATCATGACGAACGGTGGCCCCCTGAACCGGACAACGACCATTGGATACTATCTCTATACGAAGGCCTTTCGCGAGCTGGATATGGGCTATGCAACTTCGATGGCGTTTGTGCTTTTCGCGATGATCTTCGTCTTCACCGTGATCCAGTGGAAATACACCCGCGGCGACGTAGAGTACTAGAGAGGAGCACAAAGTGGCGATTACCCGAACTGAGAAACACGTCTCCAAGCCGATCAGCAGGCCGGCAATCAAAACCAATCAGTGGAAAGAATTGCTCGGAAAGCTGGTCGTATATGTGCTCCTGACGGTGGGCGCGATTGTTTTTATCGCTCCCTGGGCCTGGATGGTCTCCGCCTCCTTCCAGCCGATCGGAAAGATCTTCGACTGGCCGCCGAACTGGATCCCTGAGACTTTCACTCTGGCAAACTACGTAAAATTCCTCCGCGCGGAAGGGTTTTTCCGCTGGATCTTGAACAGCGGCTTCCTCGCTGCGGTAGTTCTTACCGTCCAGATGTTCTTCAATTCATTGGCGGCCTATACATTCGCCAAACGCAAGTTCCCCGGTCGGGACGGATTATTCCTGATGATGCTGGGTACATTGATGATTCCCGGCCAGCTCTTCCTGATCCCGAACTACATGATCCTGCTGCGCTCGCCTCTGTTCGGCGGCAACGATATTTTTGGCGCGGGTGGTCACGGGATGCTGGATTCGTACTGGGGCATCATCATTCCGTACGCGTTCAGCGTGTGGAGTGTGTTCTTCATGCGCCAGTACATGAAGGGCATTCCCGATGACCTCCTCGATGCGGCACGGATGGATGGCGCCTCGGAGTTTGTCATATACTGGAAGGTCGTCATGCCGCTGTGCGGACCCGTGCTGGCTGCCCAGGCGATCTTTACCTTTACTTTCGTCTGGAATGACTTCTTCTGGCCGTTGATCGTCATCAGCGATCCCGATCTGCGCACGCTGCAGCTTGGCCTGGCGCTATTTGTCATCAAGAACCGGACCGTATGGGATATCGTCTTTGCAGGCTCCGTGATCTCAACGCTGCCGGTTTTGCTGATCTTCATCTTCTTCCAGAAGTATTTCATCCGCGGCATCGCCCTGACGGGTATGAAGTAATCAACCCTCAAGCCTGCGGTTTTCTGTTATGCAACGACAAAAGAGAGTGAGCATGCATAAGGCATCTCTGGACCGCCGTAGTTTCCTGCGCCTGTGTACGTTCACGGCAGGAGGCGCCGTTCTGGCGTCCTGCCAGCAAACACTTTTCGGTCGAGGCGCAGAAAGGGTCAGGTTGATTGGATCGGACCAGGATGCCTGGATGTGGGTCAAACCGGTCACAGTGGAAGTGTCGGACGAGTGCGAACGCGTGATTGTGCACGCCAACGGACAGGCATTTGAGTCCCGGCCGGATGGAGGGGGCTTCTCGGCAGAGATCAGGCTAGCGGCAGGTGAAAATGAGGTCAGTGCGGTTTGCCAGCTGCCGAACGGCCGGGAAATTCGCTCCGACCCGGTCAAATACACGGTGCGGTTGCGGCAAGTCCCTCGAGCCGTCATCGCTATATCTCTGAATGATGGATCGGTTAGCCTGAGTGCGAGCGAAAGCTCCCCAGCGGATGATGAATTTGCGATTGTGGATTACATCTGGTCATCGCGCGAAGGAAATCCGGCTCCCCTTCGAACGGAGGGTGGCGAGTTGACCGGTGAAGTCAACAATCCAACCATTACTCTCGTGCCACCCTCAGTCGATGGGGAATATTATGTGCAGCTGCGGGTGATAGACAGCGCCGGCCGGGAAGATTCCAGCGTCACCTATTTTGTCGTCGATAACGGTCAGCCGCGCATCCCCAATTACGCAACAGAGCATCCTACCTGGGTAGACAAAGCGATCGTCTACGGAGTCATTCCGTTTCTGTACGGCAGCCCCGCCTTTCAGGCCCTGCGCGAGCGCCTGGACGATCTGGCCGACCTCGGGATCAATGCCCTGTGGCTGGGACCGATAAATAAGCACCCCGCCGACGACTACGGGTACGCGGTCGAGGATTATTTTGGGCTGGATCCGGCTTATGGCACACAAGAGGATTTCCGGGGACTAGTGCAGGCTGCCCATGAGCGCGGCATCCGCGTGCTGATGGACTTTGTGCCAAACCATAGCTCGGATACCCATCCCTACTTTGTAGATACCAGGGAGCACGGCCCCGAATCTCCGTACTGGGACTTCTACGACCGCGATGCCGAAGGCAACCCCACCCACTACTTCGATTGGACGAATCTACCTAACCTGAACTATGACAATCCGCAAGTGCGCCAGATGATGATCGAGGCGTTTGCCTACTGGGTGAGAGAATTCGATGTAGATGGCTTCCGCGTGGATGTGGCCTGGGGCATCGAGGAGCGACACCCGGATTTCTGGCCGGAATGGCGCCATGAGCTCAAGCGGATCAAACCGGACCTGTTGCTTCTTGCCGAAGCCACAGCTCGCGAGTCATTCTACTTCGAGAATGGCTTTGATGCCGCCTACGACTGGACCTACCAACCCGGCGCATGGTCATGGAAGGTTGCTTGGGAGACCTATAAGTTCCGGTTACTTGCTTATAACCTCACAGACGCCCTCACCAACCGCCCCGAAGGTTTTCACCCCGATGCCGTTGTGTTCCGTTTCTTGAACAATAATGACACTGGCCGGCGCTTTATCACCCGGTATGGCGAGGCAGCCACGAGGGTGGCAACAGCCATGTTGCTCACTCTTCCGGGCATCCCATGCATCTACACCGGGGATGAATACGGGCTGGAATTTGAGCCATACCAGCAGGTGGAACCTCTCGACTTTGTTGAACAGTATCCGGAATTACGTGGCTATCACAAGCGCCTGATTGCGTTGCGCAAGGCGCATCGAAGCTTGTACTCTCGAAACTTGATCATTATCAAGCCGGATGCCATGCCGCAGACCGTTTTTAGCTATATCCGTTACGGCGAGGCGGCTGAGGCGCCGGTCGTCGTCTTACTAAACTTCTCCGAGGAGCCCGCGGTCTTTGAGTTTGACATACCGGGAGAGGCGAGCACTCTGGCAGGTCGTGACACTCTTTACGATCTGCTGGCCGAGGAAAGTATTCAGGCTTCAGCGGGCAACCGAATTCGAATTGCGGTTCCAGCTCAGACAGCTCGCGTTCTTGCAGAAGCACCCGTTGAATAATCCATGCCCGAGCAGGCTCTCAATCGCCGGGAATTCCTGCGCCTGAGTATGGTGCTGGCTAGCGGCGCGCTGGTCGCAGCATGCCAGGAGATAGGACCGGGGACACCCCCCGCGAAAGGAACTATGCATCCCCCGAAAATCCAGTTAAGTGGCAGTAACACCGACGTCTGGGCGTTTCACAAGCAGGTCCGGGGAAGTATGCAGGATCCCTCTGCATGCCAGGCTGTCTTGATCGAGAATAATGACGCACGGGTCCAAGCTGCCTTGCAGGAATATATCTTCTCCGCAGAGGTACCCATCCGCCCGGGCTCCAATGTTTTGAGAGCTGTCTGCCAGGGCGCAGACAATCAGGAGGAACCGTCCCAGGAGATAACATTCACGGGCCGGTTGCAGCAACGGCCAAGAGCCACCATCGCCGTCTCTCTCTCGAACGGTCAGGTGCTCCTCAATGGTGAAAAGAGTACACCGGATGAATTGGAGAATCAGCCGATCCACAAGTACATCTGGACCGCCCGACCGGGTAATCCGGCAGGCGCGACGGCGAACGGACAGGAGTTTAGGGAAGAGGTGAATGGAAGCAACCTTGAGTTACAACTCCCACAAGTTGACGGCGAATATTACTTTACCCTGCGCGTGGTCGACGCAGCCGGACGCGAAGATTCAAGCACGACTTATGTTGTCGTGGAAGGCGGGCAACCGCGCATCCCCGACTATGATCATGAAAATCCCGCCTGGGTAGAGCAGGCTATTGTCTACGGCGTGATCCCGCGCCTGTTTGGGACTCCGGGAGCCGAAGCGATCCAGTACAGGCTGGATGAGCTGGCCGACCTCGGCATCACTGCCATGTGGCTCGCGCCGATCAATGCTACCCCCGACTTCGGGTATTCGGTGCTCGATTACTTCGAGCTCAGGGATAATTTCGGCTCAAAAGAAGATTTCCGTGCCCTGGTTCAGGCTGCTCACGAGCGCGGCATCCGCGTGATGATGGATTTCGTCCCGAACCATACCTCGAACGAGCATCCTTACTTCAAGGATACGGTCGAAAAGGGACAGGACTCTCCCTACTGGGACTTTTATGACCGGGATGAGAACGGAAACTACACCTATTACTTCGACTGGACGCATCTCCCCAACCTGAACTATGACAACCCGGAAGTCCGTCGGATGATGCTCGAAGCCTTCTCGTACTGGGTGCGCGAGTTCGATGTGGATGGCTTCCGCGTGGATGCCTGCTGGGGCGTCCAGCAGCGCCGCCCGGGCTTCTGGCCCGAATGGCGCCGCGAGCTCAAGCGCATCAAGCCGGACGTTTTCCTGCTGGCGGAGGCGAGCGCTCGCGACCCGTACAACTTCGACAGCGGCTTCGATGCTGCCTATGACTGGACAGATCAGCTGGGTCGCTGGGCATGGGGAGGATTCTGGGGTGAAGGTGCTGAAAAGGCAGAGACGCCCCGATTGATCGAGAATCTGAAACGAGCGCTGAAAAATGAACCAGAAGGCTATCATCCCGATGCCCTGATCTTCCGCTTCCTGAACAACAACGATACCGGTACGCGCTTCATCACCACCCATGGCGAGGAAATGACCCGCGTCGCGACCGCCCTCCTGCTCACCTTGCCGGGAGTCCCCTGCATCTACACGGCGGATGAAGCCGGTCAATGGTTCCGCCCCTATTTCGACGCGGCGCCCGTGACTTTTCAGGAACGCTATCGCGGCTTGCGCGATTACCACAAAAAACTGATTGCATTGAGGAAACAAATCCCCAGTTTGTACTCGCGCCGCTGGCAGCTCCTGGATCTCGAACCGGCAAACCAAGTGCTGGGCTATCTGAGGTTTGTCGAAGGCAATGAAGCGCCGGCGCTCGTGCTACTGAATTTCTCTGAAGAGGAAGCCGGAGTGCCGTTGAGCCTCCCGGGAGCGTTCCGTTCGATGACGCATCAAGGCAAGCTCTTTGATCAACTCAATGATGAAATGGTGAACCTGGATGGTGCGACCCCGCTCCGAGTAGAGCCCATGAGTGCTCGTATCCTGACTTTAATAGAGGCGTAGGACTTCACCCTAATGAAAATCGCGATCTTAACCGGTCCAAAGGAATTCAAGTTCGAAGAGCAAGAATTGCCCGCGCTGCTCCCGGACGAGGTGCTGGTCCAGGTGGCGGCTTGCGGTGTCTGCACGTCAGAGCTGGATATGTGGGAGGGAAGAGCGGGAAGCCACATGTATCCGCGTTACCCGGGGCATGAGGTCAGCGGGGTTGTGGCGGATGTCGGGAAAGATGTCCAGGGATTGGCAGCGGGTGACCGCGTCGCGGTCTGGGCGCCGGGCAGGGGATTTGCCGAGTATGTGGTCGTCAAGTCGAGGTACTGTTTTCCGGCGGGCGATCTGCCCCTAGATCTGGCGCTTGCCGAACCTCTGGCTTGCGCTGTCAATACCGTGGAGCTTGCCAATGTATCTCTAAGTGACGATGTTGTCATCGTCGGCGCCGGGTTTATGGGCAACCTGGTGCAGAAGCTGGTGGCGCTGCAGGGACCGCGCCGCCTGATCGTTGCCGACACTCGCGCCGATGCGCTGGAGCGTGCCCTCAAACTGGGTGCGACTCATGTGGTGAATGTTAAGAACGAGTCGCTGCCAGATGCTGTCAAATCACTGACCGACGGACAGGGAGCCGATGTTTCTTTCGAGGTGGTCGGCGCACAGGGGCCTCTCAACCTGCTGGGCGATGTCACGCGCATGAGCGGAAAACTCGTCATCGTAGGCTATCACCAGGGCGAGCCGCGCCAGATCCCCCTCGGTTACTGGAACTGGATGGCATTCCAGATTCTCAACGCACACTTTCGTGAGGAAGCGACCATCCTGCGCGGCATGCGCATCGGCATGCGCCTGCTCACCTCTGGCCGCTTGAGGCTGGACGATCTGGTAAGCCATCGTTTCAGACTGAATCAGATCAATGAAGCCTTCCTCGCCGCCCATGAGAAGCCGGAAGGATTCGTCAAGTCCACGATTGTGATGGAAAGTGGAGCGGTGGTCGAATAGCCCATGTACGTTGGGGTGTACCAAGACCACACGAAATCAAAAAGGTATTTGCTCGATAATGATTTCTGGGCTCGACGCTGCGCGGTTGACCAGCGCAATGCTCTACAAAAGATGCAGGAAGAAAAAACTTAAGGAGTGCAATTCATGCAGCCAAAACCCTGGCCTTCGATCCCGGTCGAAAAAGACAACTTTCATAAACCGCCCCGCGACTATGGCATCCTTCCTTTCTGGTTTCTGAACGGCGAGCTGGACCGGGAGGAAATGCTCTACCAGCTACGAGAATTTCGCGACAAGGGCATGCCTGGCATCATCCTGCACGGACGCTATGGGCTGGAGACGGACTACATTGGCGAAACCTACCTGGATCGCATTCAGTTCGCCGTTGAAGAAGCGGAGAAGCTGGGACTTCAGACCTGGATCTACGATGAGATGAACTGGCCGAGCGGCACGGCGGACAAGCGCGTCTTAAAAGCGCGACCCGACCTGGCTCAGCGCTACATCGAGTGCATCAATATGACGGTACGTGGTCCCTGGTTCACTTACCTTACCGGCGCGGACAGCCGGTATCTGGATTTCGAGAAGTCCACGCCGGTGGCTGCGTTTGCGGTCCGGCTGGATGGCGAGAAAGAAGTCATCGACCTCACGCCAAATCTGTCATTCACGAATGTGATCCCCTGGGAGGCGCCGGCAGGCAACTGGCGCCTGATGTACATCGTCGAGAAATTCGCCGACTATTACATCGATGCCATGAACCCGGAATCGACGACCGAGTTTCTCAAGATCGGCTATGACCCGTATGCGAGCGCGGTGAATGGGAAGATGTCCTCCCAGATGCTTGGCTTCTACACCGATGAGCCCGCCATGCACTACTTTCTGAGCGGGGCAGAAAACCCGGTCGTCCCGTGGACCAAGAACATGTTCCGCCGCTTCCAGGAGCGCAATGGTTACAACCTGCGCCCGCGACTACCGGATCTGTTCTTCGACATCCGCCCCGACAGCGCCCGTGTGCGTTACGACTTCTACAACACGCTGACCGATTTCTACAGCGACGCGTTCTATAAACAGATTCACGAATGGTGCAAGAAGAATAACGTGCTGTTCACCGGACATCTTCTTTATGAGGAAGGATTGCGCCGCCTGATTCGCGTGGAAGGCAACCTGTTCAAGCATTACCGTCACATGGACGTGGTTGGCGTGGACCACCTCTACCCGATCATTGGCAACCGGGACCGGCCGGATGAGCACGTGGCGATGAAGGTAGGCAGCTCCGCTGCCCACCAGCTGGGCAGCCCGCGGCTTCTGTGCGAGTCGTTTGGCGGCATCTTCATGGATGCGACCATGCAGCGCATGAAATGGATCGCCGACTGGGAATATGTGCTCGGCGTGAACCTGCTCAACCCGCATGGCTTTCACTACACATTAGAGGGACCGCGCAAGCGTGATTGGCCGCCGTCGATGTTCTATCAATATCCCTGGTGGGGATACTATGGCGAATTCTCCAACTATATGAGCCGCCTGAGCCATCTGCTTTCCGGCGGAAAGCACGTCGCCAAGGTGGCGTTGTTGTGGCCGATGAACGCCATGTTCGCCACGTACACTCCGCAAGCTCACAACGCTCTCGGCGACCGCACCGAACGCGATTTCAACACGCTGACCGATTTGCTGCTCCGGCTGCATTTCGACTATGACTACCTTGATGAGGATGTACTGGCGGAAGCGGCTCTGGAAGGCAATACGATCCGCGTCGGTGACGAGGCGCACGAGCTTCTGATCCTGCCGCCCATGGCGCACATTAAGCTGAGCACACTCGAGAAACTTGAGCAGTTCGTCGCCCAGGGTGGCAGGGTGCTTGGGACGATCTTCCTCCCCGGCCAGGCATTTACCAAAATGGGAGATGTCACCGAGCTGGTGGACATCGCAGACCGTGTGCGGGTCTTGTTCGGGGTCGATCCGCTGGAGTCGCAGCAGTCGTTCCAGAAACAAACCGGGCTGGAAGTCGTTGAACGGGAGCACGGCAATGGGAGGACAGCCTTCGTGCGCAGCTATGCTCTCAACCGCCAGCTTCCCAGGCGCATCCAGCAGCAGCTTGACACGCCGGGCAAAACCGAAAGTCCGTTCTTCGTAATCGAATCCGAGGAGCGGTCGAGCCGCTACTTCTTTACACCCGAGGGAGGTGAGCGCCAGGAGATTACGGATGAGGTAACAGCAGAACGTGAAGCGGTGGCCGATACGCTGGAACGGGCACTCAGGAAGCTCATCGAACCGGACGTGGTGATCGATAATCGTGAGATCTTTTATCTCCATAGACAAAACGATGGACAGGATATTTATTTCATTGTCAATCCCACCTACGCAGTTCAAACGGCGCAGATCTACCTGCCTGGTGTGGTTCAGCCAGTATACTGGGATCCTTCTACGGGCGTGGAGCGCCTGGTCGCACCATCGCAGGTCGTCGAGGGACGCACTGGCTTTCATCTGGAGCTTGCCCCGGTGGGGTCCGCCTTTATCCTGGTAAAACCCGACTCAGACCGACGCGTGGTGGAGGCCAATCTCGAGATCGAAACAATAAGTCAAAACAAGATCACCGCATACGGCCGGACCCGTGAGGCCCATCTTCTCATCGAGAAGGAAGGACGGCGGGAGCGGCTCACCACTCAGGCAGAGGAGCCGGCCGCGCCGTTGACCCTGGATGGTGAATACGAATTCCAACCGGAAACGGAAAACGCGCTGGTGATCGGCAGGTGGATGGCAACGCACGAAGCAAGCGGACAAGATCTTAATGCCTATACGAAGTCCGACGCGGATACGCGAGACTGGCTTCCCATGGTCCCTGGCGCCTGGTCCTACCAGCTCCCTGCCGAACCGGATGAAGAATATCCCATTCCGGTCTGGTACCGAATTACTTTCCATGCAGACTACCTGCCTCCAAAGCTCAACCTGATCGTGGATGGCTTTGCCGGATCAGATTGGTCGTTGTACGTGAATGGTGAAAAGGTCAGCTCAGTGCCTATACGCAGCGAGATTGATGGACAGATGAAGGCAGTGGATATTAGCCCCTATTTGCGTGAAGGTGAGAACCGGATTGCCCTGCGCCTCGTGGTCACGAATCCCACCGATGGCTTGCTCGACCTTCTGAAGCTAACCGGTGACTTCAGTCTGGCTCCCAAAGGTGATGATGTGTATGTGATCGAAAAGCCCCGTAAGACTCTTCAGCCTCAGCCTTGGACAACTCAGGGCTACCCCTATCTCTCCGGTCAGGCAGTGTACCGAAGGCGCTTTGAACTCCCTGACTCCTTCCACAACCAGCGCGTGTTCCTGGAACCTGAGATGGACGACGATGTGTTAGAAGTGCTGGTCAACGGTCAGTCTGCAGGAGTCCGCTTATGGGCGCCCTATCAAATCGAGATCACAGAACTATTACACTCGGGTGAAAATACGCTTGAGCTGCGCGTCGCAAACACTCTCGTGAACCTGCTCGAACGAGTCGAACGCCCTTCGGGACTGGCGGGTGCGCCGAAGCTCGTTCCCTACCGGGTGTTCACGTTCGATTTGACTCACTCCTAGTGGAGGGATGATGAAACTCAAAATGGAAGAGCTGACTGTTGAAGGCTTCGCTCCCTTTGGCGAAGTGATTAGGCAGCCTGCCCGGGCACACGATGCTCAGGGACCCGGCTGGACGTGGTGGGGCGAGAACCAGGTGCTCGCAGGCGGCGACCGCAACTATGCCATCGGCTACCTGGACTTGCAACCCGCTGAGTTAAGTTTCAATTGGGCTGAGCGCCATATGCAGAGTGATGAGCTGTTGATCCCTATGGGCGGCGACTGCCTCGTATACGTCGGTCCCCCGGATCACCCAGAGGACCCGACGCACTTACCTGACCTTGAGCGCTTTCGAGTCTTTCGGCTGCACGAGGGACAGGGAGTGCTGCTCGGCAAAGGCGTCTGGCACGGCGCGCCCATGGCGTTGGATAAACACCTGAACGTAGCTGTCCTTTTGCTCAAAAACACGGGTAAAGTGGACGGGCACGTCGTTCGATTTGAAGACACGCCAGTAGAGATTGAACGATAGATAAATGGCGTCAACGTCTTTGGGGCTCATCCCCGCCGGAGACCCGATGCTGGTAATCAGTGAAAGAAGGAGACCCTTATGCCTGTTGTAGATCGTCGTGAATTTGGTGGGCGCTTTACGGTCCGTGAGAACTCACAGCGCCTTGCCAATTATCGCTATCTGGAACTGCAGTTGATGGAAATGATCGCGGGCTGGTGTCACACCACACCCCAGCTGGCCTTCAAAGCCACGTTTGGCTATCACGTCTATGATCACGCCCAGGCGGCCGAATTGCTCGGCGAGCGGCTGGAGCAACTGCGCTCGACGCGCGACAGCCAGGAGCCAGGGACCGATGAGTTCGCCCGCCTGTGTGAAACGGTCTGGAAGCTGGATGACACCGTCGCGCGCCTGACGGCTGTCTACCGTGTGCTGGAGCCGCACCTTGTGAGCAGCTATGTGTACCACGCCGACGCAACGGACCCTCTAGCGGATACACCCACTGTGCGCCTGCTGCGCCAGCTGGCAGCCATGGGACAATCACATATTGCCTGGGGTCAGGCTGTCCTCGAGACGCTCACCCGAGATCCGGAGAAACGGCGGAAAGCAGTCGAGGTTCAGGCTGATCTCGAAGCAAGGCTGGTGGAGTCCGGCGGAGTCACCGGACAGGGCATCGAATCCCACTGGCTGGCATTCCACAGTACCCGTGAGGCTGAGAAGCCCAAGCCCCGCACGCGCCGCAGCGGCCGCGCCTATCGCTTCACCAAGAGCTGCCCGCCGCTCGAGCATTCGATTGTCGAGGAACCCTTCTGGTTCTCAGATGACCCGCAAGATTTTGAGAAGGCGTATCATTCTGAAGACCAATGGTCGATAGAAGGCTTCCGGCACAAATTCCACCAGCTGCTTTATGGGGAGGTGGAAACCACTGACCGGATGGGCAAGATGCTCGCGGAGTTCCCTGACCTGCCGTGGGAAATGCGCATGGAGCTGGCTCATCAGATGTGGGATGAGGCTCGCCATATCGAAGTTGTGGCCAAGGTCTGCGAGGAAGAGCTGGGCGCGACGCTCGGCTATGGTCCCTGGCCCCTGGCATGGTGGTGGATGCAAAATGAGAAAGATCCACTGCGCCGGATCTCGGTGACCAATAGCTGGGCGGAGCGAAACCTGATGAGCACACTGCGCGAGTGGCGCGAGAACGCAGAGGTGCGCGGCTACACTCGCATCGCCGAGCTGTGTGACTACCTGCAAGCCGATGAATTAACTCACGTCCGCCTGGCGACCGACTGGATCCGCAAGCTGACCGACGACAAGCCTGAGTACAGAAGTGAGTTGGTTGCATGGAGCCGGAAAGCTGTGGATGTCGTCCAGGGCTTCTACAACAGCGCCTATAGCGCCTCTGATAATCCGGAGCCGCGCTTCTCATTTCTGCGCGGCGGCGATAACGAGGATTATCGCACCGGCGTTCCGAGCAATGTGATCGGCGAGTGAGGACCCCGTTGGTCGAGTAGCCGAGTGTACTTCGAGGCGCATCGAGACCAATATTGCAACGGAACCTTAAATAGAGAATTGCCCTTCCATTTATGTCTCGATACGGGCTGGAAAATTTCCCAGCCCTACTCGACCACCAAGTAGGAAGCAATAAGGAGCCAGATGCCCCCAACAATGACGGGCCGCGAACGCATGCTGACGGCCTTCCGCCGCGAAAAGGCGGATACAGTCCCGGTCTCTCCGGATCTTTCGGCGATGGTCCCGGTACGACTTTCCGGACGGCCCTTTGACGAAATGTTTCTCGATGGCAAGCCGCACAATGGTTATGCCTCTGCCAGTGTCGCGCAGGCTTATGTAGATGCTATCAAGTACTTTGGCATGGACGGCTGGTATATCTATGGCTCCATGCGCGAGATCGCGCCGGAAGACCGACCGTGCTGGCAAACTCGCCTGGAGCACCTGCCTGAAGGCGGACAAATGAAGTACCAGGTAGCTCAGACACCTTATGGTGAGCTAACCCAAAAGATTCTCTACCCCGTCAGTGAGCCGCCCTGGGAAGAGGAGAAACCTGTCAAAGATTTGCATCGCGATTGGCCCAAACTGCGCGCCATGATGGGAGAGGATGGCAACTGGTGCTGGGAAAAAACGTTCGAAGATCGCGAACGGATCGGGGAGCTGGGTGTATATTCCGTGGCGGTCGGCATCCCGCAAGACTGGTGGTTCTTCCAGCGTAACGGCGGAT
The DNA here is from genome assembly GCA_036781265.1 of Anaerolineales bacterium. Classification (GTDB taxonomy): domain Bacteria; phylum Chloroflexota; class Anaerolineae; order Anaerolineales; family Villigracilaceae; genus Defluviilinea. The sequence goes on along the minus strand of DAIQBG010000001.1, from coordinate 73,850 downwards.
ACAATGTCATGTTCTACGATTACGCGGATGACCCGGAGTATATCGAACAAATCTTCGAGTTCTACGGGCGCTATGCTCTGGCACGCATAGAGGCCGCCTGCCAGGCTGGGGCAGACGAGATCATGCTCGGGGGCTCAGCCTCCAGCCTGAGCGTCAGCAGCCCGCGCAACTTCCGAAAGTACGATTTGCCATTCATCCAGAGAGCGGCACAGATCTGCAAGCGCTACGACGTCTTCTCGCATCTGCATGTTTGCGGCCGATCTCGCAAGGTCGTGGAGATGGTTTGTGAGGAAACGGACGTTGATGTGATGGAGCCGCTTGAGGAACCGCCGGGCGGTGACGTGGATATTGCCGAGATCAAGAAGCGCTATGGCAAGAAGATCTGTATGAAGGGCAACATCAACACCTTCGAGTTCATGCTGCGCGCCACACCCGCACAGGTCGAGGAGAAAGCCAAGCGCCTGATCGACGATTGTGCCGCGGAGGGAGGCTTTATCCTCTCCACCGGCGACCAGTGCGGACGCGATACCCCGGATGCGAACATCTTTAAGCTCGTCGAAGTCGCCCGCACATACGGGAAGTACACTTAACCCGTGACGCGAGGGCTAGCCCACCAGCCGATAAAGCAACTTTTGAATTCAGGAGATTTCATGGAACGAGGCGTTTACTTCGATGCATGGTTCCCCAACCAGCATTGCTATCATCCCAGCCTGCCGGGCCGCCGGCTGCGGATGGTCGAACATCTGCTTGACTACCGGGCCACATCACTCGTCTGGTCGGCGATGGGAGGCGGATCGATCTCCTTGCCCTACCTGGAAGAGGAAGCGTTTTCATCCATCGACTCGCGCTTCCGCTTTTATGGCTTCGTCAACGATAGTGAGTTTGTCAGGGAATGCCAGAAGCATGGCATCAAAGTCTTCGGGATCGTCTTTGAGGTGCAAGGCTGGGAGATACCTGCCGAGCTCAACGAGGAGGAGACGGAGATTCTTGCATTCAATGAGCTGCGCGGCGCAGGGAAAAAGGTCTGGATGGGTCTGCGAGAGTTTTCACAGAACCGTTACCCCAACCTGTGGCCGCCCGTGGAACAGTACTTCCCGAACGGACTCGTGGACAGCGATGGCAACAAAGTGACTGACCTGATCGAGAACTGTGTCTCGCGCGACATCCGCGGAGAGGCTCTGCACGCCCGCTGGGTGGAATGCCCGGATCGGGAGCACCAGTGTTATCTGATGGACCGAAACAACCCGGTCTGGCGGGAGTACCTGAAGGCGGTCATCCGCATTCAGATCGATGCCGGGGTCGATGGCATCCAGCTGGATGAAGCGGAACTGCCCATCACCAGCTTTCAGTACGGCGGCTGTTTCTGCAAGGACTGCATGAAGGGCTTCCAGCAGTATTTGAAAGACATGCCGGAGGAACAACGTCCTGCCGAATTGAGCGGGGTCGACCTGGACAACTACCATTATGGCGAATGGCTGCTGGCTCAGGGTTTTGACTTCAAGGACAATCGCGAGGGCGCGCCGATCTTCTGGGACTATCACCGCTATCAGACCCGCCAGATTTATCGCTACTTTAGCGAGCTGGCGGACTATGCTCGTGAATACGCAGCCGAGAAAGGCCGCACGGTGTTGGTCTCCGGAAACTTCTTCAACCTTGTGGCTCACTGGTATTATGCAATGGAGCCGAAGGTCGACCTGATTATCACGGAGATGCGCAACACGCGCTACCGCCAGCCGGCCTGGTACCGTTATGTCGCGGGGTTCGCGGCCGGCAAGCCCGTCATCGTCGCAGAAAATCCGTATGGCGGCGTCATTCCCGATCTCGTCCAGATGCTCAAGGTCGGCAAGGGCTACGATCTATTCCGCATGTCGCTGTATGAGGCGGCTGCGCTTGGTGCCAATATGAGCGTTCCCTACGGAGCCTGGATGGGCAGCGTCATCCAGGATTCATTCCATCCTCCGCACGAGCTATGTGTGGAGATCCAGACGTTCCTGGCAAACCATGAAAACCTCTTCAGTCCTCAGACTGCGTCAGAAACCGCTGTTGTGTACAGCGTCGAGACCGAGTTCCAGCGCGAGAGCGGGCGCGGCATTTTTGCCGACAACCGGTACAACGTCGAGACCAGCGAGGTAGGTCCTTTCTGGCAGGCGTGCGAAGCGCTGAGTGACGCGGTCCAGCCTTACGACGTGCTCTTCTTTCCGGATGGTGACCTGAGAACGGACACGTTACAGGCCGAAAACCTGGCCCAATATCGCACCATCGTCCTCCCGGATTGTCGTTTTCTCACGACTCCCCAGGCCAGTTTATTGCGAGATTTTCTCGAGCACGATGGTCGCCTGGTTGTGATGGGAGACCTCGGCGCGAATCTGCCTGAGAACGAGCGTGAGGCGATTTTGAGTCACCAGGGCACCCGGAGGGTAGAGGTGGGCGCAGCATTTGACCTGAACTGGCTGCCGTTTGGGGGGCAGGTGCAGCTCTCCGTCCCGGCGAATATTGCCATTAACCTGCAGCGCGTGGCAGATGGGGTCGCCATGCATATCCTGCATTACGATTATGATTCCACACAGGACAAGGTCCCCTCATTAACCGAGTTGAGTCTCGATCTACGTCTGCCAGGCAGCTTTGGCAGCGTAGAAGTTTTCAGCCCGGGTGAGTCGCCACAGGCAGAGCTTCAGGTCTCCGGCGATCTCCCTCGCGTCTCGCTGAAGGACATTCCGCTGTACTGTATTGTTTTGCTACGGAACCAGCCCACATAGAGCGTGCCCTGGCGCCAATTTGCGCCAATGGCATGTCTCCCATGCCAACAGTGAGGAGGCACATATGATTAGTCGAGAACAGTTTGAATCTGCCCGGGAGCGGGCTCGGGATTACCTTTCCCACGCCGGCATCGTTATTACGCCGGAAGAGTCAAGAAATATTGAGGTCGCTGACTTCGGTCTGAATGAGCTTGAGAGCACCGGGCTGGAACTGGTGGTCTATGTCAACACAGACCGAGTCTGCGCGAAGGAGCTGGTACTCTTCCCGCGCCAGACCTGCCCGGAGCACCGTCACCCGCCCGTTGAAGGCGAGCCTGGCAAGGAAGAGACCTTCCGCTGCCGTTGGGGGGAAGTCTATCTGTATGTACCAGGCGAGCCAACGCCCAATCCCAGAGCTCGCCCGCCGAAAGGGCGTGAAGGCACATACAACGTCTGGCACGAGATCGTGCTAGGGCCTGGCGATCAGTACACGTTGATGCCGGATACGCCGCACTGGTTCCAGGCAGGAGACGAGGGCGCAGTCGTGTCCGAATTCTCGACCAGGAGCCGCGATGAATCGGATATCTTTACGGACCCGCAGATCCGGCGCGCCCCACAGGTCGCGGGTTGAGAACCTTGGCCTGTCCACCACAGAACCCCCTTCTGTTCCGGTGTTCACCGGCCAAATAACCGACTTATGACCAAGATCTTGCTGGATACCGATATCGGTACGGATGTCGACGACGCTGTCTGCCTGGCATACCTCCTCGCCCACCCGGACTGCGAGCTGCTAGGGATCACCACCGTCACCGGTGAGGCGGAAAAACGCGCCGCCCTGGCGAGTGTTCTGTGCCGGGCTGCCGGTAAAGAGATCCCCATCTATCCGGGCGCAAGCCATCCCATGCAGGGAGAGCAGCGCCAACCGATTGCCCAACAAGCGTCCGTTTTGCCGCGCTGGGCGCATCAAACCGACTTCCCTCTCAATCAGGCGGTCGACTTCCTGGCAGACACGATCCGGTCCCAACCCGGCGACGTGATACTCCTGACCGTCGGACCCCTTACGAACGCCGGCATGTTATTCTCGAACTATCCCGATGCTGCCAGGCTGCTTCGAGGTCTGGTGATAATGGGCGGAAATTTCGATGAGGGGGGTCCTGAAGGAAACAGGATCGAGTGGAACGTGGCGGGCGACCCTCTGGCGTCGGCTATTACGTACAAAACGCCGGTCCGATTGCATCGATCGCTGGGATTGAACGTAACGCAAAGAGTAATGATGGACGCAGCCGCGGTGCGTGAAAAATTCAGTGCTCCGTTGCTGCGCCCGGTGCTGGAGATGGCAGAGGTCTGGTTTGAGGGTTTCTACCCTTCGATCACCTTCCATGATCCGCTCGCAGCGGCGACCGTCTTCGATGAGAGCTTATGTACTTACGAGCAGGGGACGGTCCGGCTGGACCAGGGAGATCAACCCGGGAAGACACTCTGGCAGCCCGGAGGGACGGATGCTCCCCACCAGGTTGCCATGACGGTGGATGTCGATCGCTACTTTGCACACTTCTTTGGCACCGTTGACTCACTACGAGGAAACCATCATGAATGAAATTGTACAGAATATTTTCCGTGGCATCGTGGAAGGGCAGCAGGCAGATGTAACAGCGGCTGTCGAGAGCGCTCTGGCTTCTGGCGTCCCTGCCAGAACGATCCTGGAGGACGGTATGCTCGCGGCCATGGCAGAGGTCGGAAGGCAGTTTGAAGAGGGCGAATGTTATGTGCCGGAGATGATGATGTCGGCGCGGGCGATGAAGGCGGGGCTGGCCAAGTTGCAGCCAAGCTTGAAACAGACGGATACACAGACAGCCGGCACCGTGGCTCTCGGCACGGTAAAAGGCGATTTGCACGACATGGGGAAGAACCTCGTCGGGATGATGCTCGAGGGCGCAGGCTTCAAAGTCAAGGATCTCGGCGTGGATGTTCCACCGGAAGCGTTCGTATCCGCAGCCGACGAAGTGGACGTGATCGGGCTTTCCGCCTTGTTGACCACCACCATGGGCCACATGAAAGACACGCTGAATGCCCTGGAAGCCGCCGGCAAGCGCTCGAAAGTCAAAGTAATCGTGGGTGGTGCACCCGTGACGGAGGGCTTCGCCCGCAGTATTGGCGCGGATGGCTTCGCCCCTGATGCAAGCCGCGCCGTGGCGCTCGCCAAATCACTGATCTCTTCCTGATACGGTCCAGAAGGTGGCAGGATCGTCTATGTCGACTGAGGGCATAGACGGTCTTTGTTTAAGAAATGAGCGAAGAGAAAGAACAGCAATCAGCCAGACAACAAACCGAACAGGGTAAGGAGCTGGCTACCCAGCATGATCACCACCGCCCCCGTGATCAGAACGAATGTGGCCCAGCCCAAAATATTGTACAGGCGCGTATTTTTGAGCTCCCCCATCAGGCGCTCTTCGTTGATCAGACGCAGGATGAACACAAGCAGGATCGGCAGCAGGATGCCATTGAGCACCTGTACGGCTACAAGCCACTGGATCACGGGAAGCTCCGGAATAAGAGAGACTGCCGTCCCTAACACGATCATCCCGGTAAACAATCCAAAGAACAGGGGTGCCCGCCGGAAGTCAAGGTTAACTCCCTTGGGCATTCCGAAGACCTCGCTCACGGCATATGCAGTGGTCAGTGGCAGCACCGCACCAGCCAGCAACGACGCGCCCAGCAGCCCGACTCCAAAGAGTGCCGCGGCTGCCGGACCGGCAATCGGTCTCAAGGCCTCGGCAGCGTCAGCGGCAGTTTCGATATTGGTTTGACCTGCCTGATGAAGTGTTGCCGCTGTGGCGATGATCATGGTGATGGCAATCAAATTCGAGAAGATTGCCCCGGTGTGGGCATCCAGGCGCTCCGGACCGTAGTGACGCCGGGCAACGCCGCGTTCGACCGTTGAGCTTTGTTGAAAAAACAACATGAAAGGCGAGATCGTCGTCCCGAGCAGACCCACGAGCAGGAAGAGATATGCCTGGTCGGTCTGTATGGAAGGAATGAACGCCCCACGCGCCACCGCGCCCCAGTCGGGACGCGCAAGGATCGCCGCGACCGGATAGGCAAAAAAGACCAGAGACATGGTCAGGAAGATCTTCTCCACCCAGGCATACGAGCCAAAGATCACGAGGTACCACAATCCAGCAGCCGCCAGCGGAACCACCAGGAGTTTCGGCAAGCCGAATAATTCTGCCGCGGCACCAATCCCCATAAACTCGGTAATGATCACACCGCCATTTGCAACGAACAGGGTTGTCATAGCTAGAAGAGCCCAGCTAATGCCAAAGCGCTCACGGATCAGATCCAGAAGTCCGCGACCCGTCGCGGCGCCCAGCCTGGCACACATTTCCTGCACCACAGCCAGCGAAACGGTAATGACCAGCATGACCCAGATCAAGTCATAACCAAACCTGGCTCCGGCAGAGCTGTAGGTCGCAATCCCACCGGCGTCGTTTCCGGCGGAAGCCGTAATTAGCCCCGGGCCGAGTATCAGCAGCCAGCGCATGAGTCCTTTGGGCGGACGCCGCAATCCCGGTAGGCTGATGCTCCTTCCCCGAATGTTCAGACGCACCGCAGATGAAAGGCTGGACGACCGGCCCGGCAGCCGCATTGGGTCCAGCTCATCGAGAGGCTCGAAGCCAAACGGTTTTTCGCTTTTTTTCATGAAAAAACTCGCGGCGCCTGTGCACGCCAGCTGCGCGGCGCGACCTGCGAAACCGCGGCATCAATCGTGACCGTGCCAAGCAATTCCCCCTCGTTTCCTACCACGGGCAATGCCGCAAGCTGGCTATTCAGCAGACGATAAGCAGCCTGGATTGGCGATTCCAACGGGGAGAGGACAATCAGATACGGATTCATGATGTGTTCGATCGTCTGGTCATCTTCAGCTACCAGGAACTGTCGCAAGGAAACAACCCCGCGCAATCGATGAGGCGCCTTTTTTTCCACCACATAGATAAAATAGACAAAGTCTGGCTCTTTGAGCTTGTCCTGCAGGACCTTTCGGGCTTCGCCAACTTTGATGTTTGGCGAGACGGTTACCATATCGTTTGCCATGATTCCCCCGACAGTGTTTTGAGGATAATGCAGCAGTTCAACCAGACGCTCCGCATGTATCCGCGGCATCTTATTCAGATAATGACGTGCCAGTCTTAAGTCCAAGCTTCCTATAAGGTCAGCTGCCAGGTCGGGAGCCATGTGCTTCAACAACTGCAAGGCGCGCTGCTCATCCAGCTCTTCGAAGACCTGGAGTTGACGCTCGGGTGACATCAGCTCCAGAACATCTGCAGCGAGTTGCTCCGGCAATAATTCCAGGAGCTCGGCGGCATGTAAATAGGGCACAGCCGCAGCCAGGTGCGCGATTTCTCCCGGGGGTAAATGCACGATCCGTCGATTGTAGATGGCACCCGCCTGCACCGCCCCGGGATCGCCTCGCAGGAATTCAATATACTTCCAGTCATAGAGCGCGCCGCGATCCAGGCCACTATGCCGGCCCCTCGCCAGACGGCGCCAGATCGCGTGGGCACTGGTATCTACGGCAGATAATTGTAGTTTTCCGGCGTCCTCTTTTAACCCCAGGTCGTTGGCGCGTGTAACGCGATAACGTTGCAGATCGATGACAAGTGCATCGAGTACATCGCGGCGCAGACGGACCTCCCGATCGATGGTATCTGGAGCCTGCGCGGGATCATGCTCTTCTACCTGGATTTGGCGGTGCGCCCGGTCGATTGTCTTCACCTTCTTCCAGGGTAACACCACCTCCTGTTGGTTGGGATGATAAATAAGATAAGTGACGCCTGGATAATCGGTGTCGAGTTTACTCACTACCAGATCGGTGAGCCGGCCTGCTTTCGTGGGACTTACAACTCGAAAACGGAGAAGCTCAGAAAGCATTAGCATCGGCACCTCGTCCTTGTTAGCGCCATAGAGTAACCTTCCAGCGCTATATATAAAACGTTTTTATGCCTGGATTAGTTACATTGCTCACCAGTCCGGGTAACGATCCTGACTCGGATTTCGCGTCAGGTTGTAGGCTGTCCCGCCCGCGCTCCCAACCACATACACATCCAGATTCCCATCCCGATCCGTGGCAAAGACAACCCAGTTGCCGGCCGGGTTTATGGCAGGGTCGAGATCCTGGGCAGGATGATTCGTGAGATTGGTCTGCGAGCCACCGGTATCCGACATACTAAAGACGTCCGAGTTGCCAGTTCGATCACTCACAAAGGCCAGAAGCGATCCTCCGGTATACCCGGCAGGAGAGTGATCGTTTGCCGGATTCTGCGTCAGGTTAGCCAGGCTCGTGCCGTCCGGTCTGACTTTATAGACTTCCTGATTTCCATCCCGGGTGGTCGTAAAGGCAATCCAGTCCTGTGCGCCCAGCAAGCCTCCCACAGAGAACCAGGTGGGAGCAAAATCGTTGGCAGCCTGGTTCGTCAGATTGCGCAGCTCCGAACCGTCGCGGCGCATTACGTAGATTTCCTGATTCCCATCCCGATTGGAGGTGAACGCGATCCAGTTCCCATCCGGTGACCATACGGGTTGCTGGTCATCCCCGGGGTTGTTGGTCAGGTTCAAGGGTAAACGCCCGTCCAGGCCCGCGACATAGATTTCATTGTTGCCATCTTGATTCGTGACATAGGCAACCTGGACGCCATCTGGCGCAAGGGCCGGCTGAACATCCTGAGCGGGACTGTTTGTCAGTCGGGTCAGTCCCTGGTTGGAAAGGTTCAGCGAGTAGATCTCGAAGTTACCATCCCGGTTGGTGCTGAAAAGCATCGCGCCCTGCAGGCTCGGCGGGACGGGCGTGGGAGAAGAAGCCGGTGGGCTGGTGGGAGGAATAGATGTCGCAGTCGCGGTACTGGTCGGCGCGGCGGTGGGCGCCGCGGCCGTCGCCTGAACTGCGGCTGTTGCGGTGAGTGAAGGGTTGGAGGCATCGCACGGGTTGAGGTCCCTGCCGTCCACGATGCCGTCATCGTCGGAGTCGGGGTCGAGCGGCCGCGGGCAAGTCTGGTTCTCCTGTCCGTCCTGCAAGCCATCACCGTCGCTATCCGGATTGCGCGGATCCGTCTGTAACTCGATTTCTGCACCGTCCCTTAGGCCATCTCCATCGGTGTCGGGGTTGCGCGGGTCACTGCCACCGGCGACCTCGTCGCCGTCGAGCCGGCCATCGCCATCCGAATCGGGGTTGCGCGGGTCAGTCTGATGCGTCTGGACTTCATCTCCATCTTCTAAACGATCATCATCGGTATCTGTGTCGAGTGGATTGGTAAGGTATGTTTCCACCTCCTCACGATCCAGCAGCCGGTCGCCATCTGTATCCGGCAGGAGGGGATCGGTCCCCAGCGCCGCTTCTCGGTCGTTGGTCAGACCATCACCGTCCGAGTCGCCCGAGCCTGAGAGAGCTGCCTGAGTTTGATTGAAGGCAGCTGTCTGGGTGGCGCGAGCCGACGTCGGCAATCCCCGCAAAGGGATCATGAGAAGAAGGCACAGCACCAGGAATCCGATCACGCCGACGGGCAGGACCCAAAATGGGATATATGCTTTCTCGCTGACCTGCCCGGCAAGTTCCGTGGTTTCGTTCGCGGTAGATCGGACGGTGATCCGAAACGGGTAGGTCTGCTCGTTGCCAACGATTGGGCGTGAGCGGAGTCGGCTACGAAAGGAATACACACCTTGCTCCCCCGCCGCCACCTGAACCCGCTCCCCCACCGGGATCTCGACATATGTGATTCCTACCCGCTGCGTTCCCGGTTGCGGACCGGGCCTGGACACCTGCACTCCTTTTTCGAAAAGCAACATGTTATCTGTACTTTGGAAATTAAGGGTGTAGGTATCGATCGTGTTGCCCTCATTGTTGATAATCAGACGTCCAAATTGACCGGCCTCAAACAAGCCTGGCTCAAGCGAAGTCGAAAACTGGGAAAATGCCGATATCGTTAAGATACATTCCACTTCTGTGGTCTGGCTTGGAAAAAGCTGGCTGACCAATTGAATGGTAAAAGGTCGTCGTCCTGCGATCGCCTGAGGCGAGCGAGGGATCTGCAGGCTGAGCTGGATCTCAGCACTGGCATCCGGATCCAACCGCGTAACGGTAGAATTCGTGGAGATCCAGGTCGGAGGAAGACCAGTGACGTTTAGACGAAAACTATCCTCCTCCGCGCCGCGGTTCTGCAACAGGATGGGAATCTCGATGATGGAACCCGGGCTCACAGAGAAGTGCACCGAGCCGAGCATAACTCCGATGCGCCCCCTCGACTGGTATGCAGCGACAGTAAGAATGCTGCGCGCGACGGCCGAACGTTTTGGCTCGCTCTGGCTAACCGCACGCACATCCAGCGGATACTGACCCACGCGAAGATCGGCGACCGAGCGTGGCTGGACGGTTACGATAACTTGCTTTGCCTCTCCGGGTCCGACACGGACGACAGGGGTATGAACAGTCACCCACTCAGCCGGCACGCCCCCGACCAGAATGTCCACATAATCTTCCACGGGTCCGCTATTGAGCACAGCTACATGGACCGTCACGCGGCTTTCAGGCGCCACAGTGACCTGGTCTTCTTTGATCGCGACTTTGAGCGGACCTTCGTCCGAATTCTGGTAGGCATTGCTATTCATCGAAGTTTTCGACTCCTCTCATAACGACCCTTACTTATTACCGTTGCAGGATAGCTTAAGCTGTAGCATCAACGCATCGACCACATTGTATTGGAATTCTTATTTTACCGCTATAACCGGCGCTATTCACCGAAGACACATCTGGAATCACTCGCCAGGAATCGACGAGGATTTGAGAATTTGAACAGAGTCCACCCAGACACGATCGAGACAAAAGTAAGGTATTTGAAATGGCATTCTCTCCATATAATTCCTGCCGATGAAACACTACGGTTTTAATTTTCAGTGGATGGCCGCCTGGCAGCCGGGTCAAAAACCAGAAGATGCCGATCAGAGTGCATTAGACTTCCTTGCCGAATTTGGGTTCAACTTTGTCCGGATCCCACTGGATTATCGATACTGGATTCATAACTTCGATTATTTCCATGTGGATGAGGCCTGCTTCCGTTCCACGGATAGCTATCTGCAAGCCTGCCGCTCGCGTGGCATCCATCTATCCTTGAACCTTCACCGCGCGCCAGGCTACTGCACGAATCGGAATGAGCTGGAGCGACACAATCTCTGGAGGGACGAGATTGCACAGAACGCGTTTGTATACCTATGGGATGCATTCGCGACTCGATATCGAGGAATCCCCCGTGAATGGCTGAGCTTTAACCTCATCAACGAGCCGCCCAACCCGGGAAGTCATGGCATGACGCGCCAGAATCATGCGGCTCTGATCCGTCGCACCGCCAGCGCAGTTCACGCCATAGATCCGCAGAGAGAAATCGTCATCGACGGGCCCGGAGGCGGATACCTCCCCATGCCGGAGCTTGCCGGTCTTGGCGTGACCCATAGCGGGCGCGGCTACCATCCCATGCCGGTGACACATCACAGGGCGAGCTGGTGGAGGGATCACGAGAAGGTGCCGGCCCCAAAGTACCCCGGTCTGCGATGGCAGGGCCGGGTCTGGGAGCGTCGGACCCTGCGGGAGTCATACAAGCCCTGGCGCGACGTCGAGAAAAGAGGGGTCAAAATTCATATTGGCGAGTTCGGTTGTTTCAAGCACACCCCTGACCACGTCGCCCGCCGCTGGTATGAAGATATCCTGCAGGTTTATAAAGAATTTGGCTGGGGATATGCCCTCTGGCAATTTCAGGGACCCTTTGGGATCGTACAGCACGGACGGCCCGGGGCAGTCTTTCACCCGGTAAAGGGATATGCCGTTGACCGTTTTTTGCTAGAGCTATTGCTTGAAAATCGGGCACCTTGATAGTCACGCCTCAGGAGGCAGCTGTCACCCTGACGACCAGCGGAGACCTTAAGCCTTCTTAATGCTCGCCCCCTTATTGCAGGGCAGATGTCAGGCGGGCCAGGTTGTCCAGGACCTTGACCAGCAGCGGACGCCTTTGCCAGTCTTCGAGGTGCAGCTCACTGGAGTGACAGAGATAGTCCGCCGCAACCTTCTGAAGGTTGTTGACGACCCCGGTGTCATAGCAAACCAGCGTAATCTCGAGATTGAGCTCAAAGGAGCGGATGTCCATGTTACTTGAGCTAACTACCCCCATGTCATCGTCTATGGTGATGAATTTCGAATGCAGGATCACGGGCGACTGGTAGAGAAAGATCCGCACACCGGCTCGCAATAATTCGTCATAATAAGACCGCTGAGCATGAAAGACAAGAAACTGATCTCCGATCTCCGAGACGATCAACGTGACCTCCACGCCGCGCTGAGCAGCGGAGGTGAGCGCCAGCAGAATGGTCTCGTCCGGCACGACGTATGGATTGGCAATGAGAATCCGTGTGCGCGCCGCGTGAAACAACGCCACAAACAGCATCAGGTTGTTGTCGTGTTCAAAGCCCGGTCCGCTCGGCAGCACCTGGCAGAGCACATCGCCGGTTGCAAATGGGACGAAGCGTGTTTCCGGCGCGATCTGGCTGTCGAGCAATTCCCCTGTCTCGGAATACCAGTCGGTAACGAACGCCGCATTCAGTTCACGAACTGCGGGGCCGGTGAGCCGCGCGCCGAGCTCGATATAATGAATTCCCTTCCTGATATTGGCACGCTTATGATAAGTGTCCTCCACCAGATTTTGCGATCCAGTAAAACCCACCGTGCCGTCCACAATCACGATCTTGCGGTGGTTGCGCAAATCCGGACGGTTCCACTGGTGGTCGGCCGGATCGATCGGGAGCATTAACTTCACAGCAATGTCTGCGGCACGCAGCCGCTTCAGCACGCGCCCGCTATACCCTATATTGCCGAGATGATCGATCAGCACCCGGCAGACAACCCCCCGCTGCTTGGCGCGCACCAACGCGTCGATGACCGGCGCACCGATCTTGTCATCAGCAAACATGAAGTACTCGAGGTGAACGTATCGTTTTGCCGCGTCGATATCGCGCACGATGCACTCGACCGCCTCGACATATCCCGTAATCAACTCGACGGTGTTCCCGGCAGTCACAGGCAACCCGCTGAGCCGGGCGTTAAGTCGGACCAGCGGCTCATAGCGAGCCGAAACCGGTGGATCAACGAGATCTCGCCAACCCGGATTTTCCTGCGCAGCCTCGGCCAGGTCCTCAATCCGATCATTCATCGCTTTTTGCTGGTCCCGGCGCCATCTGGAGAGCTCAGGGTTGCCAAGAAATAAAAACAGGATCAGTCCAAAAAAGGGAGCAATGAACATGAGCAGGAGCCAGGCGGTTGCCTCCCCCGGCTTTCGGTTGGCAGGGATGAAAAATAGTGCCCCGATGCTGATGATATACGACAACAGCGCGGCAATCGCGATCCAGTCCAAACTGGTAAGGAGCTCGGTTAATCTATCCATTCATTCTTAGTGGATACATTATAGGCGCTTCCCAGATTGGAGGGAATGGCAACCTTTCCAACCCATCGCGGGACAACCTTCGACATAGTTGACGCCGGGGCGGAGCTTCGATCGTTTTGTTCATCTGTGCAACCGAATGTTGGGAGGCCGCATCTTGTCTCATCCCGCTCGCTCTGGCCATCTCAGCCCACCACTTTCCATGATCGGGTCAATCCAGGTGGCTATTTATAGAAGGCAGATCGTACTCAATGGTTCTCGGATTTTGCACCGTCGGTGTGGATCTCCAGAGGCTCTCCGCAGTCTGGACACAGGGCTTCTGCGGGCAATGCTGCAGTCGCTTCTTTGCGCTCGATCGGATAGCCGGCCCTGTACCACGCCATGTAACCCCCGATCAATGCAAAAGCTCGATACCCCTGTTTTTCTAGAAAGGACGCCACACGGGCGCTCGTAAATTCGTCCGGTCAGGTACAGTAGGTAATGATCGTTTTCTCGGGCGGCAGCTCCGCGAATCGCGCTTCAACCTCCTGGGGCGGGAGGCGAATTGATCCCTTGATCGTACGGGTCATGCTGGGCCAGACGTGCGCGGCAACAACGTCCAGGATGATGGCCTCACCTGAATCCACCATCGCTTTCGCGCTCTCTACATCAATCCTGGGTCCTACAACTCTTACTTTTGCCATAGATCCTCCTGGTAATCCTACGCGAAAACACGCTAAAAAAACAGCGGGGAAAACCTTCGCCGTGCGGGGGAATCCCTAATTGCCTCATTCGGAAATCATTCATATCATTAGTAGCCTGAGTACCGTTTGGCAACGGGTCCAATCTATTTCAGGTTGAAGGAGACTGTATGGGAAACTCTGATTTTTATGTAGACTACAATATCGACGTAGATGACGTGAGCAATGAGTTTAAGCGCGAGACGGAGCAACGATTGGGAGAGCTTACGACGGATCATTCCGATATAGTCGGTGCAGCGGTCGCACTCGAAAAAACGGTAGATACACAATCCTATGATGTCTTTCGCGTCCGCATTGTGCTTTATAAGCGCCCACAGGATATTGTGGTGAGCAAAGAGGAAGCAGATCCGATGGTAGCGTTGAGAGAGGCGCTGCACACCGTAGAAGAACAGGTCCGTGAATCGCGTGAAAAACTTGCCCAGAAAGACACCCATCGCGATAGTGAGATCGAATCCGTGTATTACGAATTAAGCGCAGACGAAATCTATGCGACCTACGCCAAAGGCTGGCAGCCCGAGGATGTGCTCCAGATGGACCACACACAGATTGCCAGCCGTCTGATGGTCGAGCACGGGCTGACTCAGGACGCCGCAGATTTTGCTGCCGACCAGATCCTGCTGGTCGCAGAACGGATCGACGACCAGGAAGGGTAATAAGAAACGGTCTTAAAGCCGGACAGAAACGTCAAATCCAGCCGGGAACAGGAATGCCTGTGTCCCGGCTCAATTTTGCCTCTTGCTGGCAGCTTGATCCTGCCTCGTTTTGGTTTGCAGCGCGCGCCGGATCAGCCCCCATGTTTCCTTGACCGACCTTGCCCGTTGGGAGTCAATATTCCGACGGCTGTAACGCGCTTCTACGAATGCATCCGTTATAGCTCGAATCTCCTCGGCAGAGCTGGGCATAGCCTTCTTGAGGTGAGTAGCGTATTCTGCCGGTGTTTGTGAGGGCTGTCGTCCCAGTCCCTGCTCGCCGCTGCGTCGTAGCATTGCCAGATAGAAAAAATAAATCTGCCGGCGCGGATCCAGCGCCCTCACGTTGATCCATTCAGGGCGCGTTCGCAGACCTCTGGCCTCCAGGCGCGAAATCATACTGTGCCACCCCTCTCCGACGACACGGATCAACGTGACGCGAGTTTGTTCGGCGTTTCGGTATAACCATTGCCATGCCAGCATGAGCCAGTTTGTGATCCGGGCCTTGCGAATCGTAGCGCGGATTCCACCATGTTGTCTCACAAAGTGGAAGGCGGCGAAAAGGATGATCGCCGCCAGCGATCCCCACAGCAGAACGGACCGTATCAACAACCATAACTCATTGGGTGCCGCAGGTGCAGACGCTTCTACGGGCAGGAGAGTGGGCAGCGGCGGAGGTGGCGGAGGTGATGAAGACATCGGTTCGCCGCGCAGCAAGAGCAGCGGCAGGCTGAAGAGCATCGAGATCAACACCATCAAAAGCTGCCCGATAAAAAACAGGATGCCAAACAGAAAACTTAGCAGGCTGGCAAGCAGGGAGAACAATCCCAGGCTGTCACCGGCAGGCAGCAGACTGGTGAAGAATGCCAGTCCCAGCAAGAAGATCAGGGTATAGAGAGCCCATTGCCTGACCAGATGCCCCGATGAGATTGGAATGCGCTGTTTCAGCCAGCGGGTTTGCAGGGACACTAACCGACCTAGACTAAGCAGAGCTAGCCCGAACACGAAGTAGAGCAGTGCGCCGGACTCGCCTCCAGAAAGCCGGTTCAATTCCAGGCCGGATTCACCATTGAGACTGGGAACTACTGTTTGAAGATTGATGCGCGCCAGGCCGGTCATCACCACGAGGAATGTACCCAGGCTGAAGGTCAGGCTCACCAGGCGCTGCCGGGCAGGTGGCACATCGCTGCGAGCGGCGATTTGCTCGGTTTCTTCGTTTAATGCAAGCTCCTGGTCCAAACCCATTTCGTCGAGCAAACCCAGGAACCGGCCCGTGATATACCAGACCAGCATGCCCAGCAACGCGCTGAAGAAGTACTCGGCACTGAATAAGTGCCCGAAGAACCCGCGCCCAATCAGAGCCAGATCTCGACCGAGCGCATCAAGTCCACCTGTATAGGAAAGTAACAATCGCACAACGACCAGGATGACGATCCATTGCGAGCCAAGGGCTATCCACCATTCCGAGCTCAATGGGGTCAGTGATCTGAGTGAGCGATGGCTGTAGATCCGGTCCAGCACGATGAACAGCAGCACACCGGCAAGCAGACCGGAACTCCAACCGGGCGCGACCGAACGAATGAGACTGGTTAGCGTGATAACCCCACAAACCATCATCAGAAATACCAGGAGAGCAGCCAGGCGACGAAAACCCATCTCTCTCCGGTGAGCGTTGACAGTTTCACGATTCATGTGCCTCTTCCACTTTGCAACCACAGGCTAAGATCACGTTCCGTAGCGATGTCAATGACGGGAATCCCCAGCACCGCCGCACGCTGGCGGCCCATCTCATCGGCGGAATCCCGTCCAACGAGGATCAAGAGTGGGTTCATACCTCCACGCCGGGCCTGATAGAGCTCGTCCAGTACCTGTTCACCGATCAACCCGCTGATCACGACCAGCGTCGTGCCCCACGCAAGCTGGAAGCGCTGCGACTGAATAAGGGGAGCCAGCAAAGGGACATCCGCTGATTCCGCTCGCGCCAAGATCTCGAGTAGATACATCAGATGGCGTTTTCCTTTGCGGGGCGGCACCGCCGGCGGTTTGCCGTCGGTCGTTAACGGGTCGCGGCCGTTCACAAGGAGTCCGGCCCGTTGTTTTTGTCCTACGATCCAATTCGTGAGCGAGGCAGCAATCATGATCGCCAGCTCTGTGGAGTCGATTCGGCTACGGTAGTAGTAATCGTCGGCGCGGAGATTCAAAATCACGCAGGTCGACAGCGCGATGGAGGGCTCGAACAGCTTCACCTGCAACCGGCCGCTGGACGCCGAGGACTTCCAATCGATCCTGCGTAGCGAATCCCCAGCAGTGTAACTGCGCTTGCCAAATAGGCGTGTCGGGTCCTCAAAGAGCGGCAAGCGGTGTCGCAGCGTACCCTGTGGCGACTGGGAAGGCAGCTCTGTGGAAGTGGAAGGAATGATCCTGGGATAGACAACCAGCGCCTCCGCCGGGACTTGCGCTACAAGAGCGTCACTCAACCCCAGGATATCGCCGGTGGTCATGGACAACGGACCAATGGGATAATAGCCACGCTTACGCGCCTCGATGGTGTATTCAAAGCTCGCCGTTGCGCGTGGACCAAGATAGATCACCGATTGAAAACTGTTCGGACCCACCAGCGCCACTGGCAAGCTCTCACGCAGCTCCAGCCACGGGATCGGCAGCCAGCCCTTATTTTCCACACGCAGATCGACCTGAATCTCCTCTCCCAGAAAAGCATGCCTGGTAAAGTGGCGGCGGGTTTCCAGTTGGGTGACCGACCGGCGGCTCCACCACAGGCCGGCTGTCAGCGCACCGACCACCAGATAGATCAAGGTTAAAGCAAAACCGCCGCGCAGAAAAGCAGCGATCAACAAAAGCAGCACAAGCAGAGGCAGGAACGTGCCAATCATGGCCACATGATTAACGACTGACACCGCCCAGGTCGAGGGCTGTTTTCTCGAGCACGCTGTCAAGAATCGTATGTGCAGTCTGCCCGCGCAGCTCTGCCTCCGGCTTGAGAATCAGACGGTGGGTAAGTGTCAGAGGTGCGAGCGCCTTGATATCATCCGGCACGACATAGTCACGGCCCCGAATGGCTGCCAGTGCCTGCGCACCCTTTAGCAGTGCCAGGCTTCCGCGCGGGCTGACACCCAGAGACAGGTCCGGATGGAGCCGCGTAGCCTCCGACAGCGCCACAATGTAATCCTGGAGCGTACTGTCTACGTTTACTTCCCAGACACCCTTTTGCAGATCCAGGAGCTGCATGCCATCCACCACCTGGCGGACCTTTGTGATCGGATGTTCGCGCCAGAGATTCGTCAGAATCTGGCGCTCATCTGCTCGGGAAGGATACCCCACCGAAAGGCGCATCAAAAATCGGTCCAGCTGCGCCTCAGGGAGAGGAAAGGTGCCCTCATACTCGATCGGGTTCTGTGTCGCCAGCACCAGGAAGGGACGTGGCAGATCGCGGGTCACCCCATCTACTGTCACCTGCTGTTCCTGCATCGCTTCCAGCAGGGCTGCCTGTGTGCGCGGCGTCGCGCGATTGATCTCATCCGCCAGCAGAATGTTGACGAAGATCGGCCCGGGCCTGAACTCGAACTCGCCGTTTTTCTGGTTAAACACCGACACGCCTGTGATATCGTTCGGCAGAAGATCGGGCGTACATTGAATGCGCTTGAAGCCAATACCCAGGCTGGCCGCGATAGCACGCGCCAGCATCGTTTTACCGGAGCCCGGTACATCCTCAAGTAGAACATGTCCCTCGCACAAGAGCGCCACCATGATGTATTCAATTGCCTGGCGCTTGCCGACGATCACCCGCTCCACGTTTTCGATCAGCGGCGCAACAAACTTTACAACACTTTCCATAGGTGCATTCCTTGAGGTGCATTCCTTGGTCTACAGAGAATCTCAGTGTCATTATATACGCATCCTGATTATCTGGCTGGCGCCAACCTGCGGAAAACAACGACCACGCCTGGGGTGTAGCCACGAGGTCAACCTGCCTGGCGGACCCTCCGAAGGCAGATACGTTCTAATCTGGATATAATACGAGCATAGGTCGAACGCATTGACCTACATCTCACAGACATCCTTGAAAGGCTCTGCATTCCTCCTATGAACAAAGCAATTCTTATCATGTCCGATGCACTGCGCTATGACGTTGCGAGATCCCACATGGGTTTTCTGGGTCACCTCGTGGAAACCAAGCAGGCAACCCTGTACAAAATCGTCGGCGAGCTGCCCAGTATGTCTCGGCCCATGTATGAAACAATTCACACCGGCATGCCGACCAGTGAGCATGGAATTATCGCAAATACGATCCTCCGGCGCTCGACAAAGCCAAATATCTTTCAGTCGGTGGTGGAGGCAGGCAAAGTCACCGCGGCGGTGGCTTATTACTGGGTATCGGAATTGTATAATCGCGCTCCCTTTAACTGGATCGACGACAAGGAAGTGGATGACGAGTCACTATTCGTTCAACACGGGCGTTTTCATAGAACAGATGATTATCCAGATGAAGAGTCGTTTGCCTCTGCGGCGCACCTTGTACGGAAGTTCTCGCCCGATTACTTGCTGCTTCATCCTGTCATGATGGATTACACGGGTGAAACATATGGATCCGATTCAATTCAATATCGTAAGCAGGCCATTAAGCAGGATGTGCTCCTTGGCACGGTTTTTACAGAATGGCAGGAACGCGGATACACCATCCTGGTGACCGGTGATCATGGGATCAACAGCGATGGGCACCACGGTGGGACTGCGCCCGAGCAGAGAGAAGTACCGCTGTTCATCATCCCGCCAGATGGAAGAGGTAACGGCGATACGCAGGAGACGGCCTCCCATTTGCAGATTGCACCGACGATCCTGCAATTGCTAGATATTCCGATTCCCCCTTCGATGAAGATGAAGCCTCTTTGACATTTCGCCGAGCGTTCCAGATTTTAGACACGAAAGCCAGAGCGACGACACCCATCAAGGCTTCAGTGAGCCTTGCAAAGGTTGGTCTGGTGGAGCTCCGCGATACTTCTATTTGCTCCGGCTGGCTATTCCGCAACCTCAAGCCTCAATGCCGGGCCTGAAAAGTCCGCGCTTTCAGCCCAATCGCCGGGAAGGGTGATCGAGGTATTCGCCAGCAGGCGCCGGAATGGCTGGCTATGCAAGACTCTGGGACCCTGCATAACTCTCAGGGTCACGTGATTGCGAAATTCATGAGAGCGGATATGGAATCGAGCAGGCAACGCGTCCGGGCTCAGGACGTTGGGATAGATCCAGGCAAGCGACGGTTCGGCAAGAATCTCCACCCTGCTACCATTCCATGCCCCATCTTCCAAAAAACGCGCGATGGAGCGTGCCGCCCTGCGACCTTCCAGCGCCGCCCAGTCGGCAGTCTCGACACCGCGCAGAAGATTCCCGGCCGCGAAGATGCCGGTCTGTGAAGTCCGAAATTGCGAATCGACCTGGGGACCCAGCGACGGTTTGCCTGTTTTTACGTTACCTTGTCTGGCGATCTCATTTTCGGGAATCCAGTCGCCGGTGAACACAATAGTGTCACATTCTATGAGATGTGTCCTGCCTGACTCCATGTCTGTGATTTCAATCCCCTCTACGCGTTGGTGACCGAAAATATTCGATACTCGCGTACTCGTAAGAATCGGCGCATGGGCCAGAATATCGGCAAACAGAATTTTTGCCGGTAAGAATATAGGAGGATAAAGTTGGTGATGTGGCAGCTCAGTGATCAGGTTCAGGACGCGTGCCCCGGCATGCCGGAGCGTTAACACCACGGAGAGACTTACCCTCTCGGCGCCAACAATTACTGCCCGTTTTCCAACGGGTAGTTCATGTTCATACACAAACCGCTGCAGGGAACCGGTCGTGTAGATCCCCTGTAGACGACGTCCGGGAATCAACCGCGCGGAACGCGGCCGCTCACGAACGCCGGTTGCCAGCAAAACAGATCTGGCTTCCACGCGTCCTACTCCATCGGGGGAAGTGAATTTTAGCGCGCAAGGGTCGCTGGCTTTGGGGCTCCTCTCCCAACCGGTGATCGTCGTTGCCGTATGAATCTCTATCCCAGCTTGATCAGCCATCTCGCGATATTTACGTGCATAAGCAGGACCTGTCAGGACCCGATGCAAATCTGTTAATCCAAACCCGATATGACCACACATACGCGGAATGCCGCCCGCTACCGGTTCACGTTCTGCAACTAGGACCTTCCTTATGCCGAGCCTTTTCAATTCCAATGCGGCGGCGATGCCTGCGGGCCCAGCTCCCACAATTAACACATCTACGCTGTCTGAATGGCGAAGCCCGGCAGGAGCTGTCAGACCTTTGTTTGGCTTCGCGCTCTGCCTGGGGCCGTGCACCAGAGCAGACGTCGCGCCCTTTGCGTTTAATTCCTTGACCAGCGCCGCATGGCAATTGAATCCCTGGCATCGTCCTTGCATGGCACGGGTTCGGCGGCGCAGGGCATCCAACGAGGATGCAGGAATATCTGCATGGATCGCGTCGTGGACCTCACCGAGCGACACGCGCTCACAATGGCAGATGATCTTTCCATAATCAGCATTTTGCGCGATTAGTTCTGCATCCTGGTAGGGCCTCGAAAATGCTTCGCCAATATTCGGCATGCGGATCGTCTTGAACTTAGATTTGGGCAGAAGCTCGACGCCTCCCTCTCGTAACAGGTCGGCTACATATTCGGCAATACCCAGACATCCTGAGATTCCCGTCGAGCGAATCCCGCCCACACAAATATATCGCTGGCCGGCATGCAGACTAATCTGATAATCGCTGTGCTCGGTCGCTGCCCGCAGCCCGGCGTACGTGGCGGTTACTTCCTCTTCGATCAACTCGGGCAAAATCTTTCTACCTTTTTCCAGGAGCGACTCCAATCCACTGGCGCTTGTGCCGGTTGCGGTCTTATCGAGCAAATCCTCCGCTGTCGGTCCGAGCAGGACATTTCCATACACGGTCGGACTAATAAGCACACCTTTTGTAACTGGAGTCGGCACCGGCAGCAGGACATGGTTAACGAGTGAGCGCGCCAGCTTGTCGTAAACAATCAGCTCTCCCCGCCGAGGCGTCACCTTGAAATTGTCGTGACCAAATTGACGATTGATCTCATCCGAGTACAACCCGGCTGCATTGATGACCCACTTGGCTTGAATTTCCTCGTGCTCGCTCGAAATGATGGAAATATCAGGGGATTGCTCTATCGAGTTCAGCTTAAAGTTCATTTTGAGAGTTGCCCCATTGACAACTGCCTGGGTGGCACAGGCTAGAGGAATAGTAAAAGTACACAGAATTCCTTCTCCTGGAACAAACATGCCTCCCAGTGCACCTTCACCCAGATGAGGCTCGCGCCGGTAAATTTCTTCCTTACCCATGAGATACACATCTGAATCCCCATTTTGATGTGCCTTCTCCAGAAGTGAAGGCAACGCCTCGAGCTGATCCTGTGTCCAGGCAATTAATAGACCGCCGAGGCGCTCAAAGGGACATCCCACTTCGATCATGAATTTTTCCAAAAGGGGATAACTACGCTTCAAGAGAACCGATTCGAGCGAACCCGGTGTGGCATCATAGCCTGTATGCCAGATTGCGGTACTGGCTTTCGAGGTTCCCATTCCCACATCGGAATTGGCTTCCAGCAACACGACCTGAATGTCGTAGCGGGAAAGCTCACGGGCAATGGCAGCGCCGACTGCCCCTGCACCAATAATCGCAACATCATGGATTGGTTTCATAACCTGCCTTGTGCGCAGCCTCTCATGAATGGTATGCCTTCAAAGCTTCCAGCGCTTTGTTCCACTGGGAGAGTTTGTTCTGTCTCTCTTGTTCCTTCATCTGTGGCGTATACGTGCTTTCCGCCTTCCAGTTTCTGGCTAAGTCGTCCAGGGATGTGCCCAGCGCAGATACACCGGCGAGGTTGGCAATTCCGATGGCGGTGGCTTCCCGTGCGGACGCGACGCGCACTTCCAGATCCAGCAGATCGGCGATCATCTGCATGAGATAAGCATTGCCCGAGGGGCCGCCATCCACTTTCAGATGTGGAGGTGCCTGACCGGCGTCCCGTGACATGGCGGTGACAACTTCATAGACCCGGCACGCAATCCCATCCAGAGTAGCGCGGACGATATCATCCGAAGTCGTACTACGGTTCAACCCAAACATTGCGCCCCGGATGTCCGTTCGCCAGTGAGGGGCAGCCAGACCTTGCAAGGCCGGAACAATGACGACACTGTCATCCACAGATCGCATTGCCGCCTCGTTGCTTGAGGCTGGCTCGGAAATAACTCTTAGATTTTCGCGCAACCACTGCACAGCCGATCCGGTGACAAAGATGCCGCCTTCGAAGGCGTACACAGGACCATCATTGAGATTCCAGCCCACGGTGGTCAACAGGCCGGATGTGGAGAGACGGGGCTGGTCTCCGATGTTCATCAGCAGAAAGCTACCGGTGCCGAACGAGCATTTCATCTCACCCGGCTGGAAACACGCCTGACCAAAGAGCGCTGCCTGCTGGTCTACCAGCAAGGCGTGAAGAGGTAGAAAATTACCGATCCCAAAATCCACATCACCGAGCCAACCCACGGAAGGTTTCACCTGGGGCAGTATGCCGCGCGGCACGTCAAACAGAGTTAAGAGCTCTTCATCCCACTCCAGGCAATTTATGTCAAAGAGCAGGGTCCGGGATGCCGTGGAGGGATCGGTCACATGCAATTTGCCATTGGTCAAAAGCCAGATCACCCATGTCTCGGTAGTACCGAATTTAAGTTTGCCAGTATGTGCCTGCTCGCGGATTTCCGGAGAGGTTTCAAACACCCATTTCAGCTTGGGGGCCGAGAAATAGCTGTCGAGAAGCAAACCTGTTTTGCGGCGGAGCTCGTTCGAATCGACTGTCGGCGCAAGCGCCCTACAGATGGCTTCCCCCCTGGTGTCCTGCCAGACGATGGCAGGCGTGACCGGCTGCCCGGTTTCCTCATCCCAGAGCAAAAAGGTTTCGCCCTGGTTATCAAACCCTACCGCCGTAATCTCATACGTTTCGAGTAGAGGTGCACAAGCCTCTTTGACAGTGCGCACGATGTCCAGCGGATCTTGTTCCACCCATCCGGCTCTAGGAAAACGGGCCGGCAGTTGTATGGAGTTCTTGTCTACCATCTCCCCCGTTTCATTGACCACAACTGCAGTGGTCTGCGTTGTGCCCTGATCAATACCCAGAAGATATTTCACTCTGCCTCTAAACCTGCATCCTTTTGATCGGCAATACGCCCTCTTGCGTTATCAGGATCTGTTCCTATGACATGGCTAAGCAGTTCCACAGACTTCCGGACTCCAACGATGGGTGGCATGCTTTGATCCTCATGCTCTATGCTTAATACATCGTCATAGCCATTTTGCTTCAACTGGATCACAAAGTCCCGCCACCATAGCTCAGAATGCCCGTAGCCCAGGGTGACGTAATTCCATGAACGCTCGGCGACGCGCTCATTGGGTTTGGTTTCTAACAGCGTGTTAATCTCCCGATTGTGAGGATCGATGCGAGTATCCTTGGCGTGGACATGATAGATCGTACCCCGCAGGTGACGGATGGCACGCAGAGGATCTCCCCCCATCCAGAGGGCGTGACTCGGGTCAAAATTCACCCCGATAATCTCGCCGACCGCATCCCGCAGTCGCAGCAATGTTTCTGTGTTGTAAACCAGCTGTCCGGCATGCTGTTCAATACATAATTTTTCGATCCCGTTCTCACGGGCAAGCTGGGCGAGCTCCCGCCAGTAAGGAATTGCCACCTCCTCCCACTGATAGCGTAAAATTTCATGAACTTCCGGGGGCCAGGCTGTTGTAATCCAGTTCGCGTTCTGGTCACCCGGGCCGCCGCCCGGCAGGCCAGACATCATCACAATCCGCCGGACGCCAAGGGATTGCGCCAACCTCATCGTATTGCGAACGACCTGATCGTTGGATTTTCCCCGCTGACCCGGCGCCAGCTGGTTGCCTGAGCAGTTCAGAGCACTGATCTCCAGGCCGTGATCTCGGATTTGCGCGGCAAAGTTTTCTCTTTCTCTTTCATTTTCCAGAAGGAGATCCAGGCTCACATGGGGCGCCGACGACCAACCGCCACAGCCAAATTCAAGAGCCTGAATTCCCAATCTGGCAGCGGTCTCCAGTAATTCATCAAACGGCAGATATCCTAAGCTATCCGTGACTAAACCTAATCGCATGGTACTTCCTTCGTTTTTTGGACAACGACAGGCTCTATACCCTGTCAGCTTCTGTGTCAAATTCGCTGACCTGCACCCAGCGGTGTTCCTGACAGGACAGATCAACAGCATCGATAATCTTATTCACGTTATAGGCAAAGCGCACATCGGGGTGAGCCGGCTGGCCCAATGCGATGGCAGTGATCAGATCACGAGCTTCAATAATCTTCTGATCGTTGTAGCCCAAACCGATCCCCGCCAGACCGAAAAAGGCCCTATAACCGGGATGTTCCGGCCCGATGTAAACTGTTTTAAAACCTTTTTCACGCTCCGGGTCTGTATCGCGGTAGAGCTGGATTTCGTTCATTCGTTCTTGGGTGTAATACAGGCTGCCCTTCGTGCCGTGGATCTCATACGTCAATCCGAGCTTGCGTCCCAGGCCAACGCGGCTGGTACCGATGGTCCCGACGGCTCCGTTGCCAAAGCGGAGCACGAATTCCATGATGTCCTCATTTTCAACAATTCGCTTTTCGGCACCGCTTTGAGCCGTCGCTGCATAACCAGAGCCGCGACCGGGCAGCACACGCTCTTTGATGGTCGTAGCACTCAAGCCACAAACCTCTACGATAGCACCTACAAAAAAAAGGGCGAATGCAATGGTATGCGAGCCCAGATCCCCCAGGGCGCCTGTGCCGGCCAGTGAGCGATCCAATCGCCAGCTAAAGGGCACGTCCGGGTTAGCGAGAAAATCCTGGTCGAAGGTCCCTCGAAAAAGCGTAATATCGCCGAGATCACCAGCCTGAATGAGCTGCTTTGCAAAGGCCTGGGCGGGATTCTTTAGATAATTGAACCCGACGATACTGATGGCTCCAGACCTTTCCACTGCTGCAACGATCCGGGCTGCATCGGCCGAGGTGGTTGCCAGCGGCTTTTCACAGTAGATATGCTTCCCTGCCTCAGCTGCGGCAATTGCCATCTGGGCGTGCAGGGCATTCGGAGTTGTGATATCGACCACATCGACGCTAGGATCTTCGACAACCTCCTGCCAGTTTGTGGTCCAACGGGCAAAGCCAAACTCATTAGCCCACTTCTCTACAGCGTGCCCGTCAATATCCGCGACAATTTCCAGAACCGGTCTGCCGGGCTGATTTCCGAAAACAAGAGGGACATTCTTGAACGCCATGGCG
The DNA here is from genome assembly GCA_036781265.1 of Anaerolineales bacterium. Taxonomy (GTDB): domain Bacteria; phylum Chloroflexota; class Anaerolineae; order Anaerolineales; family Villigracilaceae; genus Defluviilinea. The sequence continues at coordinate 47,831 of DAIQBG010000001.1, read as the reverse complement.
TGTGCTCTTCCCATACCCCCGGTGCCGATCAGCCCAATCCGTATCTCTTTCAAAGATCATACTCCTTTTCTTAGCTGCGCAGACGATAGCCCGGTCAGCAAGTTATTTAAGTCGACGCGTTCGTCTTCAGCCCTGATTCATAACATAGATTCCGACGCCGTTTCAGGATAAATCAGGTCAAACCTTTAACCCCGCTTCTGCAATTGCCTGCCTGCGCGCCGGCATGGTGCACGACGCGAGAGTCGCATAATAATTTTCAAACATTGAGTCCTGCAACACGGTCTCGAACCAGGGTTTTCACTTCCTGGGCATCCCTTAACTGCAATGAAACTCTGGCAATCTCTTGCGCCTCCGGAATGGAGATCGATCGAATCAGCTGTTTGACCAGGGGGATGGATGATGGATTCATGCTGAATTTATCAAGCCCAAGGCCGAGAAGGATCGGAGTGGCCAACGGTTCAGCCGCGAATTCGCCGCACATTCCCACCCACTTCCCATGAAGGTGAGCGGCCCGTATTGTTTCCTGCACGAGCCGCAAGATGGCAGGGGAAAAACTTTCTGCCAGGGCTGACACAGCATTGTTCGTCCGGTCTGCAGCCATAACATACTGCGACAAGTCATTTGTGCCAATGGAAAAAAAATCCACTTCTGGCGCGAACTGATCCGCCAGGATTGCTGTAGCTGGCACCTCTACCATGATGCCTACTTCGCACTGGGTGGGAACAAGCCTGCCCTCCCGTATCAATCCACTCCTGCAAGTTTCCAGCATTGCCTTGGCCAAGCGCAGTTCAGCCAGCGTGGTGATCATCGGAAACATAATTTTCAGGTTCCGCTCTGCCATCACTCGAAGCGCGGCTCTGAGTTGAGGCTCAAAGATATCTGGCCGGGCCAGGCAGAGCCGAATGCCACGAAGACCCAGGAAAGGGTTCAGCTCCTGCGGGAGATGCAAACAGGGGACCTCTTTGTCTCCCCCAATGTCCAACGTTCGTAAAATCACCGGCATGTCGCCGAACACATCGGCAATCTCGCGATACACACGATACTGCTCTTCCTCAGTCGGAAGGTGGGACCGCCCCATATAAAGGAATTCGGTGCGCAGGAGTCCCACCCCCTCTGCCCCGTATTCCAGCCCACTTCTCGCGCCCTCGACACTGCCTACGTTTACTGTGACCTCGATTCGCCGACCGTCCTGAGCGTATACAGGATCCTTTGCCTCTTCACGAATAGCCCGCGCCTTGCTCTTCCGGGACTCGGACAATGACTGATAATGTAGTAGCTCGCTCTGCTCTGGACTGACGATCAAGATTCCGTTGCTGCCATCCAGAACCAACGTGCTCCCCTCCCGAATGCCCAGCAACCCATCTCCCAGCCCAACAGCCGCTGGCAGTCCCAGTTCGCGAGCAAGAATCGCTGTGTGCGAGGTGGGACCTCCGTGAGCAACGCAGAATCCGAGAACCAGAGATTTATCCAGAGCAATGGTATCGGAAGGTGTCAGATCCTCTGCAAGCACGATTGATGGCTCTTTTAGCTTTTTGTGTTCGCCATCCTCCACCGGGAGAAGAATTCGAATGACGCGCCCTATGACATCTCTAACATCCACCGCGCGATCGCGGAAATACTCATTCTCCATGCCTTCCAGTATCTTGATATATTCTTCCCCCACTTCATCCAGCGCAGCTTCGGCAGTGATGCAATGACCTTGAATCTTGCTCTGCACGCGTGTAAGACATTCCGGGTCCTCTAATACAAGCATTTGAAACTGGAAAATGGAGGCGATCTCATTTCCGGTTTCTTTCAGAGCTTGCTCGTAAATCACATCCAGTTCCTGTCGTGCTCTTCGCAACGCATCGGAAAGTCGATCGCACTCTGCTGCTGAATCGGCAATCCTGTGACGCTCGAAATGCCTGTGGGCATGTCGATAGAGAAACGCGGGGCCGACTGCCATTCCACTCGATGCAGCGACACCGCGCAACTTCATCATCTGGCCTCCCCAAAGTTACTTTCCACCAATTCTATTAGGCTGGCGACCGCCTGGTCTTCATCTGCGCCTTGCGCGTAAAGGGTGATCACGCCACCCTGATCGACACCAAGCGTGAGAATGCTCATGATGCTCTTTGCATTTACCACACTTTCGCCGAATCTCACACGAATATCTGAAGAAAATTGCTTGGCCCTTTGAACGAAAAGTGAAGCTGGACGGGCGTGTAAACCGGCCTCGTGTGTAATGGTTATCGTAGTCTCGGCCACGGCTTCTCCGGGATCTAAAGGGATACTCGGGATAACAGAGTTTGCTTGCTCGAGTGATCCGATTCAAACAAGTTCAATAACGTCAGGAATACGACTCTTCAGCAAGTGCAGAACCCTTTCCTCGTTCCCCGAACCCTTCAAAGAAGCGAGGAATTCAGCGTCCTGATAGATGAGCGCCAGGTTTCGAAGAACAGGCACCACAAGAGTTGGGTCCGCGATAGCCAGCATCGAGATGATATTCACACGAATCTCTTCGTCTACGGAGCCCATCTCCTGAAAAAGAACGGGATACGAGAGAATACCAATGGCAAGTGCACTCACCCGTACATGCTCGGCATCTGTGTGCGGGATCGCAACCCCAACAGGCTCGGTCGGTAATCCGGTTGGAAAGACCTTTTCACGTTCCAAGACCGCTGCCCCGAAGCTGGCTTTGACATAGCCGCCCTCGTATAAGTGCATCGCCAGGACATGCATCGCATCCTCTTTTGTCACCCGGTGATGGAATACATGCACCAGACTCTTACCAATCTTTAATTTGTTTTCAACAATTTTCTCCATAGACCGGCTCCTCCGGGCTTTGAGTTCACGCGCTGGTCTGCTCTTTGCGTAGTTTTTGCTGCACTTCGGGCTCCAGATGGCGGGCACGCATACCGGTTAAGAGCTGGTGGCGGTATAGCTCCCAAATCCGATACGTCTGCTTTGACAGTGTCCCGTAGGGTTCCAGTAATCCCGCTTTGGAAAGGACTATACATAAGAATTCTTTCTGGAGCTTTAAATATTCGATGAGATCGGCACTCTCCACCATAGAAAACCACAGGTCATTTGCAGTCGGCAGGAATAATTTTTTCTTGGTTGCAGAGCACTCCCAGCGCTCACGGAACGCCTCGAACAGCAGCTGCACGTCAAGCGGTGGCTCAACTGCGGCTGCCAAATCAATGATAAGTTGCTCCATTTTCCTGGCAGCACGACGGAGATTGAGGTGTGCCCACATCAATAGCGTTCCGTAGGCGAGGATAACCAGATTAATCGGCAGATGGTATTCATTGTATTGCTCAGTCAAAAATCTACCCATATCACCCAGCACAAGCTCTATGACCGCCTCGACCATCGATTCTCTCGACTTTCTGGCCTGTCCGCCGTGGTGACGAATCCCGGCAGACAGGCCAACCTAAATCTGATGTACATCGCTTCATCTCGTACCGGGAAGTAACAAAGATGAAGTTTTGGCACCCGTGACTTAATCTGCACCCGAGGCCACGGTCTCCTGCTGCAATTCCTCCGTGGTCAGATCCGAAGCCAGGCGCGGGCGTGTAATAATCCATTTGAAGATGGGAAGCAAGACGATCCCGGCGAGTATGGCAACTCCGGCAATCAACCAGACGTTTTGCTGCAAAAGGGCAAAAACGAATAGGTTGATAAACTGCGAGCCGGTGATGGAGCCACCCTCCAGGCTGACGTACAGGCCTTCCGTCTGGGCATCGAAGCCAGCAGCTTGACCCATGGCTGTAATCGTCGGGGCTACGAACCCGGCCCCGTAGAGAAGCACGGCGCAGATGGTGATCGCAATAATCACGCCTCTGAAGATGTTGCCTCGATTCACTCCTACAGTCCAAATGGCAAAGAAGGGCAGCAACGCCAGGTCGGCGAATGGCAACACTCGATTCCCCGGCAGGATCACAGCCAGCAGGATGGTAAGAGGAACCATGAGCATGCCGGTTACCAGAACTTCCGATTTTCCGACCAGAACAGCAGCATCCAGACCGACGTGGAACTCGTAACCGGGGAAGCGAGACATGATCCAGTCGCGGGCTGACTGAAAAATCGGAACCAGACCTTCCATGAGGAGAGCGATCATCCGAGGCATGAGCACCATGGCAGCCGACAGGCGAATCGCCATATTGAGCAACTCCCTGAGCTCCATGCGAGCTAGAATGCCCATTCCTAAACCGATGATCAAGCCGATCAGCATAGGCTCACCCAAGATGCCGAGCCTCTCGTGCAAGCGGTCCGAATCGACGCGAATTTTGTTGATGCCTGGAATCCGGTCCAGGACCCAGTCGACGGCATAACAGAAGGGGAACCAGCCAACCGTAGACATATGAGGAACCGAGATTCCGGGCAGGTCCCACCACTCTTCCACGTACTTCGCGGTCCAATCCGCAAGCTTGAGGGTAATGATGGCGTTGACGATACCCACGATGGTCCCTACCAGCAGGCTGCCTGTCGCAAAGTAGACCACTGTAGCCGGAAGCACCCAGTGATAATAGTTGTGAAAGTCAATGTCGAGCGTCTTGGTGAGCTTCAAACTGAACATGATCAGGTTGGTAATCAGTACTCCGAGGAATACGGTGACGAACGTTGGCACACCGAATGCGACTGCCGCCAATACCGGCCAGCCCACATCCAAAATTTCCATCTTCAGACCGGCGTTCTGGATGAGGAGCTGTGCTACGCTGGAGAGAGCGCCAAGTAGCAGGTCCAGAACGATGAAAATTCCCACAAACCCGACGCCATATGTGACCGCCGAGCGAACCGCCCGACCCAAAGGAACTCCGAAAATCAGGCTCAAACCAAAAAGCAGGAGTGGCGTGACGATCGGCACACCCAATTCGAGAAAGTAGTTCAATGCATCGATCAAAGGCTGAAAGTTCATCGGGAAACTCCTTTTGTCCAAACCAGATTGAATGACTTACAACAGGAAGGTATGATTGGTCTTGGCGCTTAAGGTCATAGCACCTCCGGTCTGTTGATTTAAATCCGATCTCTAAGCCAGGGGGTCGGGAGAACATGTTGAAATTACTTGTTGCTGCCTGATGATTTCCGAATATTCCAGCTATCAACCGCGGTCAATAACTCCTGCATGAGGGGCTCCACGCCGATGCCGGTCAGGAAAGGAGTGCCTTTGAAGAACAAAATGCCCTTTTCCCGCCACTGATTCACAAATTCGGGTTTGACTGGTGCCGTGCTGATTACGACATCCGGCTCCAACAGGCTGACTTTGGGTAGCAATTCCGAGGTTTTGCAATGCGTAAACTCGATATTGTATTTTCGTTGGCGTACCAGGTCCTCACGCAATATTTCTGAGACCATGGTCGAGGTCGCAATGGATGTGCCGCATGCGACCAGGAAAAGCGCTTTTCCACGTCTGGGCATTTTGCCTCCTGTTTGGCATCAGGGTGATCGATGGACAGAGAATGTAAAAACATCACCGGCAAAGTACTCATCGGTCAGCAGGAGCGGGCTCCCTTCGTTGTCGTAATCAATCTGCTCTAAATAGAGAATGGGTGAATGAAGGGGTACGTCGAGGCTTAGGGCCATATCCGTATCGGCGACCATCGGGCGCAGCCAGGCTGTCGCATGGCTGATGGTCAGGTTCAGATCCTGTTCAAGATATTTATAGATCGACTGCTGAGTCTCGAGAAAAGCGCGAAATTTTTCGAGGCTTTCATCAAGATTTGAAGCGGCGGGCAGCCGGGAGAGTGGCAAATGATCGACGGATATCGAAACGGGCTTTCCATCAGCTGTTCGTACGCGCTCCACAACGATGATGGGAGTACCAGCAAGCACTCTTAAGCTTTCCTCCAGCCGTCCACTGGCAGGCTGAATATCAAAATTCATTTCTGAAGTACCGGGAACCGCCCCTGTGGCTTTGATGATATGCGTTACACCCCAATTGATATTGAGGTTATTGTACAGGTTGCGACGATCGGCGACAAACGTGCCCACCCCCCTCCGGCGCATAATTGTCCCTTCATTTTCGAGATAAGAGAGCGCGGCGCGAAGTGTGCTTCGACTGATGTTCATTGCTTTTGCCAGCTCCGGCTCACTGGGCAGCTGCGATCCGGCGGGAAGCTCACCGCTATGGATCATCGCCCGTAACTGCTCGACGGCCAGTCTCGGTAGTAATCTTGCCTCGCCAATTGGCTTAATACCTTTGCCGGTTAGATCTGGTTGAGACATTCTGCCTCTCTATTCCCGCGAAACATAATGAGCATCAGCGCTCTAACGCCCTGTCACAACAGGGCGCGGATCTCGGGGGTCGCGTAATTAATAGGAATATTGGCTGCTTTCTTCTCCAGGAAAGCAGTCACCACTTTTCGCACAGCTGCAGCGATATCGTCCAAATCTTCCTGGTCAAGCAGGGGATGGATACTTGCCAACCAGAAGTATTCCTCGCATACCCGCTCCGCGGTGGGACACAATCCCTTCCGGTATTCAACATGACCTTCATACAGCGGACATTCAAAGGGACAGGTGGTTCCACCGTAGCCTGATTTGTTTAAGAACAGGGGCTCCAGATACTGGGGCATCAGCCAGCGCGTGGTTCGGATGTTATTAAGGTCGTATACACCCTCAGCCGCCAGTGCCATAGCGAAATTAACCATGTCGGTTCCTAACACCTCGGGAAGTAAGCGCAGAATGTAATAAAAGTAAACGCGCTCGCCCCATGCAGAATCGCCTGGAACAACCACGCCCGGGAGATCACCAAGTTGCGCCGACAAATATCGTGCATTTTCTGTGCGTCGTGCAATCAACCAGTCTGCCCGTTTCATTTGTTGGATGCCGATCGCCGCCTGTAAATTCGTAATCCGGTAATTCGTGCATGGCAAGCCCCAATGATATTTCGAGGCTTTGCCCATGGACCGACGCCGTGCAAAATCCATGTAGCCCCACATCTTCTCATAGAGATCGTCGTCGTCCGTGATCACAAAACCACCCTCGCCGGTATTGGTGATCTTGCCCGTGATGGTACTGAAGGACCCCACATGGCCAATCGTACCTACTTTCTTTCCCTTATACGTGGCTCCCAGCGATTGGGCTGCGTCTTCTAACACCCACAGGTTGTGCCTGCGAGCAATATCCATAATAGCGTCCATGTCGACCGGATTGCCGGCAAGGTGAACGGGAATGATTGCTCTCGTGCGAGGCGTGATCTTGCGCTCGATATCCTCAGGATCAAGTCCGAGATGTTCGGGATCAATATCCGCGAAGATGGGTATGGCATTCTGTTCGAGCACGCAGGTGTCTGATGCAATGAAGGTATAAGGAGTAACGATGACCTCCTGGCCAGGACCGATCCCGAAGGCGGCCAGGGCGATGTGGAGAGAGGTCGTTCCACTGGAGACTGCAATCGCATGCTTGGCTCCGAACCATTCCGCCAGCTTTCTCTCGTATTCCTCGGTCGCTTCGCCCCTCCGAAGCTGTTTTTTTCGGGCGACCTCGATAAGTGCCTCTAATTCGTCATCGTCAAAAACGTCTTGTTCAATGATAGGTCCTTTCGCCCGAACCGGTTTACCTCCATCAATGGCAAGAGTCGTGTCTATGTTGCGAATCATGAAGTCTCCTTAATAGTCTGGGAATAGAGGCATGGCGTAACCAGCGGCCGCCTGCTCGCTTGCAGCGTCCTCCGTGACGGATGCCAGGATCGATGCGTTTTACTTCTCACGATACAGCCTGTACTTTAGATCCAATTCGTCGATCTTCTTCACTTTTGGAGCGGATCTTCCCCCCTGGAACTCACTTTTCAACCAGATATCGAGCAGCTTTTTGGCAACCTCGATCCCCGTGATTTGACTACCGAACGTAATAATCTGGGCATTGTTGCTGGCGCGTGCACGCTCGGCTGTGTAGGGATCCTGGACACAGACCGCTCGGACCCCGGGAACTTTATTTGCCACAATAGCCATTCCCGCTCCTGTGCCACAGACGAGTATGCCCCGCTCGTATAGCCCGGCCGCAATCTTTTCAGCTAAAGCAGTCCCGATATCGGGATAATCTACAGGATCACCTTCCTGAACACCCATGTCTTCGACTTCGTAGCCCAGCAAGCATAGGTACTCACTTATTTTTTGTTTCAGGGGTAAGCCGAAATTGTCCGCGCCGATGACGATCCTGGTTCTCGCTTCGTTCATAAGATAGCACCTAAAAGCCTTCTTGTATGTTGTCGGACATCGTACAAATTATACTATTCTGGTTCAGTTCGTCAAGATTAAAGCCAGATGAAATTTAGTTCAATATTGGGTTGTTGGAGAGCAAAACCGGGCAGCGTCGTGTAATATTTAGTTTTCTTTCGGCACGGCACAGCAGAGATTGATTTTGCCGAATAGACTACCGAAAGAGCCCGCGAGGAGTAATTAAGCCTGGAGGGGGCGCATCCGGTCCAACACCTCCAGCATGAGCTGCACATCGTCACCCATCAGTGCATCCGCGCCCAGCTCGAGGCTGAACAGCATGCTTGCCTCGTCTGTTGTTGACCATGACCAGACTGCGATCTGATTCTCGTGCAGAAGACGGACGACATCTGCGCTCAGGACAGTGTACTGGTGCTGGAGAACGGGCGCCCGAAACGCCCGGGCCTGGCGAACAGCCTCCTCCGGATCAGCCGGAGCATCGTCAGGCAAACGTTCGGGGGCCAGCAGGAGTTCGGGGCATCTGGACTTTGCCAGGTGCAAGGCTTCATGATGATAGGAACTCATGAAAGCTGTCTCCAACATGTTATGTTTTAGAAACAGGTCGACCAACCCGAGAGCGATGCGGCCGGACTCTTCCCCATCTGCGCCCTTCACTTCAAAACAGGAGAAGATACCTGCTTCCTTGTAAAGTAGAAGAGTGTCCTCTGTCAATGGAACCTTGACTCCTGTGAACTCTGGCTTGAATTTCCCACCGGCATCAAGCTGCTGAATGTCATCCCAGGTGGCGGCGCTCACCCGCCCGTTTCCGGTAGTGGTCCGGTCGAGTGTCACGTCGTGCATCATGACCAGTTTTCCATCACGGGTGATGTTCACATCGCATTCGATCATTTCGACACCCAACTCGATCGCTCTGCGGTACGCTTCCAGCGTGTTTTCCGGATAGGCAATTGAGTCTCCGCGGTGGGCGACGGATAAGGGACGATACTCTCGAAGCCAGGGGTTGATTGACATGACTGTACTCTTTTCGAAGAAGAATTAAAACTTGAGCGCTCCCTTGAGCGAGAGCTGATCTGCAAAGTGGCAGGCTGCGAAGTGACCCGGGCGATATTCCTTCGATGCAGGCATCTCCTGCTTGCATATCTCCTGAGCATAGGGACAGCGAGGATGAAAGGGGCAGCCCGTCGGTGGGTTGGCGGGACTAGGGATTTCACCTTCGAGAATAACCGGCTTCATCACTTCGTCCGGGTCCAGTGCAGGGATGGCGGACATGAGCGCTTCGGTGTAAGGGTGCAGAGGCTGATAGAACAGGTCGGCTGTGGGCGCGACTTCCACCAGCCGCCCCAGGTACATCACCGCCACCCGATCGCTGACATGCTCGACCACACTGAGGTCATGAGCGACAAACAAATAGGTGAGACCTAATTCCTTCTGCATGTCCATTAAAAGATTAAGGATTTGCGCCTGGATGGAGACATCCAGTGCAGAGACGGGTTCGTCACAAACCACAAACTGGGGTTGCACGACCAGCGCGCGCGCGATACCGATGCGCTGGCGTTGTCCTCCGCTGAACGCATGCGGATAACGCCGCAGATGCTCGAGACTCAGCTGACAGCGGCGAGCGGTTTCACGGACGCGCTCGTCCACTTCATCACCCTCCGCTACGCCACCCGCCACCAGAGGCTCGGCGATAATATCACGCACCGTCATGCGCGGGTTAAGCGAGGAATATGGATCCTGAAAGATCATCTGCGCATGCCGCCGAAAGGCGCGTAGTTCCGTAGGGCCCATCTTAGCGACGTCAGTTGCCGGACCATGCTGAAGGTGAAAAATGATCTCGCCTTCGGTGGGATTAAACGCGCGCAGGATCGTCCTCCCGGCCGTCGTCTTGCCCGAGCCGCTCTCGCCGACCAATCCCAGGGTCTCCCCCTGGAGAATATGTAAGCTGATGCCGTCTACAGCCTTCACTGTCCCGGCACCACCGCCCAGGAACGACTGTCGTACCGGGAAATATTTTTTGAGGTTTTTCACCTCGAGCAACACACGGCGCTCTTCAAGCATTTAATCTCTCCGGTTCATACAATAGGCAGCGTACGGTATGTTGCTCATCCACGTGGGTCACAGCAGGCATATACACCTCACACCGTCCCGGCATCATGCGACTGCATCTCGTATGGAATGGACAACCACTGGGCCGTTCGAAGGGGCTGGGAATTGACCCTTCGATTGCCACCAGGCGCTGGCCGGCGGTCTTGCCCAGGCGCGGGACAGCCCTCAGCAGGTCCACGGTATAAGGGTGCTTGGGGTTGCGCAGAATGTCTCGTACCGATCCATACTCAACCACTTGCCCCAGGTACATGATAGCAACCGTATCAGCAATCTGCGCAATAACCCCTAAATTGTGAGTGATAAACATGATAGCCATACCCAGGCGCTTTTGCAGCCCGCGCATCAGCTCAAGGATCTGGGCCTGGATCGTCACGTCCAGAGCGGTGGTAGGCTCGTCTGCAATGAGCAGGGCTGGATTGCAGGATAGGGCCATGGCGATCATGGCGCGCTGACGCATACCGCCTGAGAATTGGTGGGGGAAATTATCCACTCGTTGATCGGCTCCGGAAATCCCGACCAACCGTAGAAGCTCAATCGTCATCTTGCGCGCTTGTTCGCGTGTGACCGGCTGATGCAGCAGAATAGCCTCCATGATCTGACTGCCAATCGTGTGCACAGGCGAAAAGGAGCTCATGGGTTCCTGGAAGATCATCGCGATATCCTTCCCCCGAATGTTCCGAATCTCGGTCCCGGTGGGATCCAGGCGCGCCAGGTCAATACGCCCGTTCCCTTTAGCGCTCGACGGGGCGGGGGAGTGAAACAGGATTTGCCCGGTGTCGATACGCCCCGGACGGGGAATAATACGCAGGATCGAGTGCGCTGTGATGGATTTGCCGCAGCCGCTTTCGCCGACCACCCCCAGGACCTCACCGCGCCGGATCGTCAGGTTAACCCCTTCCACCGCGCGGACCATGCCCTCGTCAAGCGGAAAAGACACTCGCAAATCTTTGATTTCCAAAAGCACATTATTATCCACGAATCTCTGCCCTTTAACGGGAATAAGGATCGGCTGCGTCACGCATCCCATCCCCGACGAAACTGAAGGCCATAACAGATATGATCACGAATGCCACAGGGGTGAACAGCCACGGGTAGAGGGCAATGGCTTGAATGTTCTGAGCATCCTGGAGCAGCACGCCCCAGGAAATCACCGGCGCCCGCAAACCCAGCCCAATGAAGGATAGCGAGGTCTCCGCCAGGATCATATAAGGGAATGAGATGGACAGGTCCACAATAATATAGCTCAGGAAGGACGGCAAAAGATGACGGGCGATAATGCGTGCATCACTACTTCCGGCGATGCGCGCCGCCACCACAAAGTCCTCTTCACGAAGCGAGAGCAGCTTACCCCGCACGCGCCGCGCCAGATGCGTCCAGCCCAGAAGACCGAGCAAGATCGTAATTGTGAAATAGACGCGTTGGGGTGACCACTCGCGCGGCAGGGCGGCAGCCAATGCCATCCAGAGCGGCAAGGTTGGGATCGAACGGATGAACTCGATAAAGCGCTGGATGACCTCATCTATACTACCGCCGAAGAAGCCCGAGATGCCACCAATGATCAAGCCAAGAAAAAAGGAAATAAACAGACCGACCACACCGATGGTGAGCGAGGTGCGTGTGGCATGGAACAAACGAGACAAAATATCGCGTCCGAGTTGGTCGGTGCCTAATAAGTGCAGGTGACCCTCTTTGACTCCGAACAGATGCACATCAGACTCAATGATGCCCCACATTTTATACGGGTCCCCTTTGACGAAGAAGTAAACAGGCCAGGGATCGCTGGTATCTTCCTTCACCTCCAGTAGAAATGTCTCGGGATCCATGGCAGCTGTGAGAGCATAGGTGAAGGGGCGCATGTGAAAATTGCCATCGGCATCCACAAAGTGCAGTGACTGCGGCCCGCCAAACAGGTAATTGGGGGTGCGGGAGCCAGGGGTATAAGGGGACAGGAATTCGGCGAACAGGGCAATGAAAACAAACGTGGCAAGAATCACCATACCTATGATGGCCAGACGGTGCTTCTTGAACTTCCACCACATCAACTGGAACTGTGAGGCGGTGTAGTAACGGATCTCCGCGTCTTTGGCAACCTTGGGCACAGGGGACACCGAGCGGGGTCCAACGTCGACAGCTTCAGTGATCCGGGTCATATCAAACCCTTTCCCCGTAGCGAATACGCGGATCGAGCAGAGCCAGCAGCACGTCCGACAAAAACGTACCCAGGATGGTCAAGGCAGCATACATCAGCAGGATCGCGCCGGACAGGTAGGTATCCTGGTCGAGAAGCGCGGTGAGGAAAAGGGGACCCGTGTCTGGCAAAGCGAGCACAAACGAGACAAGCGGAGCGCCCGCAATGATGGCTGTCAATTCCCAGCCAATCGTACTGACAATAGGGTTGAGGGCGACGCGCACCGGGTACTTAAGCAACAACTTCCACTCGGGCAGGCCCTTTGCCCGCGCAGCGGTCACGTAGAGTTTGTTCTTCTCGTCGAGCAGCGTGGCCCGCATGGTACGGATCTCAAAGGCGGTGCCAGCCAGGCCCAGCACCAGCGCCGGGATCCACAGGTGACGAAGCAAGTCAACAAACTTGCCCCAGCTCCAGTCTGCTTCGGCATACTCCGGTGAGAACAGGCCACCGACGCTGGTATTGAACACCATGACACTAAAATATAAGAGGATGAGAGCGAGCATGAAACTGGGCGTCGCCATGCCAAAGTACCCCACAACGGTCGCGGCATAATCGCCGAGAGAATACTGCCGGATCGCTGAGTAGATACCAATGGGAATCGCCAGGCCATACGTAAAAATGATGGTTGCCACAGCCAGCATAACCGTGAGCCCAACTCGCTCGCCGAGTACCTGTGTCACCGGCAGATGCAAGCCAAACGACTGACCGAAGTTTCCATGTAGGACAATGTTGCTGATCCAATTGAAATAGCGCACATACCAGGGGCGGTCGAGTCCCAGCGTGTGGCGGAGCGATTCGACGTCCTCACTGGTCACGAGCACACCAGCCGAGCGCAAGTGCAGGGCGCGCCGGTCCGCATAGTCCCCCGGCGGCAGCTCGATCGTTATGAAGACGATAAGCGATAAAGCCGCCAGCATAACGACCATAATGATGAAACGCTGGATGACAAATCTTGCCACGTGAGACTCCTGGGAGCAGCCCGCTCCTGGCTGACAGAAGAGTCCTACCAGCCAGGAGCCAGGCTCATTGTATAGATCTTACAGGAATTCCAGCTTCAACCGACATTGCCGGAGCAACATTCGATCATACAGGGTGCTGGCGCCTGCGAAAAAAGCGCCAGCACATCATTGACGTGAACAGCGCAGCCAGGGCCAGACCCTTATTCTGCATCCTTGAAGTACCACTGATCCGTCCGGTAGGGATAGGTGCGATAGTACTCGAAGGCATTGACCGTGAGTTGAGGCACATTGCCCAACCGCCGCGAGACAATCGTGACTACCGGGGGTGAGGTAATGGTGCCAATGATCATACCGCGGTCCATTTGGGCCTGGACGAGCTGTTGCCCCAGACTGATGTATTCGTCGGAGCCCGGCAGGGACGATTTCCACTGATCGGTCATCTCCCACAGGGGTTTAATATCTTCAGGCGGCTCGATGCCCTGCTCGCCGTTGCTGTTATACCATTCGACCCATGGAGCACCGAACAGTGGTTCGAGCGCTGCGTCGCCGAAAGGCGGGAAGAGCCGGAAGGGATTGGAGTACAGCGGGGCTTCAGTTACAGTGCCGCTCGTGGTCACCTGAATATCATGGTCGTTATTAGCTGCCATCGCACGATAGGCTTCTGTACTCATCTCTCGCAACTCAACCCTGACGCCAACGTCCTCCCAGTACTCCTTAGCCAGCTCGTGCAGAGCAGGATCGCCCCACTGAATGGCGTAAAGCAGGTTGATTTGCAATGGTTGCCCATCGGGTCTTGTCCGGAAGCCATCCGCGCCTCGCTCCAGACCCAGCTCATCCAGGAGCGCATTGGCTGTGTCCGGATCATACTCGATATCCTTGGTGTACCACTCGGGATTGGCGAATGAAACTGTCGGATGGACAGGTGCACCCTGCGTCGGCTGGCACAGATCAAAGCACAGAGCCTGGTTAATCTCCTCCCGGTTCAATGCAAGAGACATGGCGCGGTTCCAACGTGGGTCGGAGAACAGCTCCGCCAGCGCAGGATCTTTATGGGTCGCGTTGAATACATAGACCCGCCCCACGTCTGCACCCTGAGCCATCTGAATATCGTAGTTCCCTCTGTCCTGATTCTGCTGGAACAAAGGCAGGCTGCCGATCTGCAGGGATTGGGCCTTATACTGGATCTCGCCGTTGAGGATCTTCAGCTCGAAGATCTCGTTCTCAGCCGCGTATTGCTCCTCGATCTCGTCGAAGTACGGCAGCTGCTGTCCAGCGGTGTCCACTTTGTAGTAGTAGGGGTTGGGCGCGAAGAGCTGGTGCTCGGGGGTCTCTTCTATTTTGATCCAGGCTTCGAGATGAGGGATGCCCAGGACATGATCCGTATCCTCCCATTCGCCAAAATACAGGGGGACAAGCCGTGCCTGCCATGAATCAAACCCTTCCGCTTTGGCTTCCTCGTCTGCATTCGGATTATAGGTGATATGCATGTCTTGCAGGTAATGCTTGGGCGCCCATAGGTGGGTAAAGGTGGTAGCCAGTAGTGTAGTGAAGGCGGGCGCGGGTGCAGCGAACTTGAAGTTTACCGTCACGTCATCCACCGCCTCAACCTGCATGGGTTCGCCACCGTATACCCAATAGCTGGGCACTTGCTGGAAGAGCTCCTCGTTCGTAATGATGTCTTCCCACCAGAAGAGGATATCTTCGGTGGTAAAAGGTGCACCGTCTGACCACTTGTGGCCCTTGCGCAGCGTGACGGTAAGCTGGGTGAAGTCATCATTCCATTCGAAAGATTTGGCCATATTGGGGACAATCGTCTGCAGATCATCCAGGAACCGCACCAGGTTTACATGGCGCACGCTGAGCCACTCGGAGTTACCGGCTTCGGGACCGACGGAAGCTCCACTGAAGCGACCGCCATATTGGCCGATCTCTTCATAAGGCACAACTACCAGCGGTTCTTCAGGCAGGCGCTCATCAACAGGGGGCGCCTCGCCTTCTGGAAGGTGCCCAGTTTCCGCCAACCGCGGATCGAACTCGGTGCGGCCTGTGAAGGTCATGGTGCAGTTTGCAAGGGTTTCAAACTCCGCAACCTCATACTGCTGGGGCCAGGCACCAGCGGGAACGCCCTGCATGTCTGCCATGGTAATAGCCGGGCACGCGCCGGAAACCGCTGGCTCGGGAGCCCCTTCAGGTTCTGTGGCGGCAGGTTCCTCTGTAGCCTCAGGAGCCACCGTAGACTGTGGAGCCTGCGTAGCCGTCGGGGCGGGAGGTGCACAGGCGGAGATCACGACAGCCAGGATAGTGAACAACACTAACAGGGAATAGAATTTTTGTTTGGGCATCTCTCCTCCAGAGAATTAATAGAGAATGGTACAGATTCGAGTTTGCGCATTGCTCTTCTGTGTTGTTAACCTCCCTTCTGCTGATCAAATCCGCTGATTTTCCCGCTCTGGCGGATGGTCCCTACTCCGACGGGCCCTGGCACGAACCGGCGACCAGTTTCTGTTTGAGAGAGATGAATGCCAAGATGGGACGATCTCCCATTAGATCTCTGGGCCATAATTCTTATTCCTCTTTACTTGATCCGAAGAAAATTTTCAATTTACAGAGAACTGTTGACAGCCGGTTACATATTTGCTATAGTAGTTGTTATGACAACTGACATCATAATCATCATATTAGCACCAGATAAGAGAAATGTCAACCAGAAAATCGAATCTTAACAATTGGCTCATCCGGAAATCGGAGATCTGAGAGGAATGGGATGCTCAAGTCAGCTCGTGCAGAGAAAAAAACGTTGACGGAGATTGCAGAACAGGAATTACGCCAGGCAATCACCCGGGGTACCTTCCCCCCCGGAACTCAGCTTCCAACAGAAGCGGAGTTATGCCAAATGCTGGGGGTTTCCCGGACCGTCGTGCGGGAAGCTCTGCGTGTGTTGGAGGAGGATGGGTTAGTTATGCGACGCCATGGGGTTGGTACGTTTGTCCGAGATCGCCCCATTCTCAAAAATCTGAACTTTAACTTTGGCACGACGGAAATGATCGAATCAGCTGGCATGACACCCAGCAATAGCCACATAGCGATCCGATCCGAAATTGCAGATGAAGAAACGGCCGAGCAGCTCCGCGTTCCGGTGGGTACACCCCTCGTGACGCTGGAGCGGGTGCGCACCGCCGACGGGCGTCCGGTGGTCTACTCACTGGACACACTTCCAGAGGCGGCGCTTCAGCAGGCGGAATTCGATGTGCAGCTTTTCCGGGCCCAGTCTCTCTACAACATTCTACAAACTCTACTGGGACAGGTGATCGAATATGGCGTTGCCCGGTTGTTGCCTGCCAGCGCACCTGATTATGTCGCTGAAAAACTGGAGCTTCCACCGAACGCGCTAACGATGTATATCGCTCAAACAGATTACGCTCCAGACGATACGCCTCTCGTCTACTCTCGTGAGTACCATTTGCCGGATGCCTTTGACTTTATTGTCTGGCGACGCGGTCCGACTCGGCTGTATGGTTCGCCCGGCGAGTCCGCCTGATGAACATGGTTGCTTTCAGCACTCTGGCCTGCCCGCAGTGGCCCATCGAGACTATTCTCAAGAAGGCAGCCGCGTTCGGCTATGAAGGCATCGAGTGGCGTGGCGGCCGGGATGGACATATTCGGCCAGGCATTCCCGCCCGGGACATAGCATCCTTGCGAAAGATGGCGAGTGATATGGGCCTTTCGTCACTTGCGATAACGACTTACACAAGTTTTGTGTCACCGCTCGCGAAGGAGCGGAGATCAAACGTCGACGAACTGCGGCGTTATACAGACCTGGCCGCCGAGCTGGGGGCCCCGTTTGTTCGCGCCTTTCTCGGTGAGCTTCCGGCTGGCTCACATCTGGACGATCAAATCTACGAAAATATTGGCGGCTGCTTGTCTCTTGCGTCTGACTATGCCTCGAGCGCTGGCGTCAAGATCGCGGTGGAGCCGCATGACGATTTCACTCCCTCTGCGGTTATTTCTCCCATCTTCGATCGATATCCCGATCATTCAGCGCTTCGCGCGATCTGGGATGTCGGAAATACATTTGCCGTGGGCGAAGAACCAGCCGAGGGATTCCGTCTACTCAAAGATCGGCTGGCTTATGTCCAGGTTAAAGACGGTAAGCGAGATGGTTCCAGCTGGCAGCTTTGCCCGCTGGGTGATGGAGAGGTGCCGCTGACGCGGGCCTTCGAGCTCTTATCCGAGTATGGGTATGATGGTGCAATCAGCGTAGAGTGGGAATACGCGTGGCATCCCGAGCTTGACCCACCGGAGATTGCGCTGCCTGCTGCTCTACGAACCGTTCGAAGTCTATTATCCCCTGTACGCACGGAGACTGGATGATAGTTTTTTCTGATCATCGTTGCCAGCCGGGTCCATCCGTCACACCGGAGAGCCGCCTCGTGATTCTCATATCCACCAGATTACACCCTGACGGCGCTTGCATCGCAGAATGGGATGGAGAGCTATGAAATTTGGATTCATTACCACCGAAGGTGGCACATACTTCCGAGAAGCTCTTGAGGAGGCAATTTACGGGGAAGAGCTGGGCTTCGACTCCGTCTGGCTCGAAGAGCATCACAGCATCCGGAATCATTACTGGCCCTCACCCCTCATGGCACTGGCAGGAATAGCGACTCGGACCTCACGAGTTCTTCTGGGAACCGACATTGTGGTTTTGCCTTTTTACCATCCAGTTCGCGCAGCGGAAGATACCGCCATGCTCCATGTCATTTCTGGCGGACGCGCAATTTTTGGTGCAGCAATTGGATATCGCCCTCCCGAATTCGAGCTGTACGACGTCAGTCTGGACGACCGCGGCGCGCGCTATGTCGAAATGCTTAAGATCATCCGCGCGCTCTGGACGCAAGCGGAAGTTGACTTCGAGGGGCGCTTTTATAGGATCAAAGGTTGCATTGAGCCTCGCCCCGAATCGCCCCCTCCCATCTGGCTGGGCGGATGGGGCGAGCTTTCGCTGAAACGAGCCGCGCAGCTAGGCGATGCCTGGATTCCGGGACCTACTGCCAGCCTGGAAAAATTGCTGAATGCACAGGCACAACACCGCAACTTTTTGACGGAGGCTGGTAAGGATCCAGCCAACGTGCCGAATCCGCTGACTCGCGAGGTGGTCATCGCTGACCGGCGTGAACGCGCCTGGGAGCTGGCTGAGAAATTCGTCATGGTCAACTATCGGGATGAATACGGCGGAGGTTGGAGGCATCCATTGATCGGTTCTCAAGATCAAACTCCGGTCGACCTCGAATCGCTGAGCAAGGATCGTTTTATTGTAGGCAATCCCGATGATTGTATTTCTCAAATCAGACACTTCGTGGATGCATTCGGGGTGAACCACCTGATTTGCAGGCTGTACTTTGCGGGGATGCCACATGATCACATTATGAGCGAGTTGAGGCTCCTGGCAAAAGAAGTCTTTCCAGCTTTTCGGTGACATGACATGGACGATCACTTTCCGGCCCTCAACTTTGAGTTATCTCCATACACCGGCTGGACCCGCGCTCACTGGGAATACATCCTGGCACGCATGACATATGGGTACGCCAGAGTCGCCCAGCAGTCTGGATCGCCAGCTCGGGTGTTATTTCCGGACGATAGGCGCGGGCTGCCGGATTCAATCGATGCGCTCGAATCGTTTGCGCGCATTGCTGCGGCCTGGGGCGCGTGGTTGCGCAATCCCGCAAATCCTGCCATCTTGAAATTCCTGGATCACGAGATCAATCTGGAAGCGCTTCTACGTCTGGCCCTCTTGGAGGGAACCGATGCCTCCAATCCTGCTACCTACTGGGGCGACATTGGTCACATGGACCAGCGGATCGTCGAAAGCGCAGATATTGCGGTTGCACTCTGGATGAGTAGGGAGCGGGTCTTCAACAAGATGACATCGGTGGAGCAGCTTCAAATCATCACCTGGCTTGCTCAGGTAGACGGCAAGGGCACATATACAGACAACTGGATTTTGTTCACAGCCATTGTACAAGCGGTGCGTTATCACCTGGGTTTTTCCTGCCCTGAGGAGGAACTGGATTACCGCCTGCTGCAGATCGAGGAGTTCTATCGAGGTGACGGCTGGTATGTAGATGGTCCGACCACAGAATTCGAATTGTATAACGCCTGGATGTTTGGCTGGCATTATTTCCTATGGGTGTGGATCGACGGAGAGCGGCGCCCGGATTACCGCCCGTTGATAAAGGAACGAGGGCGTTCCTTTATCGATGGCTTTTTGCATTTCTTTGGCAACAATGGTTCCTATCCAGCCTGGGGACGGTCTCTGGTGTATCGCTTTGCCGTCCTTGCCCCATTTGCAGTGGGATACTTCCTTGACATTGCGCCACAGGACCCCGGCCTGCTCCGCCGCGTTTCCAGTGGATGCATTCGTTATTTTTTCCAGAACGGAATGTTTGATCCTGACGATCATTTTATGAGGCAGGGTTATCATGGCGATTTTCCACCGGCCGGGGAAGCCTATATTTCACCCGGTTCTCCGTATTGGTGCTCACATGGTCTTTTTGCGCTGTCCCTCGACCACGAGGATCCGTTTTGGTGCACTACTGAGGCGCCTCTCCCGGTCGAGCAGGAGGATTTCGAGCTCGTATTGCCAGCGCCAGGGTTCCTACTCTCGGGACGCCGCGAGACGGGCCAGGTGCTGCTGCTCAACAGTCGTAGCGGCCAGGAACATGATGCGCCGCGCCATAATTACACACCCAAATACGGTAAGCTGTCATATAGTACGCACTTCCCTTTCAACGTGCTGCCGGTCTGTGGGTCATATGGACCCGATGCGATGATTTCCCTGACGCCGGACGGACAGACGTTTGGTCATCGCGTTCACACACGATCCGGAAATGTAGCGCCCGGTTTCGTTTGGTCGAAGTTCGATGAAGTAATCAACGAAGAGCTGCAACCTCTCTGGGTTGCCATCCTTCTTTGGAAGGATGTGCAGATCCGACTGAGCGTCATTCGCCCTACGGTCCCAGTCATGGGGTTCGAGGCGCCAGGATCGCTCGGTTGTGACAAAGCGATCTCTGTATGTCGCCGTTCTGATCCTGCGGCTGGTTGGGAATATGCAGAGGCCGAGGGGCGATCCGTCGCGATTCAGCGGCTGATCGGGTATGACTGCCAGAGAGCCAGCGCTCCTTTTCTGGATCAATCCAATGTCAACCTTGCTTTTGCCTATTCCGAGCATCCCATCGTTCATGAATCCCAGGCGAGCGTGATGCCTCGTTGCTTAGCCGCTGCATCGCTCATCCGACCGGCTCCATTCGAGCCGGTGGATGAATTCAGCGGAATAAGAGTGGAGCTTGCGTACCCTGACATGTTCCGCGTCACCCTGCCAGACAGCCGGATGGCTTTCGTGGCTCCGGGCGAAACGACACCGAAACAATTGCAAATCAATGGAATCAATGTGGAGGGAACCGGGCTCCGTCATCTGCAAATGACAACCGACGCCAGTGAAATCTGTGGGTTGGGAGTCACGTGCCTGTCCGGGATCGCCAGGTTCTCCGGCCCAGCTACATTTCGGCTGCAGCGCACAGTCGACGATGGCATTCGTGTGACAACCAGCACAGGAATATCGCTCGTTGAGCCCTGGCTACATGGACCAGTTAGTTCCGTGAAAGTCTTGACACCGGAACGAGCGTGGGTAGACGTAACCAACCGGTGCCCGAATGGCTCCATTCCAACCCAAATCGTGCAGGAATGGTCCGACCGCAATCAGCGGACGCTCGTGGACTTTCGGATCAGCGTATGAAGTACCCGCTGGACTTGACGGTCATGATGTATCACTACGTCCGTGATCCGAGGGATGAAGCGGAGCAGGGCTCGGGTATACCTGGAATGCCGGTCCGGGCGTTTGAGACGCAACTGGATTCACTTTCCCGGCAGTATACGTTTATCCGCTGGCCAGATCTGCGGATGGCACTCCAGGGAAAGAAGCCCCTACCAGACTCTGCATGCCTGCTGACATTTGACGATGGGATCTCTGACCACTACATCAATGTCTATAAGATCCTACAGAGCAGAAATCTTTCCGGCTTGTTTTTTGCCCTCGGTCGCTGTAAGGGCGATGGATTTATTCTGGCCCACAAGATTCACTTCTTACTCGCAAAGTTGGGGTTGGCGGACTTTCGTGAGGCGGTCCAAGTCAGATTAGACCCAGGCTTGCATGAGCGGTTCCTCAGAGCCGAGAAACGATACCGTCTAAAGTATCCCCTTACCTCCACAGACAACCGAATCAATCTCTTAAAGGCGATACTTCAACGTGAGCTATCCTCCGAGGTCGACATTCTGCTCAGTGAATTATTTGAGATGCATGTTGGGTCAGAGCAGGAGATTGCAGGCAAATATTATCTCAATCCAGACCAAATTCGAGAAATGCGCGCAGGTGGGATGCACTTCGGTGGGCACAGCCGCCACCATCCCTGGTTTGATTGGATAGATCCGCGGGCGCGTGCGGCAGAGATTCGTGCCTCTTCGGACTGGCTCCGGCGTTACGAGCCAGAGCCCTGGGCGTTCGCCTATCCGTACGGAGGGCTAACCGAAGATTCGCCCGGATTGCTGAAAGAGCATGGTTTTGTTGCTGCCTTCACAACCCGTGCCCAGGTTCGTCACCGCGATCCCTACTTCATCGGAAGATTGGACGGCGAGGAACAGATTCAGGATGGGAACCTTCATGCCTGAATCCAGATCTCTCCGTTTTGGGATTGTCGGCTGTGGAAACGCGTCCATCCCGGTATGCGAGGCGATTACCGCGTTGCCCAACACCGAGCTGACAGCTGTGTTTGATGTGAATTTCGGTTTAGCAAGGGATATTCATGAGCGGTTTCAGGTACCCATCATGGGAACGCTAGATGAGCTCTTGACGAATGAAATAGTGGATGCCGTGTATGTTGCTGTCCCACACCATCTCCTTGCCGGCTTAACACAGCAGGTTTTGAGAGCCGGCAAACATGCACTGACAGAAAAGCCTCTGGCACTTTCATTGGCAGAGGCGGATCACTTGGTGCATCTGGCAGCCGAGCAACAAGTAATGTTGGGGGTGTTCTATGAAATGCGCTATGCATCGGCACATGCCCTGGCAGGGCAGATCATTCAAGCGGGGATGATCGGCAAGATCATTGGGGTTCAAATGCAGACCCTCATCGATAAACCGCTGACGTATTGGCAGTCCGGATATGGTGGTCGTTCCATGAATCCATGGCGCTCTCTGAAGAACCAGGCCGGCGGCGGGGTCGTCATAATGAACACCAGCCATTTGCTGGATGCCTTGTTCGCCTTAACGGGTCTTGTCGTTGTAAGCGTTTCCGCCGAGATCGCTACACTCGTTGCCAATGTCGAGGTCGAAGATATGGCTTCTGCCACACTGCGGTTTGATAACGGTGCTCTGGGAAGCTTATTTGCGGGCGCCCACATCAAAGGAGCCCAGAATGACGAGTACTGTCGCATATTTGGCACAGAAGGGCAGATCCACCTGCCGGATCCCTATGGATCGGAACCGATGCGAATCTACTTAAAACGGCCATGGAGTCAATTCGGCTCCGGGCAGTGGTATTCTATTTCGCCAGAGCCAGTTTCGGTTTACCAGCGAGCAATCGATGATTATGCTCAAGCTATCCGGTCCGGCCGGCGTGCGCCGGTTGATGGTGACGCCGCGCGCCGGGTCCTGGCTGTGGTGCTAGCGATTTATCAATCGGCATCGGAGAAACGAACTATTTTGATCGCCTGAAGAGAGGTTCCATGCAGGACATCGACTTACGTGGCATTATTCCGGCAATCGTGACACCAATGACCAGCGTTGGAGAGATCGATCTGCCCGCTCTGCAACGCTACGCCCGGTGGCTGGTAAAACAGCGACCCGTGGCCCTGGCCGTCAACGTTGACACAGGCGAGGGACCCCATCTCACGGCAGACGAGAAACGGCAGACCCTGGAGACGGTCGTCGAGGCGGTCTCCGGGATGTGTAAGGTCATCGGCGGGGTTGGCGGTCCATCTACGGCGCAGGGCGTGGAAAATGCCCGCGCCGCAAAAGCTGCCGGAGCCGACGCGCTGCTGATCTTTCCCATTGCAGCATTTTTGGGCCGACCCCTCAATCCTGAAGTTCCGTATCGCTATCATGCCGCAATTGCGGAAGCCGTTGACATCCCCATGGTGTTGTTTCAGCTGCAACCTGCGCTCGGGGGTGTGCTCTTTACGACGGAGATACTTCACAGACTCATTACGATTCCGACTGTAGCTGCGATCAAAGAAGCTTCTTTCGATGCCATGCGCTTCTTACAGGTCAAATCGGCGTTGGAAACTGCCAGTCGAAAAATCACTTTTCTAACGGGCAACGATAACTTTATTTTCGAAAGTTTTATCTTAGGGGCGGAAGGGGCATTACTGGGGTTTAGCACGCTGGGAACCCTCGAACAGGTGCGAATGCTGGAAGCCGTTCAACGCGGTGATTTCAATGAGGCTCGCGAACTCGGGTGCCGCCTGCAACCCCTGGCAGACATAATTTTCGCCCCTCCGGTCACGGATTACCGGGCACGGACAAAGGAGGCTTTAAATATGTTGGGGATTTTGGAGCACACCACCGTACGGGCGCCCCTTTTACCGATTGCAGAAAACGAGCGCGAGGTCATTCGAGAGGCGTTGCAAGCTGCAGGCTTGCTGCAATGACGGCGACTCCTGGTGCGTTATTCAAAGAACATAGGGAATTAGCCTTTTTGTGCACAGCCCACGAACTCCATGCATGGAGCAAGGTGTTGCATGTCCTTACGATTCGACCCCGCTAATATCGATCACTTCAAGGCTCAAATCCGGGCAATTCCGGGTTATCCCCCCGGTGAGGAGCTTCCAATTCGGGAGATGGTCTTTGAGTCCGGAGCCATCTGGCATCTACCGAATTTACTGGTTCGCGCAGGTATGAAGCCCGATCAGCCGATAACTCTGGTTATGGACCGCACCCCAATGCGACGCGAAGGCAAGGATCTCAAGCAACTCATTCTTCAGATCCTGAAAAGCTCGAGCTGGCAGATCAAGGTGATCGGGCTGGAGCCAGACAGCACCGGTCAGGTTCATACGGATTTCGCACAGATCCATCGGGTCAAAGCGCATTTACAGCAAAACTCTGCAGTCTTATCGGTCGGTTCTGGGACGGTGACTGACATTGCTAAACACGCCTGTCATGAGTATCAGCAGGAGCAAGGAATTAAGTCACTTCCTTTCGTCGTGTACCAGACGGCGAACAGTGTGAGTGCCTACACATCTAATATGGCGCCGACCTTCGTCGATGGTGTCAAACGCACACTGCCTTCCCGCTATCCGGATGTTCTGATTTGCGATCTCGAAACCCTGCGAGATGCCCCGCGCTCGATGACCGCAGCCGGTGTAGGTGACTTACTTGCGGCGTTTGGTAGTTATGCAGATTGGTGGCTGGCTTACCGCCTGGGACTAGATGCGAGCTATTCCGAGTTTGCTCAAACCCTGATGGGACCTCTGGATGAGATTTTCCTCGAACAGGCTGCGGGACTCCGAGAGGGCACACTTAAAAGCACAGCCATCCTCGCAAAGCTGATCGCGCTCGCCGGACTGGCTATGTCACTTTCACACGCCACTGCACCCCTGTCGGGGTATGAACACGTGATTTCACATGTGCTCGATCTTGTCGCGGAGCAAAAACGAAGACCGCTCGCCCAGCATGGAACCCAGGTAGCTCTGGCAACCCTGTTGACCACAGCCTCGTACCAGGTCTTTTTCAATGAGTTCGAGCCTGCGGAACTCAATCTCGAAAATTGTTATCCCACAGAACCGCAGATGAAGAGGCAAATCGAGCACGTATTTCTACCGCTGGACCCGACCGGGCGTGTCGCTGCGGAATGTTGGTCCGATTACAAACTCAAGCTAGAGGCCTGGCATGCTCAGCGTGCCAACTTCCAGGATGCATTGCGCCATTGGCCGGCTACCTGTGGGCATCTGGCTTCCCTGGTGAAACCGCCTGAAGTGGCAGCACGGATCCTGCATGCTGTTTCATCACCTGTACGCTTTGAAGAGCTCACTCCCAGGCCGGAATCACCGGAGGTTAAATTCGCATTCACACACGCGCCACTGATTCGCCGGCGATTCACGCTGGGGGATTTATTTATTTTCCTCAATTGGGATCAAGAAAGATTATGGACCCAGGTCAACAAAAATCTTTGAAAAGGGAGATAAACTATGCAATTTGAACATCCCAAACCAGAACTCATCGTGATGCTTACGCATCACGATGAGACTGTCCCGGATGCACTGGAGCTTTTTCAGCGCACGAGAGATTATCCAATTACACACTGGGGATTCAAAGATGTAGGGATAACGCCGGAAGCGATGAGAATTGTGGTGACAGCGATGAAAGATGCCGGGAAAACCACCTTGCTGGAAGTCGTAAGCTTGTCAGAGGAAGCGGGGTTGCGCGGTGCACAACTGGCTGCCGATCTGGGTTTCGATATCTTGATGGGAACCGTGTTTTATCCTTCCATCCAGGAGTACTTAAGCAAGACTACGGTCCATTATTATCCTTTTCCTGGCCGGGTTCACAGCCACCCCAGTGTCCTTGATGGAGAGATCCCAGAAATTGTGACGCATGCCTGCGAATTGGAAGCCTATGGCGTTCAAGGGCTTGACTTGCTGACCTACCGCTATACGGGGAGTGCTGCGGATCTTCTGAGAGAGGTTGTTGACTCTACTCGCTTACCGGTGATCTCCGCTGGCAGCATTGCTTCCTTCGAACGTATTAAGGAAGTATGGAATTCGGGTGCCTGGGGCTTTACAATCGGTTCCGCTTTCTTCGACCGCCAGTTCGTCCCCCATGGCTCCTTTGAGGAAAACGTCCGGGCGGTGTGCGATTGGCTTGAGAAACAATAATCTTTATGGATTATGTAATTGGTTGCGATATTGGCTCACAGGGAACTAAAGCGCTATTGCTCTCCCTGATGGGCAATGTTGTCTGTGAGACGTATGAGGGCTACCCGATTGATTATCCTCAGCCTCTCTGGGCCGAACAACCTGTAACTCGCTGGTTGGATGCAATGGTCTTGACCATCCGGCGGTTGCTCGTGGAAGCTGGAATTGAGGCCAAAAACGTCCGTGCCCTGAGCCTTGCAACTCAGGTTGATGGTGTCGTCCCCATCGACGTGCATGGCCTGCCTTTGCATCCGGCAATCATTTGGATGGATAGGCGTGCGGTTCAGCAATGTGAGCGCGCCCGCAGGCATTTGGGAGATGAGCAAATTTTTCGATTTACCGGCCTCAACCTCGACCCATCCCACGTGGCTCCAAAAATCCGCTGGCTGGCAGATCAGTACCCGCACATCTATGAACAGGCTGCATATTTTCTTCTCCCGGGAAGTTACCTTGCCTATGCTCTTACAGGTGAATTCGCTATAGATTATTCCAATGCTTCTTCGACCTTGCTGCTCGATATTCACACCAGGACCTGGTCCTCGAGCATGGCAGAGGCGTTCGACATTGACTTAAGCAAGCTGGCACCCGTGCGCCCCGCGACGGCCTCACTGGGAAACCTCCGCCCAAGGATGGCTGAGAAACTGGGTCTGCGCGCAGAAACGCATGTTATGGTCGGTTGTGGAGATGAGCACGCGGCCTGCCTGGGGGCCGGCTCGGTAAGGCCCGGCATTGTTGGCGACATTGCCGGGACCGCTGAACCGGTCTGTGTGGCCAGCCCTGAGATTGCCTTCGATCCGACCCGTCTCGTAGAAACTCATTGCCATGCCGACCCTGAGCTCTGGTTGCTGGAAAATCCGGGGTTCGTCTCGGGCGGCAATTACCGCTGGTTCCGTGAACACTTTGCTCGCTCAGAGACATACGCCTCACTCGATGTGGAAGCAGCGCTTGTTGCACCTGGTTCGGAAGGTCTGACCTTCCTGCCCAGTCTGATGGGGGCGCTGACACCGACATGGAACGAGGCTGCACGGGGCACATACGCAGGTTTTACGCTGGCACATACGCGAGGACATTTTGTGCGAGCTATCCTCGAGGGTTCCGCGTATGCTCTTCGGGACATCATCACACAAATGCGGCTTGCAGGTCTTGAATTGAGCGAGCTTCGCGTGATGAGCGGAGGAGCGAAAAGCCGGCTGTGGAATCAGATTAAGGCAGATGTTACCGGATTGCCCGTGCACGTGCCAGAAATCACGGAAACCACAGCATTGGGTGCAGCCTTCCTCGCCCTGGTCGGCACCGGGGCCTATGCCACACTCACCGAGGTGAGCGACCAGATCGTCAAAATCCGCACGCGAGCTGAACCAGATCCGTCAAGGGCGTCTATCTATGCGGAGTCCTATGAGAGGTATCGACAAACCTATTTTGCGCTGCTGCCTGTGTTCGAGAACGCGGCTGACCGCTCTGCCTAGTCTCTCATGAACGCACACGATACACTCTCAAAGGTTCGTTGTTTCCTCCTGGATATGGATGGGACCATCTATCTCGGAGAGCAGCTCTTTGATGGAGCACGAGAATTCATCGATCTATTAAACCGGCAAGGCCGCAGATATATGTTCTTGACCAATAATTCATCCAGAAATGGTCAGCAATATGTCGAGAAGTTCGCCCGCCTTGGATTGTCGATCCCGCGTGAGATGATCTTGACGTCGGGCGAAGTAACGGCGATGTATGTACAACGGCAAAAACCAGACCCGCGAGTCTTCGTCGTCGGTACGCAGGCACTGAAAGATGAATTTCACGATCGGGGCTTTCTCTTAACAGAGGAACGGCCAGACTATGCGATCCTGGGATTTGATACCACACTGACGTATGACAAGATGTGGAAATTATGCGACTTGGTGCGCGCAGGAATACCCTACATCGCCACCCACCCGGATCTCAATTGCCCAACCGAAACCGGATTTATGCCCGATATTGGGGCCATGATCGCCTTTGTCAAGGCATCCACAGACCGCGAACCAGACCTGATCGTAGGGAAACCGAACGCACTGTTCGCGCAGCAAGCAGCAGAACAGATAGGAATACCACTTGCGGAAATGTGCATGATCGGAGACCGACTTTACACGGATATTGCGCTTGG
Organism: Anaerolineales bacterium; assembly: GCA_036781265.1. Taxonomy (GTDB): domain Bacteria; phylum Chloroflexota; class Anaerolineae; order Anaerolineales; family Villigracilaceae; genus Defluviilinea. The sequence goes on along the minus strand of DAIQBG010000001.1, from coordinate 19,319 downwards.
AGCTACCGCTGGAATTTCTACAATCCTGGTTCTCAGCGGTGAAACCCGGGCAGATGAAGTCGCCACCTCCCCACATCAACCAACCTACATTTTTCAAAACATCCGGGCTGTAGCCGATTACCTGATGCACTCGCAAGATTTGACGATCTGAGAATGCCAACGCGGAATCAGAGGATCCTGTCATAACCGCCTCAAAGCCTGCCGAGAGAAAAGTCATTCCAGGTATGATCATCGAATGGGAACAATCATGCAAAAAAATCCTCTTCCAGCATGGCGCATAAGACGTGGAAAATCGGCAAGTGTCGCTCCTGGATCTGAGTTGTATCGTCTGCAGGAACGCATATGCAAACATCACACCACGCTTTCAACATCCCGCCCGTTCGACCTGTCAATCCAATGGTGCGAATCCCCAGCGTGCGCCCAACTTGCATGGCGCGTATGACATTCATAGAATTCCCGGAGGTGCTAATCCCAATGAGGGCATCCCCTTCCCGCCCGTACACATAGACCTGCTGAGCATAGACCATGTCGGCGGCTGTATCGTTGGCAATAGCAGAAAGCAACGAGGTCTGGCTGACCAGTGAAATCGCCGGCAGACCGCCTTGCAGATGGCTCGCGAGGGACTCTCCATCCTCAGAGGTAGTGGCTATCAGCCTGTCACGCATCTCCTGTGGAACAGGACGCTTCAGCAGATAGCCTTTCATAAGCTCGCCTACAATGTGCTCGGCGTCCGAGGCGCTGCCGCCGTTGCCGCAAGTCAATACCTTGCCACCTCTGCGGTAGCAATCGCGCAGCACGTGGAATGCAGCCTCGATTTCCGAAACACAAACGTCCAATCCCGGATAGGAAAAAATCAGTTGTTGGATTTTCTTCATGAATGCCTCAGATGCTCCAGCGCCCGTTCGAAGAAGTCTGGCTTGCCGAAACTGCCGGATTTCAGGACGAGCATCCGGGGCGGATCATTCAGCGATATGCAGGATGGTAAGCCTGGCTGAATCTCCTTCCAGACACGCATCCCATCGATCCCTAACCGCGCACAGACTGCCGCAGACGTTTCACCGCCCGCGACGACCAATCGATTCTGTCCCGTTTGAGCCAGGGCCAGCGCCGTTACTTCGGCGAGGGCTTCGGACACCTGCCGCGAGACTTCCGCCCTGGATGGTGAATCTCCCCCTCCAACCTGGTCTGCAGCTTTTAGCGCTTGAGAGTCGTTCGGTGAGTGGAAAATCACGTCGTTGCCTGCGCGCAGCTGGACCACGATGGCGGTTGATAGTCTGTCCATTTCAGATTTCCGCTCGGTTGCGTTGAACAGCCGTGGTACATCCAGGCTGAAGCGAGGCACCCCCCTTCGCTCCATGTAATCGATCTGTGCAGCCGTTTGAGGCATAAGGCTTCCCGCCACAATGAGGATCCCTGCGCCCGTGGCTGGCGGCAAATCCTGTCCCTGCTCGCGGATGTGAGGTGGACCCCATATCACTGGCAATTCCTCCGCTATGGCCGAGCTGCCGCACAGCACGCGTTCGTCATGAACTGCTCGCGCAATCGTTGCCAGGGCCGCCTGATCCGTTACATCGACAATCAGGTACTGACACTTTGCCCGCATGCGCTGGATTTGATCTCGTAGAGCCTGTGCTCCTTCCTCCACGACGGCATGCGTGACCATGGCGACCTTGCGTTCCGTCTGCGATTGCAGGATGTCCACGAGGTCCGAGCGGGTCATAGGGTGGATCGGGTCATGGCGGAACTCGGAGTCCTCGAGCTTCTTTCCATGGACATAGTGAATGCCATCCACGGTCGTGCGTCCATTCTTGGGAAAGCCAAGGATGACAACGGCAAAGTCCAGGCCCAGAGAATCGAGCATGGCGTCGAACTCCGCGCCGATGTTGCCACGAAAGACGGAACATGTCTTATTGTGAAATTGACGGCAGCCCGCCCGCTGCAGTTCGCGCGTTGCGGCAAACACCTTATCATAAGCCACCTCTGGCGGATCCAGGCGAGAGTTGGTATCCAGGATCGAGATATCCGGCGCACTCAGATCCGAGTTTGAGATGGCAAATTTGACCACACTTTCAAAAGAATAGATGTGCGTCAAGTAACCATACTTGGCAAACATGATGCCGATGTCGTTGGAGCCGGTCACATCGTCGGCTACGACTCCCATCTTCATATTGGCCACTCCCGTCGCGGCCGGTAACCTGAATTCACCAGAAAATCCTGCACCGTGGAAGACGGCAACGGACGCAGATTGAGCCCCGCACTGCGCGCCGTGATCGCCATGCGGCAAACAACCTCCAGTGTCTGCAACCCCATGAGCGCCTCTTGAATGGAGGTATCGTAGACCAGGACACCATGATTGTCCAGAAACAAGATATTCGCCTCCCGGGCTTTTGTGCGCACAGCCTCCCCGAGCTCCGAAGAACCTGCATGGAAGTAGCTAACGTGTTCCATGCGCTCGAGGTAATACATATCTTCGATAA
>DAIQBG010000001.1:14849-16742 GCA_036781265.1 Anaerolineales bacterium | reverse complement strand
GCATGGAAGTAGCTAACGTGTTCCATGCGCTCGAGGTAATACATATCTTCGATAAACAGATCTGCCGGAACGTGGATATCTACACAGGCAACCAGGGTGCTGTAAAATGGCGCGGCATGCAAGACCGCTCCGATCTCAGGGCGCTGTTCATAAATGGCGCGATGCATTGGCGTTTCTTTGGAGGGTTTGCGAGTTTTCGAGAAGGGCCCCTGGAAAGAGCATTCCACAAAATCGTCATCTGCCAGCTCCCCGAGGCGCGTACCGCTGGCGGTGATGAGATAGCGATCCGGGCTGAGGCGGACGCTGACGTTCCCGGCGGTGCCCCAGGCCAGGTCATTTTCGAGCATGTAACGACCGGCGGCCTGAAGGCTTTTGCGAGCATCGCTCATGTCCATTTCAGGCGCCTCCATCGAGCGAAAAGTCGAGACGAATCGGGTCCGTGTTCCAACATGAGATTTCCAGTTTCCGCTCACCCACAGGCACGTCTGTCCATGTCGCCGTCACGGTGCGACTTTCCCCGGGGAGGAGACAGAAGTAGTTATCATCGAAATAGGCATAGCCCGGTGCAGTCAAGTCGCGCGCATCCTCCAGCCAGACGAACATCGCCGAAGTTTTGCCGCTGTTGATCAGAGTCAGGCTGCTTTCGGTATCATTGCCAGCCGACTTGACCTGCAGGGTTGTGGGAGCGCACGCCAGCAGAGGAGCCAGGGTCGTGGTGCGGCTGAAGACATATCGGTTGTGGCATAGAGCCGCGCCCTCGGAAGTGAACATCTGTAAATCCAGAAAGAACACCTCTTCCGGGACGGCCGAAAGGGATTCCTGGAATGTTGTGAGGCTTGCCGAGCAGTTCGCGCCAAACGAGACGGCCTCAGCCTGCTCTGCGTAAACTCTGCCGTCCGTTCCCAGGAGGCGCGTCTGGAGAGTGATCTCCGAAAAAGGTCGCTCTTGTGAATTGCTAATCCAGGCTTCTGCCTCGAACTGTTCCCAATCCCCCCAGGCTGAGGTCGCAAATCTGGCTGAAACGAGCATCGGAGCATAAGCGCGGCGCACCATGTAATAGGAAGGCTTGGGCCGGGCGTAGTAATCCACTGCCGATGTGCAGGCTGCCATGGGATAGGGTTCATTGAACTGCCATGGCAGCGTGCCGCTGTTGTGATACTTGCGCCGCCGATCCGACTCCAGGGCGTAGCGCAAGCCGTCGGCTTGCGTGAATTGTGTGGCGTGGACCAACTCCTCTATGCTTTTTAATTCTCCGAAAGTTTTGTCCCACATCGGTCGCTTGACCCACCAGGCACCTCGGTGAAACCAGTAGGGATTATCGAGGTCCGCCGGCCACTGGTACTCCTTCTTGAGCGTGGCATTCAGCGTGCGGAGGTTGGTGATGCCCTCGACGCCAAACTCGCTATGCAGAAGCGAGGTCCCCTGATTGTAAAGCGCGTAATGCTCGGTCGCGCCCTGGTATTCCCAGGGACCATGAATGTCATGTAGAGCCCCTGGATCTTTGGCTATCAGCTCCAGGGTATTGCCGAAGACACGACCGGATGGCGATGTGGGCAGCCAGAGGCGGTCGGGGTCCAATCGCTCGACGATGGTTTTGAGCGCAGCCAAAACAGGATGCGTACTATTCAGCGGCAACTCCATCTCACCGCTGAGCTCGTTGCCCCCGCACCAGATCACCAAGGAGGGGTGATTGCGCTTGCGAGGGACAATTTTCTCAGCGGCGTCCGCCACCAGCTGAACGTATTCGGGAGAGGTCGAAGGGATGTTGTCAATACCGGAGCTGGACTGAATAAATTCCTGCCAGACCATAATACCCAGGCGATCGCATTGCTCGTAAAAAGCTTCCTTTTCGATCAGCCCCCCGCCCCAGATCCGCAGCAAGTTCACGTGCGC
>DAIQBG010000001.1:0-14749 GCA_036781265.1 Anaerolineales bacterium | reverse complement strand
TCTTGTTCTCCACTGCCATTTGGCCACCACAGGCAAGGGTCTACGATTTCCAGGCAAGTCTGGAGGCGATTTGAGCCTTCTTCCAGCCTGTGATGCATCCTCTCCCTCGTGATGATCATGCCTCTATGCCGCAAGATCACTTCTAGATCTATTGAAGTTGGAATCAACGAACTTAACGCAACGGTGACAAAGATATTGGCACGCTGAAAGTTTTGCTCCAGCTGTGGGCGCACAAAAACATCGTCCAGGCGGACCGGACCGGTGATTTCCAGATAGACTTCGTCCCAAATACCGAGGTGAACCATGCGCGGGCAAAAGTCCCACCAGTAATTCATGCGGGTCTTAACTGTCCTTACACGGCTGGTACGACCCACCTGCGGCTCTTCTATGGGTGCAGGCTCGATCACAACTGCCAGGATATTCTCTGCCTCATAGTAAAGCTTATCAGTGATTTCGAACACGACGGGCGTGAACATCCCGGCATGCTTGCCCAGGCTTTCCCCGTTCAAGAAATACTCTGCCTGATAATCCACGCCCTCAAAGTGAAGCTGGATACGTTTGCCCTTGATCTCTTCGCCGACGATGAAGGACTTCTTATAAAGCCAGGTGCGCTGTGGAATCCATTCACTGAACAGGCTGTTGCGGTCTATATAGGGATCAGGGATTTCTCCCAGCTTCCACAAATCATAATGGGGGCAGCCCGGGACGGTACCGGTCCGCCAGTGACGCCTGTCGCCGCTGCCCGGAAGATGCGAGCCGCGCCAGCGCCAGTCCTCGCCGTAGAAGTCTTTGAAAAGCCAGTCACTACCGTTGAGCGATATGCTTTTACTCATCCAGCCACTCCAACAGGTTCCTCTCCGTCACTGCTTGCGTCGGGTCGACCGGGATGTGGAAGGTCTTGATTTCGGCAGGGCCAAAATCCGACTCAATGGTGCGTCCAAGCGCGGGCAGCTGGATGCAGGCATGCACTGCAGCTCCACTGCTCTCGTAGGCGCGCAGTATCCAACCGTCGCCGTCCTCTGCCTCCTTTAGAACGGTGACCATCAGATTCTGGGGCTCGACCGAGATGAATGAATCAGACTGCGGCAGCTTGCCTTCCGAATGGAACGTCCCAAACAGCGCGACCGGCGGCTGGTTTAGTTCGGCGGCCCGGCGCGCCGTGCCGGCGTTCTCCCAGCTCCCTGCGTGTGGGAATAATGTGTACTGGAAGCGTTGAATTCCCTGATCAATAAAGGCGTACTGCTGATCCGCCTCCAGGACAGCCGGGATATGGTGAGCATAGGCTGGGCTGCGCAACACGGTCAGGCCGATGTCACGCACGTTCACATCCAGGCTGTATTTGCTATCGTTCAGCAGGCTAAAGCCATAGGGGATTTCTTTATCACGAGACACGCCAGAGACATCCACCCAGGATTGTCCTGGCTCCTCTTCCCCGTTCGCAAAACGTTCCGTATGCCCGTAGGGAGTCTCGTGGGTGATCTTCATAAACTTGACATTGACCGGGAAGCGCAGCTTGAGCATCTTCAGTTTTTCGTGCCAATCCACCATCACGCTGACGTCGATCTGATCCCGATCAGGATACATGGCAAAGTCCTGCACTAGCTTTGATGAGCCATAGCTACTGGTCACGCGGATGACCGACTTGACCGGTCCATGTTCCACCAGGCGGACCGATTCGGCTTTGAAAGTACCGACCACCTCATCCCACTTGAAGATATTATGTCCCCAGGTATCGGCGGGGTCGTTCAGCACCACCGGCGCCGACGCGGGTCCCGAAAAGACCTCGATCCCATCACGCTTATCTCGCAGACTGACGATACAGCCGATGGCAGGATCGAACTCTAATCGCAAGCGGTCGTTCTCCAGGACATGGTCTGATAGCTCCACCCCGACCGGTATTTGGCCGGCTTGCGCGCCCTCTGAAGATAAGAGCAGCCGATACGTGCGGTAGCCCAGGGCGGGAAGATCGGCCAGGAAACTGAGGCGGTCACGACCGGCAGTTGTCGTGGACTGAACTGCCTGGTGCGGGATGATCGCTCCAGATTCATCCATGAGAACCATATCTGGTTTCAAACGGGAGGATTCGATTTCGACATGGGCTTTTACCGGCCAGGTCAGCGGGTTGAAGACGACCAGCGGACGGGCATCGTCTTCCTGCGGGATGCGAATGTTCCAGGCAATGGACTGCGCTGCCTGATTCAAGGCGCGTCCGGCAATGGTGAGCGCTTCACCGTAAGCATCGCGGGCATCGTCGTAGGCGGCTTCCAGGCTGGTGCCAGCCATAATGTCGTGGAACTGGTTGAACAACACATGCTTCCAGGCGCGGGTAAGTTCATTCTGATGACTCTCTGATTTCTGGATCCACGTCCCCGCCGCAACCGACAGCTTTTCTGCTACCAGCAACCGGTTCTCCGCCTGGCGATTCCAGCGCTTTATGCCGGAATGCGCCGCATAACATCCGCTGGCATGGTGCTGCAGCTCGCTCTGAACGACCGGGATCGGCCAGCCCTTTGTTTCGACAGCTTTGAAGAACGCCTCAGGCGTGGAACAGACGAGACGCGCCGGGAATTCGGGATCGGCATCCAGGCAATGGATGCTCTCGAGATTGGCAATGGTAGGGCCGCCGCCATGGTTGCCAACGCCATAGAAGCACATGAATTCGTCCACCGGAGCTTTCATTTCGTCGGCGCAGCGACGGGCGTGAATCTCCACATCCTTGCCCCAGGAGAGATACTCGAACGGGATGCGGAACGCCAGCACGCGCGAGTAGTCGTCCGACTGCCACCAAAACAGGCGCCCGGGCAACCCTTTTTCGTGAGGCATTGGGCGCAAGAAGACATAATAATCCAGCCCGCTCTTCTTGAGTATCTGCGGCAGCGTGCCGGCGTGACCGAAGCTATCCACGTTGAAACCGGTCCTGGCAATCACGCCAAACTTCTCTTTAAAATAGCGCTGTCCATACAATCCGTGCCGCACGAATGACTCCCCCGCCGGGATATTGCAGTCTGGCTCCACCCACCAGCCGCCGACGATGCCCCAGCGGCCTTCATCTACGCGCTGCCGGATCTCGGCAAACATCGCCGGGTCCGACTGCTCCACCCATTCGTAGAACGCGGCGGAGCTGGCAACAAAGATAAAGTCGGGATATTCCTTCATCCGGTCGAGCGCCGAGCGGAACGTCGCTTTGACCTCGTGGAAGCCCTCCTGCCACTGCCATAGCCAGACAGGGTCAATGTGGGCGTTACCGATCATGTGAAGTGTACGTGTTTTCAAAGTGTTTTCCTGCAACATTCATTAAGTGTAAATTGGTTTGTCAGGGAGCTTTGTAGTCACCTCTGACTCATGGCAAAGGTAAAGGATTTCTACCCTCCAATTCGAGGGTCGGTTGGCCTGACTCCCAGTCCAGGGGCGCCAGATACAGGCGCCGGTAACCTTCAGGCGACCAGCCGTGAAAGAGAATCCAGGTCTCGCCACGCGGTCCTACCAGGACATCCTGCCCGCCAGGCCCAACCAGCCCGGCAGCCAGGTCCGTTTCCAGCAGCGGCGCCTCAGCCTTGATGTAAGGACCAAAAATATCGTCTGCAACGGCATAGCCGGCGGCGTAGCGCCTGTCATTATACGCATTGGCGGAGTAGAACAAATAGTATTTGTCTTCATGAAGCCACAAGGTAGGCGCCTCGACCAGGATGCCCTCCCAGCGCTGGTCAACGGTGAGCAACCGGCGCGGTTCTCCCTGGAGAGTTAAACCGTCTTCGGAAACCGGTTGGATATACAGCCAGACCTCGTACCCGCTGGAATTGCCATCATTCTTCCAGAGGACATAGCGCTGACCATCGCTGTCCACGAAGGAGCTCGGATCGATGGAGCCACCCTGGTCCGTCTGGCAGATAAATGGATCGGACCTGGACGAAACAAAGGGTCCATCGGGGTCATCGCTGGTGGCAACGCCGATGCACTGGGTGCCATCGAAGCCGATGGCAAAACGCGCAGTATAGTACATGACATACTCGCCTTTATCCGGGCTAAAGACCTCGGGCGCCCAGGCCCAGCCGAATTCTTGCACTGCCCAGGCGGGCAACTCCGGCAATGCATCCTCCAGAACATCCCAGTGGACCAGGTCTGTCGAGCGGGCGGCCTGGATATTGGTGTCGTTGCCATTGGTGGCGTAGGCGTAATAGACTTCATTTACTTTCAAAACATCCGGGTCCGGGAAGTCCTGATCGAGCACGGGATTGGTAAACGTGCCAGATGTGGGCATCGGGGAGTGCGTTGGTATTGAAGCCGGAGCGCAAGCCGAAAGCACCAATACCGGCAGCAAAAGGCAAGAGTATATCGGGAGGAGATGGGCTGATTGCCTTAGGTTCTGTCTGCCAATCATAGGGAATCTTGCGGAGCTACTGTAACCAGTGCTTCCGCTTGCTGGCCGAAGCGCTGCCCGGCGATCGTGATGTCTACCGCAATACGGGCACGACGAACAACCAGACCGGAAGGCGGGGTGACATCGAAGGAAAGCTGACAGCTATCGGAAATTGCAAGAACCTGGATATTGGGCGTCGTCTCCCATCCTTGGGGCACGACCAGTCGAACGATCGATTCCTCTGCCTGAGGGAACGGGTTCCGAATCTCAACCTCGATCTTAACGATCTCCCCCGCGCGGGCAGTTACCTGGTATGGCACAATGCGGGCAATGAATCCCTCTGCCCCGAGGTCGGGTGTCTCGGGCAGTAGTTCATAATGCAGACGATCGAGTGCTTCCGCGTCTGCAGCAATTTTCAGTAGATATTCAGGCGTCACCTGCAGGGGTTGCCAGTGTCCTGACAGGATCAGGTCCGGGTTGATTCGCTGATACATTTTAGCTGTGGCTGCATAATCTCCGATGGCGTAGCGGTTCTGGTAGACGTAATTCCACGAGAGACCATCGTCTCCCTGATATTGGTCTCCTGTGGCAAGCACGCGCAGACCATCAACTTCGAACTCTATGGCAACGGCGTAGCGCGTATGACCCGGCAAAGGATGGAGCCGCAGTGTGTATTCTTCCCAGAAGATCGTCTGGTTGAGCGGCAGGCAGCGATCCACAGGAACAGGGTCGAACCAGAGACAGGGGAGATCGTAGTGAGCCGGGTGTTCCAGGATGTCGGCAAAGTTTTCGGCTGCCCAGACTTCCGTCCCTTCCACCTGGCGCAGGAGGTTGCAGCCAGCCACGTGGTCGTCGTGATAATGAGTGATAAGGACCACGTCAATCTTCTGCACACCGAATTGTTCTTTCAAGGCCGGTAAAGTGTACAGCAAGGGACGACGCGAAGCGCGGTCACTGCCGGCTGGAATACCGGTGACAAAGTCATAACCGAAATCGATGAAGAGGGCTTTTCGGCTTTCTGAGAGAAGCACATACGTGTTCGCCATACTGGCGCCGTGCATCAAAAGATGAGGGGTTCCCTTTCCATCATATCCTTTGCCAACGGGCAAGACCGGCTGATACGGGCACTGGCGCAAGAGGAGAAGACGCAGATTTTGCTTACGGTGCTGTAGCAGTTCCCATAACCGACTCACGAGGAGACCTATCGCAGTCTGTGGATCGTGGATGGGCTCGCCGTGCGAAGGTAGGAGCAAGTCAATCTTTCGATCTTGCAGGTCAAGCAGGGATGCCAGGCTGGCAGCCACGCCCTCGGCGCCATTGTATGTCCACTGGGTAGCCGACAGGCTGATGACCTTCCCCGGGGCCGCGATGAGGTCGCCGCAGAAAAGGATATTGCGTCCCTGCAGCTCGACCTGCAGACTGATCGAGCCGGTTGTATGACCAGGCGTGGGAAGAACGGTAAAGCAGGCGGCGCCAAGCTCGCGGTTTTCGTAATCCTGCAATGTCCCATGGACGGGAACCGATTGGAGCAACGAGAACCGATCCTGCCGGACGTTGTAGTTTTGATAGAGCTCACGAGCTTGCCAGTGAGCATCCACGCTGTGGAACAGGTCCTGTTCCGCGTGCGGGACCCAGATGCGGATCCCCATTTGAGCGGCGCGCGCCAGACCCTGGCCCTGATCGCGGTGATGATGCGTCATCAAGACATCGGTCACTCGTTCCACGCCAATCTCGACCAGGTGGTCGAGTACGTCGCCACTGCCGAAATCCACCAACACGGCTTCGCTCCCGGAACAAAGAACGTACACATTACAGGTATCATGAAACAGATAGAGTTGATCGGTGATGTGGGTAAACATGTTTTCCTCGATGAATGACGATCTCTCATAATAACCACCCTTGTTGTTCATTGAAAATCAGCACGCGGCGCTGCTCCACAGCATCGGCAGCAAATAAGTACATGGCTGCCGACCAGGATTGCCCGGCATAGCCCATGGGCCTGCCGGACAGTCCATGAAACCATTCGTTAAATTCCCATTCTTCTAATTTGCCCAGACGCACCATAGCGGTCAATTTGTCCAGCTGGCAGCGTGCTTGTTCCAATCTGCCCGCCTGTACCAAGGCCGCCACATAGACTCCCCCAAGGAAGGGCCAGGCTCCGCCGTTATGGTAGTGATGCGGCTGATTGAGATTTCGCACCCGGTAATATTCGCGCCAGTCTGTTTCGCCGGGTTGCACCGGTGGATAGAGAGCCCGGACCGGAAACGGATCATCGAGTCCGCAGCCCTGGATATAGTCCAGGATCTTGTCAGCCTTTCGCCTGTCGGCCACACCGAAGAGGATCGCCAGCAGGTTGCCCAGCGTGTCGAAGCGATCGGCATAATCGCGGAAGGCCATATACGGCAGGTAGAAGGGCCGCTCCACCAGCTCCGTTTCGACTCGCCGGCGCGGATACAACCATTCTTTACGCTCCTGGCGGACCCAATCGTAATCGGTTGGTTCTTCCGGACCCACCCATAGCAAACGGTTGACCTTGCCCTGCACATCTTTCGCATTCTGAAAAAATGTGTCTGCGTCATTTTCAAGCGCGGCTGCCATATATCCCATGCACTGCCAGGCTGCAAAGTAAAGCACGTTGTCATACAAGACGTTATAACGATTGGCGAGCAAGTCCGCCCAGTCCATCGCTTCGTGCACCTCGAGCAGCCCGCACTCATTGGAGTCCTGGTAACGCAACCACAACAACGCTTTCTCCAGACTCGGCCAGGCTGCTCGCAGAACCCCAAGGTCGTGGCGCAGCTTGAAATCATAGTATTGCCCGATGATGTACCAGAGGTTGCCATCCACACACCCGGCGTGAATCGTATCCTCGACTGCGATACTCTCTTGGAGAGCGCCTCCTAATGAGCCGCCGTGGGCAATCAGGGCTGGATCCGCCACCCCGGTCATTCCCACATTGTGGGGAATCTTGCCAAGCGGACTCTGAAAACGGCGCAGAGTATTAAGCGAACGAGCATGAATCGCAGGTCCTTCGGCAGCCTGTGTCAGCCACAGGCCGAAGCCGCAAAGCATGCTGTCGCGCGCCCAGACTTGTTGATACGCCTGGTGTGAACCGAGCAGACCTAATTCGACCCCATTGTGAAGCAGAATGCGCTCAGCATGGGCGCGAGCAGTCTGGACCAACTCAGTTTCCATCCGCCCTGCCACTGCTCCTGAGGAAATTATTCATTTTGTCGGTTACGGTTTGCTGAACGGCGCGCCGGGCTAGCTCTATTTGCTCCGGCGAAAGAGCATTCATTTCGGCATCCGTCAAATGGCTCTCGCGGTTTATCGCGCCCAGCGCGGCCAGCTCCAGGTCGGTGGCGATATTGACTTTGCTGACCCCACCGTTTTCCAGCTGGATCGCCGCCTGCATCATTTCTGCGGGGACGCCGGAGCCACCGTGCAAGACCAGGTGAACCGGCGTGAGGGCGCGAATGGCGCGCAGTCGCGGCAGGTCTATCTTTGGCTGGCGGACGGTGTACACGCCATGGGCTGTGCCTACTGAGACAGCCAGGGCATCCACGCCGGTTTCACGGACAAAGCGCTCGGCTTCTTCTGGCTTGGTATACAGCTCTTCATCACTCTCGGTCTCTACAAAATCGGTTGTTCCGATGCGGCCCAGCTCTGCCTCCACCGAAACACCCTCAGCGTGTGCAAGCTCGACCACTTCTCGAGTGATGGCGATATTTTCCTCCAATAGCTTTTCGGAGGCATCGATCATCACGGAAGTAAAGCCAGCAGCAATCGCAGCCTGAATGACGGCCAACTCTTTGGTATGGTCAAGATGGAGGACAACAGGCACGCTGATGCCCTCCGACTCAAGCTGAGCAAAGAATTCCTGCGCGAAACGAGCCGGGCTGATCTGATAACGCTTGAGCTCTTTTTGTGAGATCTGGACGATCAGGGGTGAGCGCGCGGCCTGCCCGGCGGAAAGGACCGGCTTGATCAGCGCTGTCGTGCGCGGCGAGAAGGATCCGACCGCGTAGCGGCCGCGCTCGGCAGCAGAGAGAACTTCTTTCAGGGTCTTCAAATGAGGTGGACGATCATTCATATTCGACAAGCTCTTTGTTGTTTCCATTGAAGTGATGGCTTAAGGCCTCCTGCAAGCGCAAATAACCTTGCTCATACAGGCGACAATAGACCGCATGGCGCTCAGCATCTGGCAGGAAGACCTCAACCGGCTTCAGCCGAAGTCCATCGAATGCCTCTGCCTCACTGGCATACAACCCACTCCCTACCCCAGCGACAAGCGCCGCGCCCAGGAGAGTAGCCTCGGGTTCTGCGGAGGCTTCAATTCGACAGCCGGAGATATCTGCCTTGATCTGCAGCCAGGGTCGATTGCGCGTCCCTCCACCGGCAGCCACCAGAGCAGGAATAGGCTGGCCAGTGATATGTTCACCAGCCTGGCGAATGAATTCAATCTCATAGACTGTGCCCTCCAGGACAGCCTTCAGCAAGTCGGCGCGCCCGTGGGAGGCCGAAAGCCCGACAAATGCAGCGCGCATCAGAGGGTCTGTGTGCGGTGGGCCGCTGCCAACGAGATAGGGAAAATATAAAATTCCTGTGGGCTCCGCCGGAGCGCTTGCCAGCAATGCGTCGATTTCACTATAGGAAAGCGGTTTTGACCCCAGCTGCGCCCGCAACCATTCCACAGAGCCGCCTGAAGCCGAGAGGCTTCCCAGCCAATAGGCACATCCGGCTGCCACATGACAGCCATAGATCAACCCGGAATCGAAGTCATCCTCCGTCAGGGCCCGCGCCGGCAAGGCGCCCAGGAGAGTTTCTGCTGTGCCCATCGAGTTGAACACTCTGCCCGGGGACGTCACGTTCATCGCAAATGCAGCAGTTACGTGATCATGGCCGCAGATCGCCACAGGGGTTCCTGTGGGCAAGCCAAGCGAAGCCGCCACATCCGGCAGCAGACTTCCGATCGGCATCCCGCTCGGGTTTGCAGGCGGGAATAGATCCGGATTGAGATCCCATTCACGCAGCCACTCGGTATCCCAGGCTCGTTGGTCGACACGGAAAGCAAAGGTATAACCAGCCAGAGAACAATCCGTCCCAAACTTGCCGGTCAGCCGATAGGCAATGTAATCGGCTGCCGAGAGCCAGATCGCGCCATCGACTAAGCGTTCGTCCCGCGCCCGAAGCCAGAGCACTTTCGCCAGGCTGCACTTGAAGCTGGCGCGCAAGCCCGTTCTGAGATAACGCTCCAGGGGGTTGGAGTGGCTACGAATGAAGTCAGCCTGAGCCTGAGCGGCGGTATCGAACCAGGGAACAAAAAACGAACGGGCAGCACCCGTCCGGCGATCCACCAGTAGTCCGGTTTCCGCCATGCTGGCGATACCAATGGCTGCAACCGGGCCGGCCGTCGCAGCTTTTCGGATCACCGCAGCCGCCGTTGCCCATAACGTTTCAGGGTCGAAATATGCCTCCCCGGTCGCAGCACGCTGAGTCAACATAGGACGCTTGGCGATCCGTAGGGCTGTCCCGTCCAGCGCAAATAGCCCGGCTTTACAGTGAGTGGTACCAATATCAATCGCCAGGATCGTCATTGCGGCTGCCCAACCCGTTGTCTTTAGCCCGTAGCGTCTGCGAGAGAAAGAGAATCGACCACATTCTTCACGCGTTCCATCGCAAGCCGCGGACTCACCAGCACCTTTTCCCGATCGGCGGCGGGTAAGCGAGGCAGCACACGCGCCATGGACGCCTGTGCCAGGACGATCACCTCCACGGCGGACGCGAGCTCCTGCAAATTTTCGACCAGCAGGTCATCATGCCCTTCGCGGTCTCCGGTCATCAATTTTTGATACGCGCCGTCGATCAGGAGAGGGGTAATTTCGATTTGCTTTCCTTCCGTCTGCGCTTTTGCTTGCAGGAGACGTATTGTGGGTTGCAGTGTGGTACGCAGCGTGGCGGCCACACCCAGGCGCTCTCCGCGCTGCACTGCCTGCTCCGCCATGGCCTCATCAATCCGCACAATCGGGATGGACACGGAGGACTGCATCCTGGCGACCACTTCTCCGACGGAGGAGCAGGCTTCGAGGATCACATGCGCGCCCGCCTGTTCGGCGAAGCGCGCATAATGAACTAATCGCTCTTCGACTTCGGCCAGGTCTCCGCCGTTCCGCCCCAGCTGAGGTAAGATCGAATCATCAACAAAATTGATCACTTCGCTGCCGGGCAAGATTTCGGCAGCAAGGGCCTTCATAGGCTCTACTGTTGCAGGCGTCGTATGGATGACGGCAAGCCTGGTCATGGCTGCACCGCTCCCAGCTTAATCACCGCACCGTCTTTACGCGGCAGCAGGAAGGTTAGATGACCGGACTCTCGCAGATCGATCGTCCATTCCTGTCCATTGATGAGGTTTTGAGCCTGCAACGACGGGAACATCATGAATTCTTCATCAAGAAGGATAACCTCGGCTGTCTTATCTTCATTCCCGTAATTGACTGCGAACAGGTAGTATTCTCCGGCACGATGATAGAAAGCTGTGGAAACCTGAGGCGTGAGCGAACGCCCGGGGAGGCGTAAGCTGAGGAAATCCGCCAATGCGAGCACCAAACCTGGAGTAGGCACCAGGCCGATGACAGTCATCTGACCCTTCCCACGCCGTTCGGTGTACCCGATGGTGTACTGGGTGCCTGCCTGCAAGCCCATCTGCAGACTCAGCTCCTCAGATGTCTGATTGCCCGGCGCCCGGCGTGTTGCAAGAATAGGCGTCCCGGGCGTTTCGGAGTAATTGAATGCCCAACGGCTCTGGACGGCACCGCCGGGAATATCCAGCCACAATTTTCCGGGTGAGCCACTGATCATTCCCGGCGGCTCCTTGAATCCGAGCAAGTTCAATGGGTGCAGGTGATCATCCAGGCGCGGGTAGATACCGAGGCAGACAAGGTGCCCGCCGGACTCGACATAGGATCTCAGATGCTCCTGTCCTGCTACGGAGAGCCAGTCGCCGCCCGCATAGAACAGGACCGGCTGCTCGCACATGTCACGATTGACATCGTAGAACTCGTAGTCAATATCTGCGTGATACAGCGCCTGGAGCAGCTCCTGCCCCGGGCGCTCTGTACCACGTTGTAATGGATCGAACGTCACCGCGACGTTTGTTTGCTTGGCGAGGGAGGCAGGATCAATCTGGTGATAAAGAGTTGTCACTTGAGCGAACGCCTCGAATATGTCCGGACGGGTGCGTCCCCACTCGTTGATCGGACACTGGTACCAGTTGTCACGGTTCACCAGCATGTACCAGTTCCATCCAGCTGCGCCCGCCAACAAAGCAGAAAGGCAGATCATCCGGTAATGGTTAGGAGGCAGGCTGCCCACATCGCCGAGCCAGTCGTGCCAGATTCCGGCCTCGAATTCTGGAATGTAAGGCAGGCGGGAATAGGTACGGGTATAACGAACCGCTTCCATAAACTTTCGATGTTCATCGGTATGAAGGGATAATTCCCGCGAAGGATAGATATCCGGTCCAGCCAGGTCGGCAAGAGATTCGAATTCTGCCCAGGGTTGGATCGAGACACCACTATACGCATTCAAGTAGATGGGAATATCGACTCCGTACTGACGATAGATCTTGACCGCCCAGTCTGCGACGCGAGTCACATACCAGTGCTGGAAGCGGGTCACGTCGAGATAACAGCGCATCAGGTGAGGTCGAGCCGGGAACATCTCAGAGACTGCGCGCGCCTCCTCGATGGAAGCATACGCTGTCCCCCAGGTAGCATTCAGGCTGTCCACATCCCCATAATATTCCCGCAGAAAATCGTGGAAGGGACCGATCTTTTCCCCGAGCCCAAGCTCTTCGGTGTACCAGTGCGCCCAGGGGTCGATCTCGTTTTCCGCCTGCCACAGGATAATGTGTCCGCCGTTGGTCGCCAGATAGGGACACACGGCATCGACCACCGCTCGCATGTAGGGTTGGGCACGCCTTTGAAATCCCAATTCCAGGCGGTGCAACCTGGCGGCGTCATCTGGTACGCCGTTATTGCGCCACTCGCTGTAAATATAGGGTCCTGGGCGCAGGATGATCCAGAATCCCTCGGCGGTCAATACATCTAGAAAGCCAAGCAAATTCCGGCGCGGGTCAGTCTCGCCGCGAAAGTCATAGCGACCAGGTTCCAGCTCGTGGAAATCCCAGCAGACATATGTGGCGATCACTTGCAAACCCATTTCTCGCACACGCCTCAGAACGGGCTGCCAGTTGGCGGGATCGAGCCTCCAGTAATGGACCTCCCCACTGAGAAGCGGGATTGCCAGATCGTCCACCCAGATTTTTTTCTCTACAATCTTGACTGTAGGCATTGCCTATCCTTCTGCGGGAAGAAACGGATGAATCGGGACTCCCCCGGCTTCTTCATTCCGATGCAGCTCGGCTCCGCCTGACATTGCCAGTTTACCTTTTTCACGAAAAAGGGCCCAGGACTCGCGAATTAATCGATAATCTTCCGCGTCGAACGCCTCTCCAGTCGCATCGACATGCGTTGCATAGTATAACGATGGCACTCCTAATTCTGGCTGCAAACTTGTGTACGCGCGCCAGGCAGCCTTATCGGGCATTTGCCAGTTATCGGTATCGATGATCACCCTCGGACAAGCAATGGAAGCGACCCGGGCGCGGTGGATCATCGCCGGATTGATCGCCTTATCCGGGTTAAGGTCGTTGAGCCGGATCATATCTACCACATCTCCCAGGTACGGATGCGGAGTATGCGCCATGATTAAGGCATCTGGTTTGATTCGCTTGGCTTCCGAGTGCAGGATCGACAAATACCGACGCATCAACTCAAGCCCCCAGGTATCGCCCTGGATGTTCAAGCCGGGACCGCATGGAATGCGAGCGGTGAAATCAATCTTGAATCCATCCGCATCATATCCAACCGTAGAGATCATCCGCTGTACGCTGGCTCGCAGACGGTGCTCATACGCGGGACTGGAAGGATCGCAGGCAAGCGGCAGCCCGGCCGCGTTGGTGATACATTCTTCGGTTGGTAAGCCCTCCGTATCCCAGGCTTTCAACCAGAGCAGAACCTTACGTCCACGGGCATGCTGCTGCGAGATAAAACCGGGTAAATCCGGCCATTTACTTTCATCCACATAGTTCTCGCCGTAGCCTAACTGCCATTTATCATCCAGAACGACGATGCCGGGGTCTACTTGTGCTGTTTCCAATGCCTGGAGAAACTGCACGTATACATCCTGCCGGGCATACTCGGAAGCGCGTCCACCCTGAGCGACAGCCAGGTGGAACTGCGCTCCCCACCCACAGAAGATCGGCGTCTGCCACCACGCGGGTGTCGGCCGCTGCCTGCGAGCGTCTTGAACAGACTCGGGTTGATGCAGCGATACCTCTGCCACGTGCCTTTGCAGTGCAGCGTATTCATCACTTGCAAAGTCAAACCCGATAGCAGGCAGTTGATACGACCCGCTGACCGCCGTCTGACCATCATAGGCAAGCGAGAGATGAAAGGCTTCCAGCTTGCCGTGATAGGCATATTCGGTCCAGCGATACTGTCCCGGCTGGGCTTCAACGCCCAGAGCCAGCCAACCCTGCGGCAATTGCATGGCGAAACAGAAAGGCACGGGCGTGAAGAACCAGTCTTTCCTGCCTGGCAGGGGTACTCCCATGAGATCGATATGGACATGGGACTGGGACGAGAAGTAGTTCATCTCATCCGCGTTCGGCTCCGGATTAAACCCTGATAGAAAGTGTTGTCCTGACCAGAAAAATCCCGATCCCCAGCGCGGCTGCGCAGAATAATAGCCCCCAAAGTAATTCACCTCCGCCAGCTGACCTTCCCCTTCGATTTCTACATGGTAGGTAAACCGGTGCGGAAAGCAGCGAAAGTGATAGCGTTTGGACTTCCATAGAGAGCTCTGCGCATGAAGGACAAAGGTGGTAACACCGGGTTGTTCATCAACTTCCAACTCCCCGAGCCGCGTTGTATCGTCACGACCTTCCAGGGAATGAACACTGGATGGGATGAATAAATCTGCCAGCGGCTCACCCTGTGGGGAATGGAGACGTACAAAGGGTCGGTCTTCGAGAAAGGTCAAGCGATAGGCTTCCGACGTATATTGACGAATCTCTTTATTGCTCTTCGTTGTCATTACAATGAGGTCCTCTATGAAACTTCGATTTATCTCTTAGCGGCCAGCTAATCCTGAGAAATTAAACCCTTCGATGAAATAGCGTTGGAAGGCTATAAAAACGATCAAAACAGGCAGCATGACCATGAGGCTGGCTGCCATCAGCCAGTGCCAGGCAGGAGAGCCACCCGCCGCCGCCTCGAACTGACGCAAGCCCAACTGAAGCGTGTACCATTTCTCACTTTGCAGGTAGAG